>JBARVV010000028.1:0-17866 GCA_049646445.1 Nodosilinea sp. | reverse complement strand
AATCAGACCCACAATCAGACCCACAATCAGACCCACAATCAGACCCACAATCAGACCCACAATCAGACCCACAATCAGACCCACAATCAGACCCACAATCAGACCCACAATCAGACTTTTTCTAAGACTTAGAATAATTTCTCGTCGCGCTTCGCGCGACATCGAAATTTGAAAGGATTCTACAGGCTCAATACTATCCAGACCCAAAATCAGACCCCAAATCAGACCCACAATCAGACCCACAATCAGACCCAAAATCAGACCCAAAATCAATCTATATTGCCAGCGCTCAGCCGTTGTGGTTAACCAGCTTTTGGGCTGCATATATTCAATCAAAAAGATCGTTTGCCCTTCCTGCACTAGCTGATGGGCTAACCGATGCAACCACCAGATTGCCTTATGGGTGGGGTAGCGAGGATGGTCTGACCGCTGCTCAAACATGCGCTGAATGTAGGCATCAAACAACGCCTGCCGCTGGTTTTGTGCCCCCAAGCTTTGGATGGTTTCGACCGATAGCCCTTCGTAGGCCAGGGCCATAATGTTGAGCAGCAGCGGCGTTTCGGCCAGGTTTTGCAAAGAGTCGGGGTCGGGGTCGTGCCAATCGGGGTTGAGCTGTAGAGCCGTGCGAATACCTCTAAGCTTTTCGCCCCCCTGCCTCAGGTAGGCGTCAATCTGGGTTGGGTTAAGCGGCTGAATGGAGACAGCCGCTTGAAATTGCAGCGCTTCTTGCAGGGCTTCAAAGTCGCCAATGCGGCAGCACACCACCATTTCGGTCGTGCCGTGGTCGCGGCTAAAGTCATTGATCGCCCTGAGGCAGTCTTCTCGCCTGGGTTCGCTCACTTCATCTAGCCCATCTAGCAGTAGCACAAGCTGCTGTTGCGTTATCCAGGCCGTAGCAATCTCCGGGGGAATGCCATATTTATTTTTAAACTCCTGTATTAGCCAGCCCTCTAGGGTGGGGGGTTGCCTGGGGATCGCTGAACGAAACTGGCTCCACGAAGACAGGTTAAAAACAACGGGTAGGGAGCTGTGGGGGTTTGTGGGGTCGGCCACCTTTAGCCAGTCATCGGCCAGTTCTAGCAGCATGGTGGTTTTGCCAGAGCCAGGGTTGCCCAAAATTAGCAGGGTAGCCCCTTCGCCCAGCTCTTGTAGTTTGGTCATTAGCCGAGTCCCGGCGGGTAGGGGGCTGCGCTGGTTGGCGTAGCGGTACTCCATTTGCCAGAGGTGATTCACCCGGTCGGGCTGGTCTTCTAACCCAAGGGCAATGCGGGCTTTGCTGTAGAGCGAGCGGTTGAGCACCCCTGCAATCCAGGCATTGCGGACTTTGGCTAAGAGCGCGCTGCGATTTTTGATTTCTGCGCGGGGTAGGAGGGGCAGTGGGTTAGGCGAGGCCTGGTTGATCACCACCGACGAAGCGTTTTGAATCTGGTAGTTGTCTCGCTCGGCCTGCCCCTGCGTCACCTGGCTTTGGTTTAGCGAAGACCCAGTTACAGCCTGCTGCTGGTTAGAGGCCTTGGCACTACTGTTTTCGGCAGAGTCTAAAAACGCCACCAGGGCCGTCAGCAAAACCAGGCCCAGCAGCAGAAACAGTAGCCAGCGATTTTCTTGAGCTGCTATGGCCTGCCAGCTTGCCTCAGCCGTCAGCAGATTGATGACAACTCCACTGGCGGCGGCAAGGGCGGCTCCTATCAAACACCACAGAAATAGCCGCGTTAGTCGCATTTTGTTTTTGGCCATGCTGCCATGAAATGGGCTGGTCTGGAGCTACATCAAACTACTGATGGATCTGTGCTGATTCCGTAAATTGTATGGCTCAAAGCAACATTTGCTACAGCCCTAACACACTGGCGGCTACCCCCATCCAGCCCAGCACTGGCAGCAGCAGCGGCTGCACCGTTTGCCAAAGGGTTTTGCCAGCCACCACCGTATCGTTGGCTGTGCTGATGGTGTCGCCCATGCGCTTGAGATTTTTGGTCATCAGGTCTTTGTCAGGCTCGGGTTCTTGAGCTTCTTGCTGGGTGGCCTTGAGATAGGCAATGGCTTTTTCCTGGCTGTCGGTGGGCAGGTTAGAAGCCCGAATGGTAGTTTCGATCTGTACCAGCAGGTCAACGACCTCTTCAGTCTTTAGCCCTTGATGGTGCTGTTCTGCCTGATTTCCCTGCTGGGTTTGGGTGAGGTCTCGCCCCGCCTGCCCTTGCTGCACCTGAGCCCCGCTAATATTAGCTCCGCTAATTGATTGAGACTGGGTCGGCTTGCGATTAAAGATCATGGCGAATTATTTCTAAATTTCAAAAAATGCTCTGGCGATTGTTACCTCTTTGGCATCAGGAGTCAGGTGCCTTTGATGCTGCAACAGATAACTATCACGGCTTAAAAGGCACCTGACCCCTTAGAAGGAGCCTCCACAAACTGCTGGTAAGCCGCCGCCGAGCCTACCTGCTTTAGCACACAGTCCATCTGTGGCAGCGTGCCCCGCCGCAAACCCGCATAGTCGCAATAGCTTGAAAATGCCCACTCCTCCGGGCGCTGCACTAAACACGCCCTCACCGGGTTTAGGTGAATATAACGAGTTAGATGCAGTAAATAGGTATCGCTATCGACATGAATCGTTTGAAACCTACCCTGGAATAGCGATCCGCAGCGACCATAGCGACGGTTCATCGCGTTGGTGTAAGACATCGTAAATTTCTGCATAGATGCTGATAAAGCATCCCCGCGCAGATAAATCAAAACATGATAGTGGTTGGGCATCAGGCAGTAGGCTACAACATGCACCGTTTCGTCAGCGACAAAATGGCGAAACTGCTTGAGAAAATAGAGATAGTTTTCTCGCTCGAAAAAAATATTCTGGCGATTGTTACCTCGGTTGTAGAGATGGTAGTACTCTCCTGGCACCAGGTTACGCTGAGGTCGAGGCATGGCTCTACGGTTTGGATATCATGGCCGTAGAGTTCCCCGGCATCAGGGGTCAGGTGCTTTTGGCATCAGGGGTCAGGTGCCTTCTACAGCCATGACAGTTATCTTGTCGCAGCACCAAAGGCACCTGACCCCTTAGAGGTAGCTAAACACCTCCCCCTGTTTTGGCGCGATCGCCTATTGCAGCACGCCACCGCTTTAGTGCCAGGGCTGCATCCTTGAGTACGACAGCCCAACTCTTTAATGTGAGGCCGCAATCCTTTAGTGCGCACCAGCATTTGGTCGGGGTAGAGCTGGCTTTTCTCCGCCAGCTCCACAATGCGATCGGTAGGAATGTAGGGGTTGAACAAGATCAAGTTGGCCTGTAGCTCGTTCAGCAGCGATCGCTGGTAGGTTTGGGCGCTGGCTCGCAGGTGCTGCCCTTAGCCACCTAACGGTGTCCTGGTTAAAGCGATCGCACCGCTCAGTTGTACAAATATCTACTCCATTTATCTTCGCAATCCGCAATCATCGGTCAAAATAGAAATTTGGGCAGGGCTGATTATTCAACCCAAAAGTTGATTAAGTCAGATGAAGTTTATCCTTCCTGCCCTGAACGCCGTCTCTGGCGAAGATCCACCAGATGGTGCATCCGCAGAGCGATGCACCCTACAGTTGCTTTACTGACCCACCACTCACCTACTTCATCTCTCGTCCCATGGCAAAGTCTCCCACCTCAATCTCCACCACCATGACCGGCGCAGAGATTCGCCAGACGTTTCTGGAGTTTTACGCGGCGCGGGGCCACGCCATCAAAGCGAGCGCATCGCTGGTGCCCGAAGACCCCACAGTGCTGCTCACCATCGCGGGGATGCTTCAGTTCAAGCCGATTTTTCTGGGTCAGCGGGCGGCGGATGTCGATCGCGCCACCACTTCGCAAAAGTGCATTCGCACCAACGATATTGAGAATGTGGGCCGCACGGCGCGTCACCACACCTTTTTTGAGATGCTGGGCAACTTCAGCTTTGGCGACTACTTCAAAGAGCAGGCGATCGCCTGGGCCTGGGAGCTGTCTACGGTCGTGTTCAAACTTCCCGCCGATCGCCTGGTGGTTAGCGTCTTTCGCGAAGACGACGATGCCTTTGCGATCTGGCGCGACCAGGTTGGCATTCCGGCCCACCGCATTCAGCGCATGGATGAGGCCGACAACTTCTGGGCCTCTGGCCCCACCGGCCCCTGCGGCCCCTGCTCAGAGATCTACTACGACTTTCATCCCGAATTAGGGGATGACAAGATTGATCTAGAAGACGACTCGCGCTTCATCGAGTTCTACAACCTGGTGTTTATGCAGTACAACCGGGATGCCGAGGGCACCCTGACGCCGCTGCAAAAGCAGAACATCGACACCGGACTGGGGTTGGAGCGCATGGCCCAGATTCTCCAGCAGGTGCCCAACAACTACGAAACCGATCTGATCTTGCCAATTATCAAAACGGCGGCGGAGCTGGCCGGGCTTGATTACGCCAAGGCTGATGAGAAAACCAAGGTTTCCCTCAAGGTGATCGGCGACCACGTGCGGGCCGTTGTCCACATGATTGCCGACGGTATTACCGCCTCGAACGTGGGCCGGGGCTACATTCTGCGGCGGCTGATTCGCCGAGTGGTGCGCCACGGTCGGCTGATCGGAATTGAGGGCGCATTTATTAGCAAAGTGGCCGAAACCGCGATTCAGCTGGCGGAAACCCCCTTCCCCAGCACGAGAGAGAGGGAGAGCACCATCAAGGCCGAACTCGATCGCGAAGAGGCCCGCTTTCTCGAAACCTTAGAGCGGGGCGAAAAGCTGCTGGACGACCTGCTCCAGCGCGAGAGTGGCTCCAAAACCAAGCAAATTGCCGGTACCGATGCCTTCGTGCTTTACGACACCTACGGCTTTCCGCTAGAGCTGACCCAGGAAGTGGCCGAGGAACAGGGACTAACGGTAGACGTGGCCGGGTTTGAAACAGCGATGGCAGAACAGCGCCAGCGTTCCAAAGACGCCCACGAAACCATTGACCTGACCGTACAGGGCAGCCTGGATTCCCTAGCGGAACACATTCATTCGACGGAGTTTTTGGGCTACAAAGACACCAGCAGCACCAGCACCGTGGAAGCGCTCTTGGTGGCGGGTGAGTCGGTGGATGCGATCGCGGCGGGCCAAGAGGCCCAGGTGGTGCTCAATCAAACGCCTTTTTACGCCGAATCAGGCGGTCAGGTGGGCGATCGCGGCTACCTGTCGGGCGATGACCTGCTGATTCGGGTTCACGATGTCAGAAAAGACGGCGACTTCTTCGTCCACTTTGGCAAAGTCGAGCGGGGAACGCTGACAGTCGGCGATCAGGTTTCGGCGCAGATCGATCGCGCCTGCCGTCGCCGCGCCCAGGCCAACCACACCGCCACTCACCTCTTGCAGGCGGCGCTGAAAAAGCTGGTCGACCCCGATATTTCCCAGGCCGGTTCGCTGGTGGCCTTCGATCGCCTGCGGTTTGACTTCAACTGCCCTCGCGCCCTGAGTGCTAACGAGGTGCACCAGGTCGAAGAGCAGGTCAACACCTGGATTGCCGAAGGGCATCAGGGCGATGTCACCGTAATGGCGCTAGAAGACGCCAAGGCTAAGGGCGCGATCGCCATGTTTGGCGAAAAGTACAGCGCTGAGGTGCGCGTCATCGACTTCCCTGGCGTGTCGATGGAGCTGTGCGGCGGCACCCACGTCAGCAACACCGCCGAGATTGGCCTGTTCAAAATTATCTCTGAAACCGGGGTGGCCTCGGGCACCCGCCGGATTGAAGCCGTTGCTGGCCCTGCCGTGCTGGAGTACCTGAACGTGCGCGATGCGGTGGTGCGCGATTTGAGCGATCGCTTTAAGGCCAAGCCAGAGGAACTGAGCGATCGCGTTACCACCCTGCAAACCGACCTCAAAACCGCTCAGAAGGAGCTAGAAGCCCTCAACTCTGAGCTGGCGGTACTCAAGTCTGATCAGCTGCTCGACACCGCTGAGGCCGTTGGCTCCCTTAAGATAATTGTGGCGGAGCTAGAAGGGGTGAGTGCCGAAGCGCTGAAAACTGCCGCCGAACGCCTGCTGCAAAAGCTGGGGGCCGGAGCCGTGGTGCTGGGCTCGGTACCCGAACCCGAAAAGGTCAGCCTGGTGGCAGCCTTTAGCCCTGAGGTAGTCGCCCAAAAGCTGCAGGCGGGTAAGTTTATCGGCGGCATTGCCAAGATCTGCGGCGGTGGCGGCGGCGGTCGGCCCAACCTGGCCCAGGCGGGCGGGCGCGATGCCGGTAAGCTACCCGAGGCCCTAGAGCGCGCTAGGGCACAGCTACTAGAAACCCTTAGCAAATAGCAGCCCTGCCAGGCGATCGGTAATGGTGGCAGCATCGCATTATGACCGGCATTTTGTGCACCGGCACTGCCGTCTCGCCCCCAGGCATCAGCGTCAGGACAATGCGCCGCCGCCTGACTAGGAAGCCGCAGGGGCGATTCAAATCTTTGTCAGCAAAAAAAGCTCTGATCCCTAATCTCCATATTGAGTGGTTTACAGGTTCGCTAAACCTGGTAGATTGTCTTGGTATCGGCAAAGAGATTGAAGCATTGATATGAAAGTCCTTGTAATTGGCGGCGACGGCTATTGCGGGTGGGCAACTGCCCTGTATCTTTCCAATCGCGGCTACGAAGTCGGGATTCTAGATAGTTTGGTGCGGCGTCACTGGGACGCTCAGCTTCAAATCGAAACGCTGACCCCGATTGCTCCCATCCAAAACCGCTTGCAGCGCTGGAAAGACCTCACCGGCAAGCACATCGACCTCTACGTCGGCGACATCAACAACTACTCCTTTTTAGAGGAGACCATGCAGTCGTTTGAGCCGGGCGCAGTGGTGCACTTTGGCGAACAGCGATCGGCTCCCTTCTCCATGATTGACCGCGAGCACGCGGTGCTGACCCAGGCCAACAACGTGCTGGGCAACCTGAACCTGCTCTACGTGCTGCGCGACCACTTCCCCGAGTGTCACCTGGTCAAGCTGGGCACCATGGGCGAGTACGGCACCCCAAATATCGACATCGAAGAGGGCTACATCACCATTGAGCACAATGGTCGCAAAGACACCCTGCCCTACCCCAAGCAGCCCGGCTCCTTCTATCACCTCAGCAAGGTGCACGACTCCCACAACATTCACTTTGCCTGCAAGGTGTGGGGCCTGCGCGCCACCGACCTCAACCAGGGCGTGGTGTACGGCGTGCTCACCGAAGAAACTGGCATGGATGAGCTGCTGATCAACCGCCTCGACTACGACGGCGTATTTGGTACCGCTCTCAACCGCTTCTGCGTGCAGGCGGCGGTGGGTCATCCCCTGACCGTCTACGGCAAGGGCAACCAAACCCGCGCCTTTTTAGATATTCGCGACACGGTGCGCTGTGTGGAGATTGCGATCGCCAACCCCGGCGACCCCGGCCTCTTCCGCGTGTTCAACCAGTTCACCGAAATGTTTAGCGTCGGCGACCTGGCCATGATGGTCAAGAAAGCCGGCAATACCCTCGGCCTCGATGTGGAAATTGACCACATGGACAACCCCCGAGTAGAGGCCGAAGACCACTACTTCAACGCCAAAAACACCAACTTGCTAGAGCTGGGTCTACAGCCCCACATGCTGTCTGACTCGCTGCTCGACAGCCTGCTCAACTTTGCCGTCAAGTACAAAGATCGCGTCGACAAGAGCCAGATTCTGCCCAAGGTTCAGTGGCGGCGCGATTAGTCAGTAAATGGGCCAAGATCACTGAGTGATTTTGGCCCATTTACAGGTTTATCTTTGCATTTTCAACCATTTTCTTTAGCAACCCCTCGATTGTTATGCGAATTGCTCTCTTTACTGAGACCTTTTTGCCGAAAGTTGACGGCATCGTTACCCGTCTCAAGCACACGGTCGACCACCTGCAGCGGCAGGGCAATCAGGTTTTAGTCTTTTCCCCCGAGGGCGGACTAACCGAGTACCGGGGCGCCAAGATTCACGGGGTGTCGGGGTTTCCGCTGCCCCTGTACCCAGAGCTAAAGCTAGCCCTGCCTCGGCCTTCGATTGGTGAGGCGCTGGAAGAGTTTCAGCCCGACCTAGTCCATGTGGTCAACCCGGCAGTCTTAGGGCTGGCGGGCATTTACTATAGCAAGACCCTGGAGCTGCCCCTGGTAGCGTCGTACCACACTCACCTGCCTAAGTACCTAGAGCACTACGGTCTGGGCATGCTCGAAGGGCTGATGTGGGAGCTGATTAAGGCCATGCACAACCAGGCGCAGATTAACCTGGTCACGTCTACGGCTATGCAGACCGAGCTGTCAGAGCACGGCGTTGAGAATATTGAAGTTTGGCAGCGCGGCGTCGATAATGAGCTGTTTCGCCCCGAGCTAGCCAGTGCCGAAATGCGCGATCGCCTCTCGGAGGGGCACCCCGATGCCCCCCTGCTGCTCTACATCGGTCGCCTCTCCGCCGAAAAAGAAATTGACCGCATCAAGCCCGTGCTAGAGGCCATTCCTGGAGCGCGTCTGGCCCTGGTGGGCGATGGTCCCTACCGCACCGAGCTAGAGGCCCACTTTGAAGGCACCGCCACTAATTTCGTGGGCTATTTAGCTGGAGAAGATTTAGCTTCGGCCTATGCCTCCGCCGATGCTTTTGTGTTTCCCTCCCGTACCGAAACCTTAGGACTCGTTTTGCTAGAAGCCATGGCGGCGGGCTGTCCGGTAGTAGCCGCTAACTCCGGCGGCATTCCCGACATTGTCACCAACGGCATGAACGGCTTTCTCTTCGATCCGCTAGATGAGGAGGGGGCCATCAACGCTACCCGCCGCTTGATTGAAGCTAAAGCCGAACGAGAACTCATGCGCCGCAATGCCGTGGCCGAGGCTGAGCAGTGGGGCTGGGCAGCAGCCACTCGCCAGCTGCAGCAGTTTTATAACCAGGTACTGACCCAGCGAACGTTACCGATGGCTGCTTAGGCCACTTCTGACAACAAAAATCACCGAAGAATTTTGCTTCCTTCCGAGGGCGCAAGCCCTGCATCCTTATATTGGAGTATCTTCTTTTCCAGAAATCTCGTTAAGCGATCGCAGCGGATTTACAGCGCAATATTTTCTTAAGCCTTGCGATAGAACATTGCTTAAGTCAAATCAATCATTGAGTAGAGGGTGTTTTCTAAGTCGGTTACTAGATTAAACATAATGATTTTGTGCAATTTAATTGAGGTTAACCGTATGACCGCTGAAGAGAATAAGTCTTACGCCGAGAAGAACGAAGATCGCATTCAAGATTTTGTTGATGATCTCGGTGAAAAAGCAGCCAAAAAAAAGGAGGAAAAGAAAGAAGAATTTGCAGCCAAGGAGTCTGAAGCTAAGCAGTCTAACTAGCACCTGAGGTGCTTCTGTGCTGTAGGGTGAGTATCGCTAAATGTTGCGAATTAATGCCCACCCTACAGCAAACTTATGCCTCGGGCATGGCTACGCCAATGCTCCTACGGTTTTGCCTTTTGGAAATCGGGGGTTTGTGATCCGGATTTGGTATAAATCACGTAAACCTTTGATTTTCGATGCATCTATTCAAAGGTTTGAGGGTCAAATGGTCATGGGTCAAAGAGTTGAGGGTTTGAGTTTAAACTCAACAGCTATCCAACGTTTCAAGCGCATTAGAGACCAGCTACTCGGCTGATCGCAGGTAGCCCAAAAAGATAATTGAGGACGAAGTTCATCTGCTCCATCGCAGCGTGGTATGGTCTACAGAAACTTCAGGCATGATGAGCGCGATCGCGATCGCTGCCCCTGAATATGTCCCTAATGTCTCATAGATTATGCCTGACGATCTTGGCCCGTTTCTAATTGGTGTTGCCCTGCTGGTGCTGTACCTGAGCTGGTCGGCGGCGACCGAAATGGGTACTCGATGGCCCTGGCGCAAGTAGCATCACATTAGGCCAGCAATCCGCTGCACTTGAACCTGCCCAAAGAGAGACGCAGAGGACATTACAGTATGCATCAAAAAATAGGCGAATGTAGCAAAGACAACAGATTCAACTGAGTAGATATCGTGGACTAAGGGCTGAGTCTATTGGCCTTGTGGGTAGATAGCCATCGTCAAGACGGTTAGGGTTTTCCAGCATTCCTGAGGCGATGGCTATACGCCAGTTAGCTGCCCCAGTTTTTGCTGTTGGCGATTGCCGACGTCCTAAGCGAACTGGCTACCGCTACAAACTGGCCAATCATCTATCCATTCACGAGGAGTTCTGCTGTGACCCAGCCTACTGAACAATTGCCCCAGTCGCCGCCAAGTCCCGAGTCGGAGAACAAAATTGCGGAGTTTTTCAACTTTGCGGCCCTGCGCACCGATTTTCGCACCGAAGCGCTAGCGGGGTTTACCTCCTTCGTCACGATGGCCTACATCCTGATTGTGAATCCGGCCATTTTGTCGAATGCGATCTTTCTCAATGAGTCAGGCGACTTATTTGGCGAACTGGTGGTGGCTACTGGCCTGTCAGCGGCCCTGGCAACGCTGGTCATGGCACTTTACGCCAAGCTGCCGTTTTTACTGGCTCCCGGTATGGGGATAAACGCCTACTTTGCCTTCACCGTAGTGCTGGGTTTAGGCATCGATTGGCGAGTTGCTTTGGCTGCCGTCTTCATCGAGGGAATTATTTTCATCCTGATGACGATAACCAACGTGCGCAGCAAAATTGTGGAGGCGATTCCCGACGCTGTAAAGCACGCAACTACCGCCGGAATTGGGTTATTTATTGCCTACATTGCCCTCCAGGGGGCGGGCATTATTGTGCCGTCGGAGGCGACCTTTACAACCCTGGGCGATCTGCGATCGCCCCCCACCGCTATGGCCCTGCTGGGCCTCGCCATTACCGCCGCCCTGTTTGCTCGGCGGGTCACGGGGGCGCTGCTGTGGGGCATTTTGGGTACCGCCGTTTTGGCCTGGATTTTTCGCGTTGCGCCCTGGCCAGAGGGGATAATGGCGCTTCCTCAGGCTCCTACCGACCTGTTTGGTCAGGCTTTTGTGGGGTTAGGGGAGCTGCTTCGCACCAATATTTGGGAGATGGTAAGCATCATCTTCGTGTTCTTGTTTGTGGACCTGTTTGACACCATTGGCACCCTCACGGGTCTGGGGTCGAAGGCGGGCTACATCGATGCAGACGGCAAGTTCCCTGGAGTTGAGAAGGCCTTTATGGCCGATGCAGTGGGTACCACCGCTGGGGCGGTGCTGGGTACCTCAACGGTGACGACCTACATCGAGTCGGCCTCAGGCATTGCCGAGGGAGGCCGCAGCGGCTTTACCGCCCTGGTGGCATCGGGGCTTTTCTTTGCATCTATTCTGTTTATTCCCTTTCTGCAAGGCATTCCGGCCTTTGCTACCGCGCCAGCGCTGATCATCGTCGGCGTGCTGATGATGTCGGGGGCCAAGAATATTGACTGGGACGACCCTGCTGCTGCGATCGCCGCCTTTCTCACCATCATCATGATGCCCCTGGCGTTTTCAATCGCCGAGGGTCTGGCCATGGGCCTAATCGCCTACCCGCTGATCAAAGCCTGCCAGGGTAAAACCAGCGACACCACCATCGGCATGTGGATTTTGGCAGCTATATTTTTGCTGCGCTACATCTTCGTAGCGGGCGGCTAGGGCCTGAGGTTAGAACGACCAAAACGGCTAGACCAGCACCCAGAGTTCTTCGGGATCAAGCTAGAGGCAGTGGCTATTCATCGAAGAACCCTGGGTTCTGTAGCGAGAATTGTTTTGACATGCTCCCCGACCTAAAGGCACGGGGATTCTCCGGCTAGGCAAACAGTCCAAGCTGTTCGCTGTACGGATGGCTAGACAAAGCAGTCGGATTGCCAGAAACTCTGGTCTTACGCCCGTTCATTGTCCATTTAGGGTCGTGGGCTAGCTCCAGCCCCGACTTGTCGATATTTTTGGCAGCGTTGCCGTCCCTATCGTGCTCAGCCCCGCAATTGATGCAGAGAATTGAGCGCACTGACAGGTCGATTTTCCCCCACCGAAAACCACAATCAGAGCATGTCTGAGAGGTCGGTTCCCAGCGACTAATCACCCTGACTTCGCGGTTCTCAATCATGTTGGCCTTAGCCTCGCACATCGTGCGAAACGTGCCCCAACCTTGTTCACTGATTGCCCGTGCCAGCTTCCGATTTTTCACCATCCCTGACACGTTCAGGTCTTCTAGGCACACCGCTTGGTTCTCGCGGATCAGCTTAGTTGTCGTCTTGTGCAGGAAGTCTTTACGGATATTGGCCGTTTTTAGCTTCAGTTTTGCAATTTTGAGGCGGGTCTTTTCCCGTCGTTTAGAGCCTTTGACTTGACGGGCTAGCTTGCGCTGGAATCGGCGGGCTTTGCGGTCTAACCGCTTGTACCCAGCGGACTCTACCCGCTCACCTGTGCTCAGAAAAGCAAAGGTTTTGATGCCCAGATCCACTCCGACCGATGGCCGTAGCGACTCAATATCAACCATCCCAATTTCAACCACAAAGCTAGCGTGGTACTGACCAGCGGAGTTTCTGATGACTGTTACGGAGCTAGGCACCGATGCCAGTAGGCGAGACCACTTGACTTTGAATCTGCCCAGCTTGGCTAGTTCAAGCTTATTGCCCTTGAGCGAGAAGCCCGTCCTTACGAACCGCGCAGATTGAGCATTAGACCGTTTCTTGAACCTAGGGAACTTCACCTTCGGGCCTTTCCGCTTGCCGCTACGGCTCTCGAAAAAGTTCTTAAATGCAGCGCCTAGATCCTGGACTGATTGCTGCAACGGAACGACCGACACATCGACCAACCATTCCCGCTCAGCCGTCTTTTTAGCCCGAGTGATTACCAGCTTTTGCAGGTCTGCATTGCTGGGCCACTTCTCGCCCTTAGGCGCAGACTTCACGATTGCCAGTGCGTCGTTGAATACAACACGGCAGCACCCAAAGAGCTGATTTAGCCCCTTGACTTGCTGCGGCGTTGGATAAATTCGGTACTGGTATCGTGCTTTCATGTTATCTATGATAGCATTAACGCCTATACAACGCCTATACGGTTATGAAGAAAAAGCCCTTTTCTATCAGGTTGTTTGAGTCTCGCATTGAGAAGCTAAGGCGGGTTGCTAAGCAGCGGAAGAAGACAATGACCCAGCTTGTGGAGGATTGGATAGATCGACTGCAAGAAGAAAATCCGTCCTAAAGGACGGGGCTTTAGACCCATCGCTTTTGGTAATTACTTGAGCGCGTCAAAGGTGTCGCCCAGGGCAGAAGTGAGGGTTTGGCGCGTTTGGGCGTGGGCCTGTTGTTCGGCCTCCAGGCGCTGGGTCAGGTCCTGACAGCGCTGCACGAGGCCGTCGAGATGCTGCTGGAGATCCTGAAGCGAGTTGACCCCGGTGAGGTCGCTGGCCGCGATCGCTGGGGTTGCCGCTAGCTGCTGCTGGAGTGCTTCTAGCTGACTCTGAAATTCAGCAGTTTCTTCGCGGCGCTGGCGGGCCTCGGTTTCGTAGAGCCGTCGCCAGTTGGCGGCGCTGTTGTAGGCCTGGTCACGATCTTTTTGGGTGTCGGCCAGCTGCCGCTGGAGGGTGCGCACCTCCATAATCCACTGGGTCAGGTCTTGGGACATGGCGATTCGATTACCAGAATTGAGGCCGATCTAGCGCTGGGGCTAGTACAGCAGACGGGTGAGAATGCCCGGTGCTGGCAGCACAATCATAACCAACAGTGTCAAGGCCAGCAGCCCCAAAAAATCGCGGCGATCGTCGAGTTCGCTGACGTCGTTGAGGGCGGGCTGGTCTGCCGCCGGAATAAAGAACAGCAGAATCGCCCAAATCATCAGCTCGGGGTGTACCAGGGCCAGGCCAAACACCAGCAGCCGGGCCACCTGGCCCACGATGCCGCCAATCCGCTGGCCGTACATAGCATGGACAATGTGGCCGCCGTCGAGCTGACCCACGGGCATCAGGTTCAGGGCCGTGACCACCAGACCCAGGCAGCCTGCGATCGCGATCGGATGCAGCTGAATGGCCTGATCGGCGGCGACTCCAGCCCCCAGCACCAGCTTAGAGAGCAGGGTCAGCATCAGCGATGCCTTGGGGTCGAGAGCCTCAAAGTTCAGCAGGCTAGCACCCGATTCGGGGATCGGTACCACGGTCGACTGACTCAGCCCCCAGAGCAGCAGTGGCACCGCCACCACCAGCCCCGACAGCGGCCCGGCAATGCCAACATCGAACAGGGCGCGGCGGTTGGGCACCGGCGACTTCATTTGAATAAAGGCTCCCAGGGTGCCCAAGAAAAACGGCACCGGAATAAAGTAGGGCAGCGTCACCCGCATGCCGTAGCGCCGGGCCGCCAGGTAGTGGCCCATCTCGTGGCAACCCAAAATAATCAGCAGGCCCAGGGCGTAGGGCAGGCCCTGCAAAATTAAGGCGGGTGCGGCCTGAAGGTCAGCCTCAGTGACCCCGGCTAGGTAGGTGCCCACCGCCGTCGTGGTAAACAGGGTGACCAGCAATAGACCCAGGGCCAACCCCGGACGGGTCAGGGTTGAAGTGCTGCGATCGCCCTTTTCCTCCTGGGGATTGGGCACCAGCGCAAACACCGGCTTGCCCTTCAACCCTTCCTGAAAGAGGACGAGAAAGCGATCGCCAAAGTGACGGCGAATATTGTCGCGCACGGTGTCGTAGGCCAAGGTGGGTGAAGCCCGCAGCTGACCCCGACAGATCATCGCCTGGGGGCGGTACTCAATGTTTTGCAGATAATACACCGACCACGGAAAGCAGCCCTGCAGCATCGCTTCTTCGTCTTTGCCGATCGGGCGCAGAGTGGGCTTGGGCGGCGGTGCGATCGGTGGGTTGGCGTCACCGGCTTCGGCGTCAGGTTTGGCGCTTTGGGATACCGAAATTCGCCCCTTTTGAATCAGCGCCCAGTAGAGAATTGGGCAGGCAATAAACAGACCCAGCAGCAGAGCTGTGGGAGCCGGTGCTTCAGGACCGTTGGCGATCACCCAGCCGGTTAAAATAAAGGCTGGCAGCATCATCACTAGCCACAGTAGCCACACGGGGGTGCGAGTGATGCGGCTAACGCTGCGCCGAAGCAGTACATAGGTTAGCAGACCAAGAACAACAAGCCAGAAAAACACCATCGAGTAGCCAGTGGAGTGCAACGAGTGACGCGGGGCAGCGTGCTTTATGAAGACAGGGCGCAAAAACTGCCCCTAGCAAACAGGCCCATTAAAACAATCCCGGTAGGCGCTAGCTCAGGCAGCCGGGGCAGGGTTCAGTTAGTATAGGCGTTTCAAAGGTGTTTCTCACCCCTTCTCCTGCACCCATGACAGCCGCTTCAGCCCCAGTTCCATCGCCTAGCCCTAAGGTGCCGCGCATGGTGTTTGACACTGTGTGTGCGTTTCCCCCCAACCGCGATACCCAAGGAGCCACCGCCTACTTTATTGTAAACAACACCGCCGAGGGCCAACCGGCCAACTTGCTAATTGATGCCCCCGCCTGGAATGAGGACAATCGCGAGTGGTTGATGGCTCGCGGCGGCATCAGGTGGCTGTTTATCACCCACCGGGGCAGCATTGGGCGAGCAGCCACGATTCACAAAGCGCTGAACTGCGAGGTCGTGATTCAAGAGCAGGAGGCCTACCTGCTGCCCGATACTCCCACCACCCCCTTTCACCACAGCTTCAGGTTTAGCCCCCAATCAGAAGCGATCTGGACTCCCGGCCACTCGCCAGGCTCGGCCTGCCTCTACTACAGCGCCCACGGCGGCGTGCTGTTTACCGGGCGGCACCTGCTGCCCAACCGAGCGGGCGAGCCAGAACCGCTGCGCCTGGCCAAAACCTTTCACTGGCCCCGCCAGCTCCAGCAGGTCGAGGCGCTGAAAACTCGCTTCTCTGCCGAGACCCTGGCTCACCTGTGCCCCGGTGCCAGCACGGGCTTCTTGCGGGGGCAGCGCAGCATCGATCGCGCCTACGAACGGCTTCAGCAGATCGATATTGAGGCCCTTCGGAATACCCAACCGCTGCTCTAGTACGCCAATAAATTCTAGATCACAGCAGCGGGCCATTTTTGCGGCTCTGGCGTCTCTGTTCCGCCATTCTGTGGCACTCTGGGAGATGAACACACCATCGCCGCAATCCCCATTTCTAAGCACCGGCAATCATTGAGCAACGGCTATGCAAACGCTTCCTAACCCTGTCTCCACGACCGCCTCTACCCCCGCCTTTGACCCCTTCGACACCACCATTCACCGTCGCAAAACCCGGCCGGTGCCCGTGGGCAGCGTCACCATTGGGGGCGGTCATCCGGTCGTGGTGCAGTCGATGATCAACGAAGACACCCTGGATATCAAGGGGTCTGCCGCCGCCATTCGCCGCCTGCACGAGATCGGCTGCGAAATTGTGCGGGTGACGGTGCCCAGTATGGCCCACGCCAGAGCCCTGGCCGACATTCGCAAAATTCTGGAAGACACCTACCAGCCCGTGCCTCTGGTTGCCGACGTGCACCACAACGGCATGAAGATCGCCCTGGAAGTGGCTAAGCACGTCGATAAGGTGCGCATCAACCCCGGCCTCTACGTGTTTGAAAAACCCCAGACGGGCCGCACCGACTACTCCCAAACCGAATTTGAAGACATCGGCAGCAAAATTCGCGAAACCCTAGAGCCTTTGGTAGTTTCTCTGCGCGACCAGGGCAAATCCATGCGGATTGGCGTCAACCACGGATCGCTGGCCGAGCGCATGCTGTTTACCTACGGCGACACCCCCGAAGGCATGGTGGAGAGCGCCCTGGAGTTCATCCGCATCTGCGAATCCTTAGATTTCCGCAACCTGGTAATTTCCCTCAAAGCCTCGCGGGTGCCGGTGATGGTGGCCGCCTACCGGCTGATGGCCCACCGCATGGACGAGCTGGGTATGGACTACCCGCTGCACCTGGGCGTCACCGAAGCGGGCGATGGGGAGTATGGCCGCATCAAGTCGACGGCGGGTATTGCCACTCTGCTGGCGCAGGGGATTGGTGACACCATTCGGGTGTCGCTCACCGAAGCACCCGAGAAAGAGATTCCCGTCTGCTACAGCATTTTGCAGGCCCTGGGGCTACGCAAAACCATGGTGGAGTATGTGGCCTGCCCCTCCTGCGGTCGCACCCTATTTAACCTCGAAGACGTGCTGCACGAGGTGCGCGAAGCCACCAAGCACCTGACCGGGCTCGATATCGCGGTGATGGGCTGTATCGTCAACGGCCCTGGCGAAATGGCCGATGCCGACTACGGCTACGTGGGCAAAACCCCTGGCTACATTTCGCTCTACCGGGGCCGTGATGAGATTAAAAAGGTGCCGGAAGACCAGGGCGTGGCGGAGCTGATCAACCTGATCAAGGCCGACGATCGCTGGGTTGAACCGGGGGAAAGTAAATAGGGGAGTGGATCGTCCAAATTACTAATCCTCACCCTAGCTGAGGTAGACATCACCATTTTGATGGGTTGCATGGATTCAACTGGTTGTCAGCCTAGGTTAGAGGATTATTGTTGATGTAGTGGCGCATGGGCTGGAGCGATCGCTCGTTTCGGATGATGTGGTCGTAATTGTTGCGCTACCAACCGGTGTGCCCGCTGCATCGCGCCGGGTGTTGATGCGTTTGGTGGTAGCCGATTTGAACTCGACGATGAATGAGGCCAGCGATCGCGGTCTCAGCGCTGGCACCAAACGATGGGGATCGTTGCGCCAGGATGTCGAGGGCAAATAACCATTTGCCCCTACAGGGATCTGCCGTAGGGGCAAACGGTTGTTTGCCCCATCAGGGACTCCTGCCTTTAAGGTGATTTCCGAGAACTAAATTACCGATTTTTGCCATGCTAGCCTGTGTAGTAGTGAATCAGGAGAGCCTGCATGGGGTTACCTCTAAAGCCCAGTGAATCGTTGAGCGCTTCCCAAATCGC
>JBARVV010000027.1:0-70482 GCA_049646445.1 Nodosilinea sp. | reverse complement strand
TTGACTACTTGAGCATGGATCTTTAAAGGTTGGGGGATCTGCTGCGATCGCGATCGCAGCAGATCCCCCAACCTTTAAAGATCCATGCTCAAGTAGTCAATTCCGCCTACCATCCGGCAGCGGCTAGGATCGGGTTCGTTAGTTGTCGATGGTGGCCCGAATGGCATCGCGAGCTGCTTCGTGCTCGGCCAGGGTGCGGCTAAAGACATGGGTGCCGTCGTAGCGGGCCACAAAATATAAGTAGTCAGTGCTGGTCGGGTCTAGGGTAGCTTCAAGGCTAGCTTTGCCAGCGCTGGCGATAGGGGTAGGCGTCAGACCGGGATTAATGTAGGTGTTGTAGGGCGAAGGCGTACCCACCTGGGCCCAGGTGAGGGGCTGCTCCTTGGTTTGGGTAATGCCCAAGCCGTACTCTACGGTAGGATCGGCCCCGAGAGGCATGTCTTGCTGTAAGCGGTTCGTAAACACCCCAGCAATCACTCCTCGCTCATCGGGAACCACAGACTCTTTCTCGACAATACTGGCTAGAGTCGCCCACTCCAGCAGCGATAGGTCGGTAGTGGCCTGCTGGTAGAGAGGCAGGGCTACCGTCTCAAAGCGCCGCAGCATAGAGTCTACCGCTGCTTCAGGCGTTACCCCTTCGGCGGGTAGCTGGTAGGTATCCGGAAACAAAAAACCCTCCAGGTGGGGGATTGTATCGGGCAGCCAGGGGTACTGGTCTTTAGGAATTTGCTCTGTGGCCGCCAAAAATGCATCGGCTGAAAAGAGCCCAGCTTCCTGAAAATAGGTAGCCATTTGCCTACGGTTCCAACCCTCAGGAATTGTGAACGAGGTTTGCACCACCTGACCACTGCGAATGGTTGCGGCAATGGCGGTCATTGAATCGATTGGGCTGAGGGCATAGGTACCCGCCTGAAACCCCGCCTCAGGGCTTTGCCAGGCCTGCCAGCGCGACCACAGCTTCCAGGCCAAAGCTGAACGAATCAGGCCTGCTGCCTCCAGATCTTGGCCAATCTGCTGGCCTGGGGTACCCGGCGGAATTTGAATCTGCACTACTTGTTCAGCGGCTTCAGCGGTGTTTGCACCAACGGGCCGGTTGGCCCAGCTCCACCAAGCCCAGCCCTGCCAGGCCGCTGCCCCTGTCGCTAGAGGTAGCAGCAGTCCCAGAAAACTCCACCGAACCCAGCGTGAACCCTTAGTCATAGTTGCAATCTTGATAACTGCCACCAGGGATATCCATACTCTGAAATGCCCCTTACTTTAATCAACCCCTACTCTAATAGATCAAACAGTTTTGCCTCTAGGCCGCCGCGAATAGTCTGAAACTCTTCGGGGGTAACCACCTCTAAGGTTCCGCTGCTGTTGCGATTGGCAAAAATTAGCAGTGGATCTAGCGGAGTACACAGCGTGTATTCTTCGTCTTCGTAAAAGCAGGTGGCTAAAATTTGAAACTCTTCAGTAACGGGGTTGCCAGCTTCGTCGAGGTCATCCAGCTCTAGGGTGATGCAGTTGTCTTCCTCAGCCTCAGGTAGTTCTCCGGCGGCGGTCAGGGTAATGGCGGTGCGCTGTAGGGTCAGGTTTTGCTCTGCCAGTACGGCCTTGGCCGTCAAGAAAATCTGGTCGATATCCTCATCTTCGACATCCATCAAGACGTCGTCTTCCTCGTTGTCGTCTTGCTGCCAAACGAAAATTTCAATCGGAGCATCAATGGGCAGCAGCAGGAGGTATTCGCGACCATTGAGCTGAAAGCTTTGCTCTACCTGGCAGGGCAAAAACCGCCCGGTGTCATCGGTAAGAACTACGGCTGACTCGTCGATGGGTTGGGTATTGTCCGCCATGAAGCCACTCTTCTCTGAATAACCGGGTGCGGACAGGGGGACCGCAGCCCAGCATGAACACTGAACGGTCTTATCAGAATATCCCATCCTGTTACGTCTATTTACGGCGAGCTGATGACGAGCGGCGTTCGTCTAGCCAACGCTGCAGAATGATGGCAGCGGCCTTGCGATCGATCAGGGCTTTATCATGGGCGACAGAATGGCCTGCGGCCAGCATCAGCTGCTCAGCTTCCACCGAACTCAGCCGCTCATCCATGTAAATGACCGGCAAATCGAGTGCCTGCCCTAGCCCTTCGGCCACCTTCCGTACCTGGCGGGACTGAAAACCTTCTTCTCCATCCATCGTCAGCGGTAGGCCCACCACCAAGACCTGAGCCTGCCGGGCTAGGGCAATGTGCTGAATATCGGTAACTAGCTCGGCAAACGATCGCCGATACACGGTCGTTAGCCCCGTAGCGATCAGGCCGGTACCATCGCAGCCCGCCACGCCAATTCGTCTGCGTCCAATGTCTAACCCCAGAGCGGAAACAGGTGTCATAGCGCCGTGGCCATAGAACCGTAATGCTTAGCGATCGCTATCGGATCTAGAGATATCGGTGCGGCCCCCGGACTTTTGCGGCCCCAGCACTGGCCAGCGCTCCGCCGACCAAGTCATTCGTCCGGGAATAGGCTTGCCAGCGGGCTGTAGCCCTGTAAACACATCAGACAGCTGTAGCCCTTCTAAAGATAGGTGGCGAGCCTCGCGCACTTTGTGCCACACCGAGCGCGACATCAGCAGCGCGTGAGATTCGGGAATGGCCTGAATTTGGGTAAAGCATTCCTCGCGCTCGGGCTGGTAGTCGAGGGAGGTCAGCCGCAGAGACTGAGCTGGAAAGGGATGTAAGATTTTGGCCATCTGCGTCATTAGCTCTGGGTAGAGCCAGGTGTAGGCCGGATGCACCGTCAAACCGGCTTCGTGGGCCTGCTTGCCATCGCGGGAGATCGCCAGCTTAAATTGACCAATCGCAGCCTTGCGCTGCTGCTCAAAAACGTAGGCACTAACGGTTTCAACCTGGTTGAACAGGCGATCGGTAGTGGCGGCGGCGGTGCCCAGTATATCCGTCTTGAAATCTTGAATTTGGTGATCAAATACCTGCCGGACTAGGGGCGGCATAGAGGCCGTATCGAGCTGGTAAAGCAGCTGGGCATCGGCGTTGCTGATGGGTAGCAGGTTAGGCAGGTCAGGCTCGCGCTGGGCTAGAGCGGCGATTTGCTCGGGCGGCAGCGCCCAGTAAGTCATCTGGGCGAGGGGTTGAAATCCGTTGAAGCGATAGAGAGCCAGTGCCGATTTGTAGCTGACATCGGCTTCTATCATCCAGGTTCTAGCTTCCCATACCACTTCAAAACAGTGGCGCAGCAGCCGCGAACCAACGTCCATATAGCCGGAGGTACCCGAGGCAGCGGTATCGGCCAGGGCGCGGCGATTGATTACCACCTGTTCAACCCGCCAGGTGCTGCGAGTTTGGTTAAAGGGGGAAACCTGAATCAGCCCGACTAAGCTCTTTTGGCGCTCGGCTACAAAGGTAGTTTGGCTCTGCTGCTGGACGGGGCGAGGCAGCCAGCTCATCACCTTAAGCGGACCATACCATCGCCGCTGGAAGTCAAGCCATAGCACCATGGCCTCGGCGGCATCGCGATCGCCACCCGCCTCTAGATCCTCCGGCTGCCACTGCTTGAGGTTATCTAGATCACGGTACTGCAGCGGCCTAACCGTTAGAGTTGGGCCAGGGGTCATCATCGGTGCCATAGGATCTCAAAGATCTGACCTGTATGCCGTCATCCTAGCCGATTTTCCCAATTTCCACACCGAATCTCCGACGATCGGAACCAGCCTTTCCCACCCGGTAAAATAGACAACTTTTTTTCTCGGCTACACAGCCTGCGGCAGGGTAGGCAGTCTAAAAATTCACCGTTTACAAAACTTATGATTTAAGCGACGATTGCAACTATAGTTATCAACAGCACGTTGGCAGCGGGCGAACTTAGCTTGGGCTAGTAGCTCGACAATCAGTATCTGGGACTTACTATGAGAAATCTTTTAGCCATTGAGCGGTTTTGCCTGTACGGTCATATCGTCGCTATGGTCTTTGGTCTGGCAGGGTTACTGTGGGTGGTGCCCCACCCTGGCATCCTAGATTACTTACCTGCCGGGCAAACGTTGTTTCAGTGGAGCATGGCTGGGGGTGGCGTTGGCTATATTTTGCTGGGCACTCTAGCCGTGGCTCTGTATGCCTACCGCACCCTGGGTTTAGGTGCGTTGCTAACCTTTGCGATCGCAGCTGTTGGCATTTCCATCGCCAGCGAGCTGCTGGGCACCAGCACCGGCTTTCCCTTTGGTCACTACAGCTACCTCAACGGGCTGGGCTACAAGGTAGCTGGGCTAGTGCCGTTTACAATTCCGCTGTCGTGGTTTTACCTGGGGCTGGCGGCCTTTTTGCTGGCTCGCAGCGGTTTGGCGGCGGGAGGCGGCCCTGGTCGCTACGGCTGGGCGCGATCGCTGGCGGCGGTGCTGCTGGGCTCTGTTCTGCTCACCTCCTGGGACTTTGTGCTTGACCCGGCTATGAGCCAAACGGCACTGCCTTTCTGGTACTGGCATCAGCCCGGTGCTTTTTTCGGCATGCCCTATCAAAATTTTGCTGGCTGGTTGGGTACAGGGATTGTGTTCATGGGCGTGGCCCTGACCCTGTGGAAGATCTTCAAGTTTTCCCCTGAACTCGATCAGGCGCAGCTAACGCTACCTTTGGTGGTGTATCTGTCTAACTTTGGCTTTGCTCTAGTCATGAGCCTAGCGGCTGGTTTTTACGTGCCCATTGCCCTGGGTATTTTGACCGGGGCACTACCTGCTGTGCTGTGCTGGCGCGCCACATCTCAGGAGTCTCTGGGCAGTGCAGCTCAAACAACTCAGGTGCTGGAGACGTCGGTCAATTCTGCCAAGGTGGTTTTGAAGTAGCCCAACTGCTGCTCTCCAAACAACTGCTTACTGTTCCCTAAATTGATACTTTATTAGTGGCCGCTGGTTATTAATAATGATGATCGCTGGACTTTGTACCGCTCTGAAATCGCTGATCCGCAGTTTGTTAGCCTGACTGTTTTGAGGTGCTCCCTTGCCCGCTGATGTGGCTGCCCCGTTTCCCTGGTTGAGTGCTGTTGCGGCGGTGCTCTTGGTTGTACAAATGCCAATGGTGGCCGTGCTGCTGTCGCGGCTGATGCAGGGGCCGTTTCGCCGTCCTCCCCTTGCCCCTGCAGCCCCGACGCTTGATCAGCTCGGTACGGTATCGGTAGTGGTGCCTACCCTCAACGAGGCCAATCGTCTGCGCCCCTGCTTAGAGGGGTTGTCTCGTCAGAGCTATGAGATGCGCGAGGTGCTGGTGGTAGACAGCCGCTCCACCGATGGCACTCAGGCGGTGGTCAAAGCCTACCAAGCTGACGACCCGCGCCTGCGTCTGCTGGAAGACGATCCGCTGCCTCAGGGATGGATCGGTCGTCCCTGGGCCTTAGACTACGGCTTTCGCCGTACCGCTGCTGCTAGCACCTGGGTATTGGGCATCGATGCCGATACCCAGCCTCAGCCTGGCCTAGTGGCAGCCCTAGCGAAAGCTATGGAAGCCGAAGCCTACGATCTGGTGTCGCTAGCGCCTCGATTCATTCTCAAATACCCCGGCGAATTTTGGCTACAGCCAGCGCTCTTGATGACGCTGGTCTATCGCTTTGGCCCCGCTGGCAGCCCCAGCGAATCACCTCAGCGGGTGATGGCGAATGGTCAGTGCTTTATGGTGCGGCGATCGCTGCTAGAGCAACTCGATGGGTATCAATCGGCCTCAGCGTCATTTTGTGACGACGTTACCCTGGCCCGCTATGCCGCTGCCCAGGGCGCAAAAGTGGGCTTTTGGGATGGCAGTCGCCTGCTCAAGGTGCGCATGTACGACGGCATGGCCGAAACCTGGCGCGAGTGGGGTCGTTCCCTTGACCTCAAAGATGCGGCGGCGGCACCTCAGGTGTGGTGGGACTTAGCCTTTTTAACCATAGTGCAGGGGCTACCCTGGTTCCTGGTGCCAGGACTGTGGCTGGTGCAGCCGGGATGGCCAGGGAGTTGGTCGCTGCCACTGCTGCTGCTTTGGGCCATTAACCTTGGGCTGCTGGTCATACGAGTGGGCATGCAGGCCGCTGTCGCCTCGGCCTACGACCTGCAAGGAGCGCCCGGAGCCTGGGCCTTTTGGCTGTCGCCCCTGGCTGACCCAGTGGCCGTAGTGCGAATTGGCCTTTCTTCCCTGCGGCGTCCTACCCAGTGGCGAGGGCGACAGTATTTAGCTTAGAGACTTCAGCCTGCGAGAATTTAACCTAGAGACTTCACTTTAGGCACCCCAGGTGCCGTAAGGATGGTGCGCGAGGTTGGAGTTTTGGTAGCGCAGGTCGGAGGTGACCTCCGCGCCGACCCATTCTGGTAGGTCGATGGCCTGATCGGGGCTGGTCAGCTCGACCTCAGCGACAATTAGGCCCTGATTATCGCCCCAAAACTCATCTATTTCCCAAACTACATCGCCTAGGGGTAGGCGATAGCGGGTTTTTTCAATTAGAGGAGGGGTACAGAGGGTTTCTAGAATCACCTCAGCGTCTTCTATGGGAATGGGGTACTCAAACTCAGGTCGCACTAACCCGACAGCAGGGCCTTTGAGGGTGAGATAGGCGCGATCGCCTACCCGTCGTATTCTGACCGTCCGAGCATCCTGAGTGCAAACATAGCCCTGTCGCATGACCTCGCCCTGAGCGGCGCGACGCCAGCTATCGCCTATCACCAAAAACTTTCGTTCAATCTCTAGGCCCATAGCATCGCTTTAAGAAATGCGTCTTAGCACATAGCTGGTCAAATCTTGCAGGGCCTGACACGCGGCGGAGGGCGGCAGGTGCTCCAGGCAGGCTGCGGCCTGACGAGCATGGTGAGCCGCTAGGTCACGCGATCGCGCGATGCCGTTGCTGTAGTGAATAAGCTCAATCGCTTGGTCAAAATCACCGGTCTCAGAAAACTCTCGCTCAATCAGGGTGGTGAGAAAGGGATGCTCTGCCATAGCGTAGAGCACTGGCGCTGTGAGGTTGCCGCTCTTGAGATCAGAGCAGGCGGGCTTGCCCAACACCTCGTCAGAGCTGGTGAAGTCGAGAATGTCATCGACCACCTGAAAGGCCAGACCCAGATGGCGACCGTAGTTGTAGAGCTGTTCAATGGCCGTTTCAGGCATTTCGCTAAGTACCCCTGCCGCCTTAGCGCTATTGGCCATTAGAGAAGCAGTCTTAAAGTAGCTTTTGTCTAAATACGCCTCAACAGAGAAGCTGGTGTCAAAGCGGTTTAGCCCCTGCTGAATTTCGCCTTCCGCCAAATCCATAATTACCTGGGAGAGTAGCTTCACCACCCGCAGGTTGTCGAGGTTGGCCAGGTACCACGAGGACTGGGCGAACAAAAAGTCTCCGGCCAGCACCGCAATGCGATTGCCAAAGCTGCTGTGTACGGTAGGCACACCCCGTCGCAGGCTGGCCTCGTCCACCACGTCGTCGTGCACCAGGCTAGCGGTATGAATCATTTCGGTGATTTCGGCTAGGCGACGATGTTTGGCTGTAATGTCTTGCCCTGGCAGGGTCGCCTTGGACACCAGCAGCACAATGGCCGGGCGCAACCGCTTGCCCCCAGCCCCAAATAGATGTTCTGCCGCCGCCGACAGAATGGGATGCCTTGTCCCGACTAACCCCTTTAGGTTTTGGGTCATTTGGTCAAGGTCAGACTCAACCGGCGCGAAAAGAGAAGTTACTGAAGTCATGGACCCCGGCAAGAGCGGTAAAGTTACGAATTTTTACATATTCTATCGTCATTCTAAGACAACCCTAGAGGGAGTATTGATAAAAGCTCTAGCTTTTTCCTAGTCTTAAACTCTAAAACCAGCGCTGGCGACGCGTCCGTTCTGGAGCTGAAATCCTATCAACGCATGCATTGTAGCGATTTAAGGCGCGATCGCAGCGAAGCGTGAGGTGAGCAATTTCCAATCTTGAGAAGGGCCTAAATTTAGGTTGTCTTGGGTTGCAAATTGGCCGCCGAGCTCGGGAATCTCGTGATAGACTTACATTAAGAATTTCTCAAGACAACAAGCGACCCAGACGGCTACTTGGCCAGGTTATTGCTTGTTTACTACTTTGAGTTGATCTCGGCGCTGGGTGTTTTTTTCACCTGTTTTATAGGCGTCAGGTCGTTTTTATACGTTTTTAGGGTGTGCAATCTCACCCCAAATAGCCGTGGGGCAAAATTCCTTCTTTAGAGAAGGGCCGGTTTTTTGCATCCTTTTGGCTGCTGCTAAACCCAGTTTGCCTACCCAATGTTGCCGAGCTTTATCTATCACCTACCTCTCCTGACCATGACTTACACGTCCACTTTATGGGTTATTCCTCTACTGGCGATCGCTTACCTACTGGTTGTCTATGGGGCGCTACTGCTAGCTAAGCGAGCCAGCACCTCTCGCCGCACCGAAGGCTAACAAATCTATCAGGCAGGGCTCGGGCTCTGGCTCTAGAAGCCGGGGGCTACTTCGCCTTGAGGCTGGACAGCTAGCTCTGGCAGGCGAATTTGACTGACCTGAGGCTGGTGCCCAAGCCACTGCACCGCAAGTCGCTTGAAGTTGGTAGCTGATCCGCTGACGTAAAACTCCGTTGACCAAGCGGGAACGCTGCTGCGCAGTCCCAGGGCATCGAGTTCTTGAACGGCGGCGGCCACCATCGAAATGGCTGGGTCAACATATTGCACCGTGTTGGGCAAAATGGACGTCAGTACCGGAGCTAGGTGGGGATAGTGGGTACAGCCATACACCAGGGTATCGATGTTGGTGGCTATCAGCGATCGCAGGTAGGTCGCTGCGGTTTGCTGAGCGTGGGGTTCGGTGATTTGGTTTCGCTCAACAATAGGCACAAACTTAGGGCAGCCGACCTCCCACACCTGGCAAGTCGGTGAAATTTCCTGAATGGCATTGGTATAGGCCCGGCTGTTGACGGTAGCCTGGGTGGCAATCACCCCAATGCGTTTACCTCTCAGGGCCGCCGCCTGCGCCCCTGGCCGAATGAGCCCTAGCACCGGAAACGGAAACTCGCCCTGCACCTGGTCGAGGGCCAGAGCCGAACTGGTGTTGCAGGCCATCATCACCATCTTGGCACCCTGATCGGCCATCCAGGTCAAAATTTGGCGCACAAAGTAGAGAATTTCTTCGGGCGATCGCGATCCGTAGGGCAGTCGCGCCGTATCGCCAAAGTACAGCACCGATTCGTTGGGCAGCTGGCGATAGATTTCGCGCAGCACCGTCAGGCCGCCTACCCCACTGTCAAAAATACCGATAGGAGCGGGTCGCGTGGTCAGCAGACGGTGGTTTAGCCCGTAGTTCATGAGTGCTTATGCCTGCGAAAAAATAATCTCACTGAGTCTACCGGGTTTGGGCAAATTTCGGGTGGGTTTTGGGACAAGTTTTGAGACGGGTTTGGTGCGATCTCCAGCCGGTTAGCAGTCCATGCCGACGCCCACAGGCCAGTACTCGACTGCTGAAATACACTCACCATTCCAAATAGCCCCTGCTCCCTAGCGCCCCTGCTCCCTATCGCCAAGAAAATAGCATCTAACTCGCGCTGCAGAGTACTAGATCTAGGGTGATGCCTGAGGGGGAAATATCGCCTAGCCTGCCATAGGGCTGCCATATCGCCGACACACTGCCGTTACATGGTCTAGGTAACCTGATATAGAGGAATTTTGGCCATGCTGCCTAGGCTGGTGGTGCGATCGCTAACCCAGTCAGTCAGGTTCGGTTTTCCTAGGGGGTAAGCCCCATTGGACTGAGGTGGAAAATCCATCATTATTCATATAGATGTTCTGCCCAGTACTACAGCTAGAGTCTGTTGATTCTAGAACTGACACATCTGATGCAGACCACCTCACAGGAGTTCGTTACTTTAACACTATGGAAACAAAGCCGTGCCCCTAGCCGTCAAGCAGGCAACTACACTTGTAACACTTTACGCAACCAGAAAGTTGTTATATTCTGGAGGAGTAAACTCATAATGCCTTCGAGTTTCAGCCTAGGGGTTGATTTCAGCGCTTTGCTCAAAATGCTTTGGTTAAGACAGTAGCCTCAGCGCTGGTGCTTTTAACATCATTGTCTGCTCTGGTTGCCTCACCTTTTTGATCCTCACCTTTTTGATAGTGATGCACTGCGAGTTATTAACTTAATCCTGATCTTTGAGGGTCAGCTCAGGAAATTATAGGACGCTAGGGTTTGGTGAGTTGGGCACGGGTGAGAGATGCAGCGTGCCTAACTTTTGCCTCATAGGTGGTTAGCAGATTAGCTCAGTTCTGCCAAGTTCGTCACTTTTTAGGTTTTTCCAGGATTTAGAACGAGTTCTATTGGGTCATCATTGCTTCAATTTTTTCAGGTTAAGGTTTCTGGGTTTTCGGTTTCGGCGTATTCGCATTGTCAGTGGATGAAAGGTTAATTCATGGCTAAAACAAAGACTCGCACGTTAAAAAGCAAGCCACTCTACAGCGCAGACGCTGTAAGAACCTACCTCCATGAGATTGGTCGGGTGCCCTTGCTGACCCACGAAGAAGAGATCATCTTTGGTAAGCAAGTGCAGGCCTATATGGCTCTGCTAGAGCGGAAGGAAGGCTTGACTGAGACTTTGGGTCACGAACCCAGCCAGGCTGAGTTCGCCGAGGCGGCTGGGCTGAGCGAAGAACAGCTCAATCACACCTTGCGCCAGGGCGAGCGAGCCAAGCGCAAAATGATTGAGGCCAACCTGCGCCTGGTGGTTGCGATCGCAAAGAAATACCAGAAGCGCAACCTGGAGTTTCTAGACCTGATTCAGGAAGGTACCCTGGGGCTTGAGCGCGGCGTAGAGAAGTTTGACCCCACCAAGGGCTACAAGTTCTCTACCTACGCCTACTGGTGGATTCGCCAGGCGATCACCCGCGCGATCGCCCAGCAGGCTCGCACCATTCGCCTGCCCATTCACATCACCGAAAAGCTCAACAAAATCAAGCGAGTGCAGCGCGAGCTGTCTCAGCAGCTGGGCCGCAGCCCCAATGCCAACGAGATTGGTGAAGCGCTAGAGCTAGAGCCGAAGCAGATTCGCGAATTTTTGGTGCTGGCGCGGCAGCCTATCTCTCTAGACGTGCGCATTGGCGACAACCAAGATACTGAGCTGCAAGAGCTGCTTGAAGACGACGGCATTTCGCCCGAGACCTTTACGGCTCAAGAGTCGCTCAAGCAGGATATTCGCAACCTGCTGTCTGAGCTTACGCCTCAGCAAAAAGAGGTGATTACCCTCCGCTACGGCCTAGAAGACGGCAACGAGCTGTCGCTGGCCAAGGTTGGCAATCGCATGAACATCAGCCGGGAACGGGTGCGCCAGCTCGAACAGCAGGCTCTCAAGCACCTGCGCCGTCGTAAGGCCACTATGCACGGCTACATCGCCAGCTAACTAGCTACGACTATCTTCAGCCAACTCGATGCCCCTCAGCCGGAGACAATATCCTAGGCTGAGGGGCATTTTTATGCAGCTGACTATCGCGCTTTTTTGGCTCTATTGCGTCCGTTGACCCGATAGCTGAGGAATTAGTAATGGCTAGCACTACTGGGGCGCTGCCGGGTGCGCCAGCGGCCTCTCATCAAACAGTGGCAAGGCTAGGCGGTGCTACCTAGTCGGTTTGGCCTACGCTGTAGAGCCAGGCTTCAGCCTGAGTTTGGTTGCGGCCTGAGTGCTTGGCTCGGTAGAGAGCTAGGTTGGCTTTGCGAATCAGATCATTGATATGGGGCGGCGACGTGATGGCGTTGGCGTCTGAGTTGGCGGGCCAGCACGACAGCCCCACGCTAGCCGTAACTGAGCGCGGGGTGCTGCCGCCGCTATCGAAGGGATTGGCAGCAATCACCTGACGCAGCCGTTCGGCTCCACTCCAGGCCTGTGTCTGATCGGTTTCAGGCATGATGAAAATAAAGCTTTCGCCGCCGTAGCGAGCCAAAATGTCGCTCTGGCGCAGGTTAGCCTGAATCCGTAGGGCAATGTCGCACAGCAGGGTGTCCCCCGCTAGGTGACCATAGGTGTCGTTGATGGTTTTGAAATGGTCGATGTCGATTATTAGCAGTGTGACCGGTCGATTAAAGCGCACCGATCGCGCCAGTTCTTGGTTAGCTAGCTCGATAAAGTGGCGACGGTTGTAAATTTGGGTGAGTGAATCGCGCGTAGCTAATTCTGCCGTTGCCATGGCTTTCCTAAAACTGACCCGTAACGCGCTTCTCAAACTCTTGCCGTACTGACTCTGCAATTGCGATCGCCTCAGGATACACATCGATGTGGGATTCCTTGAGCCAGGCAATCAGGCGGCTAAATTGGGCATTGCGCAGCTCAAGGTCGGCTTGAAAGATGGAGGCGGTAGCCATGTGCTGGGCGTAGGTGGGCGGATGACCCTGTTTCACAAACTGGGCCGTCAACGCCACAAGGGCTTCTTTGCGAACATCGGGCTGGCTTGAGGCCATCGAAAATTCCATGGTGCAGTATCTCCCTGGGTACAAAAACTCCTCAGCGGCAACGAGTTCTACCGCCTAAGTATTTTGCTTAGCATGCCCACCTGCCAGCACTCACTCCAATTTGAAAAAAAATAACTCGACGCCCTGTGGTGTCGATAGCTTGCCGATGCCCCATAGGCGCTCTTTGACCTGTCACATCTGAACTGGAATGTCTAAACTAGACAGGGGCTAGAGAATACCAACCGCTAAAACAGCAGCCTGAGGCTCTATATCCTTCAATGTTGGCAGGATACGTCCTATGGCCGCAAAAATGCTTGGTTTGTAATCTCAGTCCTGATCACTTGCCAGGTTACAAAACTTCGTGAAAAAGCTGTAGATGGCTAGCAGAGTTGAAGCAAATCAAAAGTTTCTCAAGCCCGGCCAGTCTGCCCTTTAGCATGCAGAAAGACATGGCTGATGATTTTTTAGCCCTGGCAGTTAATTCGCAAGTTCTAGGTGCACTTCCTTAACCTGGGTTAGTTCTGCACCTTTCGCAACATCTCCGTAGGAGAGTAGCCATGAAACAAATTCCCGCCCCCTTTTGGACGCTGGTTCTCGGTATCGCAGTCACCCTGATAAGTCTGTGGGTAGGGCAAAATCACAATCTACTGCCGATCCAGGCCTCAGAGCAGGCACCGCTAGTGGATGATCTATTTGACGTGATGGTTACCATTGGTACCGCTCTGTTTATTGTGGTGCAGGGCGCGATCGTCTACTCGATGATTCGCTTTCGCCGTCGCGAGGGTGACGACACCGACGGTCCCCCGATCGAGGGCAACCTGCCCCTAGAGGCCTTCTGGACCGCTATTCCCAGCATCATTGTGGTGGGCCTAGGGCTTTACAGCGTGGTGGTGTTTCAAGAAATGGGCGGCTTTTCGCCGGGTGGGCACCACGGCCACGGCGCTATGGTCGCTATGGCTCCGCAGCAGTCGGTGATCGATGTGGCTCCGCTGCTGGCTCAGATCAGTCCTGGTGAGAATGCCGACGCCGATGTCTACTCCAGAACCCAGGTGTACGGCTTTGGGGCCAGCCCGTTGATGAAACTCAACCAGCCCGACGTGACGGTGAACGTGACCGGCATGCAGTACGCCTGGATCTTTCGCTACCCCGATACTGGTATTACCGATGGTGAACTGCACGTGCCTGTAGGCAAAGACGTGCAGCTGCTGATTGAAGCTAAGGACGTGATTCACTCTTTTTGGGTGCCGCAGTTTCGCCTCAAGCAGGATGCCCTGCCCGGTGAACCTGCTGAGCTGCGCTTTGTCGCAACCCGTGAGGGTACCTATCCGGTGGTTTGCGCTGAGCTATGTGGCGCGTACCACGGCGGTATGCGCACTCAGGTGATTGTGCATTCTCCTGAAGAGTATGCCGACTGGGTCGCTAGCCGGGTGGCCGAAGCACAGCCAACGGCGACGGTGGCTCAGCCCTTAGAAAATGCCACTAGCGCCGAGTATCTGGCTGCGATCGCCCCAGATTTGGCAACATCTCCGGTACAAATTGCCCAGATAGACCACACCCAGATGGGGCATGGGGCTGCCCAGAAGCCCTAGCTCCGTTTTGGCTCTCTGTTTAACCGCTTTCCCTCTGAGTTCACCACAGTTTTTATAGCTCTTTAGCAAGACCCAATTTATGGCTCAAGCAGATGTTTCCGTCAAACCCACGGAGGCTCAGGGTGGCCACGGTCACCCTGACAAGTGGAAATGGTACGACTACTTCACCTTCAACGTTGACCATAAGGTGATTGGCATTCAGTACCTGGTGACGTCGTTTTTGTTTTACCTGGTGGGCGGCTTTATGGCGGTGCTGATGCGCACCGAGCTAGCTACCCCCGACTCTGATTTTCTCAGCCCCGAGCTGTACAACGCCTTTTTGACTAACCACGGCACGATCATGATCTTTCTGTGGATTGTGCCAGCGGCGATCGGGGGCTTTGGCAACTATCTAATTCCGCTAATGATCGGCGCGCGGGACATGGCCTTCCCTAAGCTCAACGCCATAGCGTTTTGGCTCAACCCCCCGGCCGGGGCGCTGCTGGCCGCCAGCTTTTTCTTGGGCGGCGGTGCCCAGTCGGGGTGGACCTCATACCCGCCCCTAAGCGAAATTACCGCCAACCTGCCCCAAACCCTGTGGTGTGTGGCCCTGATTATGGTAGGTACCTCCTCTATCTTGGGTTCGGTAAACTTCTTAGTCACGATCTGGAAGATGCGGGTGCCTAGCATGAAGTGGGATCAGATGCCGCTATTTTGCTGGGCTATGGTGGCCACGTCGATTCTGGCGCTGTTTGCTACTCCGGTGCTGGCGGCGGCTATGGTGCTGCTGGTGTTTGACATCAACTTTGGCACCTCGTTCTTTAAGCCCGACGCGGGCGGCAATGTGGTCGTGTACCAGCACTTGTTCTGGTTTTACTCGCACCCGGCGGTCTACCTGATGATTTTGCCGATCTTCGGCATTATGTCGGAGGTGATTCCGGTGCACGCCCGCAAGCCAATTTTTGGCTATAAGGCGATCGCGTACTCGTCTCTAACCATTTGTCTAGTAGGGCTGTTTGTGTGGGTACACCACATGTTTACCAGCGGCACCGCGCCCTGGATGCGAATTTTCTTCACCATCTCAACGCTGATTGTGGCGGTGCCTACCGGCGTCAAAATCTTTAGCTGGGTGGCAACGCTGTGGGGCGGCAAAATTCGCTATACCACCGCCATGCTGTTTGCGGTGGGTCTGCTGTCGATGTTTGTGTTTGGTGGCCTCAGCGGCGTTACCCTGGGTGCGGCTCCTTTCGACATCCACGTCCACGACACCTACTATGTGGTAGGGCACTTTCACTACGTGCTGTTTGGCGGGTCGGTGTTTGGCATTTACTCAGGCATATACCACTGGTTCCCCAAAATCACCGGGCGCATGCTGAATGAGACCCTGGGCAAGGTGCACTTTGTGCTGACCTTTATCGGCACCATTCTCACCTTTACCCCCATGCACCAGCTGGGGATGCAGGGCATGCCCCGCCGGGTGGCCATGTACGACCCCCAGTTCGTTGACCTGAATCAACTAATTACGGTCGGGTCCTACATTCTGGCAGTGTCGGTGATTCCTTTCTACTTCAACGTGATCTGGAGCTGGAGATCGGGTGAAGAAGCTGGCCCCAACCCGTGGAATGCTTTGACCATGGAGTGGACCACCGATTCGCCCCCGATTATCGAGAACTGGGAGGTGCTGCCGGTGCTAACCCACGGCCCCTACGAGTACGGCATGGATAAAGCTAATCAGGTGGGTCCAGCGGGAGAGCCCACTGAGGTAACCCAGGTGTAAGGATACAGATGCATCATCCTTCACCTTTTCCACTTCTTTACTCACTCAAACCCCTGCCCTTTACCCCCCAGATACCCTATGCAAGGCGCGATTGACCCTAACGCTGTGGCGGCTGATGGCCATGTTGCCGTGGCTCATGAAGAGCACCAGGATTTGCGGGTGCTTGGCCTAATCACTTTCTTATGCTCAGAATTTTTGATGTTTGCGGGCTTTTTTGCGGTGTTCTTGGTGTTTCGCGGCAGTAATGCCGAGTGGCCGCCGAAAGAAACTGAAGTGGAGCTACTGCTGCCCGCTGTCAATACCCTGATTTTGGTATCCAGCAGCTGGGTGATTAACCTCGGTACGAAGGCGATTAAAAACAACGATCTGGCCGGTATGCGCAAGTGGTTTGGCATTACCGTTGCCATGGGCGCTGTATTTTTGGTCGGTCAGGTGTACGAGTATATGAACCTGGGCTACGGTCTCAAGACCAACCTGTTCAGCAACTGCTTTTACCTGACCACTGGCTTTCACGGGCTGCACGTGTTTATTGGGCTGGTGCTGATTTTGGGGGTGCTGTGGCGATCGCGCCGCGCCGACCATTACAGCAGCCTGGCCCACACTGGCCCGGAGATGGCCGAAATCTACTGGCACTTCGTTGACGTGGTGTGGATTGTGCTGTTCAGCCTGATTTACCTGCTGACGCTAATCAAATAGACGCGTTGAGAACTATAGAGCCCCGGATTCTTAAAGAATCCGGGGCTCTTTTTTAGGCCGTATTTTGGAGGATCAGAGGCTGGTTGAGCCTACTTCTCCAAAGCCGTGAAGCGGTCTTTGGGAATGACCCCGTGAATGCCCTTCACAATATCCACCACCTGCGACACCTCAAAGTCGATATCGGCGCTGGCGTAGAGCAGCGCATCGGCCTTGGTCAGCCCGTACTTGTCGTTCACAATCCGCAGGTATTCGCGCACCGACTTCTTCATGGCCTCGTTGAGGTCGGTGTCTAGGCCCACGGCAATCCAGGAGTCTGCGGTCTCACCCATGGGGGCGGGTAGCTCCATGTCTTTGTGCAGCACTAGCTCGAAGGTTGGTAAGAGAGAACACTCGATCGCCGTCAACGCCACTTCGCCATTGCCCTGGGCACAGTGGGGGTCGCCCGAGTAAAACAGCGCCCCCGGCACCTGCACCGGCAGGTAGAGGCTGCTGCCCCGACCCAAATGCTTGATGTCGATGTTGCCGCCGTATATCCCAGGGGGCACAGAGTTGACCGCGTCTTCTACCGCTGCAGGTACCACACCCATCAGACCCATAAAGGGTTTGAGGGGAATTTCGAGATCGGGTAGCCCGTTGGAGGGCCTAAAAATACCAATCTCGTTCTCGGCGTCAATGGGAATGATTTTGGTGTAGATCGGCTCGTCGTTTTCGGGATATTCGCCTGGTAGCGACCCTTTGCCGTGGCGGTTGGAGATGACGCCGTAGGGGACGCGGTAGTCAATGTCGATGGTTTTGATTTCGAGCACGTCGCCGGGTTCGGCATCTTCGACGTAGATGGGGCCAGTGATCACGTGGGGGCCAGGCCCCGATTTGGGCACGGTGCCTTTGATGGTGATTTGATCGGGCAGAATGTCGTCTGCTTTGATGCCGCCGCCGGTTAAGAACTCAACAGTGTCGCCCTGGTCAGCCAGAATGCCTTCGTGGGAGACGGTTTCCATGCGGATGCGATCGCCCGATTTGACCGTTAGAATCGGCTCGCTGTCGGGCTTAAACAGCTCACCCCAGATCACGTTGCCGGGTACTGACTTGACATCGTAGGTTTCAAACTGGGCCGCAGCGGGCGAAAACCACCCCGACCAAGCCGTTGCCACTAGCAGACAAACACCAACTCCGCTGACAACCTGTAACAGCCGCTTTGACGATTTCAGGGACGGCTGCCGCTTCATGCGCTTGAACAATTTCATAGACTTAACTGACCAAAAAACTGACCAAAAACAAGTGAACAGGTTTTCAGACTTTCAGGTTGTGTTGCCCATTACTTAAAATGCAGCAAAACCCAGCAAAATCTTGGGTATGCCACCAGAGAAGATTCCTAGTCCCGCAGGTTATAGCTTTAGCCGCCCCTTAAGTACCTCGTAGAGCACGCGGGAGAGTTCGCGGCGCTGTAGATTTTGGCCATCGATGGGGGTGCGGCCAAAGGCCTTGTCGTAGACCTCAGGCATAGCCCGCTTGATCAAAAACGAGAGCTGCTGGCGGGTGATGGCAGCGTTGGGGGCGAAGCGGTTGTGGCCGACCCCAGCAATCATGCCGTGGGCGCAGAGGGTTTCGATCGCCATATAGGCCCAGTGCTGGCCGGGGAGCACATCGCTAAACGTGGGCTGGTCGGGCAGGGTAGTGGGCAGCTTGAGCGCGTTGACCAGAGCCTTGGCCACGACAGCCCGGCTGACCGGCGCGTGGGGCCTAAAGTTCAGGTTTCTAGGATCTTCGCTGCGCACAATGGCCGCCGCCGCCAGCACCTGAATCGCTTCAAAATCGGGGTCGTCGTGGCTAATGTCGTTGAACCAAAAGATAGGAATGCCGTTGCGGGCCGTAAAGCCTTGAATCTTGCGAATGTGCTTTTCTTCGGTGGCCAGTACACGAGGATCTAGCCCTGTCCACACCGCGAACACGGCCAAAAACCCGCTCGCCTCACCGATCGCCCACTCCATCGGGTGCATACGGTAGGCGGCGTTGGTAATGTGGGTGGTACCAATGCTCTTGGCTGACAGCACCAGGCCATCGATGTCTTGAGGCACCAGAGCGCCCAGCGGCAGGCTAAAGGGCAGGGCGATCACATCCTTACCTTTGGGGCTGACGTGGCCTTTGGCGTCGTTGCCGTGCAAGTCGAGGTAGTGGTACTGGCCAATGCCCACCGAGTCGTTGAAGCAGCGGGCGCGGGCCTGGTCGGGGAAGAAGGTTTCGGCCACATCTTCATGGCGAATGGTGGTCAGGGCAATGCCCCGGCGGGATTCGCGAATGTAGGGCTCGAGGGCAATGCCGTCTTTGGTCCAGGTGAGGTCGCCACGCGGTTTGAGGTCGGCGGCTCCGTGGGTTTGCAGGTAGTGGACGTAGGCCTGGGCCCGCTGCCGCGCCCGCTGAATGTGCAGTTTGCGCTCGTCGCGGCTGACCCCCACCAGCCGTCCGGGGCGGTAGTCGTTGCCGCAGCAAAAGGCGCGATCGGGCTCGCTAGAGGTGCCCCAGTTGAGTACTGCCACATCGCCAGGGAGGACTTTCTTGTCGTAGCTGTGCGACCGGAGCAGCCGCCGATAGCGAAAGATGCCGAAATCACTAAAGAAATCCCACTTTTGCCATTTGTCGGGCTGGGCCTTGGTCCAAAAGTTGTTGGTAAATTCTTTTAGGCCAATCCAGCCCTCAGTTTCAAAGCCGAGCGGTTTGCCGATCGCGACTCCTTTACCCCGGGCCGTATGCTCGACCACCACATCGAAGGTAATCGACTGCTGGCACTGGGGTCGGGCATCCTCGGGCAGAATCGCTTCGCCAGTCTCGTGACGGGCCTCTTGCCCCACCCGAGAGGCAATGTTGCCTACTTCGAGCAGATCGCCCAGATCAGTGGCCTCGACGGTGACTTTGGCTCTAACAGTAAAGGTGTGGCCTTTCTGGGTATCGCGAAAGATAGCTCCCCGCACCCGCGATCGCCCGCTTCCCCCCTCCAGCGCCACCTGGACAGGTTCCGCAAAGGGTACCAGCGTGAGCCGTCCATCGCTCAAGTACGGCAGCAGCGCCTCATTCATCGCCGTGGCGGCTACCACTGGCGTGGTGGCCAACGGGCTGACCCAGCCGCCGCCGGGGTTGGCCACCTTTCTGCCACCGACGGGCTGTAGTTCGCGCTGGCGATCGCGAAACGCCCGCTGGGCCTTCGAAATCGCAAACTCTTCGCCATCTACCGTATATAGCCCCGCCCTGGCCTGGAGCAAATCGCCATCGTCGGAGGCGGGCAGCGCCTGGGCGGTGAACTGGCCACCTACTACCTGGTGGGGCTGCACCAGGCACACATCTAGATTGAGCCTTAGCGCGGTTAGCGTGGTGGTGTAGGCAGCGGTCGATCCACCGACCACCAAAATCGAGCAGGTGAGTTCGGCCCCGGCGGTTGGGCGGGTAAACGCCCCATCGGCAAACACTCCATTGCGCTGAGTAATGGCATTAGGCATAGCGGCAGATAGTCTTTAGAGTGCATTGATTTTAGGTCACGCCAGCAGGCGACGCGCTAGGGATGGCCCTGCAACCGGTATGAATATTTATTCACCTAAAGGTAGGCCAAAGGTAAGAGGTATCTGAGCCTTAATCTGTCTAAATATCCAGTCTATGTCTGCCTGCTGAGCGATGTGGCCGGGTGATTACCCGGTTTATAACTGAGCAAGACCAACACTTATGACTTACCAATAAGTGCGACTTCTTTCAGGAGATTTTTTATGACCGTTAATGCGATCGCAGCCAAGCTTCAGCGCATGCTTTGCGTGGGCCTAGTTGCTCTGGTGATTGGCTCTAGCCTGCTGTTTGGCTTTAGCGCCCCGGCCACTGCTCTGGGTAACGAAGCCGGAGACATTGTGCAAGGACGGGCCGAGCGCGAGTTTGACAGCAAGACCGGGGCTGGCACCGCCAATCAGCTCGAAGGCCGCGCCCAAGAAGAAATCGGCAAAGCCCAGCGCCAAATTGACCGCACCGTTGGCGGCACCGATGGCATGGGCAATCAGTTAAAAGGTCGAGCACAACGAGAAGCTGGCCGCGCTCAAGAGGCTGTGGAAGATGCCGCCGATGCCGCTGAAGATGCTGGTGAAGGCTTTGTCGATTCGGTTAAAAGCTTCTTCGGTCAGTAAAACTGCTGCCTCAGCATGTTTACATCTCTCTACCATTTCTCTCTAATACTGTCGAATTGTCGCTGATTTGACATCTGGTAGCCTCAACTATGGGGCTGCTTTTTTATGGTTAAAATTAAGGTCTATGACCCTGACTGAACACATGCTCTCCGGCTTGCCGGGCAATCCTCTGGTGGGGCTTGAGAAGGCCGATGACCTGTGGCTGCGCTACCGCACCGGCGACCTGCCCAAACAGCAGGTCATCCACCCAGTTGACACTCCGCTGGAATCGGTGGAGTGGGACGTGGTGATCTGCGGCGGTACCCTGGGCGTGCTGGTGGGGACGGGGCTGGCGCAGCGTGGCTGGCGCGTGGCCCTACTAGAGCGCGGTGTATTGCAGGGGCGCGCGCAGGAGTGGAATATTTCCCGCCGCGAGCTGACGGTGCTGACCGAGCTGGGCCTGCTGACAGCAGCAGAATTAGACAATGCGATCGCCTCGGAATACAACCCGGCCCGGATTCAGTTTGGTGAGGGCGAGCCGCTCTGGGTGGAGGATGTGCTGAATGTTGGGGTAGACCCTAGAGGTTTACTGGAGCGGCTCAAGGCCAAGTTTCTAGCAGCCGGGGGCAAGCTGTTTGAGCACACGGCCTTCGACTCGGCCTGGGTGCACCCCAACGGCGTGCGCGTCAAAGCTCTGAGCAAAGCCATGAGCAAAGCCATGAGCAAAGACCTTGGCCAAGAGAACCAGCCCTTTACCACCCGGCTGCTGATCGATGCCATGGGGCACTTTTCGCCCCTGGTGCGGCAGGCCCGAGGAACGGGCAAGCCCGATGCGGTATGCCTGGTGGTGGGCACCTGCGCCGAGGGCTATGCCCACAACGACACGGGCGATCTCATTGCGTCGTTTACGCCGCTGCGGCACCAGTGTCAGTACTTTTGGGAGGCGTTTCCGGCTCGGGACGGGCGCACCACGTACATGTTTAGCTATATGGATGCCGACCCCCGGCGGCTGAGCCTGACGGACTTTTTTGAAGAGTACTGGCGACTGCTGCCGGAGTATCAGCAGGTGAACCTGGAGGACTTGCGGGTGAAACGAGCCCTGTTTGGCTTTTTCCCCTGCTATAAGCAAAGCCCGCTGCGCTACCCCTGGGGACGCACCCTGGCGGTGGGCGACAGCAGCGGCAGTCAGTCGCCGCTGAGCTTTGGCGGCTTTGGGGCGATGATTCGCCACCTAGAGCGGTTGGTGACGGGTATTGATGAGGCGCTGGGGTGCGATCGCCTCGGTGCCAGCGCATTGGGTGCGCTTCAGCCCTACCAGCCCAACCTATCGGTAACGTGGCTGTTTCAAAAATCGATGAGTGTAGGGATGGATCAAACCCTGGCTGAGCAGCACATCAACCGCATGCTGACGGCGATTTTTGCGGCGATGGCTGAGCTGGGCGAGCCTACCCTCAAGCCCTTTTTGCAGGATGTGGTGCAGTTTCCGGCCCTGGCCAAAACCCTGGCGGTGACATCGATTAAATATCCAGGTTTGGTGACCAAAATTATTCCCCAGGTTGGCGTTAACGCCTTGATAACCTGGCTGGGGCACTACGGCAGCCTGGCTGGGTACAGCGCCATAGAACCTCTGGCTCGGGCCTTGAGTCCAGTATTTGAGTCACTGCCCCCGGTTCAGCGATACTATAGCCTTCGGTGGCGAGATAGCCTGTTCTATGGCAGCGGTAAGGACTACGACGCCTAAATGACCAATTCTGCACTACCCCGAGAGCGCCTCTATCAAGAGCTGCAGCAGCCGATCGATCAGGTGAGTTTAGCCAGGGCAGCTCTTTATATGGCCCAGGAAGAGTACCCGCACCTGGTGGTTGACGACTACCTGGCGATGCTCGATCGCATGGCCGATACCCTGAGCCAGCGACTGCCCAAAGCGCCCTACCCAATGAAAATTATTGGCGCTATCAACGACTACCTGTTTAGCGAGCTAAACTTTCGCGGCAACAGCATTGACTACTACGACCCGCGCAACAGCTTTCTCAACGAGGTGCTAGAGCGGCGGGTGGGCATTCCCATTACCCTGTCGCTGGTGTACCTGGAGCTGTCTCGCCGGATTGGCTTCCCCATGGTGGGGGTGAGTGTGCCGGGGCATTTTCTGATTCGCCCTACGGTCGATGAAATGGATATTTTTGTTGACCCGTTTAACCGGGGCGAGATTTTGTTTGAGCAAGACTGCCGCGATCGCCTCAAGCAGATGTTTGGCGACGCCGCTCAGATTGAACCGCAGCACCTGGCCCCGATTACCCCGGCCACCTTTTTGGTGCGTATGCTGACCAACCTGAAAATGATTTATCTGCAAAATAGAGATGTGCCCAAAGCGCTCGATGCGATCAACCGCATTTTGCTAATTCACCCCGAGTCGGTGAACGAATGGCGCGATCGCGGTCTAATCAACTACCAGCAGGGGCGGCTTAGCGATGCCCAGCTTGATCTAGAGCGCTACCTCTACAAGCACCCCGATGCCCCGGATGCCTTTGAAATTCGCCGCGTAATTGAGCAAATCGAGAGCGTGCAGGATGAACCATGACCAACACCCTCAAAGCCCCTGAACAAAAATCTGAGTCTGCCAAAACCGCTGCATCGCCGCTGCTGCGGTTCTATCGCTCGTCGATTGGCAAAAAGCTGATCACTGGCTTTACGGGGCTAGCGCTGGTGACGTTTGTGCTGATGCACATGGCGGGCAATCTGCTGCTGTTTGTGGGCCGCGATGCCTACAATGCCTACGCCCTGCTGGTGAGCAACTTTGGCGTTGTTTACTACGCGTTTGAGCTGGTACTAACGGCGATCGTGCTGCTCCATGCCTGGGTTGGCATTGAGATTTTTTGGCGGCGGCGGCAGGCGCGGCCCCAGGGCTACAGCACCTATCAGTCGGTGGGCGGCTCTAGCTATCAAACCCTCAGCTCGCGCACCATGATTATCACGGGCTTGGTGCTGGCGGTGTTTTGGGTCACCCACCTGATGACGTTTCGGTTTGGCACCCACTACACCACCGAACTGGGCGGCGACACCGTGCGCGATCTGGCCCGACTGGTAATTGAGAAATTTCAGGCGCTGCCCTACGTGGTGGGCTATACCGTGATTTTGGGGCTGCTGGCCTCTCACCTGCGTCACGGGTTTTGGAGTGCGCTGCAATCGATTGGGCTATTAAATAGAGGGGTTCGGCCTCTGGCCTATGGTACGAGTGCGGTGGTTGGCGTTGGCATTGCGGCAGGCTTTTTGCTGCTGCCCTGGGCGATCTATTTGGGTTTGGTGAGCTAGCTGCGATCGCACCCGAACCAGTGCAAGTAGGCTGGGTGAAGCGTTAGCGGAACCCAGAAATCCCCATACTGCGGTGCCAGAAGCTTCACCGCAAGGCCAATATGTTTCACAGCGGGGCCAACATGCTCTACAGCGGAGTGAATATGCTTCACAGCTGTGCCAGTTTGCGATTAGAAACCGGGTGCCTGCTGATTTGCCCAAAACTGGGCTACAGGCAGCAGGCACCCGGTTTCTCGGCGAGAAACTACTCAATCAGCAAGATCTTGGTCAGTATCGCCATCCACTGGTTGGGCTGGTCGGTGGGCATGGGCTCTGACCAGTCGTTGGGGTCGGCGTAGCCAAGGGCGTGGAGGATTTTGATGGTGCGATCGATCCCCGCCAGGCTGCCGTAGAGCATGTGGCGCACCTTCTCGGGATTTAGGGACCGGCTCCCTTTGTTAAAGGCTCCAGATGGCGGCAGCGGCAGGGACCCGGTCTCTTGATCATCGCTGGCATCGGGCTCTTGATATTCAAACATCGGTTCTGTTTCCTTGTAGTGGGTACGGAAGAAACAGAACGCGAAAACCCTAGCCACCCGCGCTTGCCGTGCAAACTGAGGGGGCTAGGGTACCATGAGCCTAGCCTCGCAATCTGCCTGATAGAGTTGCGGGGTTAGCTGTCTGTTGGTGTTGCGAGCACCTTCAGGCAGCGCCAAGATTTTCGAGTTCTGTGTGACAACCGCTCGGGTCGAACGGCTTAATGTATGAGTGTACTGATACAAAAGCTCCCCGTCAAGCGTGGAGAATGACATGCTGCTCTGACAGATAGACAGGCTAGTTCTGCCTATCTACCCTTGAGAAGGCTATTATGCAGATTATCCGCTGCCCATCTACCCCCTAGAGGGGGATTAGGCTGCGAATGATCTGCCTATCTACTCTCTAGGAGGAAATAGGCGGATAGGGGCAATCCAACAAATTGTTATACGGCTTCGATTTGGAGTTAGGGCTGTCCACAAAATTCTCTGTCAGGCAATGATAATTACTTTTCTTACTTGTAAAGTAGACTAAATCGGAATTAAAACAGCAGTCAATTCTTTGCCTGAAATCGAATGATTTTACAGTTACGGCGTACGTTTACAGTAGAGCGATTTATTACCGATAAAGTCTAGTATGGTTGTGTATATTACCCCTTGCGCTAATTGCAATTTTTGAATAATAAGTGCGTTTTTGAAAATGTCCCAATTGTCAAGCATTGAAAAGAGAAAAATTGAAAAATTGTTAGAGTCAGCAAAGGGTAGGGGTTACATTCTTGATTTTTCAAACAGGACATTTAAAGAATTTATTATTGAAAGCGTAGATATGGATGTCTACGATGACAAGTATGCCTACTTGGGTGATTCTAAAGCCAATCGTCTCAGAGCTTTTTGGGAGCAGGAGCCGGATCACATCGTCGGAAAACTAATCCTAGATTTATTGAAGTATCGAAAAACGCAAAAGCTCATGGATGGAATAGAGAGAAGTCAGGTAGAACAAACTCTATATGAAGACTGCTCTGAAATTTCAGAGAGACTAATGCAGATTGCAACTAAAGAAGAGCCACTGACTGAGAAAGCTGCAAGTGTTATCGAAGAAGCTCAAACGATCTCTATCCTTCTCTTATCAGCTGATCCAAGCAATGCTACTAGGCTAAGAATCGGGGAAGAGTTAAGGGAGATTCAGGAAAAACTCCAATTAGCTAGATTACGAGAGAACTTCAAACTTGATCAGAGGATGTCTGTACGACCAACAGATATTAGTCAAGCATTGCTGGATATACAGCCGCATATCGTACATTTTTCAGGTCATGGTACAGAGAGTGGTACGCTATGTTTTGAAAATAGAGTAGGAGAAATTCATCCAGTAATGCCTGATGCATTGGCAGCATTGTTTGAACAATTTGCTAGTCAAGTATGTTGTGTATTGCTAAACTCCTGTTACTCAGAAATTCAAGCTGCTGCTATTGCTGAACACATTGATTACGTTATCGGAATGAATAAAGCAATTGGTGATCACGCTGCTATAGCCTTTGCAACAGGCTTCTACCAAGCACTGGGGGCAGGTCGTACAATTGAAGAAGCCTATAAATTGGGGTGTGTTCAAATTAGATTACACAGCATCCCCGAACATCTAACTCCCGTTCTTATTGAGAAAGGGAAAGGTTCAGTGCAGCCAGCCGTATAACAATCTGCTTGCACCCGACCGTATTCAGGGTGCTGGTTAGGTGTGAAAGGTTCGTGGCGGCGGGTGAAGCAGACCGTTAGAACGATCGCTGATCTCTTATAGATTGGGTTGACGCAGGAAACCCAATAATCTTTTTCTTGATCACCGCTGCCATTCAAGTGATGTTAGCTAACTCTGCATGTAAGCAGACGGAAAGTTAATTGCCGCCGCTTTTTCACCGTTAGCGGGCTCTATCTCGCCTATAAAGCATCCACAAGGCTTACCAATCACCCGGAAGATCAAGGCATCTCAATCTCGTTAACAAGTTGTAAAACGCTGTTATACAAAGGCTCTGCAACCCAAAATCCAGCCTCATTAATCAACGCATCTAATAAAGGTTTCACTTCGGCAATTAAACCTTGACTTTTCGCTTCAACTAAAAGTCCTAAAATACCTGTGTAGCGTAGATTCAGCCTACTTGCTACTAGCCGACCTCGGCGTTCATCAATCAAGACTTGATCAGCTTGAACCTCGACGGCTAAAGCGATCGCCTCAGCTTCTCCAATATCAAGTTCGCTGTTCAGTGCTTCGACGAGAGTGCGATCGCTGACAGCACAAGTTTGAATCCAGTTAAAGGTTTGTACTTCGGTCGCACCTGCAACAGAAAAATTGGGATCGGTTAGTTCCCGATAAACGGCTTCGGGAATTAAAACCGTTCCGTACAGTTGATGTAGGAGGTGAAGGTGATTGATTGCAGCGAGGTTATTGATGGGTGATGTGTCACTGACAACAATCACAATCTACCCATCTCCCGCAGGTTTTGAATGTCCTGTTCAAAATCTTCTACCCCGTAATGCACAGGGATGTGGCGACTAGCGAGTAGGTGTTGAAAGGCGACGCGGTGCATTGCTGCAAATCGACTGGCTTGAGCAAGGGTAAGCTTTTCGCGCTGAAAGAGCATGACAGCGATCTCTTGACGCATTTCCGCTTCCGTCATGCGAGTAGCAGTTAAGATTTCATCGGGAACAACAATGCTCATAGCCCAACTTCTCGCTACTTTCCCCATTGTACGCTTATGGAGCAATTCACTGGCGGTTGCCTGTGTGGCAACGTCCGAATTGTGGCAACAGGGCTGCCATACCGGGTCGGCCTTTGTCACTGTCTCGACTGCCGCAAACATCATGGGGCCCTTTTTTACGCTGCCGCCGTGTTCCCTCAAGATGCCGTAACCATCGCTGGCGAAACCCGCGACTACAACGGACGGTTTTTCTGCCCTCGCTGCGGTTCATCCGTTTTCGCCCGCACCGCAGACGAAATCGAACTGCACCTGGGTTCCCTAGATGCCCCCAATCAACTAATGCCAACCTACGAAAACTGGACCATCCGTCGCGAGTCCTGGTTGCCGCCGTTTCCGCTGGCAAGAAGGTATGAGCGCGATCGCAATGCCACGAGTCGCTTTGAGGAGTAGATGGCGCGATCAGTTTTCAATCCCATAAGGCCGCAGTGGCCGTGCAGGTCACCGCTTGCTCGAAAGAGCGATCGCTGGGTACCGCCCCCAAAGCGGAAGGGTGCCTAGGCTTAGCCCCAGATTTTGGTGTACGAGATCTCCGCGAAGGGGACGGGTGCCTTCTTGGGCTTGGCCCCAGACTTTGGTACGTAGCAAAGGCACCCGTCCCCTGCCCATGCCAGGCCCATTTCAAAGCTTGTTTTGCTGCATCAGCCCCATCAGCTTGCGTTTGCGACCGTGCTGATTGAGCAACGTCTGGTGATAGCCAGACCAATCCGCCCCTTGACCCAGGGCGTGGTAAGCCGCCTTAACGCGTTGCAGCCATTCCACCGCATTGTAGTAATACTGGGCCTTCCCCTCATCCATAATCGATTCGGCGCGGGGGCGGGCATTGTCAATCACCCACTGGCTGTGGGTAGCCACGGCCCTGTCCATCACCGGCAAAATGAGTTGACTATGGTAGCTGCTGAGACCCGAGGCCACCGCGATCGCATCTTCTAGCAACCCTTCCTGAAGAAAAATATCGACCTGGGCTTGCTCTCGCCCCCAGAGTGGAGCGGTGCGGAGGTGTTGCAGCAGCGTCTCTCGCACCGCAGGCCAGCCTGTCTCGGCTAGGCTTTCGATTTTTTGGTAGTCCTGCAAAGATGGTTTGGCTTTGAATGCCATAGTGCGAGCTTCCAGGGCCGCACTGGTGTTGCCTACACCCTCCGCCAGATCGCTGGCCCAGGTGGCCACATCAAAGGCTACGTAGGGGTTGTTCTTCTCAAACCGGAGCCCCTGTAGGGCGATGTCTAGGGCTTGGGGCAGCTGGTTTTGCGATCGCAGCATCTCGGCCAAAGCTTTAGCCTCTGCCAGAGTGCTCATTTGGCTCTGGGCGACCGTCATCGCCTGGTCAACCCGCCCCAGCTGCCCCAGCATGGTTAAATACTGCTGGGTCTGCCCTTCTGCCTGGGCTAGGTGCAGGTATTCCTCGTAGCGCTCCTGGCGGGCCAAAATCTTTAGACGAATCTGGCTAAACTCATCGGCCCAGTCGGGCGCTTCCCCCGACCAAGCCCCCAGTTCTGAAATGTCGCCCTGCAAAACCCTTACCAAGGGCGGATAGTCCCAGCCCTGCCGCAGCGCCTCTAGGGCCATGGCAAAGCTGCCCAGCCTGTCCTGCCAGGCTTCCAGGTTTTCCTGCCACGCTGAGATTTCAGCTTCGCTCAGGTCAGCACTCAAGAGGGCTTCTGCCCAGGCTGCATCAAAATCGATATCCACTTCCTCGGGTGTGAGGCCACAGAAGTCGTCAATCTCGTCCCAGTTGTCTACACAGCCTTCAGTAATGCCCTGTAGCACTACCAAGGCGTTGGCCCAATCCCCTTGTTCGGTAAAGGCCAGCGCATGGGTGATTAATTCGCCTATTTCAATCCCAATGGTGTCCTCATCTTGGCCATATTCCCAGCCGCGCACGGCATTGCGCAAAATTTCCCTGGCCTGGCGCGCAAAGGGAACCGGATCGACGCTGGTTTTGCGTTTGGGGGCCGGGGTCGCGCTGACCTCGGGCTGGGCCAGCTGACTCACGTACAGATCGATCGACTCAATTAAACCAGGATTCTCAGCAATTAAGTGTTGCAACAGTTCTTGCGTTTGCGCCAGCGTCAGCGGCTCTAGTAGTTGAGCCAGGGCCGGACGCTGCTCTATGGTTTCGGGCTGGTGAATGCAGGCGAGCAGGGTGGCGACGATGTGCTTGCACCAGCCTTCAAAGTTGTAAGGGCAGGTGCAGTCAACCTGGGTTACACCACCCCCATCAAAATCAATAGTGACTCGGTAGGGCGTAACCTCATTGCCTTCGACCTCGGCCTGCAGAGTCTGCTGCCGCTGGGTGAGAGAAACCACCGCGCCAGAGCGAAAATAGCTTTCACCCCGAGCGTAAGACGGCTCGGTGGCGTGGTACTGAATGGTGGCCGAGGTTAGGTTAGGAAGGGGCATCGACTTACTTGTGATTACGGGGGTTCCAGCGCGATCGCTGTTCTTCGATGTGCATAGTCGCCTCATTCTTTTTAAGGTGCCGGGGGCTGCTTTCAAACGATAGCGATGAAGGCATGGCCTCTGGCCCATACTCCGCTCGAACAAACGCCGCCACATCAACATAGGACGGCGAAAAGACCGCGTCTTCTAGCGATCGCGTGGCGAGGTACGACCTCAGCGCGGCGGAAAATAAGCCTGAGCCATCGTCAAAAAAGCGCTCTGTGGTGACTCCGTAATCGTCGTAGGGGTAAAACGACAGATCTGCCGGGACCTGGGCCGCCACCCAAGACGCATAGGCCCAGTACTCGCTAAAGGTACCAAACTCGTTGGCCGATCGCATCATTAGCAACAGCCAGTGGCTATTGGTTTGGTAGTGGCGGTTGAGCTGGTGCTTAAAGGTGGCCAGGTGTTCTTGCTTAAACCACATATGGTGAGGAATAAACGTGCCATCTGGGTCGGTGCAGGGCTCAATCTCCAGCACTGAGCGAATCCACTTGGCCCAGGCTGAGACAATGTTGGCATTGCCCCACTGGTTGTGCTGAAGCAGGGCAAAGCGATGCTGAGGGCTGGGCTGCTGCTGCACAACCAGGGGCCAGGTGGCCACGGGCAGCAAATCACTGTCCCAAACGACGTACCACTCGCTGAGGTCTGAAATGCCCTCTGCCGCGCCCAGCTTCAGCAGCTGCTGATAAAACCAGCCCGGTGTATAGAGCGATGCCCCCAGATCTAGCTCGGCGCAAATGGCGTCTTTGGTAAAGCCGCAGCCCTTAAAGAAAGATTCTTCGCCGTGGGTGAACAGGCTGGCCACCTGCCAGTCTCTCGCTTTGTCTTGCAGGGCCTGGGCCTCCTGCTCTGGGGCAATGATATGAATAGCCCGAGGGGCGTAGTGGGTCGTAATTCCCTCTAGCACCGCCTGGGTATTCCAGCGGCAGCGGTAGAGCGGAATTACCACATCAAACGTGTTTGCCATGGCTTCGGCAATGCCTCTCTATACGGTTGATAAGGTTTGGGCCGGGTCTTCTTGGTAGGCCGAGTCTAGCTGCACCGGAATGTGGGCCACCGTGGACGGGTCTTCTAGCCCGACATCGCTGCACAGGGGGTCGATGCCAATGCCCTGACGGGGGTAGGTGACGCAGATGGTCTGGTAGGCGGCGATCGCTTCGTTCAGCTGATCCTGAGTTAAAGCATTGAGATACCCACATTGCCCAATGGCACCCTTGGGCAATGGCACCACCAGATTGCCGCCGCGCTTTTGCACAATTTTTTCCTGAGCGGCCCATAGCGTATCTTGATTCAGCAGAATATCGTGCCAGAGGCTGAGTCCAAAGGAATCAATCAGCCGCAGAATGCGGTGAAAATCTTTGGCGCTGATCCAGTTCAGTCGATGGCTGAGGTAGGCCCCGAACCCCATACCAATGGCTACCGCGTGGCCGTGCAACAGCCCGGCTTCAATCTCAAACCCCGGCGACCAGGTGTGTCCGTAGGCGTGGGGGCGACACTGGTGGGTTTCATAAAGATTGTCGTATTCGGCCTCGACGTAGCTACGCATGGCCGCCCCCAAAATCTGCTGGGAAAGTCCGCTGATGCTGTCACCCGGTTGGCAGTGGGTGGTACCAAACCGTGAGGTAATCAGCTCGGGGCCAGCCTGCTCCAGGTAGCCAAACAACTGGGCATTTTTGACCACGGCCATTTTGATAATTTCGGCCATGCCGTGGCGCAGCCAGCCCTCGCGCAGAGTCTTGAAGAAGGAGCGATCGGTAATCGATAAAATTGGCGCGTGGTAAGCCCCAAACAGATTTTTGTAGCCAAAGCCGTCGCAGCAGGTGCGGGGGGATGGGCCAGCATCGATCCCCGCTACCACGGAGGTAGAGATCATCACGTAGGGGGTGTTGCGGTGATACAGGGCGCAGGCCAGGCCGCCGGTATCGGTCAGTACGCCGCCGCCGACAATCAGCACGGGCTCGTGGCGAGCTACCCCCAGCTGCTTAAAGTCACCGAGCATTCTCTCTACGGTGTGGATGCCCTTATCGACTTCCATGGCCCGGTAGACCAGCTTCTCTAGATGAATGCCGTGGTGGCGAAAGTAGTGCTCAATCTGTTCGCCGTAGAAGCTATCGACGTTTTGATCGACCAGGCAGACGCAGCGCCCGAGGGTCAGGTAGGTGTCTTTTAAGATGGGCTGCTCGGGGTCAAGCACGTTCTCTAACACTTTAATCGAGGTGAATGTGCTCGAACTCATCACCGCTTCGATGGTTTGATCGTCGGCTGTGCTCACCACATGGCCGTAGCTTTCGCGGTAGCTAGAGGTCGGATAGATGGCGTGGGGATTGGTCGCCACTAGCCGCTCGGCCAGCTCCTGGTAAAACCCCTGCTCTTGACCAGCCAAGAGTTGCCCCAGCAGCTTATGGTCGCCCAGCGTAGACGATTGGATTCTGCTGGCAAAAGTTGACCAATAGACCCCATTGGCAACATCAAAGGCCGCAATCAACTCGGCTAGTAGGCCAAAAAAACTCGCCAAAGACAAGTTCAGACAGGTGCGCAATCGGCGACAGGCAGGCAAGCCCTGAATCGCCCCTAGAGCCGCAAACTCTTGCCCCAGTTCTGGAGAAAAGACCTGGCAGTCAACGAGGCAAAGCAGGAGATCTTTGAATGCAGGGTGGCGATAAATGGCTTCAGTGGCATGGTCTAAATCTGGGTAGGCCAAAAGCTGGCTGTCATAGGTACCGATAAAGGCAGCAACCACCGAGGTAGTTTTCGTCATTATTGAGTTCCCGCAAAGGATGTGAGTGCAATCTCGACCAGGGTGTTAGAGCCACAGGAAAAGCGCTGAGAGAATTATTTGCCTAACTTAATGGCAATACACCATTGACCTACGCCCTGAAATCGGAGGTTTCAAGGGGGCATAGCTAAAATAGAGTCACCTTGTCGGGGAGAATGCTAAGCCTTTCCGATAAGGCAATGGTTTGCATTGATTCTTGCGCTTTTCCTGGGTAAAACCCTTTCTTCAAGTAACTTAACATGAGTGTCAAGAAAAATCAGTGGCAGGGATATCTGCTCGCTGAGTGGAGTAGTTAACGCAGGGTATCCCCAGGGGAGAAAGCGATCGCATTGTCTCGTCGGAAGATGCTCCGTACAGAGCACCGCCGCTGGGCGGCAGGGGAGGGGCGCGATCGTCGTTGGGGGTGGGGATGAAGAGTTTGGACGCTTCGCGTCAACCGTGGAGGAGAGGTTGGGGAGTAAGGGGGCGATCGCAGCCCATATTAAGTAGGTAAGATGAATCAAATGCAAGATAGGCAGAGTATCTGCAAGCATTGGCAATCAAGGGTTTTGGCGATTATGAAGAAATCGCAGCATCTTGCATCTTATTAAATGATTTAGCCTTCCTACTTACACTCCACGCTCAACGTAGCGATGAAAGCTTAGACGAGGTTTATAAATAATCTATTTCTGTTTTAGTTCAATGCCTGTGATCAGTGCTGCTAGCTTTTGGTTTAAGAACCTATATCCCTGCTCGTTCAGATGCAGCTCATCTAGGCTGTACTTTTTTAGCATCTTACCTTGTTCATCAGCAAGATCACGAAATGGGTCAAATACCACTGTTTCTTCATCAGCCAAGGTAGCAATATAGTTGTTTACATCTTCGATAGCCTGGCCAATTTCATCTGACCAGAAAAGCTTTCGCTCTAGGGGCACTTCCCCAGCCGGGAAAATAGTCATGACGATGACTGCTGCCCCTGTATCTTTGGATGTTTTTACGATTTCCTTAATGTTAATTTTGCAAGCCTCGATAATCGAATCCTTACGCTCTGGAAATAAGGCAATGGTTTTCAGGTCGTTAATACCGACCTGAATGACTACCACATCGGGATTCAAGGGGCTTACGTGAGCCGAGAATCTCTGAAGCGCCTGAACTGATGTTTGGGAAGAAATGCCGCGATTAATGAACTCATATCCACTAATTTTAGGCGGCGGCCAGCTAGCGGCTCTGGAGTCCCCAAAGAAGATAATTCGGAGCTGATCGCCCTCCGCAGGTTCCTCAGATTTGCTAGGATAATATCCTAACCCTAAGGGATCTAGGCGATTTCTGTTGATCTCGAAATAGTATTTTTTGGCTTGCTTGAAGAGAGAAAAATTGAGGACTACTGAAGCTCCAAGTGCTGCCAATAGGGCAATGAGTAGCAAGGCATTTAACAAGGCAGTTTTTTTGTTAGGCGGCATTTTTTAAGCTTGGTCTTTTTTTCAATAAGAGCGATCGCTGATGTTGAGCCAAAGCTAAATGATCAGCTCCCACCAGCATAACAACCCTGGTGCGACGGGCTGATTAGGTGTAGTGGGCTGCTTAAAACTGTCTATTCTCAATCAATCTTGGCGTGCAGCACCAGATCGATGCCCTGGGCCAAATAGCAGGGATAGAATCGAGATCTACAGCGGGTTAGCGGTGCCTGGCTTTTTTGCGGCACCTGCATTGCCGTGTCTGCCCTATTTGAGAACCTAGAAGACAGTAGCAACGCCGAGGAATTCGTTCAGTGGTTCCCTGGTGTGACTATTGAGCAGGTTAGAGCTGTTCTTGAGCACGTAGCTCGAAGCGCAGCGGCATGATTCTTTTTGACCAAGGAAGTCCCGTTCCACTGAAGCATCACTGTGTAGCTGCCCCGCTATGCTTAAGGACGTGGAATTCTTTTGACAGGTCTCTGCGATGGTACAGTCCCCGCCCAATCCAATAACCCTGGAGGCGTTTCTGGATCTACCAGAGACCAAGCCTGTTAGCGAGTACATTGACGGGCAAATCATTCCAAAACCCATGCCTCAGGGAAAGCACAGCACCATTCAGACTGAGTTCTCGGCGACGGTGAACAGCGCCCTCAAGCCCCGCAAGATTGCTCGTCCCTGCTTTCGCTAAGGAACTTAGCCTCACCGTAGGCGCTATTTTTGCTTGGTTGCTCGAATAACCCACCTCTACTCTGCTTAGGGACTAGCCAAGAAATAAAGTCCCAGCGTCATTCCCGCGCAGGCGGGAGTCCAGGCTAGAGCATCCATCCTATCTGGTACCTTATTTCAACGCGAATCCCTTAGCAGGGGACTCTCAAATCATCAATCACCCCAACCCAGCTGAGCATTGCTGTAGGAGAAGACGGCGATCAGTGGTGGGTCACCCATAGCCAAGAGCGTGAATGTGACACCAGGTCTAAAATAAGGTCATATTCGTCGCCTCATCTGCCTTGCCCATGCTCGACCCTCGCATTCCCGCTGGCCCGCTGAACCAAAAATGGAGCGACTTCAAAGATCACTGTCGTCTGGTTAGCCCCAAAAATAAGGCTAAGCACAGCATTTTGGTGGTCGGCACCGGCCTGGCGGGGGCCTCAGCGGCGGCCACCCTGGCGGAGTTGGGCTACAACGTCAAAAGCTTCTGCATTCAAGACTCGCCCCGCCGTGCCCACAGCATTGCCGCCCAGGGGGGCATCAACGCCACCAAAAACTATCCCAACGACGGCGACAGCGTGTGGCGGCTGTTCTACGACACCATCAAGGGCGGCGACTACCGCTCCCGCGAGGCCAATGTGCACCGGCTGGCGGAGATCAGCAGCGGCATTATCGACCAGTGTGTAGCGCAGGGCGTGCCCTTTGCGCGGGAATACGGCGGCCTGCTCGACAACCGATCCTTTGGCGGTGCCCAGGTGTCGCGCACCTTTTACGCCAAGGGGCAAACCGGGCAGCAGCTCTTGCTGGGAGCCTACAGCGCCATGATGCGGATGGTGCAGGCGGGCAAGATCGAGGTGTACTCGCGCCGCGAAATGCTGGAACTGGTGGTCGCTGACGGCAAAGCGCGGGGCATTGTCGTGCGTAACCTGGTGACGGGCGAATACGAGCGCTACGCCGGGGATGCAGTGCTGCTGTGTACCGGGGGCTACGGCAACGTCTATTACCTCTCGACCAACGCAAAGAACTCTAACGTAACGGCGGCCTGGCGCTGCCATCGGCGGGGGGCCTACTTTGCCAATCCCTGCTACACGCAGATTCACCCCACCTGCATTCCGGTGTCGGGCGATTACCAGTCTAAGCTGACGCTGATGAGTGAGGGGCTGCGCAACGACGGGCGGGTGTGGGTGCCGCTGAAGCCGGGGGATACTCGCCATCCCGACGATATTCCTGACGGCGATCGCGACTACTACCTGGAAACCCGCTACCCCGCCTTTGGCAACCTGGTGCCGAGGGACGTGGCCTCGCGCAATGCCAAGGCGATGACCGACGAGGGTCGCGGCGTGGGCGAAACGGGGCTGTCGGTGTATTTGGATTTTCGGGATGCCATTCAGCAGCAGGGCCGCGACACCATTGCCGCCCGCTACGGCAACCTATTCGATATGTACCAGCGGATCTCGGGCGAGAATCCTTACGAGACGCCAATGCGCATCTACCCTGCCGTCCACTACACCATGGGCGGCCTGTGGGTTGACTACCACCTGATGAGCACGATTCCGGGTCTGTTTGTGCTGGGCGAGGCGAATTTCTCAGACCACGGCGCGAATCGGTTGGGAGCCAGCGCCCTGATGCAGGGCCTGGCGGATGGCTACTTTGTGATTCCCTACACCCTGGGTGACTACATTGCGGGGCAATCCTTGCCAGCCGTGACCACCGACGACGATGCCTTTGGAGAGGCGGAAGCCAGCGCCAAGGCCCGCATTACCAAGCTGCTGAGCATTCAGGGCAACAAAACCGTGATGGAGTTTCACCGCGAGCTGGGCCGCATTGTGTGGGATCACGTGGGCATGGCCCGCGATCGCGAGGGGCTTGAGAGTGCGATCGCGCAGATTCAAGACCTGCGCGCCGAGTTTTGGCAAAACCTCAAACTCCCCGGCGAGGCCAACACGCTGAACAAAAACCTGGAGTTCGCCGGGCGCGTCGCCGACTTTATCGACCTGGCTGAGCTAATGGCGCGGGATGCCCTACAGCGCGAAGAATCCTGCGGTGGGCACTTTCGCGAAGAGTACCAAACCGCCGACGGCGAGGCCAAACGCGATGACGAGCACTTTGCATTTGTGGCGGCCTGGGAGTATGCGGGAGAGGGGCGGACGCCCCAGATGCACCGTGAAAATCTCGATTTTGAAAACGTGCAGCTCACCCAGCGCAGCTATAAATAATTACTGAATCCAGATCTCATAGCCCCAGCTTGAAAGAGGTCAAACTGTAGGGGCAAATGGCATTTGCCCTGCCGCATTGGGGGTGACCAATCAGGATTTGGTATAGAGCCGTCTATTTTTCTGAAGCAGCCGCACCAAACAGCGCTTGAGCCGCCACGTCGAGGGGGCCGAGCTGGGGCGATCGCACCCTCTCTCCACCTCTAAACGTTGCTGCTTCGCCATACACCCCATCTCTCAGCTCCAGCACCAGAACCGTGGCCTCCTGCGGATCAATAATCCAGTATTCAGGAATACCTAAGTCTTGATACTGGCTGCGCTTGGCTATGTCGTCTCGGTTGCGCTGCACTTCCCCTGGGCTAAAAATCTCAGCCACCAGAATCGGCGGCCCCATCGAGATCCGCACCGTGTTTCGTCGCCGCAGCAGATCAACTTGCTCTGCGTAAATGACCGTGAGATCGGGATAGCGGTTTTTGGGTTCTCCCCGGACTTCTAGCTCTAGGCCATGGCCACGAACTTGCCGATACCCCACCTGACGAGCAAACTCTATTAGGAGCAGAGTTGCAATCTCAACGTTGAACCCAGATTCTGGCGGCACCTCGATCAGTTCTCCGTTGAATAGCTCGTACAGGTTCTCTGTCCCATCGTCGTAGGCCAGGTAGTCTTCAAAGCTCTGGAACTGTTGCTTGAGCTGAACCATAGGTTTGCAGAAAGACTAGGGGAAGGGCTTGAGGTATTGAGGTTAATCCTATTCTAAACTTGCAGACCCTTGGGCATTCCCTGGGTTTTTGCAGGATGTGCGCGTATCCACAACGTGCCTGAGGCTCAAACGGATAACGATTGGCAACATCGCTTCAGACTATTTTTTAGCCTTAGCAGGTAGCTTAGCTATGAGCGCGAACGTTTGATCTGAAATAGAGATTGCAGCTGCTGCCAAGATCGCGATCGCTCTGGCCCCACCAGCACCCCATGGCGGGGGCTAAATAAGAATGACAGGGCAAACAGGGTTGATACTACCATCACAATCGCCGGGCCAGAGGGCACGTTGACGTAGTAGCTCAGGTACATGCCGCTGATACTAGAGAATACGCCGATCGCAGCCCCCAGCAGCATCACCTGGTGCAGACGCGGTACCAGCAGGTAAGCCGTCGCTCCCGGCGTAATCAGCAGCGACAGCACCAAAATGACGCCCACTACCTTCATGCTGGCCACCACGGTAAGGGCAATTAGCACCATCAGCCCCGCATTCAACAGCCCGGTGGGCAGGCCGCCTGCCTGGGCACCGAGGGGGTCAAAACTGTAGAACAGCAGCTCTTTGTAGAGCAGAAAAACGGCAATCAGCACCAGGGCGGCAATAATGGCTGTATCGCGCACGTCGGCTCCGGTAACGCCCAAAATATTGCCAAATAGAAAGTGGTTGAGGTCGATTTTATTGTCTTTTTGGATCCTGGTAATTAGCGTAATGCCTAGGGCAAAGAAGGCTGAAAACACAATGCCCATGGCCGCATCTTCTTTAATCGGCGATCGCGTGTGAATCCAGCCAATGATCACCGTGCTGAGTACCCCAGCGATAAAGGCCCCCACAAAGATATTCACCCCCAGCAAAAAGGCGATCGCTAGCCCCGGCAGTACCGAGTGGCTAATCGCATCGCCCAGCAGGGCCAGCCGCTGCACCATCAGGTAGCTGCCCACCACCGAGCAAATGATGCCCACCATAATCGCGACCGCCAGCGATCGCTGCATAAAGGCATACTGCAGCGGCTCAAAAAACCAATTAAGCACGGCTAGCTCAAGCGACATGGCCAAAGAAGCCCACGTGGCCACCGTAGGCGCGGGTCATGTTGTCGCGGGTGAGCACCCAGTCGCGGGGGCCAGCAGCGACTAGCTCTTTATTGAGCAAAATCAGCTGGTCAAAGTTGGTAATCGACTCGCCCAGGTCGTGATTGATCACCAGCACCATTTTTCCGGCGATCGCCAGCTCCCGAAAAATATTGAACAGCACGGTTTCGGTCTTCTGGTCGACCCCGACAAAGGGTTCGTCAAAACAAAAGATGTCTGCTTCTTGGGCCAGGGCGCGGGCCAAAAACACCCGCTGCTGCTGACCACCAGAGAGTGCTCCAATGGGGCGATCGCGAAACTCTAGCATGCCTACTCGCTCTAGCGCCGCCGTGGCAATCTGGCGGCTGCTGGCCGAAAAGCGATTAAACCAGCCGGTTTTCTTCACTCGGCCCATCATCACCACGTCCCACACGGTGGCGGGGAAGGTCCAGTCAATCTGCGATCGCTGGGGCACGTAGGCAACGCGATCGAGCTGGTGGGCTAGGGAATCGTCGCCGTAGGTCACGCGCCCAGTCACCACCGGCATTAGCCCCAGCATGGCCTTGATCAGCGTGCTCTTGCCCGCGCCGTTGGGGCCAAAAATACCCACCAGCTTGCCAGGCCGAATGGTTAGGTTGACGTTTCGCAGAGCCTGAACGTCGCGATAGTTGACGCTGAGGTGGTCAACGATAACTTTGGGAGAAGTTGCCATAGCAGTATGTCCAGCCCGGTCTAAGTTTCAGGTCTCAAGACTCTCACTACTTCTGCCCAGGGAAGATGCCCCAGGTGATCAAGAGCTGTAGAGTCTGGTCTTGGCCATCCCTAACCCCTTCGGCAGGGATGGCTCAGCTCAAAAATGAAACGATTATGAAATGTATTGTATCGTGAAAATGAAAGGAATATGAAATGCGGCCCATGCAACGGATGAATATAGTTCCAAGGTATGCAACCTTAGTGGCTGCGATATTGGCCGCAGGGTTAGGATTGGTAGGCTGCAACGCGACCGAAAGAGGGACATCTACGCCTGATAGTGCAGAGACTGGGAGCGATCGCCCCGCCGTCGTCGCCACCAGCACCCTGATTGCCGACTGGGCTACCGAAGTGGGCGGCGACCAAATTGAGCTGACCGGCATTTTGCAACCCGGTGCCGATCCCCACGTTTACGAGCCGGTGCCCGCCGACAGCATCGCCTTTGAACAGGCCGATCTAATTCTCTACAACGGCTACAACCTAGAGCCTAATCTTATTCGCCTGCTCAACGCTGCCGGAGTCAATGCCCGCCAGTTTGCCGTCGGCGAAGTAGTACCGCCCTTGGATTTAGAAACAGGCAACAGCACCGTACCCGACCCCCACGTGTGGGGCGATGTGAGCAATGCGGTGCCCATGGTGGAAGCGATTCGCGATCAGCTGATTGAGCTAGACCCTGAGCATGAAGCTCTGTTTACCCAAAATGCCGCCGCCTACATCGACGAACTGAACCAACTCCACACCTGGATTGAGACGCAAACGGCCACCATTCCCCCCGACCAGCGGCAGCTAGTGACCACCCACGATGCCTTTCAATACTATGCCCGTGCCTACGGCCTGACGGTGGCAGGCACCCTAATCGGCCTCAGCACCGAAGAGCAGCCCAGCGCCCGCACCGTGCAGCAGTTGGTAACGTCTATTCAGGGGCTGGAGGTGCCCGCCATTTTTGCCGAAACCACCATCAATCCCCAGTTAATCACTACTGTGGCCAATGAAGCCAGTGTTGATCTGGCTCCCGCCCAGCTCTACTCTGACTCGATCGGTGCTCCCGGCGGTGACGGCGACACCTACCTCAAGATGATGGCCGCCAACACGCAGGCGATCGTCGAAAACCTGGGTGGCACAGTATCTGATGCTGAATCCGATGCTGAATCAGGTGCTGGCTTTTAGGGTACTGGTGGGCTAGGCGGCAGGCCCTCCAGCACCACGAGGGCCTCAGTCACCTTTTGCACCAGCGGGGCCGCTACGGTAGACCCGTAGGCATCGTCTCCCTGAGGTTCGTCGATTACGGCCAGCACCACATAGCGGGGATCATCGATGGGCAAAATGCCAACAAAGCTGGTCACGCGCCCCCGACCATAGCCCCCGGCGGCGGCTGCCTTTTGGGCCGTGCCGGTTTTACCCCCGATACGGTAGCCAGATAGTTTGGCGGGGCTGCCGGTGCCCTCGGCTACCACAGCTTCCATCATGGTGAGTACCTGCTGCGTGGTTTGGGGCGAGAAAATTGTCTTGGGCTCGGGCAGGTCTGGAGTCCAAACCTCGCGACCGTTATCGGTGACCATGCCGCTGACTACATGGGGAGTCACCAGCTTGCCGCCGTTGGCTAGGGTAGCAAGCAGCTGCAGCATCTTAATCGGCGACAGCGAAAAGCCCTGGCCAAAGGCGGTCGTTGCCGACTCTACCTTACTTTCAACGAACTGCTCGCGGTCTTTCATCTGCCCGGCAGCTTCGGCGGGTAGGTCAATGCCAGAAAGACCATCAAGGCCGAGTCTCTGAAGCCAGTTATAGTAGTCAGCGGCGGGCATTTTTTGCATAATCCGCATCATGCCGACGTTGCTAGAGTACTTCAGCACGTCAGTGATCGAAATCGCCCCTCGCCCGCCAGCGGTGGCGTAGTCGTGGTTTCTAATCTTCCACTCGCCAAACTGCATTTGGCCACTATCGTTAACCATCTCGTCGGGGGTGATTAGCCCGGCTTCGAGGGCGATCGCAACATTAATTGGCTTAAAGGTTGACCCCGGCTCGTAGAGATCGCTAATCACCCAGCTTCTTAGGTCGCTGAGGTCGGCCTTGTAGTACTGGTTGGGGTCGTAGGTGGGCACGCTGGCTAGGGCTAGCATTTCGCCGCTGCGGGCATCCATCACCATAACGGTGCCTCGCTTGGCCCTGTGGCGATCGACAGTCGCCTGCAGCTCCTGCTGAGCCGAGCGCTGCAGGCGACTGTCAAGGGTGAGGCGCAGACTCACACTGCTTGCTAGCGAAGGATCGGCCAGAACAGCCGTAGTGGCTGAGGTATTGACATCTGAATCGCCGACCCCTAGTGATTCTGCCAATGCTGTTTCTAACAGTTCGACTGGGGGGCCGTAGACCTCTGCGTCAGAGACGGCCTCACGCTTGGGATCTTCTACTGCTGGAGGAACCAGGGAAAGCTGATCTTGGTAGGCAATTTCTAGCCCGGCCTGGGGCTGCCCTTCAATATTTACAAACCCGACAATGGGGGCAAATAGCTGCTGCTGCGGATAAAAGCGCTGCTGCTGTGGGTGCAGCTCTAGCCCGTTCAGGCGCAGGGCGCGAATGTGGTCGACGGTGGTTTCGCTCAGCCCGTCTACGAGACGAATGCCGGTGGGCTGACGGCTAAACTGACTCAGCAACTCAGACTCTGGCTTCTCAAGTAGAGGACTGAGGGCCGCCGCTACCTCCGGTATGGTCAAATTAAACAGCCGGGGATGGGCGTAGAGCGTGTACACCATCTGGTCGACAGCCAGCACGTTGCCCTGGCGATCGCTAATGGAGTGGCGTACCTGCCGCTGCACTGGGGGTGAAAGCCGCTGCTGCTGAGCCAGATTGGATAAATTATCGCCCTGGGCTAGCTGTAGCCACACCAGTCGCCCCGCGATCGCCATCAGCGAAAGCACCAGCAACGCCCACACCACTAGCACCCGCACTCGGGTCGTCGCTGGGTTGAAGGCAACGATAGCGGGGGGGCGAGCTCGTTTGCGACGGCGACGGCGGGCAGAGTAGGCAGAACTAGCCATAGATCAAAACGTAGGTAAAGAGTGGGCTAGCGCTTAGTATCCTAGGGGTACGTCTACCTTGGGCAGAGCAAATCGATTGACTACCGCAGCGGGCACCTGGGCTGAAGCCGCTGCTTTGGGGGTGGGTTTCAGAAAAATGACGTTCCCAGGCTGAGGGGGTTGAAACCCCATCTCAGGAGCTTCGACTTGATGAGCCAGGTGATTTTTGAGCACTTCATTGGCGGTGGTAAGCTGCTGCTCACTGCGCTGCAGTCGATTGAGCCGTTGGTTGGCCTGGTTGAGCTGGCGGTTAACGTAGACCGACGTGCCGTAGCTGAGTAGGGTAAGGGTCACCAACGACACTGCCAGCGCCGAAGAAACCAGGTGCAGCTGAGACAGCCGCCGCACCACGGGGCTAGGAGAATCTACCCCTGGTGCCGTCGGCAGTACTGCGGGCGCAGAAACGCTAGGCCTGGTTTGTACGGGTAAAGCGACAGAACTTTGGCGCGCTGAGGTAGGGGCTGTTGATGCCCGAGTCCGAGCTGGCAACGGACGTGGCACATAGGATTTCAGCGCAGCAGACATAGACGACCCACACCAGTAGTGAAACTGAAGTCAGGATACTGCATTCTGAAAAATTTGGGCCATTGCCCGGCAAAACTGGCTTAAGCCACGGACTCTATATTTGAATGTAGCTGCAATGAGCTGCAATTAACCCTCGCAGATCGCCAGAAGCCTTGATCTGCCGTAGGGTGGGCACTGCCCACCAGCCTTAACTCAGTGACATTCATCTATAGTTTTGCACCTACGGCTGGAAAACCTAGAGCTTGGTACCGCACTCCGCGCAGAAATTGCTGGTCGAGGCATTTTGGTGCCCGCAGCTAACGCAGGGAGCCGCGCCGTTGCCTGTGCCAATGCCGTGCACTTCGGGTAGACCAATCATCTGGTGATTGCCTTTGCCGGGAGCGACCATGGGGTAGCAGTTTTCGTCGCGGCGTACGCGCACATCCATCAGCACGGGGCCCTTGTGGGCCAGCATCGTGGCGACGGCGGTGCCGAGATCGTCGCGATCGCGCACTACCATACCCTTAATGCCGTAGGCCTGGGCCAGTAGCTCAAAGTCGGGCATGCCGATTTCCATGTTGGAGGACGAATAGCGCTCGCCGTGGAAGGCCTGCTGCCACTGGCGCACCATCCCCTGCCAGCCGTTGTTGATAATCACCGTCTTCACCGGAATGCCGTACTGAGCCAGGGTGCCCAGCTCTTGCAGGTTCATCTGAAAGCTGGCATCGCCGCTGATGCAAATCACCGTTTCGTTAGGCAGCGCCACCTGCACTCCCAGCGCTGCCGGCATGCCAAAGCCCATGGTGCCAAGCCCGGCGCTCGACACCCACTGGCGGGGGCCATTCTTTAAAAACTGAGCCGACCACATCTGGTGCTGGCCCACGTCGGTGGTGTAGTAGGCATGGGGAGCCTGGGTGGCCAGCTCGGTGATTACTTCCTGGGGCGACAGCACGTCGGGGTAGGTGGGCACTACCAGCGGATAGTCGCGCTTCCAGCGATCGATGCGATCGCGCCAGGCCCCCGTTTGGTTGGGGGGCGGCAGCTGGTTCTCTTCCTCTAAACGGTTGAGCAGGTTGGTCAGCACCTGCTTCACGTCGCCGACAATCGGCACCTGGGGGGCACGGTTTTTGCCCACCTCCGCCGGGTCAATATCAATGTGAATCACCTGGGCACGGGAGGCAAACTCGTCGAGCTTGCCGGTAACGCGATCGTCAAAGCGGGCCCCGACCGCAATCAGCAGGTCACACTCGCTAACGGCAAAGTTGGCGTAAGCGGTGCCGTGCATGCCCAACATGCCCAGCGCCAGCGGATGGTGCTCGTCAAACGAGCCCTTGCCCATCAGCGTGGTAGTAACCGGAATTTGGAAGTACTCCGCCAGTCGCAGCACCTCGGCGTGGGCATTGGCGGTAATGGCCCCACCCCCCACGTACAGCAGCGGCCGCTCACTCTGGCGCAGCAGCCGCAGGGCCGGGTTAACCTGACGCACGTTGCCCTTAACGGTGGGCTTGTAGCCGGGCAAACTTACCTGCCCAGGCTCTACGGGCACGTAGTCAAACTCCGCCAGGCCAATATCTTTGGGAATATCAATCAGTACGGGGCCGGGGCGACCGGTCTGAGCAATATAAAAAGCCTCCGCTACCATGCGGGGAATTTGGTCGGGGGTGCGGGCCACGTAGGAATGCTTGACCAGTGGCAGGGTAATGCCAAAAATATCGGTTTCCTGAAAGGCATCGCTGCCGATCGCATGGCTGGGCACCTGACCGGTAATCACCACCATCGGCACCGAGTCCATCTGGGCGGTGGCAATACCTGTGACCAGGTTGGTGGCCCCAGGGCCAGAAGTGCCAAAGCAAACCCCCACCTTCCCGGTAGCGCGAGCGTAGCCATCGGCGGCGTGGGCTCCGCCCTGTTCGTGGCGCACCAGAATGTGGCTAATCCCCCCCGCTGCCTCGGCCCGGTATAGCTCGTCGTAGATCGGCAGAATGGCCCCGCCGGGATAGCCAAAAATATGTTCTACGCCATGCCGTCTGAGGCTGTCAATCAGGGCAAATGCCCCAGAAGCACGGCGCACAAGAACACTGTTAGGAGCGGCAATGGGAGTCGTCATAGCGGCGGGTGCTTTGGTTTGGCTAGGGCTAGGGTGCATTGCTAAAGAAGAAAATAAATTGCGAACATTTTCTCCCTCGGGCCACACGGGCAGTGAAAGACTCACCGCCGCTGCTCTACAGGAATGGTGCTGCTAAATGCTGTTAAATGAGAAACATTTCTCCTTATATTAGCAGCAGAGGCTGGGGTCTTTAATGGCCCTGGGGTCTACTTTTTTAGGTCGCTAGTTATGAGCTGTTGATATTCAGCTGATATTCAGCCGATGGTTCAGCCCTTGGCGACTGGTGCTGTAGCGGTGGATGGCCGATCGCGATCGCTGACAGAGAAAGTCGGCAGCGGTTAGCCTTTCTCGCTGCTCGCCTGCTTTTGCGGCCCAACCACCGACCGCCTGAGGCTGCTGCCACAGGGTTAAGTGCGGCACCGCCGGGTCGGCATAAAAATCGATATCTCCTGCGCCCAGCCAGCTAGAGGTGTGGTGGGTCGCAGCGTCATGGCTGATCCGATACGCTGGCACCCCTGGGTCGCGGGGTACTCCCCAACCGTCCACCATAAATAGAGCTAGCACCGGGCCTCGGTGGCGTTGCCAGTGGGTCGCCAGGGCCGCAGCCCCCACACAGCCCGCGCTAAACGCCCAGATCACCAATACATTAGGTGCCGTCTCAGTCGTGGTTTTGCCTGGAGCAATGCTGTCCAGGCGGGCTTCGAGAGTCTGGCGCAGGGCAAAGGGCGAGAGTACTCCCAGGTAGCTTTGGGGCGCGCAGACGACGTTACTAAGCTGGCTCAACACCTCATCTTGGGCAATGGTAGCGAGCACCTGCCCGGTGTAGCTGGACGGGTGCATGCCGCCACAGACCAGTAAAACAATCTGCTGAAATTTCAACTCTATACCTCGTCTAACTTACCTCGTCTAACTTGAAAACCTTAGTTTTCCGAATATGCCTGAAAGGCTCTCTGGGTGGTCATTGCAGACTTAATGTCTAGTTCATAAAAGCTCCAGATCTCAATATGGACGGGGTTTAGTACCATATTTTGAGCGCAATTTAGAATCATCTCGCCAATAAGTCACGTTATGTAATGAACACGAGACTAACACTTTTGCTAAAAACAACAACGATTGAGAAAAGATTCACTTTGCGTAGTTTTTGTAATCATCTGAAAGAGAATAATTATTTTTTTCTAAAACTTAAGTATGGCCATCATCATTGTCGCGCTTATATAGGGAATACCTGATGGAGGTGGGTCGTGTTTCGCTTCAGTCTTTAAGACTTCTTTTGTTTCTGGCTTTGGCTACCCCTTTAAGTTGATTCCTGAGCTGATTGAGCTATGTCTATAAAGTTGATTTTTCAGCTCTTTATCTTGCTCACAGGCCTTGTCTAAATTGTTTTGCCTGATTCCTGCCCCAGGTAATCATAATCATCTCTAACCTTTCACAAAGCTTTCCTGGAGTTTAAATCCAATGACTCAAGCGATTGTTAATTTAACTTTGCCGATCGTAACGAACAAGATTGACGACATTTTAGCTGCCTACCCACTCTATGAATATCGTCAGGTTTTTGCCGTTCCTGATCTGCGCCAAAAACTAACGGCTTACGTTTTGGCGCGGCTGCCGGTAGTCTACGTTGCGATGGATAGCGGTGCTACCTGCGATATGGCATCGACTGGGCAATGCTACTCCTCTGAGCAGCATGACCAAATCAACCGGCTGATTCACCAAGGCATTGATGCTCTGTTGGGTCGGCCTGACATGTGGCAACGGCGTCCCAGTGCCGAGCGGGCCGAGGCCGAAGCGGTGCCGTCTAGCTGGTTTGGCTAATATGGTTCCTGCCCACAGCCCTAGCCAGAACGTTGGGATAGCCCAGCTGGCCTAGTTGCCTGGCATTAAGGTGAATTAGCTGGAGCGGAAATACCCGCGGATTGGCCGGGTTTTCGTTCGGTTCTACCCATAGCTCAATCGGTTGCTCAGGGCGTAGTCTCGTAATAGACGGCGGGTTGTCTCAAATAGGCAACCTGCCAACTGTGGCTTGGGTGCCGCAGTTGGTCTATCGCAGAGACAGGTGACGCCTTGGTGCAGCAGCTTCTACCCCTTAGTTCATTACTCAACCAGCAGCAGATCCCTGTATCGGCTGGCCCTGTAGCAGCTGGGTCAAAGCATGCCCAGCGTCAGCATGGCGAAAACCTAGACGGCGAGAACCTAGATTTGGGTGGCGGTAGCTCTGACCATTTTTCCCAGGCCCATATGCAGGCTGAGCACGAGTGGCTGGGCGGCCTAACGGCCCTGATTAAGCTGCTGCTCGAACTCCCTTTGGGTTCAGATCAAGATTCAGATTCATCCGAAACTGGCGGTCTGCTGCCGCTGATGGGAGGAGTGCTGTCAGGGCCGTTTCCGGTGCTGCCCGATCGCCTGATGGGGCAGCGACTCTCCCAATGGCTGCTGGTGCCAGAGCCGCTGGCGCAAATTTTTTCGGTAACGCGCCCGCTACTGCCGGGGCAAGGTCGTCGGGGAGCCACAGGCTCTGCCTGCGATCTGCAGATGGTGCCTTTAGTTAACCATGACCCTTTGATTGGGGAGCGGTTTTGTCTGCTGCTTACTTGCCGGTTTAGCCTGCTGCTGGTGCTGGGATCTGCCGCCGATGGATTACCCCAGTTTCAGTTTTCCTTTGACCCAGAGGTCGTAGGCCAGGCTTGCCAGCATCTGCGCGATCGCGTTTCTGCCACCCGTCCTCCCCTGCTGCCAGCGCTAGATCGCGTACTCGACCAGTTTCCCCCGATTGCCCCCGACTATCGGTTGGTCACCCGCTACAGCCAGTTGCTCTTGGCGCAGCTGCGCCAGCGTTTTCAGCCCGAGATGAGTGCCGAGTTTCGGCCCCCGCTAGGCATCATGCCTGCCCTGGCGCGGCCCGGTCGCCCCACGCTGGCGGCGTTTCAGACTGACCCTAGCCCCCACGTTAGGGTCGGGGTGAATCAGGCTGCCTTTGCGGATCCAGAGCCTGCTCCAGTGCCTGAAGACAGCCCCGATACCGAGCTGCTGAAGGCGATGGCTCACGAAATTCGCACGCCCCTCACCACCATTCGCACCCTGACGCGATCGCTGCTCAAGCGCAAAGACGTTGGTGGTGAGGTCGCCAAGCGCCTGCAGCTAATCGATCGCGAATGCACCCAGCAGATCGATCGATTCAGCCTAATCTTTCGCGCTGTAGAGCTAGAGACCGACCACACGCCCAGGCCGCGATCGCCCCTTTCAGCCATTTCCCTCAACCAGCTCTTCGATGACGCCATTCCCCGCTGGCAGCAGCAGGCCAGCCGCCGCAACCTCAGCCTGACGGTGAATGTGCCTGCCTGCCTGCCCATGGTCAATAGCGACCCGGCCATGCTAACCCAGGTGCTGACGGGGCTAATTGACCGCTTTACCCACAGCCTGCCCCCCTACAGTCACATTGAGCTAGCGGTGACCTTAGCGGGTCATCAGCTGAAGCTTCAGTTTCAGTCGCAGCCTCCCGACGGCGACGATGCCCAAGCTCAGACTCAGAATGACCCCTTTGTATCGCCCTTCAAAGCGCTGGGGCAGCTGCTCATGTTTCAGCCCGAAACCGGTGGTCTAAGCCTGAATCTCAACGCCACTAAGAACTTGTTTCAGGCCCTAGGCGGCAAGCTGATTGTGCGGCAGCGCCCTCAGGTTGGCGAAGTACTGACGGTATTTTTACCCCTAGAAGCTAAAACTCTTTAACACTGGCTCTTAACAGGCTCCTAAGGCGACGCCTGCGCGGAATGTCACTGAAATAAGCTCCTGTAGATCGCCGAAAGCCTTCATCTACCGCAGGGTGAGCACTGCCCACCAACCTTAATTCAGTACCATTCATGCCTGCGTGTCCATTCTGCAACTGAGATCTTGCTGAATGCAGATGTTTGTAGATACCCGTAGATGAAAACAACGATGGCGGGCATAAGTCCCAAAATCTAGGAATTTTTAGCTAAAGTGCCACTTTCAAGCGCTAAAACAGCAATTTTTTGAGGATCTCTGGGCAATCTCAAACCAGGCTTTTACGTATTTTGCGTAGACCTAGCTTGTGTCAATCGGCACGTCTGTAGGCGTGGCGGTGGTCAAAGACCGGCCCTATTGGGCCATCGTGGTTGCCCAATCCTGCCCAGGAGATTTCTATTCCCAAGCGGGCGCGGGTGCAGTCGTACCCAGTCTAGGAAAAGTTATGACTTCGCTATCGCGTCAGGATCAACAAGTCGCTATCCCCGGCATACTGGGTGGTCTTGGTCCCATGGCCCACGTGCAGTTTGAGCAGCGGCTTATTCAAGGCAGCGCAGCGCGGGGATCACGCAGCGATCAAGACCATCCGGTATGGCTACTGGTCAATGGCACCAATATTCCCAATCGCACCGAAAGCCTACAGGGCACTGGGCCAGACTGCGTGCCTGGGCTAGTGCGCTACGCCCAACTGCTAGAGCGGGCCGGGGCCAGCTTTTTGGTAGTGACCTGCAACACCGCCCACGGGGTCTACAACCAGGTGCAGGCTCAGCTCGGCATCCCCTGGGTTCATCTGATGGCCTGTACGAGTGGCTATATTTGCCAGGCTTATCCTGCGGTGCAGCGGGTGGGGGTACTGGCTACTGACGGCACGGTGCAGTGCGAGCTTTACAGCCACAGCCTGAGCCAGGTAGGAATAACACCCGTCGGTTTTGAACTCAAGTCTCCCTGGCAAGATTTGGTCATGCAGTCGATCTACCACCCCGATTGGGGAATAAAAACCACAGGGACTCAGGTATCTACCAAAGCATTGACAGTATTAGAGCAGGCGACGAGCTGGCTCAAAACCCAGGGAGCCGAAGTGGTGATTGCAGGCTGTACAGAATTGTCTGTGGCTTTCGCTCAAATGCCAGCGCTGCCGCTGCCCTGGGTGGATCCATTGGAAGTTGTGGCTGACATTACCCTCGATCTGGCCTGGGGCCACCGCTCCCTGCCGCTCTGGCAAGCTGCCTAGGAGAAGGAATGCGCCAAAAAATGATGACTCAGAACGTTTCTCCAGCAGGAAAATGGGCAGGGATAAGAGGTGCAATAGATCAGTGGACTGGGCCGCTACTGCTGGGGCTGGCCCTAACGCTCGTTTTAGTATTGACCCTGGGATTTAGCGATCGGGCGCAGGCGGCTTCTGCGATCGCGGCTAGCCAAACCGCCTCTAGCGGATCCACATCAGCTCGATCGCTGTCTTCAGCTTCAGCCCCGACCATACCAGCCATGCCTCCAGACGTACAGCGCGTTTTGGACAAGAGCAAGCTGACGGTGGCTGTACTGGGGCAGGACAACGCTCCTTTTTTTATGGATGAAGCGGGCCAAATGATTGGGCTAGACATTCAGCTGGCGCGCACCCTGGCCGCTCAGCTAGGGGTGAGTCTGGAGATTACGCGGGCGGCTCAGACCTTTGATCAGGTGGTTGACACGGTCTATGACCAAAAGGCCGACCTGGCGATTTCAAAGATTAGCCGGACGCTAAAGCGGGCGCAGCGGGTGCGGTTTTCGCGGCCTTACCTGCGTATGCGCCAGGGGCTATTGGTAAACCGTTTGCAAATGGCTGAGCAGACCCAGGGGCGATCGATGGTCGAAACCATTCGCGATCTGCGGGGCCAGGTCGGCGTGATTAAGGGATCGTCCTACGTGGGCTTTTTGAAGCAGAAGTTCCCCCATGCCAGTATCGTGGAATATCCCACCTGGGAAGAGATTGTAGAAGCCGTGGTGCGGGGCGATATTCTGGCCGCTTACCGAGATGAGCTAGAGATTAAAAAGGTGGTGCGCACCCGACCCGACGCGGCCCTACAGCTACAAACCATTGCTCTCACCGATACCCAAGATTCGCTGGCGGTCGTGCTGCCCTGGAGCAGTAGCCACCTGCTGGCCTTTGTTGATCAGTACTTAGATACCCTCACTGCCCAGTACACCGTAGATACGGTGCTAGACGACTACGCCGATTACTGGGCTACCCAGCGCCCCCGGCAGCCGTAGTTTTTGAACCATCCCGTTGTGGCACCCCCCCATGGTTACTTCCCTAAAAGCCTATATTCACCGTCAGGCCTCGATTGAATGGTTGCGTAGCCCCTGGGCGATCGCGATCAGCAGCGGATTGGGGGTGTTTATTGGCATGACTCAGCCCCAGGTAGCCACGTGGATTGCCCCCTTTGGCACGCTTTATCTGGGGTTGCTGAAAATGTGCGTGCTGCCAATTTTGCTGTCGGCAATTGCAAATAGCCTGGGGCGATTGATGCAGAGCCACGATGCGCGACAGTATGTGCAGCGCATTGCCGTAGTATTTCCGCTGAGTTTGCTGACGGTGAGCGCGATCGCCGTTGCCGTTGCCGCCCTCTCTGGCCCAGGTCGCGACCTGACCACCGAAACCCTGCAAACTCTCGGGGTGCTGGTCAACCAGTCTGGCGTTGATTTGGAAATGGCCCTCAGCGGGCCAATCCCCGAAGCGGCTACTGGCGGCGTGACCAACTTAGTAATCAGCATGGTGCCCGACAATATTTTTGCGGCTCTTAGCGAGGGTCAAACCCTGAAGGTGCTGCTGTTTGCGATTATCTTTGGCGTATCGCTGGGGTTGGTCAAAGCACCCACTACAGAGGCATTGTTTGACACCCTCGACAGCCTCTACCAGGCGTTCAATAAAGTGATTTACGGGCTGACGTACCTGCTGCCCCTGGGGCTGTGCAGCCTGCTGGCCTACCAGCTTTCCCAAGCGGGGATTGAGGTGCTGCTGTCGATGGTTGACTTTGTGGGGGTTGCGATCGCCACTTTTGCCCTGATCTACCTGATCAGCACTTTGATTATCTGGCGACGGTCGGGTCTGGGCCTGTGGCCTACCCTGCTCGCCCTCAAAGATCCCACCATTCTGTCACTCGCCACTTCCAGCAGCCTGGCCTGCCTGCCCGCCGCCATTACCAGCCTCAGCGAAAACCTTAGGTTCAATCCTCAAACCACAAATTTGGTTACCCCTTTAGCCATTACCCTCTGTCGCTTTGGCTCCGTCGTTTACTTTGCATTGGCCACTTTATTTGTGGTGCAGCTCTACCAACGCGATTTAGGTTTGGCCGGGCTGGGCATAGTAATCTTAGGCTCCATTTTGGCGGGCATGGCTACGTCTGGCGTGACCGGCATTCTCACCCTGACTATGCTGGGCCTGGTGCTGGACCCGCTCAGACTCCCCTTAGAAGCGGTTTTGGTGCTCTTTATCGCTATCGATCCGTTGATGGATCCTTTACGTACCTTGGGCATTGTGCACACAGGCATGGCGGCGACAGCACTTGTCGCAGACCGCGAGCGATAAGGGAATGAGGGAACAACGGGATGAGGGGATACAAACCCTCATCCCGTTGTTCCCTTCCTCGCCTCCCTCATTCACCTCACCTACCCCACTTATCATGCCCCTTCCCTTTCGTTGCCCCAAACCGCCTGGACTCAAAGCCACTCTGGTCGGGGCTATGCTGCTGACGGTGGGAACTACGGCGGCGATCGTCTATGTGCCCTGGTCGCTGGTGTCTAAGCGCAACATTGACACCATCGTTGACCAGGTGAACCAGGAGATTACCCTGGGCACATCCCAAGAGGTAGAAAAGCTGTTCAACAATGCTGAATCGGCGCAGTCGCTCTTAAATAGCAGCCTGGGACAAAATTTGATTGATTTGACCAGCGCTCAAGATCGAGAACTGTTTTTGCTCAGCGTGCTGCGGGCCAACCCCAACTTCACCTGGGTGCAGTATGGCGATGCTACAGGCGATTTTTTTGGGGCTCAGCGTACTGCCGATGGGCGGCTCCACTTCCACCTGCGCGACTGGGATGGCCAGAGCCAGAGCACAACGGCTACGGTCAACACCTATGCGATCGAAGCAGATAATTTAGCTGCGGTACAAACCGAAACCTACAAAATGGATCCGCCTTTTTTTGCGCCGGCTCGGCCCTGGTATAGAAACGCGCTGGAATCTTCCCAAAAGCGAGCCTGGACAGTGTACGTCTACCGCTCGACTCAGACCCCAGGGCTAGATGCCACCACGGCGCTGATCAACCCAAAAGGAGAAATTTGGGGCGTGATTGGGGTCGGCATAGAGCTAACCCAGCTTTCGGAGTACTTGCAGCAGCTGCAGACCAACCACAGTGGCGCGGCGTTTATTGTCAATGCCCGGCAAGATCTAATTGCCTCTACGGATGTGGCAGAAGTAATGCCTACCCAGGGGCAAGACTCGGCGGATCCTCGTTTGCAGCAGCTCGAAACCGTGGAAAACCCACTGCTGCAAATTGCTAGCCAAACGCTACAAGACCAAGGGATAGACCTGGAAAAATTGACGGAATTACAGCGGTTTGCTTTTAAAGACCCGGCCACCGGAGAGCGCTATCTGATTTCGTTTACTCCCCTAGAGCAGCTTGACTGGGTGGTCGGCACGGTGATTCCCGAGGCCAGCTACCTGGTAGAGGTGAACCGCAACAAGCGCATGCTGCTGGGAGTAATCACCCTGTTTACTGGGCTGACCGCTGGAGTGGCCGTGCTGATGGCCGATCGCCTGATTGCTCGCCCCGTGCTGGGAATTGCTCGCACGGCGGCAGATATTGAGGCTGAGACGTTTGAGCTGGGGCAGCTGGGGGCGATCGCTCGTCGCACCGACGAAATTGGCCAGCTGGCCCGCGTGTTTGACCGCATGGCCCAGCAGGTCTACAGCCGTGAGCAAAAGCTGAAGCAGCAGGTGCGTGACTTGCGCATTGAAGTTGACGAAGCCAAGCGCAAAAAGCAGGTCAAAGAAATTGTCGAAACTGATTTCTTTCAAGATTTGACCGTCAAGGCCCAAAAATTGCGCAACCGCCACGACAACAAAGCGGCGATCGCTGAATCGGAAGGAGCTGAGGAATTTGCAAGTAAATAAGGTTTCAGATTGAGTGGGCCAAGCAGTTGTTGAAACAAACAAACCACTCTATTGTAGAAATCGCCCTGATCTGTTGGTTTAACAGCCATAGCCATTTGAGTAAACAGTGCGCCAGATGACCGGCACCACCCCTAGCGCCTACCGCTCGATAATTCAGGAGTGATTAAGCAATAGCAATGAAATTTGTGCTGTATAGCAAACCCGGCTGCCACCTGTGTGAAGGCTTAGAAGAAAAACTCGTGGCCGCCGCTCACCTGCCCTTTGTGCTAGAAGTACGAGACATTACCACCTGTGACGACTGGTTTCAGCGCTACCAGTACGAGATTCCAGTGCTGTGTCAGGTGCGTTCTACCGAGACTGGCACCGAAGAAATCCTCCTGCCGCGCCTGTCACCCAGGGCACCCCAGGCCAAGGTGGAGCAATTGATACAGACTTATCTGGGGCAGAGTAAGGCAGAATAGGGCAACTTCAGTAATGTGAGGAGTTGCTGACATGAAGCTGCGCCAACTGCTTGAGGACTTGCCCACCGGGCTGATCGAGGCCGGGTTTACGCTGTCGGGCGAGACAGACGATCCTGACATCAAGGGCCTGTGCACCAATTCCCACGCCTGCCAGCCGGGGGATATGTTTATTGGCATGCCCGGCACCCGAGTCGATGGCGGCGAATTTTGGCCTAGCGCCGTGGCAACGGGAGCGGCGGCGGCGTTAGTCTCCACCCAGGCGCTAGAGAACCGCCCGGCTGAGGGCGATGCCTGCGTAGTGCCTATGACCGATATGTCGGTGGCCTGCGCCGAAGTAGCGGCGCGGTTCTACAACTATCCCGCCCGGCAGATGGGGCTGGTGGGGGTAACGGGCACCAACGGCAAAACCACCACCACTCACCTAGTCGAACATTTGCTGAAGGCTGCCGAGCAACCCACGGCCCTATTGGGAACGCTCTATACCCGCTGGCCGGGGCACCAGCAAACCGCCCTCTACACCACCCCCTTCGCCGTGGATCTGCAGGCGGAGCTAGCCAAGGCGCGGGATGCGGGCTGTCGCTATACCGTGCTGGAGGTCAGCTCCCACGCCCTGGCCCAGAAACGGGTGTGGGGTTGCCCCTTTGAGGTGGCGGTGTTCACTAACCTGACCCAGGACCATCTCGACTATCACCGCGACATGGAAGACTACTTCCAGGCCAAGGCGCTGCTGTTTAGCGAGGGCTACTTGACAGGTCGGGCGGTGGTGAACATTGATACGCCCTACGGCGATCGCCTCGTTGCCCAGCTTCCCCCCGATCGCGTCTGGACCTACAGCACCCAGAATCCCGAGGCTGACCTCTACACGGGCGATTTGGTTTATCAGGCCAACGGTGTAACGGGAACGCTAAAGACTCCCACGGGCACCGTGCCGTTTAGCTCGCCGCTGGTGGGGCAGTTCAACCTAGAGAATTTGCTGGCGGCGGTGGGGGCGGCGCTGCACCTGGGCGTTTCTCTAGACACCATTGCAGCGGCGCTGCCTGGTTTTGGCGGCGTGCCAGGGCGGATGGAGCAGGTGAAGGTGGCAGACAGCCAGGATATCAGCGTGATTGTGGACTATGCTCACACGCCCGATAGCCTGAAAAATTCCCTGACCGCCGCGCGGCCCTTTGTGTCGGGACGGCTGATCTGCGTGTTTGGCTGCGGCGGCGATCGCGATCGCACTAAGCGACCCCAGATGGGCCGCATCGCCTACGACTTGGCCGACGTGGTAGTGGTCACCTCCGACAACCCTCGCACCGAAGACCCCGATCAAATCTTGCGAGATGTAGTGGCGGGGATTCCGGCAGAGCTAGGGGCAGATCAGGTGGTGGGCGATCGCGCTACGGCCATTCAATCCGCCATTGCCATGGCCCAGCCTGGCGATGGCATTCTGATTGCGGGCAAGGGCCACGAAGACTATCAAATTCTCGGTACCGAAAAAATACACTTTGACGACCGCGAGCAGGCGCGTCACTTTCTTGAAGAACGGTTTCTTGAAAACGGTATATGAGCTAACCATTTCGCCCTAAAATGGCGGCGTATGTGAATACACGCAACATTCTCGCCGTCATTTTAGGTGGTTAAAGATACGCTAATAGGTGCCAGTGCTAAGCCATACTTGGCTCAGTTCTGGACCGGCCCCGGCCCGTTGGAGCACCATGCAGTCTTACCAAGAGCAAGAGGTATCGCTACACCGGCTGCTTCAGTTGAGTGCAGCAACCCCAGACTACGTACAGGTTAAACCAAAAGGGTTTAGGGCAATTCTGCAATCGACCGTAGAATTTCTCGAAGCCCATGACATTCAGGCGAATCTGCTGGTCAAGCTACCTGTGGGTGATGCCTGGAATGAGGACGTGTCGCGCTATGGCCAGAGCCTGGTGTCGCCTCACCAGCTGTTTCGGTTTGTGCGGCTCGACTCAACCCTGCTGCCCTCCCAATCGGCGGAGGTGGTTTTGCCCCTCAGTGCTGGTCATACCTGGCGAGGTGACTATTTTGTGGTGGTGCAGTCTGAGACGTTTGCGGCGATGGTAGTGGCCCATCGTTTACAGCCGCTGTCGGCAACTCTGGGCGATAGTCAACGACTGGCTGAGGCTCAGCCTTCTCCCCAGGTTGATGAGGATGACGATGGCTCTGTCGCGTTGGGCGAGGCTCAGGCGGCTCGGTCGTCGTACCTGTCGGTGTGCTGCTCGGCGAATCCTGACCTGGTAGCCACTGTAGTTAGCGCCATTTGCCACCAGATGAACCAGAGCGTTGTGGCTGAGGCCGATACCGACCTGGTGGCGCTAGCCCAGCAGTGGTCTCAAGTGCGGGCCACCCAAACCATCACCCCTACCTATCTGGCTCTAGTCGATCGCTGGTTGAATTGGCAACTCAAGCGCCAGGAGCATTTGCGCCAGTCGGCCTCGACCTATCGCCGCCAGGCCTTGGGCATGTCGAGCCTATCAACCCAAAACGAGGTGCTGCTCAACACCCTACGCCTCAAAGATGACTTTCTCAACACCGTAGGCCAAGAGCTGCGCACCCCGCTGACCACCATTAAAACCGCCCTTACCCTGCTCGATTCGCCTCACCTCAAGTCTCCTCAGCGGCAGCGCTATATGGAGATGATCAGCCACGAGTGCGATCGCCAGAGTGCTCTAATCAGCGGCGTGCTCAACCTGCTGCAAATGGAAACCAGCATGGGTCAAACCCAGATCGCCCCGCTGAGCCTGGCCGAGACAGTACCCCCGGTAGTGAGCACCTACCAGCCCCTGGCCGCCGAGAAGGGCATTGTGCTGGCCTACACCATTCCCCGGCAGGTGCCGTCGGTAAGCTGCCCCGATAGCTGGCTGCGGCAGATTATGATTCATCTGCTCAACAACAGTCTTAAATACACGCCCAGCGGCGGTCGGGTGTGGGTGACGGCCCGCAGCACCGCAAAGTATGCCGAAATCGAAGTGCGTGATACCGGCATCGGCATTTCTGCCAGCGATTTACCCCGAATTTTTGATCACTTTCATCGAGGCCGAAATTTGCCGCCCGATGAGACGGAAGGGGCCGGGCTGGGGCTGTCGATTGTGAAGCAGCTGCTGCTCTACTGCGGGGGTAGTGTGGTGGCCCGCAGCCAGCCTGAGGAAGGCACAACGATCGCAGTGCATCTGCCCCTACACCATGGCTAGCCGCGATCGCTAGAATAGTGGCTTTGAAAGGCAGCTTTTGCTTTGACATTACCTAAATCTGCCGCCCCAGATCAACCATCTGAAGGCCATCTTGGCCCGGTCTATGCACTGCTGGCCTACAGCACCTGGGGGCTGCTGCCGATCTACTGGAAGTTTTTTGGTACGACCTCTGCTCTAGAGGTGCTAAGCCACCGGATGATTTGGTCGGCGGTGTTTCTGGTTGGCATTTTGGTGGTGCAGCGGCGGCTGCCCGATTTGCTGGCGCTGCTGCGAGGGGCCAAGCCCGCCACCGGCCTCTCGTTTCACCCGGTGCTGGTGCTGCTGCTGACGGCCAGCCTACTGAGCTTTAACTGGGGGCTGTATATCTACGGGGTGAATAGCGATCGCGTCGTTGAGGCCAGCCTGGGCTACTACATCAACCCCCTGGTGACCGTGCTGCTGGGGTTTGTGTTTCTCAAAGAACGTCTGCACCGGGGGCAGCAGGTGGCGGTGGCCCTGGCGGTGGTAGGGGTGGGCTACTTTATCTGGCAGCTGGGCACCGTACCATGGATTGCTTTGGCGCTGGCGGTTTCTTTTGCGTTCTACGGCCTGCTGCGTAAGGTCGTAGCGGTGGCTCCCCTGGTGGGTCTGGCGGTCGAGACGCTGCTCATCACGCCGATCACGCTGCTGTTTGTGAGCTGGTTGGGAGTTACGGGTCAGGGCCACTTTGGCGAGAGCTGGCCGATCACGCTGCTGTTTATTGGGGCTGGGGTGACCACATCGATGCCCCTGCTGTGGTTTAACAATGCGGCAAAGCGGCTGAAGCTGGCTACTCTGGGCTTTTTTCAGTACCTGGCTCCCTCGCTGTCGCTGCTGCTGGGGGTGTTTGTCTACGGCGAACCCTTTACCCCTGTGCATGTCGTTACCTTTGGCTGCATTTGGGCGGCGCTGCTGCTGTACTCAGTGACGGCGCTGCGGGCGAGGCCGCGAGTAGGTGCCTAAACGGCAGCGGTGGCGGCGGTAGACGCTAAAACAGCCAAAACCAACGTCGAAGCCCACAAGCTAGCCAGCCTGGAGCAACGCCATTCTGCTAGTAGAGCAATTCAATAATTGAATGGCACTAAATCAAGGCTGGTGGGCACTGCCCACCCTACGGTAAATCTGGAGCAACGTCATTCGTTAGTAAAGCAATTTAATCATCTGCGCGATCGCTGCTAGCGCCAGTTTTCGCGGCGAAGCAGAGGGTTCATCAGTTCGTTTAAGCCTTCGCCCACTAGCGACAGCCCCGTTACCATCAGGGTGAGCGCTAGGCCAGGAAACAGCGCAGTCCACCAGATGCCCGTGGGCAGCGCGTCGAGGGCCTGGCGAATGTCGGCCCCCCACTCGGGCACCTGCTCGGGCAGGCCTAGGCCCAGAAAGCCCAACCCCCCCAGCACCAAAATGGCGTCGGCGGCATTGAGGGTAAACAGCACCGGCACGCTTTGAATGACGTTGAGAAACAGGTAGCGGGTGAGCACCGTCCAGGTGGAGGCCCCCATAGCCTGGGCGGCTTCAATAAACAGCTCGGTCTTGATGCTGACCGTGTGGTTGCGCACTACCCGGTAGTACTGGGGAATGTAGGCAATGCTGAGGGCGATCGCGGCATTGATCACCCCCCGGCCTACCACAAAAGCTAGCGTGACCGAGAGCAGCAGCCCCGGCAGGGTATAGATCGTGTCCATAAAAAACAGCAGGGCGCGATCGAGCCAGCCGCCCAGGTAGCCGCTGACCATGCCCAGGGGCACCCCAATCACCACGCTGAGCAGAGTCGCTAGCAGCACCACCTGCCAGGCGGCGCGGGTACCAAACAGGGTGCGCGAAAAGACGTCGTAGCCCTGGCGCGTGGTGCCAAACCAGTAGTCATTGCCGGGGGGCTGGTGGATGGGGTTTTGCAGGGCGGTGGTGGGGTCAGCAATCCAGCCCCAGCTCTGCATCAGCGGGGCCAGCAGGGCAATTAGAATAAACGCCAGGGTAATGGCCACACCCACCCACATCAGCACCACCGACACATTGGCGGCAGCCTTGGGTATAGATCTGCGCAGCAGGGGCGATCGCGGAGTGGTAGCCATAGCAGCGCCGTAAATGAACAGGCTCTATTATGCCAGACACTAGGTTCAAGACCGGGACTAGGGGCGATCGCGCCTCGCCAGCCACTAGCTACGGGCATAATGAAGGGTAGAAGACCGCCGCTTTTTGCTCCTTGATCGTGCTGACGGCGCAGACAGGGCTGGCGGTGGTCTGGCTTACCCCATGCCTGGAGACCCTATGTCTGCCACCGACAGTACCCTCACCCTACCCACGCCCGAAGCGCTGGAGGCCGTTGCTGACGGCGCCCGACTAGACGGCAAACTGGTTACTGCTGCGCTGCTCAAGGCCGAGCAACAGACCAAGCAGCAGCGGCAGCAAATTTCAGCTGAGGCGCTGCTCGGCACCTGGCGCCTGCGGTTTACGGTTCCCAACAAGCCTGCCTACAAACCGGGTGAGCCGACTCAAAAAGGATTTTATATACCGGGAATAGCGATCGCAACCATTAGCTTTAGCCTTGATGACAACGATCAGTTAACGGTTCAAAACCAGCTTCAGGTGGGCCCCACCCGACTGCGGTTTACGGGGCCAGCCAAACTGCTGCCCAAGAAAAACTTGCTGGCCTTCGACTTCGTGCGACTTCAGGCACTGGTCGGAGGCCTCAGCCTGATCAACCTACCCCTGCGCAGTAAAGCCGCCAAAGCTGGGGAGTTTGCCGCTACGCCAGTGGGTAAGCTGCCTTTTTTCGCCTTTTTTGCTGCCCAAGAGGGGTATATCGCCGCCCGCGGTCGCAGCGGTGGACTGGCTCTGTGGGTCAAGCAGTCTTAGCCCGAGACCGCTTTACTGAGACCAGCATCGACAAATCCGGTCAGAACCATCAGGAGATAGGAACTGGATTTGCACCTCGGCCCAGTTGGCGTCATCTGGGACTTCGGTGGGCGCGATCGCAACTGTCTCTCCCGCTTGGGCATAAGCCAACCAGTCCCAGCCTCGCTGCATCTAGATCTCCCGTTCCACCATCTGCTCAAACCTGTTGAGGCCGCTCCAGCCTCGGTAGAACCGCCGCAATTCAGTCACATAACCCTGACGGTTGATCAGGGTGTTCAGTGGGTTCCGCCGAGCAAGGGGGCTGAAGGTTTATTTGTCGGAAGGATGTAGCAATCTCGTTCGACTCATTAGCATTCACAACAGTGTTCTGAAGTGTTCTGAAAACGGCATCGCGAATAATGCGGCTGTCTAACCCAAAGACTTCTCGCACCAGGGTTGCCAATTATCATCGGCAGGCTACAGCGATGCGCGGGCTAGAGCATCCCTCAAAAAGAGAGATCGCTATCACGATATTTGAGAATGTGTTGCATTAAGGATACACTGAAAAGTCAACCATCTCGCTTAATTCGCTGGCATTTTGGCATAACGACAACCTTCGACGATGACTCTAACCCTTTCTGAATCAAACTACGGCGAGCTTTCCCAAGCATCACTAAATACGTCCCATCACCCTGTGGTGTCGGTGAGAAATACTGAAATCAGACGCGAATTGCCAGCAGTGCTGGGATCTGGCTATACCCGTTGCTTACAATTGTCTCCCGGTATTTGGTTAGACCTCATCAATAAGGACTTTGCTCAGCCGTGGGCATTGAAAGTCGCTGAGCATGAGCATTTGGTACAGTTCACCATGATGCTGTCTGGCGTTGTTGATTATACAGACTCGTATCCAACCCTAGGAGACGGGAAAGGTTATCTATCTGGTAGTGGTTTATCACCTGGTTATACCGCTCAGTATGGGCGATCTCGCTCACTCCGAGGCGTCAACATTCATCTCAGCCCCGAAGTGCTGCAGCCCTTTTTAGCAGATCAGCCCCCAGCCTTTCAGCAATCGCTGCTCAAGACCGATGACTGGAAAACCGCCTGGTTTCCCCAGGTGACGCCAGCCATGCAAACTGTAGCCCAACAGATGATGCAGTGTATCTTTCAAGGCGCAACACGACGCTTATACTTGCAGGCAAAGGTGTTCGAGCTGGTGGCGCTTCAACTCGATGCCATCCTGACCGATCAAGGCAAACCAATCCCTTGCCCTACTTTAAAGGGCAATACCATCGAGGGGATTTACCACGCCCGCGATATTTTGAACGCGAACCTGGAAAATCCGCCTTTACTCACGGAACTGGCTCAGCGGGTGGGGATGAGCGATCGCACCCTCCGCCGCGGCTTCCGTGAACTTTTCGGTACCACCGTCATCGGCTACCTCACCCAGCAGCGCCTGATGCAAGCCAAAGACCTCCTCCAACGAGGCGATCACACCGTCGCTGAGGTCGCCAATAAAGTTGGTTATACCCATCTGGGTCATTTTGCAGCAGCGTTTCGGAAGCAGTTTGGGGTGAGCCCAAGAGAGTGGATGGGGTAGACGTCTGATTTCGGATCACCCTGTCCGTTTTTGGATAGACACGGTTTCCTTTGGCTTCCTACACTAATGGCTTCAGCTAATTAAGAAATGTTCTCAACAAGTGGACGCGGTGTAGGAGGAAGTGAGATGAAAGTACGGTCAATGCAGCTGGGGTTAATAATGGCGCTGTCGGGTAGCTTGGTTGGCGGATTGGGACTGCCGTTACAGGCTCAAGAGAGTGCGGGAGGACAACTGGCGATCGCTACGGAGGCTCGTCATCTCGCACAGGAAACTACTGTCATCCAAATCACCGGAGTCCGAATCGAGCCGCCGGAGGCGGGATTTGAGGTCATTCTGGAAACGGCGGCAGGAGAACTTGCCGCTCCGAATATTCAGACGGTGGGCAATGCTTTGATCGCGGATATTTCTAATGCAACGCTGGTTTTGCCGGAAGGGGACGACTGGCAAGCGGCAAATCCCGCTCCGGATGTGGCCTTCGTCAGTGTTACCAAGATTGGAGATAATCAAGTGCGGGTAGCGATTACGGGGGTGAGTGCGCCGCCAACGGCTGCGGCTCAGACTTCAGCGCAGGGACTTGTGTTTAGCGTGCTACCAGGTACCGCTGCCACCGCTGCCGAGGCAGACGACTCGATTCAGATTGTGGTGTCTGCCACCCGCACTGAAGAGCAAACAACCGATGTGCCGCGATCGGTCACAGTGATTGAGCGGGAGCAAATTGAGCAGCAAACCCAGGTGTCGCGGGGGCTAGGAGATGTTTTGGGCCAGCTGGTGCCAGGGTTGGCCCCAACGACCGGCAGCGCCAGCCAGTTTGGCCAGGGGTTGCGGGGGCGCAATGTTTTGGTGCTGATTGACGGTGTGCCCCAGACCACTAACCGCAGTGCTTTTCGCGATTTGCAGACCATTGACCCCAGCGCCATCGATCGCGTCGAGGTGATTCAGGGGCCAACGGCGATCTATGGCGACGGCGCAACCGGCGGGGTGATCAATATCATTACCCGTGGCCCCGCCACAGAGGGAGTAGTGCGGCGCACTCGCCTGGGCCTTACCACTGACTTCGAAAACGTCTCCGATAGTTTTGGGGCTACGGTCGAGCAGTATGTGGGCGGTCGGGTTGACGATACCGATTATGCCTTCACGGTGTCCTACGACTACGCTGGGGGGTTCTTTGATGCGCTGGGCGATCGCATTCCCGCTGACCCCAATGGACAGGGAGGACTATCAGACACGGGCAGCCTTAATATTTTGGGCAAAGTCGGCGTAGATTTCGCTGAAGACCAGCGCCTTCAGCTCACCGTTAACCACTACGAAGCGACCCAAACTACCGACTTCACAGTTGACCCAAGCATTGCGGCGATCGCGGGCAGACAGCGATCGCGGGCCATTGCCGGGCTCGACCTCGATACTCCCCAAACCAGCAACAACACGCTGCTCAGCCTCGATTACAGCCACAGCAACGTGCTCAACGGCGACCTCAAGGGTCAGCTTTACTACCGCGATTATCTGACCCGGTTTTTCCCCTTCGATGGCCGCACCGTTGCCAGCTTAGGCAATGCCATTTTTCAGTCTGAAGTTGACTCGGTAGAGTGGGGCGGGCGGCTACAGTTTGATACGCCCCTGGCCGCAGACGACTCCCTGCACCTGCTGTGGGGGGCCGACTACAACAACGAGCGCACCGCTCAGCCGGTGAATATTTTTGACCCCGCCCCCTTTGATGCCAGCGGCGGTCTGGTCTACCGCACCACGGGCCAGCGCACCTGGGTGCCACCCCTCAACCAAGATAGCTTGGGGCTGTTTGCCCAGCTCAACTGGCAGGCCAGCGATCGCATCACCCTGCTGGGCGGCATTCGCCATGAGCGGGTGGGTCTCACGGTAGATGACTTCACCACCCTGGCGGGCAACGCCGTGCAGGGGGGCGACTTGGCCTACGATGCCACGCTGTTTAACCTGGGCGGGGTGGTCGATCTGACCGACAATATTGGGGTGTTTGCCAACTTTGCCCAGGGCTTTTCCCTGGCCGATGTGGGTCTGGTGCTGCGCAACGCCCCAGCGGGCTTTTCGGTGGCGACACTGCGGCCTGCGGCCCAGCGCGTCAACCACTACGAAGTCGGCGTGCGCGGCAATTGGGAGGGGCTCCAGGCGTCGCTGGCAGGGTTCTACAACTCCTCTGAGTTAGGCACTACCTTCACGGCCCCCGGCGAAATTTTGCGCGCCCCAGAACGGATCTATGGAGTAGAGGCCACCGTAGATGCCCAGGTGAGCGAAAGCTGGCTGCTGGGCGGTACGGTGAGCTGGTCAGAGGGGAGCATCGACCGCGCCAACACCGGCACCTACACTCCCCTCGATGGCTTCCGCATTGCGCCGCTGAAGCTCACAGCCTATGTCGAAAACCAAACCACCCCCGGCTGGCGCAACCGTTTGCAGGCGCTCTATTCGGGCGATCGCGATGTGTTTGCCAACGACGCCGTCTTTGGCCAGCGCGCCGTCAGCAGCTACTTCACCGTGGATTACATCAGTCAGCTGAATGTCGGCCCCGGCACCCTCGAAATCGGAATTGCCAACCTGCTCAATACCGACTATTTCCCAGTGGTGTCTCAGCTTCAGCCTAGCGAGTTGAGCAATGCAGCGGCGCGGGGCCGGTTCTTGCGACTCGGGTATTCGTTTGAGTGGTAAGAATTGACACGAAATCCGACTTGGTAAATCTCGATTCATAATCAGGAACCCCGTAGGGGCGTAGCATGCTACGCCCCGACAAACCAGGGATATTATTCAGTCAGGATTTGGCACAAGAGTGGTAAAAAACCATGCTTTCTTTAGAAAAAGCGAGTATTTTCCTAGATTTCCCTTAAAAGGAGGACTTTTGCCCCCTTTTCAAGGGGGGCAGGGGAGATCAGTATAGGACTAACGCCATAACAGATCACGTTTCACCCCGCCTAAGGCTGCAAGTACTGCTCCAAATCATCCAGCAGCAGATGCGCCGCCTGAATGCCCCCGGCAGTAGTCCACACCGCGTCGCTGACGGCGTGGGCATTACCGGCCTGAACCACTGCTAGCTGCTGCCACAGAGGGTGACTCAGCCAGGGATTGGTCACGGTGCTGGGCGCTTGGCCGTCGTTTTCTCCGGTGTAGGTGAAGTAGAACAGCGCATCGGCCTCCATCTGCGGGATTTGCTCAAAGGAGACCTCTTGGGCAAAGCCTGCCTCTGCCTGACTGGGTGGCCGTTGCAGCCCCACCTCCTGCACGATTTGGCCGGGGAAAGAGTCGTTTAGATAGACGCGAGCCGCCCCCGGTAGAAACCGGACTAGGGAAACCTGGATGTCTCGTCCGGTGAACCGTTGGCGCAGTTGAGCGACCCGCGTGTCCCAATCGGCCAAAAGTTTCTCAGCTTCAGCGTCGCGGTTGAGGGCTTGACCGTAGAGGCGCAGGTTGTCTTGCCACGATTCACCGATGGTTTCTGAAAAGACTGTGGGCGCGATCGCATTCAACTGCTCATAAATCTGCCCCTGCCGCACCTCGCTCCCCAAGATTAAATCGGGCTGCAAGGCCACAATTTGCTCTAGGCTGGGCTGCATTTCATCGCCAACCACGGGCACATCGGCCATATCGTCGGCAAGGTAGTCGTAGTAGGGTTCTCCCGACCACGACTTGACGGCACCCACTGGAGTGAGCCCCAGGGCCAGCACCATATCGGTGGCCTCGTTGGTCAACACCACCACCCGCTGCGGAGCACTGGGAACAGCGGTACTTCCCATGGCGTGGGCTACAGTGCGCTGGGGGGTGGCTGGGGCCGCTGGCTGAGTCAATTCTTCAGAAACAGACCCAGAGGGTACACCAGCGCAGCTAGCCAGCACTAGGCAAAGGCTAAGACCATAGACCAGCGATTGGCTTTTCACCCGCTCCCCCTTCAAAACAAAAACAGCTTGGTTTTACCACAGATTTAGGCATGCTCCAGGTAAGGGCTCACGGGAATGCACAGGGGCGTTCCAGCCACGGGATCGCTAATGATGCGGCTCTCTAGCCCGAAGACCTGGCGTACTAACGCCTCCGTTACAACCGTCTGGGGCGACCCTTGATCCAGCACATTTCCCTCGCGCAGGGCAATTAGCTGATGGCTGTAGCGACAGGCCAAATTGAGGTCGTGGAGCACCATCACAATGGTGCGTTTCCCCTGGCGGTTGAGCTGGTAGAGCAAGTCCAGCACTTCGATTTGGTGGGCCAGATCGAGGTAAGTAGTGGGTTCATCGAGCAATAGGGTTTCGGTGTCTTGAGCCAGGGCCATGGCGATCCACGCCCGCTGGCGCTGGCCACCGGAGAGGGTGTCGAGGGGGCGGTTGGCAAACTCATTCAGGTGAGTGGTGGCGATCGCCTCCTCCACTTTCAATTCATCCTGCTTTGACCACTGCTGGAGCCAGGTTTGGTGAGGGTAGCGGCCCTGGGCTACCAGCTCGCGCACAGTCAGCCCTTCTGGCGCAGCGGGGCTTTGGGGCAAAATGCCCAGGCGCTTGGCCAAGTCTTTGGTAGATAGGTGGGCGATCGCATCGCCATCCAAATACACCGTGCCGCCCTGGGGCTTGAGCAGCCGCGCCATGCCTCGCAGCAGAGTTGACTTACCGCAGCCGTTTGGCCCCACCAGCGTGGTGATTTGGCCCTGGGGAATGGCAAGATCGAGTCCCTGAATGATTATATTGCCGTCGTAGGCCAGTGTGAGTTTGCGGGTGGTGAGGGCGATCTTGGTGGCAGTGTTGGTGAGCATGGGAAGGAAAAATTTTGAGTTTTGAGTTTTGAGTTTTGAATTTCTTCGTCCTACTGGTTACGGGTGCGATACAGCAGCCACAAAAAGTAGGGTGCGCCGATAACCGCTGTAATCACGCCGCAGGGCAGTTCGATGGGGGCGAAGGCGAGGCGACCCACGATATCGGCGAGTTCAACGATGCAGGCTCCGGTCAGGGCCGCCGCAGGAATCAGGCCGATATGGGAGGGGCCAACGAGGTTGCGGGCCAGGTGGGGAGCCATCAGGCCGACAAAACCGATGGTGCCTGCGGTGGCGACAGAGGCACCGGCCAGGGCTACGGTGCAGAGCAGCAAAAGACTGCGCGTCCATTCCACTCGACTACCAAGGCCTTGGGCCAGGTTATCGCCCAAGTTGAGGGTGTCGAGATCTCTGGCCAGCACTAGGGTTAACGGCAAAAATACCGCCAGCCAGGGCAGCAGCGGCCAGAAATGTTCCCAACTGCGACCGTAGACGCTGCCAGTCAGCCAGATCAACGCCTGGCTGACGTCGTAGATATTTCCGAAGGTGATCATCAGGCTGGTGAAGGCCCCGGTCAGCGAGGTGAGGCCGATGCCCACCAAAATCAGGCGCATGGGTGAACTGCCGCTGTTCCAGGCCAGCAGATAGATGGCGATCGCCGCCCCCAGCCCGCCCAAAAACGCGGCGATCGGCAGCCATCCCACCGCCACCTGCGGGAACAGAACAATCAGCGCCACCGCCACCAAACTCGCCCCTGAATTGATGCCGATGATTTCTGGAGCTGCTAGCGGGTTGCGGGTAATGCCCTGCAAAATTGTCCCCGCTGTCGCCAGCCCCATACCCACCAGCAGCGCCACCAGGGCACGGGGCAAACGCAATGTATTCACCACAAAGGCATGGTCGGAGCTAGATGGAAAACCCAAAATGGTTTTGACCACCTCCAGCGGCGGCACCGGATATTCGCCCTGGCTGACGTTGAAGATTAGGGAAAGTAGGGCGATCGCCACCAGCGCTACCAACACCGCAGGCACCCGCCGATCGACCCGAAAGGAGAGCGGGAATCGTTGAGGGCGGATGGAGAGCCAGGGTTTGGTGAGGGACATGGGGGTGGAAGGGTAGGAGGGTGGATGGGGGAGAGAACTGTAGGGTGCATCCGCGAAGCGATGTACCGCCTTGCAACGCCGAAGTATCTACCGATTGATGACCTTGACCTTCGTAGGGTGGGGCACTGCCCACCATCAACCTGCGCTCTATCGCTTGATCTTCGACCTGGCTAAATAGATAAAAAACGGTGCCCCTACCAGTGCCGTCATAATCCCCACCGGCAGCTCCTGAGGGCGAATCACCAGGCGGGCGGCGGTATCGGCCACCGATAGCAAAATGCCTCCCGAGATCATGGCGTAGGGCAAAATCCAGCGGTAGTCTACCCCGATCGCAAAGCGCACGACGTGGGGCACCACTAGACCCACAAAACCAATGGGGCCAGCTAGGGCCACGGCGCTGCCCGCCAGTAAGACTACTGCGATCGCCGCTCCCACCTTGACCCAAGCCGTCTGCAACCCTAATCCTTGGGCTACCTCTTCTCCCAGGCTCATCAGCGTCAGCTGTCGCCCCAGCGCCAGGGATGCCACTAGCCCCACCGCGAGGTAGGGCAGCACCGGCAGCATCGAGGCCATATCTTGACCCGCCAACGACCCGGCCAGCCAAAAGCGAATTTCATCCAGGGTGCGCTGACTGAGAATGAGAATGCCCGTGGTCAGCGAACTCAGCAGGTACGACAAGGCGGCTCCCGCAATGACGAGCTTGAGCGGAGTGAGCCCACTGCGGCCCAAAGAACCCAGCCAGTAGACGGTGATGGCGGCGATCGCCGCCCCCGCAAAGGCAAACCCCACATAGCCGTTACTGCCACCGCCCAAAAACACCGCCAGCACCATGGCCAGCGCGGCCCCTACGTTGATACCTAAAATGTCTGGAGCCGCCAGAGGATTTCGGGTCAATCCTTGCGTAATTGCTCCGGCGACAGCCAAAGCTGCCCCCACGACCACCGCCAGAACTGCCCTCGGCAACCGCACCGCGCGAATGATCAGGTGATCGGTGGAGCCATCGAACTGAAACAGGGCGTTCCACACTGTGCCAGCATCAATGTCGGCAGCCCCTAGCAAAATGCTCAGCAAGAGACAGGCCAGCAGAACAATGCTGCCCAGAACCAGCCCCAGCAGCAAGGGAACGGACGATTTGGAGGGTGTTAGGGGGTGCGATCGCGCCTTCATCTACTCCCTCTCGGTCGCAATTCCCAACGTTGCGCCTTCGATTTCCCGCAATTCGTCCATGACGGCAATCACGCGACCGTGGCTAACGGCTTCGTCTGCATTGATGACGATGACGGATTCCTGAGTGGTATCCATCAGATCGCGAACGCTGGATTGCAAATCCTCAATAGCAGTGGCTTCTCGGTTCAGAGCAATATCGCCGGATTCTTCGACCGTTACCGTAATGCGAGCCCGTTCCTGCACCTCAGAACTGTCTGCTTTGGGCAAATTCACCGGCAGAGACTCAGACCGGGTCAGAAACAAACTGGAGATAATGAAAAACGTCAGGATGGCAAAGATGACGTCAATCATCGGCACGATATTGAGTTCAAATTCTTCTTCTGATTCTTCGGGGAAGTACATGGTGAGTGAATGAGGAGGTCAGGAGGTGAGGGGATGAAGGGGTGAGGGATAAATGGATAAATTTTTAGGTGCTTTTCATCTCCTCACGCTGCATAGGCTTCCTCTTTAAGTCGGCTCTGCCGCTCGTAGTGGGTCTCGTAGAGGATTTCAAGCTGGCCCCCGTATTCCTGAATCAGAGCCAGCTGGCGTTTGTAGAGACCGCGAAACAGGTTGGCGAAGAGGAGGGTGCCGATCGCGACGACCAGCCCGGCGGCGGTAGAGACCAGGGCCTCGCTGATGCCGCCCGTGACGGCCCCGGCGTTGGCCCCCATGTCTCCCAGCTGTAGGGCATCAAAGGACGCGATCAGACCGAGAATGGTGCCGAGCAGCCCGAGCAGCGGGGCCACGCTGATTATGGTGGCAAAGACGGTGCTGAAGCGGCGCAGCTGGGGCAGTTCGGCCTGCATGGCGCTGGCTAAAGCTAGGTGAAACTGCTTCGGGCTGGCCCCTTCAATTTCCAGGGCTTCTAGAAAAATACGGGCGACGGGAAGGTTCAGGTTTTGCCGCAGCTTGGGGTACACATCTACCGGAGCCTGCCGATAGGTGCGCAAAATGTCTTGCATCACCTGGCGCTGGCGGCGATTGAGGCGAAACCAGAAGATTATCCGCTCGATGACAAGCGCGATCGCAGTCAATGAAAACACCAGCAACGGCCACATGACGATGCCGCCTGCGGCAAAGATACTGCTCATAGTCAATGTCAATCCCTGTCGTAGAGTCTGCTTGCAGTGGCTCAAGGTCATACCTGCGAGACCCAGGGCAGAGCAGGCAGAACCAGGCTATTGCAAATCACTATCAAAAGTATTGAGCCTGATCCTGGGGGCAATGTCAAGATCTTATAGAGAATAGATCCTGATAGTATGGTTGGGAAGAACGCGATCGCAGGGCAGGTTCAGTCTTTGTCTTAGTCTGCATTCTTTTGCTAAACCTCGCCTAGGTTGAAACCCGTAGTTTTTCTTCTTCAGGATCCAGATGAGATTTAACCCATAATCGGTCAGCGATAGCGATGGGATCTTTGTTAATTCGGGTTTGAAATCGGTCAACTTG
>JBARVV010000026.1:0-15565 GCA_049646445.1 Nodosilinea sp. | reverse complement strand
CGACCTGCTCCGCACCAGCACCGGCCACTGGACTGTGCCGCAAATTGCCGCCCAGTTCACCGGCAAAAACACCAAAAAGAAACTCGACGCCATCACCGAAAACCTCGAACGCCTCGAATGGTTTGGCTTCGTCATTGCCACCACCGACAACGGCCCCACCACCTGGCACTACACCGAACTCGCCAAAGCCGCCTAGGGTACATTGGCAACCTATCAAAAATTTCCTTACCTCAATCAGAGTTATATGTTTAATGAGCGCAAACAAATAACAGGACAGGCTAACGTAAATGCAAAGAAAATCAGAGCAATGCCCATTTTTTTGCCTAGCCTATCAGAACAAAATGAACTTGCCTCTTACCTCAATACTTTGCAATTTCAAACAGACAGAGTAAGAAAAATGCGTGAGAAAACTCTGAAAGAATTTGATACTTTCTTACCTGCCACCCTCGACAAAGCCTTCAAAGGCGAGTTGTAAGCCGCCATGAACCGAGAAGACTTTGAAAACAGTCCTGCGGGCAATTTGGAACTCATCGAGCAAGGCGATCCCCCTTGCTATGCCTTTGTTCCCAACCCCCTGCCCCCCGCTACCCAACTCGACAACACCATCTGGCGTGCCCTCTCTGAAGCCGATCGCGCCTTGGGTGAGTTGGCAGGCTTAGGCCGCACCATGCCCAACCCCAACCTGCTGATCCGCCCCTTCATCCGCCGAGAAGCCGTGCTGTCTTCCAAAATCGAAGGCACCCAAACCGAAATCGCTAACCTGTACGCCTACGAAACCGGGCAACTCTCCCTTCCCGGCATCAGCCCCCAACCCCCAGAAGCCGACCTGCAAGAAGTGCTGAACTACGTCAAGGCCCTGGAATATGGCGTTGAGCGGTTGGCAACCTTACCCATCTGCAAGCGCTTCCTCTGTGAACTTCATGAGCGACTATTAGACGGGGTACGCGGTGAAAATCGCGCCCCTGGACAGTTCCGACAGTCCCAGAACTGGATCGGTTCATCCAGCACCCGCATTCAAGATGCCCGGTTCGTGCCCCCACCCCTGCCAGAGATGAACGAATGCCTCAACGCCTTTGAGGACTACATCAACGGGGATTGCGACTTTCCGCCCCTCATCCGCATCGGGTTAATTCACTACCAATTTGAGAGCATCCACCCCTTCTCTGACGGTAATGGCCGCATCGGGCGATTGCTCATTTCTCTGCTATTGCTCAATTGGAATCTGCTACCCATTCCCCTGCTGTATCTCAGTGCCTTCTTTGAGCGCAATCGCCGCGAATACTACGACCTGATGCTAGAAGTCAGTCGGTCAGGCAACTGGTCTGAATGGCTCTCATTCTTCCTGCGTGGCGTCACCGAACAATCCAGAGATGCCCTCATCCGTGCCAAAAAACTGCAAGACCTCCAGATAGAATGGCGCGATCGCTTGACTCAAGCCCGTGCCTCTGCCCTACTCCCTCGCTTTGCCGATAGCCTATTTGAGTCTCCGGTTATCACCATTCCTCAAGCCGAAAAGATTTTGGACGTTACCTATCGATCAGCCCAACTCAACGTTGAAAAACTCGTTGAAGCAGGCATCTTGATACAAATTGATGAGGCTTCCTACAATCGTGTCTTCATCGCCCCCGAGATTCTGAGGATTGTCGGTGAGTAAAAACAGCCAAATTATACCTAAAGCCCTAAAAGTATAATTTTAGAGGAGCAAACTATACTTGAGTACAATTCTCTGCCAAGCACCTCAAGTTAAGGGGCTTAGGCAAAAGCCGAGGATCCTTCTATACCTGTCCGTAATCGCGCATAGAAACACGCAGACTCATTTCGCAAAACGCGCATGCGTATTTAATCACGCATAAATGGGTAAATCCTTTGCTGTAAAAAGCTTTTGGGGTTTGCAGCGATCGCGCATTTGCGCCTAATTTTCAAGGCTACACCAGCACAATTAAACTCAAATTATACTTTTAGACTGAAAAGTATAATTTGGCTGGCAAGAATTGTACTTGAGTACAAAGCGGGTGATCGGACTCGAACCGACGACATTCAGCTTGGGAAGCTGACGTTCTACCACTGAACTACACCCGCAGGAGTGCCGCTGGGCAAGCACGTTGCCAACGGACTCCTATTATACGGCTATTTGCTCAAGGTATATTCCTTCGGCGTAGCTTCTGGGGCATCAGGCGGTTCCGAGTCGATATCTTTGCCCCTGAAACGGCCAAATACCTTAGCGATCGCCCCATTCACCCGATCGATGTAGGTAAACAGCACCGGCACCACCACCAGCGTCAGCAGCGTCGAAGTGGTAAAGCCGCCAATCACCGCGATCGCCATCGGGCTGCGGGTTGCCCCGCCCGCTCCCAGCTCCAGGGCGATCGGCACCATGCCTGCCATAGTCGAAATCGAGGTCATCAAAATCGGGCGCAGGCGGGTGACGCCAGCTTCCACCACCGCCGTTCTCCGCGTCTTGCCCTGCTGCTTGGCACTCAGGGCGTAGTCCACTAGCAAAATGGCGTTTTTGGTCACCAGGCCCAGCAGCAGCACAATGCCGATCAGCGCAAACAGGCCCAGGGGCTTTTGGGCAATCAGCAGCGCGATCAACGCGCCGCCAATAGATAGAGGCAGGGCCGCCATAATCGCCAGCGGATAAATAAAGCTGTTGTACAGCAGCACCAGCACGGCAAAAATCATCAGCACCGCCGTCGCCAGGGCCAGGCCAAAGCGAGTGAAGACATCCCGCATAATCTCCGCATCCCCAGCGGGTTCCTGGGTGATGCTGGCGGGCAGGGTTTGCATAATGGGCAGGTCGTCTACCGCAGCCAGTCCTTCGCCCAGGGTGAGGCCCTGGAGGTTAGCGCCAATGGTGACCTGGCGGGCGCGATCGCTGCGGCTGATCTGGGCCGGGCCGCTGCCGTAGCGCACATCGGCCACCGCTGCGATCGGCACCAGCTCACCGGTTTGGCTCGGCACCCGCAGGGTTTGCAGAATCACCGGGTCATCGCGAAAAGCGGGGTCGATTTGTACGCGAATGGGGATCTGGCGATCGCCCAGGTTGAAGTCTGCCAAATTCGAGTCGGTGTCGCCCAGGGTGGCGAGGGAGGCGGTGGATGCGATCGCCTGCACGGTCACGCCCAGATCGGCGGCGCGATCGATATCGGGGATAATCTGCACCTCGGGTCGCACCAGGCTGGCGCTAGAGTTGACATCCACCATGCCGGGCACGTCACGAATTTCGCGGGTGAGAGTATCTGAGACCTGGCGTAGTGCCACCGGGTCCTCGCTCCGCAGCACCACGCTCAGGTCTTTGCCTCCCCCAGATGCCCCCTGGCTCTGGAAGCTAATCCGGGCACCGGGCACCTGCTGAAACCGATCGCGGGCCTGCTGTTCAAACTGTTTTTGCGAGACTTCCCGCTCATTTTTGGGCAGTAGTCGAGCGTAGAGAGTCGCCTGGTTAACGCCGTCATCACCGCCCTCAGTCGCCAGAACCGCAGCCACGGCGGGGTCTTCGAGCAGCCCGTCCGTCACCTGGGTGGTGGCCCGCTGGGTATCGGCCAGCGTCGTCCCCGGCGGCAGTTCTACCGCAATGGTCGATAGGCCCGAGTCGCTGCTGTCGAACAAGTTGGTGGGAATGTAGGGTACCAGCCGCAGGCTGCCCACAAAGAAAATTAGAGCCAGGGCCAGGGTGAGGCCCCGGTGGCGCAAAGCCCAGCTCAGCAGCCTACGGTAGGGGCCGGGCTTACCGTGATAGGCCTCCATAGTATCTGTCCCAAAAATGGTCTGGGGCTTCGATTTCAGCAGGTAGGCCGCCATCATCGGCGTAATCAGCCGCGCCACGATGGTCGAGAAAACTGTCGCCGTGGCCACCGTCACCCCAAAGGGCTGAAAAAACTGGCCTGGCACGCCGCCCATAAAGGCCACCGGCAAAAACACCGCCACAATGGTTGCCGTGGTGGTGAGCACCGCCAGCCCCACCTCTGCTGTCGAGTCGATCGCCGCCTGAAAGGGCCGCTTGCCCATGCGAATGTGGCGCTCAACGTTCTCAATTTCTACGATCGCATCGTCTACCAGGTTGCCCACCGCCAGGGTCAGGGCCAGCAGGGTCATGCTGTTGAGGGTGTAGTCAAACCAGCCCAGCACCAAAAAGGTCGGGATAATCGACAGGGGCAGCGCCGTAGCGGTAATCAGCGTGGCGCGCCAGTCGCGCAGAAACAGACCCACCACCACCACTGCCAGCAGGCAGCCCAAAATTAGCGCGTCGACCGAGGCCTGATACGAGTCGCGAATGTCGTCGGCACGGGTGAAAATCAGCTCCATTTCCACATCGTCTGGCAGGGTGTTATCCAGTCGGGCCACCGCTGCCCGCACCCCGTCCTCTACCGACACCAAAACACTGCCCGTGCTGCGATACACCTGAAACGCTACCACCGGCTGGTTGTTGAGCTGGGCTGACTGGCGCGCTTCTTTGAAGTCGCTCTCGACGGTGCCCAGACTGCTAAGAGGCACGGTCCCGCCGTTGGGCAGGGCAATGCGGGCCGATTGAAGCGCCTCGACGGTGGGGGCGCTGCCCAGGGTGCGCAAACTCTGCTCCTGTCCGCCCAGGGTGGCCCGACCGCTGGGCAGGTTAATATTTAGCGCCCGAATCTGGTTGTTCACCTGGGTAGCGGTAATGCCCAGGGCATCGAGCTGTTCGGGGTCGAGATCCACTCGAATCTCAGGGTCAACGCCCCCGACCCGCGCCACCCGCGCCACCCCTTCCACGGTCAAAATTTCGCGGCTAATGGTGCGATCGACCAGGTCGCTGAGGTCTTCTACCGATCGCTGCTCAGAGTTGACGGCGTAGGTCATCACCACGCCGCCACCAAAATCTAGTCGCCGAATCACTGGCTCCTGAACGCTGCCGGGTAGGTCTTGGCGAATGCGAGTGACGGCATCGCGCACGTCGTTGGTGGCCCGGTCGATATCGGTGCCCAGCACAAACGACACCACCGTGGTGGAGGCTCCATCCCGCACGGTGGAGGTAAGGCTGTCGATGTCGCCCAGCCCCGCCACGGCGTCTTCAACTTTTTTAGTTACCTGGTTTTCCAGCTCCTCTGGCCCAGCCCCGGTTTGGGTGACAGTGATGCTAATAGACGGAATCTCAATATTGGGATTTTCGTCGATGCCGAGCTGACCAAAGGAGAGCAGCCCCCCCAGGGTCAGCACCAGGAAGAGCACGATAACGGGAATCGGGCGACGAATAGACCAGCCGGAGAGGTTCATGAAGGGGAGGGGTGGTTGAGTGGATGGGTGATGGGTGGATGAGAAACAGAGGATCGTGGGGGACTACTCCACCACGATCACCCCGTCGCCGTCCTGCAAGAATCCGACACCGGAGGTGACGACCTGTTCCCCAGATTTCAGGCCCTGGAGAATTTCGACGCGGGCGGCCTCGTCGCCACTGGCGGCCATGCGGTTGCCCAGATCCACCAGGCGCGCCGCTACCTGGTTGCCTTCCCCCAGCACAAATACCTGGGTGGTGCCATCGGGCTGGGGTTGCAGGGCCGTGGCGGGAATAGTGAGCCCCTGGCGGGAAGCCGTAGTAATGTCGCCCCGCAGAAACATGCCGGGCTTGAGCAGGTCACTGGCCGGGAGGGTAATGTTGACGTTTGCCACCCGAGTGGCCGCATCGATTACCGGGTCAATAGATCGCACCGTGCCCTGGAGGTCGACGCGACTGTCGGCATTGGAGGTAATGGCAACCGGGGCTCCTAGAGCCACCTGATCGAGCTGGGCCTGGGGTACCTCGGCGGTTAGCTCCAGCTGGTTATTCTCAATCAGGGTCACGATCGGGGTGCCGGTGGAGGAGACATCGCCTACGGTGGCGAGGCGTTCGGCAACGACTCCGGCGGCGGGGGCGCGCACGGTGGTTTGGGCCAGCTGGGTTTGCAGTCGATCGATGGTGGCCTGCTGCGATCGCACCCCCGCCTGGGCACTGCTAACCTCGGCTCTCGACAGCCCCACCGCCTCCTGGGCAGTGACGACCTGGGTTTGCTGGCGAGTCAGCTCCTGCTGGCTAATCGCGCCGCGATCGGCCAGGGTACGGATGCGCTCCAGATTTTGCTGAGCCTCTGCTAGGGTCGCCTGGGCCTGGGCTAGGGCCGCCTCGCGCTGGGTCACCTGGGCCTGGGAGACAGACAGCTGGGCCTGGGCCTGGCGCAGATCGGCCTGGAGAGTGGCGTCGTCTAGGGTGGCGATCGCCTGGCCCGCGCTGACCGGATTTCCTTCGCGCACCAAAATCTGGCGAATCTGTAAGCCACTGGCCTGGGGCGCAATGGAGAGCAGGTCAATCGCTTGAACCGTACCATTAACGGCTAGAGTATCGGCTACGGTAGCCGGTGTAGCGGGGTCTACGGTCACCGTTTGAGTGGCCACCGAGGCCGTCTCAGCTATTTCTGGCGGAGCCGCCTCCCGCCCACCCAGCAGGCGAGTGCCGACCAGGGTCAGCAGTACCCCCGCCCCTAAACCCAGCAGGATACCCGACCATCGAGGTGGTGTGCGGCCTGAAGTGGCTTCGCTATAGTGGATCATATCCCTCTCAGCAGACGAACCAGTCGTAGCCTCCAAGGGGTCAGACGAAGAGAGTTTTGGCACGGTTACACCCTTAGGGATCACACCTAGATAGGTTACGAAATGTTTATTTTCTCATTATGACTTAAACCCTTCCATCCTTGGGATCGCTTGATTTATCAAAGAAATTGACCTCTTCTTCTGGTTTATGCGACTAATCTCATCATTTCTGCTGACTCAAATCACAGCCCTAAACCGGGAAGGTTTGGTCTAATAGCAGGATGTACCAAGTCCAGCTCGGGATCTGTAGTTTTCCCACTGGCAAAAATTCACTTCTGGACTTGGATTTGGTTTATCTACTGCGTGAGCTTTATTTACCCAGTCGTCACTGCTCTCTCACGCCAACGGCTCGACTCTAAAAAGGCAGGTCTTGGGAATGTTTAACGCTACCGAAATCCTCATCAGTGACTTTGTAGACAAGCTGCGGGTCGGTTATCACCGCACCTACGGCGGCCAAAACCCAGACTACGAAGACATCATCGCCTGGGCGGGCAGCATGGCGCTCGAAAATATCGCCAACAGCGATGCGCTCTACCACAACGTCGAGCACACGGTTCTGGTGGCCCTAGTGGGTCAAGAACTTCTGCGGGGCAAGCACATTCGAGAAGGCGGCGTTACCTGCAAAGACTGGATGCACTTTATTATTTCCCTGGTCTGCCACGACATTGGCTACGTCAAAGGTGTCTGTCGCAACGACCAAGACCGCAACCACCTCTACTCCACGGGCAGGGGCGAGGAAATGGTGCCGCTCAAGCCCGGTGCCTCCGATGCGGCGCTCACGCCTTACCATGTTGACCGGGGCAAGCAGTTCATCGAAGAACGCTTTGGCAAGAACCCAGTGATTGATGCCAGCATTATCAAGTACAATATCGAGTTGACACGCTTTCCGGTGCCCAAAGAAGAAGACCACCAGGATACCCACAACTTTCCGGGCCTGGTGCGGGCCGCAGACCTGATTGGGCAGCTCAGCGACCCCCGCTACCTGAAGAAAATTGGTGCCTTGTACTACGAGTTTGAAGAAACCCGCCAAAATGAGTATCTGGGCTACGCGCACCCAGGCGACCTGCGGGCCAACTACCCCAAGTTCTACTGGAACGTGGTGCATCCCTACATTCAAGATGCCCTGCGCTATTTGTCGCTGACCCAGGAAGGTAAGCAAATAATTGCTAACCTCTATTCCAACGTGTTTATGGTGGAGAATGAGCAAACCGTAATCCACACCTGATGTAGCTATGACCTGGTGGCGCAAGCTTAAAACCAATCGACTGGCTCAGGTAGGAGCGATCCTGCTGATTGGCCTCTATGTCGTGGCGCTGGGGGCCGACTTTTTTGCCCCCTACAGCCCCTACGCCACACAACCAAACGGCTCGCTGCTGCCACCCACCGAGGTGTACTGGCGCGATGCCGAGACGGGGCGTTTCTTTCCCCATGTTTACCCCACTACCCAAGGGCCGGTAGATCTAGAAACGGGAGCGCGCGAAATCATCGTCGATCGCACTCAGCCTTCTCCCCTTCGTATCTTTCACCGCAACGACGATGGCCAGCTGACCTTGTTTGATACCGCTGGCCCCGGCAAGCTCAATTTGCTGGGCACCGATGAGCAGGCCCGCGACCAGTTCAGTCGACTCGTCCACGGCAGTCGGGTCAGCCTCAGCGTGGGGCTGATTGGCATTGCCATTTCGTTCCCGCTGGGCATGCTGGTGGGGGGCATGGCCGGGTACTTTGGCGGCACGGTCGATGCCGTGCTGATGCGCTTTGTAGAAGTATTGATGACCATCCCCAGCATTTATCTGCTGGTAGCCCTGGCGGCGGTGCTGCCAGCGGGCATCTCCAGTACCCAGCGGTTTATGCTGATTGTATTAATTACGTCGCTGGTGGGCTGGGCCGGGCTGGCTCGGGTGATTCGCGGCCAGGTGCTGTCGATTAAAGAGCAGGAATTTGTGCAGGCCAGCCAGGTGATGGGGGGGCGGCCTCTTTACATCATCACTCGCCACATTCTGCCCCAGACGGCTACCTACGGCATTATTGCTGCCACCCTGGCGATTCCTGGCTTCATTTTGGCAGAAGCGGTGCTGAGCTTTATTGGCCTGGGCATTCAGCAGCCCGATGCCTCCTGGGGCAATATGCTCACCCTGGCGACCAATGCGTCTATTCTGGTGCTCCAGCCCTGGCTGGTGTGGCCGCCAGCCATTCTGATTGTGGTCACGTCGCTGGCTTTCAACCTGCTGGGCGACGGCCTGCGCGATGCTCTAGACCCACGGACCCTCAAGCAGTAGTTTGATTTCCCATAGTTTGATTTTTGAGCTACAGCCCTCGTTCGGCCCGACTCAGTGACTTTGTTAGGCGTTCGTGGGCTTTTGATCAGGTTTGGCTTTCTTGGTGTCTCGGAAAGCAGTAGCCTGAAGATAGCGGCTCGAGCAGGAAACGCCGAATGGCAACATTAACCTTTAGAAAACTAGGCCGAATGGTTGCGATCGCAGTGGTATGCCTATCGCTGTGGGGCTGTGGCCTAGTGAACCCGCGACCGCCGAGGGCCGTGGTCGAAATGGCGATCGCCCAAAAACTTTCCCAGACCCAGGCGGTGCTCTATCGGCAGCTAGAGTCCTCTGTTGACCCCGCCGATCTAGCCCAGGCGGGCCGCATTCGCATCGCCGACCACCACTGGACTACCCTGGCCAGCCAGCCAGCGGTGGAGGTTGCCGGTACCTATCACCTCAAAGGGGGGCAGCTCACCGCCGCCCAGCGCCGCCAGACTAGAGCGTTTGACCTCTATCTCCAGCGCGACAGCAAAGACCAGTGGCTGCTGCTAGAGCCTGTGCTAGCGCGATCGGGCGAGGTCTTGCAGTGGCAGTCGACGCCTTTATTCAAACCCGTCGCCGCTAGCCCAGGTGACCCAGGTAAAAGTAGCTGAGGTTACCTAGAAAAGTCGCGTTCCAAAATCAAGGTCACGGGGCCATCGTTGTGGATGTCGACCTGCATCATGGCCCCAAATTTCCCGGTTTCCACCCGGAGATCGCTGGCCCGCAGGAGTTCTACAAATGCTTCGTACAGCGCCTCGGCCTGGTTGGGTGGCGCTGCTCTATCGAAAGACGGTCGTCGCCCCTTGCGGCAGTCGCCGTAGAGGGTAAACTGGCTGACCACCAAAATGTTGCCCCCAATGTCTTGAACCGAGCAGTCCCAGCGACTGCTGCCCGGCGATGGAAACAGCCGCAGATCCAGGCACTTGCGTGCCATCCAGGTCAGCTCGTCGGTGGTGTCGGTGGGGGCTAGGCCCACCAGTAGGTTTAGCCCCCGGCCAATCTGGCCCACCATATGCCCCTCTACAGTCACGCTAGAGGCCGTCACCCGCTGCACTATGACTCGCATGTTGCCGAGGTCTGGGAGGCAAACTTTTGCTGCCATACGGCCCGAATCTGCTCGGCGGCGGCGGTCATGTCGGCCTGGGATGGGGGCTTGCCCAGGGTGCGAAAAACCTGCAGCTCTAGTCCCTTGAGGCCAAGCTCTTGGGGGTTGTAGCCGTCAGGGTAGCGGGGCTGCAGCACAAAATGCACATGGTAGGGGGGTTGGTCGACCCAGAGACCTACGTAGATACGCTCTGCCCCCATTGCTAGGGCGATCGCCTCCGACAGCTGCTGCAAAAAAGGCCCCAGCGAGGCCGACTCTGCTGCTGTTAGCTCCCACAGGTTTTCGTGGTGGGTGCGGGTCTTCATGACCACCGACCCCAAACCGTAGGGGCCAACGCAGTGGTCGGCGACCCACCAGGGGTTCTCGGCGATGGTGCCGCCGGGCACTGCCTGAGTTCCAGCCAAAATTTGGCAGGCGAGGCAGTCGGGTTGTTGCTGTAGGGTGCCGTTGTCGGTCATAGGGCGAGAAGATACCGATACGATAACAGTGCGCCTGGAATAGTGCGCCTGGGTAGCTCAGACCTTGACCATGACCTGATCACCCTCAATCTTGGCTGCAAAGGTAGTCAGCGGCTGGGGCGGCGGCCCGCCGCTCACCGTACCGTCTGGGTTGAAGCGTCCACCATGGCAAGGGCAGACAAACAACTCTTGGGCGCGGTCCCAGTCCACCGTGCAGCCAGCGTGGGTACATATGGGGCTCACCGCCAGCACCGCCTCTGGGAGGCTAGAGTCGCGAACAACCACTAGGTCTTTACCCTCGACTGTGCCGGTTAAGCTGCCCTGCGCCACCAGGTCAGCCAGGCTGCCAAGGGTCGTAAACTCGCCGTTGCCGCCCCCTTCAGCGCCCCCTTCAGCATCAGAGGCTGAGTCAGACTGGCAGGCAGCGATCGCGACCGGCAGTGAGCTGGCCAGCAGCCCCAGGCCCAGCAAATTAGTAAATTCTCGTCGCTTCATGCCGCCGCTACTTGCCAAACCCTTGGCCCCGCTTGATGGTAGGCATGCCCAGGCAGTCGTTGAGCTGCGATCGCAGGGTGTCGTGGTCTAGCCCCTGTCCAATCAGCACCAGCTGATTTTTGGGCGCGCCCTTCCATTCGTCATCATCAAGCGAAAAGCGCTTGCCGCTGAGGTGAAAAATGTGGCGCTTGGGGCTTTCGTCAAACCAAAGAATGCCCTTAGCCCGAAACACTGCCTCCGGCAGCAGGTTGTCTAAGAAGTTCTGAAACTTGCGAATGGCAAAGGGGCGATCGCTGGCAAACGACAGCGACGTAAACCCATCGATGGCTAAGTGGTCAGAATGACGGGGATCGTGATGATCATGGTCGTGGTCGTGCTCACAGTGGCCGTGATCGTGGTCGCAATCGCTGTGGTCATGAGCTTCAGCTTCATGACCGTGACCCTCGTGACCGTGGCCCTCGTGGTCATGGTGATCATGTCCGCGATGGTCGTGGTCGTGGTGGTCGTGGTCGGCTGCGCTGTCGTTGCCAAAGTATTGATCAGACTCAAACAGACCCACGCTCAGAATCAGCGGCAGGGGCACCTGCGATTTAGTGGTTCTGAGAATCCTGGCACCCTCTTTGACATCGCGAATCTTAACTTCCAGCAAATCGAGGTCGGCATCGTCGACCAGGTCGGCCTTGTTGAGCAAAATAATGTCGCCGTAGGCAATCTGGTTGTGAGCGGCCTGGCTATTGAAGAGGTCCAGGCTGTAGTTTTCGGCATCCACCACGGTGACAATCGAGTCGAGCCGGGTCATATCGCGCAGTTCGGTGCCCAAAAAGGTGAGGGCAATGGGCAGCGGGTCAGCCAGTCCGGTCGTTTCGACCACCAGGTAATCAATTTTGTCCTGACGCTCCAGCACCTTGTACACCGCTTCCATTAAGTCGTTGTTGATGGTGCAGCAGATGCAGCCGTTGCTGAGTTCGACCATGGTGTCGTCATTGTTTTCGGTGGCGATCAGCAGGTCGTTGTCGATACCAATTTCGCCAAACTCATTCACCAGCACGGCGGTTTTCAGCCCTTCCTGGTTGGCGAGAATATGGTTTAGCAGGGTGGTTTTGCCGCTGCCCAAAAAGCCGGTAATGATTGTGACGGGCAGGCCGTGTTTGGTGTCATCCATCGCCTGGGGCTGGATGGGGGGAGCAGCGGTAGACATAGGTGCTCTTTGAATGCAGGGACATTTTCCATACTAGCGATGATTTGGAGTCGTGGCGGCTAGGGTAGGGATTGTTTAAGGAAGAGCGCGATCGCCTCAGCCAATCCTTGACCATCGCGCCGCCAAAACCAGTACAATTGCATTGGATTTTATACTCAAGAATGGCCATGCCCCCTCCCCCTGACGATCTGCCGCGCTGCGGCTGGGTTCATGCCGACCCAATTGAGGTGGCCTACCACGACCAGGAATGGGGCGTGCCGCTGCACTGCGATCGCAAGCACTTCGAGTTCATTATTCTCGATGGCTTTCAGGCCGGGCTGAGCTGGATCACCATTCTGCGCAAGCGCGAAAACTTTCGCGCCGCCTTCGATGGCTTTGACCCCGAGGCCGTTGCCCGCTACGACGAAGCCAAACACCAAGAACTCTTGCAGAACGCAGGCATTATCCGCAACCGCCTCAAAGTTGAGGCCGCCACTCGCAACGCCCAGGCGTTTTTACAGGTGCAGGAAACCTGCGGCAGCTTCGATCGCTACATCTGGCAGTTTGTCGACGGCGAAACCGTGCAAAACGCCTGGCCAACCCTAGCCGATGCCCCCACCCGCACCGCCGCCTCCGACGCCATGAGCAAAGACCTGAAACAGCGCGGCTTTAAGTTTGTCGGCACCACTATTTGCTACGCCTACATGCAGGCCGCAGGCATGGTCAATGACCACACCATCAACTGCTTTCGCCATCAAAAATTAAGTTAACAAAGGTGGTTTGCTTCGGCGAACCGATATCTGGATACCACTCCACGAATGCGTCCAAGGTAATAGGGGCGTTGCCCAGTACAGCAATCATGGGGCGTCTGTTTAATTTGTCGAGGCTACTACACACCCACTCTAACTACGCTTTGCCGTCGCTATCTTTGCCGCTGACAAAGCGGTGGGCTACGGTTTCGGGCTGAATGGCCGACAAAATGGTGTGGCCTGAGTCGGTAATAATAACGGCGCGGGTGCGGCGACCGTAGGTGGCATCGACCAGCTGCCCTCGTTCACGGGCGTCGGAGATAATCCGCTTGATGGGGGCAGACTCGGGGCTAACGATGGCAATCACCCGATTGGCCGATACGATGTTGCCAAAGCCAATATTGATTAGCTTGATGTCCATAATATAAAAGGAGGCGATAGCAAGGAGGCGATAGCGGGAGATTCTGGTGCTGATGCCGGGTCGATCCCGAACTGGCCAGAAAACCCAAGGTTTTTTTGGCAGCAGGCTCCACATTTGAGCCTAGATCAGGCCCGCATCCCAATATCTGCCATACTAACGAATCCATTTGGCGCTGAGGGTTAATTTCAGGCAAAATTTCAGCTTTTTGGCGATTTCGTTCCGTGGGCTACATCTTTCGGCCCTAGGAACCCTCGATCGAAGGTTATTGGCGGTTTAATCCGCTAATCTCCCTATATCCGCAGACATAGACTGCCGTGTCTGCCTGCCCCGTTTGTCTCACCTGGAGAATGCTGCCGTGCAGCCCGTTGACTTTACGACTTTGATGGCTCTGTGCCACAGCCTCCAAGCCGACTGGGTGCCCGCCCGTTGTGAGACTGTAGTGCAGCTCGATACCACCACCCTGGCCCTGGCCCTGCGCACCCTCGATCGCCGAGGTTGGCTAACCATTTCGTGGCATCCGCAGGCGGCGCGGCTGCACCTAGGCGATGCGCCCCCCAAGGGGCAAGACACCTTTACCTTTAGTCAGCAGCTCAAGCACCAGCTCAACCAGCTGGCCCTGGTGGCGATCGCCCCTGTGGCCCCCTGGGAGCGCGCGATCGATTTGCAGTTTGGCCCTCGCCCTGGCGACCCGTCCCAGTGGCACCTGTATGTCGAAATTATGGGCAAGTACAGCAATGTGATTTTGGCCAATGCCCAAAACCAGATTGTCACCGCCGCCCACCAGGTGAGCGACCAGCAGTCGCGGGTGCGACCCATCCAAACTGGCGACCCCTACGTGCTGCCCCCCGCCATTATGAACACGCTGCCGAGTTTGCCAGAATCTCAGGCCTCCTGGCAGGAACGGGTAATGCTGGTGCCCTCAACGCTTAAAAAAATGCTGATGCAGAGCTACGGCGGGCTGAGTGCTTCGCTGGTGCGATCGCTGCTAGCCGCCGCCCACCTGGCCCCCGATCAGCCCGCCGAAACCCTCACTCAGGCCGACTGGGATCGCCTATTTGAGGTCTGGCAGCGCTGGCTGAGGTGTTTAGACAAGCGTGAGTTTTTCCCCGGTTGGGCCGACGGCGGCTACACCGTGCTCGACTGGGAGGAAATCGCCCCCGTCGCCGATATTCACGCCCTGCTAAACCAGTACTATGGCCGTGAGCTAAACCTGCAGCAGTTCGATCGCATTCGCAACCAGGTTCAGCAAAAGCTCAAGGGCGTGCTTGCCAAACTGCGGCAGAAAGCCAGCACCTTTGAGCAGCGCCTCGACCAGTCGGCCAAGGCCGACCAGTACCGCCAGCAGGCCGATTTGCTCATGGCCTACAGCTACCAGTGGCAGCCCGGCCTGACTCAGCTTGCAGTGGATGACTTTGAGACGGGTGAGCCAATTAACCTGGCGATCGACCCCGACAAAACCGCGATTCAGCAGGCCCAGCGCCACTACAAGCAGCACCAAAAGCTAAAACGCGCTAAAGATGCCGTGGTGCCGCTACTGCGAGAGGTACAGGCAGAACTAGCCTATTTAGAGCAGGTGGAGGCGGCCCTGAGCCAAATTTCCACCTATGATGAACCCGCCGATTTGGAGGCGCTGATCGACATTCGCAACGAGCTGATTCAGCAGGGCTATCTGGCCTCACCCGACTATCGCCCCAGCGATCGCAAGGCAAGTGACGAAGGCTTTCGCCAGTTTCAAACTCCCGACGGTCTGCCCGTGCTGGTGGGCCGCAACAACCGCCAAAACGACCTGCTGATTTCTACCGTAGCCACCGACTACGACCTCTGGTTTCACACCCAGGAAATACCGGGCAGCCACGTGCTGCTGCGGCTGGGGGCGGGGCAGGCGGCCAGCGATCGCGATCTGCACTACGTTGCCGACTTGGCCGCCTACTTTAGTCGCGCCCGCCAGGCCGACCAAGTGCCCGTAATCTACACCCAGCCCAGGCACGTCTACAAGCCCAAGGGCGCTCGCCCCGGCATGGTGATTTACAAGCACGAAACCGTGATCTGGGGGCAGCCTCGGCGGGCAGAACAGATGCGGGCGGCTCAGCCCCTGGAGATGGTCTAATCCCGAGTCCTACTTGGTTACCTCCGGCTTGTAGGGGCATTGCACTGTGTCACCCGACGTAAGGTTGTCCCCCCAAGATACGACATAGAGTTGTGCCCCTTCGGCGCTTTAGCGGTAGAACAAGTAAGACGTTTTAAAGCCGTTGTGACCGGAGGT
>JBARVV010000025.1:0-9646 GCA_049646445.1 Nodosilinea sp. | reverse complement strand
TGCCAAACGATGGACTCGGCCCATCAAGAACTGGAGAGCCGCGCTGTCACATTTTGCTATCCTGTTCCCAGAACGCTTCAAACTCTGAACCGTTACAGGCTTACACAAAAATCTGAACACTCTCTTGCCCTCAATAGTGTAGACGTCGTACAGGCTGCCATCCTCTAATACCCCATCGCCATCTTCTAAAACGCCGTCCTCTTGCAGCAGCACAGTAGCTGACTCATCAGCTGGTTTGGTTTCAGCAGCTAGCATTCGCGCTGAGAACTGTGCCACAGGCACCATCGCAACTGTCGCCGCAACTAAACCCAACCACTTCGCAGAAAAACGCATGGGGCAATGCTCCAATCCCGAGGTAACACCAGCATATAGCTCTGGCTCAGCCCAGCTTGTTCAGCTTTAGGCAAGTTTTCACCGCCTGCCTAAAAAAGTAGGGTGACGCCTGCGATCAGGCCGCACCCTACAGCGATGAAGCCATGCAGATTGTCCCAGGCAACCAGCCTTGTAGCCTGGGGCAACCTACCTTCCTTAAGCTGCCAGTAGATTCTGCGTTAGCGCCTCCAGTTCCCAAGGGGCATCGTACTGAGGTGCACCCAGCATATCGGCAACTTCAAAGCCAACCTCAGCAACTGAGGCTAGAGTTAGCTCAGCCACCGTCTCAGTCGCGGTCAAAACGCTTTCACCCAGCCCATTTACCGGGTTCGGGATAGCAGCAACCTCAAAAGCAGCCTCTGGATCACTATTCCCCTGGTATCCACGGGTCAACACCTCTCCTATAGCTAAGTAAGGATTGGCCTGCACCGCTGCCACCGTTGCATTCACCAAGGCACCGATAACGGGTATGCCGCTATCGGCAAACTGGGCAGACGCCATCGCTGCCAACGGCACCGGCAGCGCCAGAGTCATGGCATCGCTGGTGACCACCGGCAGCGCCAAGGTGCTTTGGGCACTGCTGCCTCTTAACGGAGTGCCCGCCAACGCCATTGCCCGACGCACGGCGGCGTCAGCATTGACCATGCCTGCCCCATATTCTAGGTCGTAGCCAGGGAAGCCCAGATCTATAGCGGTCTGCTGCATAATGCTCTGCACCTGACCCGCGCTCAGGTTGGGGTTGGCGCTCCATACTAGCGAGGCCACACCGCTAACGTTGGGCGCCGCTGCCGAGGTGCCATTAAAGGGGTTGCCTTCAGGGGCATTGAGGTAGTAGCCAAACCCAACTCCGCTGCTGGTTTGCCCTGCCAGGGTGGTGATCACCTCAGACGGCCCCATTAGAGATAGACCATAGCCATAGTTGCTGTATGAGATGCGATCGCCTGGCTCGGTCGGGTTACCATCAGCATCGTTAGTGCCCCAGGATGCACCAATCGACATGACGTTGTCGTAAGTTCGGCTCAGCAGCGACGGGTACGCGACCGCCCCCTCACCATCGTTGGATGAAGAGAACACAAACAATGCGTTATCTCGATTTTGGGCGATCAGTTGCTCTAGCCCTGGTAGGTCGCCTGCGTCCGCCCCGGGTACGCTGAGGCTCATGTTAACGACCAGGCGTCGCCCGGTCGATTGGGCATAGTCGGTCATTAGCGCGGTCGCCTGATCTAAGCCAAGGTCATCAGGGCCAAAGACGTCGATATTGAGGACATCAGACTGCCAGTTAATGCCACTGAGGCCAATGCCGTTGTTACCAGCAGCGGCCATAATGCCATAAACGGCTGTGCCATGGGAGGTATTGTCGTCTAGAAAATCATCCTCCATATTGTTGCCGTAACCGTAGGTGCGAGCCCTATCAAAGTCAGGGTGCAGGCTGCCATTGCGACTAATTCCCAAGCCAGAGTCGGCAATGCCCATAACTACCGCATCAGAACCCTGGGTAAAGCGCCAGGCCTGGTGCACCCCCATCATGTGTAAATTCCACTGCTCGCCAAACAGGGGATCGTTGGGTAGGTTGCCACTGTTCAGGTTTAAGAACCCATCGCTAAACCGAATGCCGTCTAGGCCCTCCATCAAAAACTGATGGCCGCTGCTCAGGCTCAGGGCATCAAAGACGCGGCCACCGTTGCCGGGGTCGTAGATGACGCCACCGCCGCTGGCAGTAGCTCGGTTCCAGGAGGTCACACTGCGGCTGGTAATCGAGGACAGGTCGAGCACGTCGCTATAGCCAGCGCCAAAGTCAACATTTCCGTTGCCCGATACCACCGTGTAAGTGTTGCGGCCCGCAAAGCTAAAGGAATTGGCGCGCAAGTCGCCCTGCTCAACATCAATGCCGCCATCGGGGGAAGCCGCCGTGTAGAGGTTGTAATTGGTGCTACCGCTGTACCGATCAACAGCAATGTAATACTCACCGGCCAGGAGATTGTTGAAAGTAATCGCCTCGACGTTATCCCCCTCTCCCGTAGACGAATCTAGAACTTCGCCCGAGTTGACAATGCCGTTGCCGTTGGCATCCCAAATTAGAAATAGGTCGGCATCGGCACTGAGGCCCGAGAGCATCAGGTTGATGTCGCTGCGGGCATCGAGCTGAAATTTGAAGTAATCTCGGGTGTCACTGGCGCTGACGCTACCGCCAAAGGCTCGCCCGCCCACCAACACGCCAATGTTTTCGGCGGTGGAAAGAGAGTCGTTTTGGGGGGTAACGCCTGGGGATGTGGCCACCAGGCTCTGGTCTAGGGTTAGCCCAAGTAAGTCGTCTGCCTTGGCGGCAGAGGTGGGGGCAAGGGCTAGGTCGTTGGCGGCCTCGACCAGGGCAGCGGCCAACACCACGTCAGCAGAAATCACCAACTCTGTGGCAACGTCGAGCCCGGTAGCGTCGGCAATGGCTAGCCCTGGGCTGAGGAGCTGTAAATCGGCCAGGCCCGAGAGGGATGGGGTGGGTAGGTTGAGCAGGATGTTGTCGTTAAGGCCAGTGCCGCCAAAGGAGGTAATGGCAGATGCATCCAGAGAGCCGGAGGTCGGGGTAATGTCGTTGTACTCAAGCATGAAGTTCATACCGAAATAAACAGCGTGAGTGGCCACTCGACTGTTTATTTGTCTGGCGTGGGTGAGCTTATTCAGGCGTCAAAAAAATCTGTTGCACCCGCCTCTGGGGTTGCACGCTAAACTCTGGCTTCTACGCTGTCTTCGGCTTCGTGCTGAGAACGGTGGCTATTGATTTTTGGTTTCTGCAATAGGTGACGTTGTTGCAGCAAAGCTGACCTCTTTGTAGAGACCAGCGATCGCATCTACCCGGCCCAGCTACCCACGGGCCGGGTAAACCCGCTACTCTTTCTGAGGCGGTAGCCAATTAACCGCCAATGGCGATCGCGTGAATAAGTTCCTGACCCGCAGAAATAGTTAAGGGTGTCGCCACTCAAAAAGCCCCATGCCTCGCCCACCACCCTGCTGTTGCTAAACCTATGGCCTCTGGCATCGTTGGCTTTCGGGCCTGGCGATGTGACCCTAAAACCAGCCCAGTCCCGGCAACCCTATGGAAAACGCTTTTCGCTATTGGCAGCAGGTACGCCTGATTAGCTCAGGGCAGTGCAAACTCCAGGTGCTGCCCCAGGTGCAAACCTGGGTGCAGAGTAACTTTGCCAGTTTAATCGCTGACCCCAATGCTTCTGAGACTGAGCTACAGCGATCGCTGTTTGCCCTCTGGCGACCATCAGGAGACCAAGCTACACCGGCTCATTCGCCCGATGCCGATCTGGCCCAGCTCAGTCTGAGATGCTGTGTCACCCATCAAATTCGTCAGGCGTGCATTCGGCTAGCAGCGAGATTTGGTGAACAATACGACTTTAAGGCTACCGAGCTGTTTTTTGAGGTACTTGACGATGATGGGCAAGCCCCACCCTCCAATCAGCCCTTTACTCTAAAGATTCTTGAGACCTATGACCCAACTAAGGCCGCTCTAAGCACCTGGAGCAGCCAACTGACCAACAACCACCGAGAGCTGAATAAGGTTTTGCTTGAAAAGGGGCTGTACCGAGCCAGTGACTGGAGCATTTTAAACGATACCAGCGTAGAGCAGGTGCAGCGTATTTTACGGCAGTATCACCTGTGCAGCGAATACGAAGTTACCCAGGCGGTGGCCTTACTAAGTCAGTATCACCAGGTGTATCGGCGCGATCGCATTGCCCAACGCCAGACGGGCAAAACCGGGCATTGCCAGGTGCCCACCCCAGAGCAGCTGCGCGCCATTAACCCCAATACCCCCGCCAGAGAGGTGCTGACGCAGCTCAAGCAGCTGGCCGGACAGCTGCGCCAGTATCGCGCCCATGCGCGGGGAGGTAGCGGGCCGGTCTACCAGCCTGACGACCATGGCTGGGAGCAGGTTGCTAGCGACAATCACCCCCCGGAAGTCGATGAACAGGACGAGTTTTTGCAGGCGTACCGCCAGGCTCTTGAAGCCGGTCTGGACAAAGCGATCGCCCAGGCAATTCAAGCCAAAGTAGAGTGGCTGAAAACCCACGAACTTCCTGAGGATATAGCTTACGTGCAGGGACTGCACCTATTTCACTGTCGGGGGCGGGCAATGGGTAAGTTGGCTGCCGAAATTGGTCTTGGCTCCCAGTCAAATGTTTCTAAACTGCTGAACCTGAAACGCCTCCGGGCAGACGTGCGCCATCGGCTGTTGCCACAGCTGTATGAAACCGTGCGCCAGCAGGCGCTGAGCTATGTATCTGCCGACCAGCTACGGGCTATTGACCGCACCCTAGAAGCCCTACTCAGTGAGGAGGTTGACCAGATAATTGCCGAAGCCGAAGCCGAAGCCAAAATTCCTAAAGGCCGTACGGCAAAAAGTCTGTTTGCCCGCCACCTCTGTACCGTAATCCATCAATTTATGCCAGGTACCGAGTGATGGTTGTTTTACTGCTTTCTTTATCTCCATTCGCCCACCGATGTCCTATGAGCTATACCACCGAGTCGCACGATTTTGAATTTGAGCCGCTACAGTCAACAACGGTTGCCCTGACCGCCGAATCGACTAACCGGGCCGTTGCCATCTGTCAGCAAGAGGCCGATCTGGCCCAGCAGTGGCCGACATTTTTGCGGGCCATGGCCCTGGAGGGGTTACGCCAGTGGATAGGGGAGGGGGCCAATCCATTACCTCTTAGCTACAATTCTGACCAACCTCCCACCCCAAACCGACTTTATCGAGTCAACGACTTTCGGCTGTGCCTGGTGGCCCAGGGCAGCCTCAGCGATGAAGTCGTGACTATTCCCCAGAGCACTGTGGATGACGGTACCAACTTTGCTCACCTCTACATCCTGGCTGAAGTGCGCGAGGAGGTCGACCAGGTCACTATTTTGGCTGGGCTGCGCCGCGATCGCCTGCTGGCCCAGCAGCAACAGTCCAACCTAATCGCCAACGCCAACGGCACCTATACGCTGCCGGTGAGCTACTTTGACACCACCCCAGAGGATGTTCTGCTCTACTTAAATTGCTTAAATCCAGAGCAACTTGCTGTTTTGGCCCCGGCCCCGATCGCGGCAACCAGTCTACAGCAATCGCTAGAGCAGGCAACGGGCGGGCTGATCAACGCCGGTCGCTGGCTGCGCGACCAGCTTGATACGGTGGCCGAAACCCTGGCCTGGACGCTACTACCGCCCCTGGCTCCCGGCAACGCCATGATGCCACTGCCCACCACCCCAGCCGAGCAGCTAGAAGCTGTTCTGGAGGATCTGGCCCCCGAGGGCGTGACGATTCCCCCCACGGCGCGGGGAGCCTTTACTGACCTGCAGCAATGGGGACTACCCCTACGTCTCTATGCCTTGACCTGGACGATGTTTGAAACCCAGCCTCCAGAGTGGTCATTGTTTTTATTTCTAGGCCCTGCCTCTGGACAGCACCTGACCCCCGGCACTCGCTTGGTGGTGAGCGATGCCACTGCCATTCTGGCTGAACAAACCCTGGCTGACGATGGGGCCGCCACCTATCTCTATGCTCAAGTGATTGGCACCTGGGAGGAGCAGTTTACCGTGACCGTCGAGTTGCCCAATGGCTCTACTCTCAACTGGCCCCCCTTTGTCTTTAATCCAGAAGCCTGAGCAGGAAGAGCCACGACTGAAGGATTGCCAATCCAAAACCGCCAATCCAAAATCCGAAATTGGTATCTTTTCTCCTATCCCTCTACCATGACCTACCGTCTCAGCATCCACAAGATTGACCAGAGCTGCCTGTTTGACCTCACCTGGGGGCGGGGGCAGCGGCTGACGGCCAGCCTGGGATTTCCCAGGGCTCTGCCAACGCTATACGAAGCCTGGAAGCGAGCCTATTTGGGCTACTACAAGCAGGCGCTGCGAGGCCGGGTTGTAGCGACTGGCCAAGCAGTTGCCGTCGATGTCGATTGGCACAGCCAGCTGGTGCAGGCTGAGGCCCGGCTGCTGTCTGAGTTTCACACCTGGCTGAAGCATGGCGATCTATTTGATCTGCGGCAAGAGCTGATGGCCGCAACGCCAACGCCAAAACCGGGGCAGTCTGGGGCTGACTCGGCTAAAACAGAGCTATTTTTGACTTGCTCACCCATCGATATCGCCCGCCTACCCTGGGAGACTTGGGAGGTGGGTCAGCACATGCAGATTGTGCGATCGCCTGCCCACATTCGCGCAGCCAGCGCCGACCGGCGATCGTTTCGCCGGGGTAAAGCCAGGGTGCTGGCTATTTTGGGGGATGAGACGGGGCTTAACTTTACCCGTGAGCGGACTGCCCTGAATGACCAAAAAAAACTGCTGGATATTCACTACGTCGGCTGGCAGCCGGGGGAAGAGACTGTCGCCCTGAAGCAGCGCATTTGCCAGGAAATTGCCGACCCACTGGGGTGGGATGTCCTCTTTTTTGCCGGGCACAGCAACGAGGCGGCTCTAGTAGGGGGGCAGATTGCGATCGCGCCCAAAACTGCCATCTCGATTAGGGAACTCAGCCCTTACCTACAGCAGGCCCAGCAGCACGGTCTTCAGTTTGCCTTATTTAACTCGTGCAGCGGCATAGATATTGCCAATGGGTTGATCAACCTGGGCTTAAGCCAGGTGGCGGTGATGCGCGAGCCCATCCACAACGAGGTGGCCCAAGCTTTTTTGGTGCAACTATTGCAGCGACTGGCCCGCTTTGAGAACGTGCAGGAGGCGTTAATTGGGGCCTGTCAAGTTCTCAAGCTGAAGCAAAATCTTACTTACCCGTCGGCCTATATGGTGCCGTCGCTGTTTCGCCATCCCGATTCGGTGCCCTATCGGGTGCAGCCAGTGGGGTGGCGGGCAATGGTAAGGCAGTGGCGACCCCGCCGCCGAGAGGCGCTGGTGGTGAGCGCGATCGCCCTACTCAGCCTAATTGCCCCGGTTCACTACTGGCTGATTGATCATCGGGTAATGGCCCAGGCCATCTACCGCGATAAGACTGGACAAGTCGGAGCAACATCTCAGCCACCGGTGGTACTGATACAGGTTGACCCGGATACATTTCCCCGCTGGGGTGCTAAAGCGTTTAACCCGATCGATCGAGCCCTTTTAGCCGACATCCTTGATGGCCTAACTGAGCAGGGCGCTACCGTCATTGGTGTTGACTATCTATTGGATCTTGAGGCAAGACAGTCGGGAAATGACCCTGTCTTAAAACAATCTATTGGGCGGGCAGTAGAGCAAAATCAGGCCTGGCATGTGTTTGTCACCAGAAAAAGCCCCGGCGGTCCCTGGCATTTCCTCCATAAAGAAGCCGCCAACTCTGACTGGGTCTTGCAGGGTGATGGCTGGTTGCCCTTCTGGCATCTCCCTAACCGGTTGCCCTCCGTCGACTACGGCACCCCTTTCAGTTACCAGCTAGCCCTTGCCCATCGTCTCCGCCAGAGGGCCAGCACTCAGGACATCGACATTCCTCTACCGGGCAGTGGGAATGGAGCGCTACAACAGCAGGTACAACGCTACCTTAATGACCACGACCTAGGCCTACCTACCTGGGTCGATGCCCACCCCCTAACGCGGCTATCCGGTCCGATGGGGCAGCGGTGGCTGCAACCTTTGCTAGATTTTTCAATTCCACCGGGACAAGTCTATCAGGCTGTACCGGCCTGGCAACTGTTGGAAGCACCCGAGGAAGTCTTAGACACCCAAACTCTGCAAGACCAGGTGGTCATTGTTGCCGCTGGCGGCTACGATACTGCCGATGATAATCTGCCCCGCCCTCCGGCTATGAACTATTGGGAGCAGGGGCTAAACAGCTTTACCGGCGGAGAAGCCCATGCCTACGCCACCCACCACTGGCTGACCCGCCGGCTGGTAATCCCTATTCCTGACCTGGCGATGATTTTGGTGGCGGCCCTGGTAGGCAAAGGCTTGACCGTATACCTAGCCAACCGCCCCCGAGTAAACCCACTCAGGTTAGGAGCAATGCTGGCGGTGGTAACTGCCGGGTATGGTCTAGCAAGTTTGCAGCTGTATATTAGCGCAGCAGTAATGTTGCCCTGGCTGCTACCGTCCCTGACGGTCTGGTTGTATACACTACCTCTACTTAAGGAGAAAACCTATGAACAACATTAATTGGACTATGGCCGGATCGCTGACGGTGGCGATCGCTGCGATCGGTATCTTTCCTGTCTCCCCTGCTGGCCTGGCTCAGACTTCAACACAACCGGTCAGCGTGTATGAGCTCATTAGCGAGTTCTTTGGTGGTAGTGCCCATGGCGGCCGGGGCAAAGATAGTAGTTCACGCGGCGATGACCCACTGTGCCTAATCAATCCTGGCACTGATGAAATGGTGTGGACTTTGCAGCCGATGATAGTGGTCCATGGCAATGTAGAAACTATTGGCCTGCGACCTATCGATTTAGACGATGAGTTTGATTCGGTGCATATGGCCTACGGTGGCGAGCCCCTGGAACCAGGGGAGAGCTACGAGTGGATCGTTTACCAAAGGGATCTCTATGGCAAGCTGGTTGAAGACCTCAAGGTGCCGTTTCAGGTGATGGCGGCGGGGGATGGGCGCGATCGCATTACCACTGAGCTAGAGCAGCTTCAGGCGGTGGCCGAGGCCGATCAGCTCTCGATCGATGAGGCAATTCAGGCCCAGATTGACTTTTTGCTGGCCGAGGGATTGGCCGCCGATGCCATCCAGGTGTTGTTTTCGCCAGAGGCGGCTGGCGAAACCTTAGAGGCAGATCGCCAGGCTTTGATTGCTGAGATCTGCCCAGAGCCAGAGCCAGAGCCTGAATAGGGTCAGTTCGAGATAACACCTTCTCCTTCTGCAAGCTATCTATTCCTTGACCCTGATCCCCCACCCCCATTCTGGGATTAGGGGATTAGGAAAGGCTTGAACTGATGGTGCAATTCCCTTGAAGGGGGTTAATTCAGATGTAGGACGGGCCATCGATAGCGTAGTAGCCCATGCGGGCGTTGGTTTATTGCCTTCGACAAGGCTTAGCCAACGTGCATCAGCCCAACCTACATTGTCTTAAAATATAAGCATTCTTTAAGTGTTGCCTTGCAAGCTATGAGCATTATTTGAAAATGCTCAAGCATTTCTTTGCAACGCTCAAGCATTTCTTTGCAGGACTCAAGCGTTTCTTTGTAAGGCTCAAGCATTTCTTTGTAAGGCTCGAGTGTTCTTTTACAACGCTCAAGCATTCCTTTGCAGCGACTAATACTGAATCCCCCCGGCTTGTAGGGGCGTAGCATGCTACGCCCC
>JBARVV010000024.1:0-13674 GCA_049646445.1 Nodosilinea sp. | reverse complement strand
ATTGCCAAACGATGGACTCGGCCCATCAAGAACTGGAGAGCCGCGCTGTCACATTTTGCTATCCTGTTCCCAGAACGCTTCAAACTCTGAACCGTTACAGGCTTACACAAAAATCTGAACACTCTCGATTGTAAGATTTAGGTGATTCACCTAGTTGAGATCTTTGCGGTAACAAGTAACTATTGACGTTCCATCGCCTATGACTTCCGCCACTTACCCTGCCCCAGTCAATGCCCTGCTTCAGCTCGGCGAAGAGCACATTAGCCGAGGCCAAGCATGGCCTGACTATGCGAAGCTCTATGGTTTCACCGCGCAGCACATTCCCGATCTGATCCAAATGGCGATCGACCACGATCTCAATTGGGCTCCAATTGACAGCCCAGAGGTTTGGGCACCTCTGCACGCCTGGCGAGCGTTAGGACAGTTGCAAGCAGAGGCGGCGATCGAGCCACTGCTGTCTTTCTTTCATGAGATGGAAGACAGCGACTGGTTCTCGGAGGATATGCCCAATGTATTTGCGCTGATTGGGCCAGCGGCCATTCCCCCAGTGCATGCTTTTTTAGCTGACTCTGAGAATGCCTTCTACTGTCGATGGACAGCGGCTAGCATCCTGGTCAAACTTGGCCAAACCCATCCACAGGTGCGAGCTGACTGCTTAGCCATCCTAGAGCAGCAGCTTGAGCAATTTTCCAAAAACAGTCCTATGTTCAACGGGGTCTTGATTGCCAGTCTGATGGATTTAGAGGCGCAGGAATCAGCCCCCCTAATGGAGCGAGCATTTGCCGCTAAACGGGTTGATCCATCCATTGCCGGAGACTGGATTGATGTCCAGTATGGGCTGGGGCTGGTTTCGCGAGCAGAGGCCCATGATCTTCGCGGCCATGTGGATGCCGAAAAGCTCAGGTCAAAAGCCTCTAAGGTAGGGGCTGAACCCACCAAAGGCTTCGGGGTTAAACTTTTTAAGAAGAAGAAAAAGCGCTGACTTATTAGGTGACAACCTCACCCTAGCAGCGGGGTCAGATCTAAATGCTCGCCAACAGCCTCGGTCAGCTCATTGAGTATGGCCTCGCGCTGTTCACGGTAGTTGGGGATGCCCGTGGGCAGCGACCCCAGACCGCGCTGCTGGCGCAGGCGATTGAGCCAGGCCCGCCGCCAGGGGCCATTGTCAAACAGGCCGTGCAGGTAGGTGCCCCACAGCGACTGGCTGGCATCGACTACGCCCAGACTGCGGTCTTCGAACAAAAACTCAAACTTGTTGCCCTTCTCGTCTTTCCCCTCGGAGAGCAGCAGCTGGGTACGGCCCTGGTGCAGCTCGTAGCCCGACACCGGCAGCCCCTCCTGCGGAAAGCGCGAGCTGACGGTGCGCTGGCGGGCAATTTTTTGCTGAGTGATCACTGTGCGCAGCGGGAACAGGTTGAGACCAGGGAAGCGGCCTTCGTGGCCCTCAATGCCCTCAGGATCGGCCAAAAACTGACCCATCATCTGAAAGCCGCCACAGACACCCATGACAGTGCCCCCAGAGGCCACGTAGTTCTGAATCTCTTCGGCCATGCCGGTGCGCTGCAAGATTAGCAGGTCAGCAATGGTGGTCTTGGTGCCCGGGATGATCACCGCGTCCGGGTAGCCCAGCTTTTCTTTGGGGCTGCGGTAGATCACCCGCACGTTGGGTTCGGCCTCTAGCGGGTCAAAGTCGGTGAAGTTAGAAATGCGGGGCAGGCGAATGACGGCGATGGTGATGTCGGCCTGTTTTTTGCTGCCGGGAGTGCGATCGAGCAGGCTGAGCGAGTCTTCGGCGGGCAGGGCGTTTTCAATCCAGGGCACCACGCCGAGAACCGGAATGCCGGTGCGCTCTTTGATCCACTCTAGGCCTGGCTCTAGGACTTCGCGCTGGCCGCGAAACTTGTTGATAATGATGCCTTTGACCAGGGCGCGCTCTTCCGGCTCCATCAGCTCTAGGGTGCCGATGATGTGGGCAAACACGCCGCCGCGATCGATATCGGCCACCAGCACAGTGGGGGCATTGAGGTGCTTAGCAATGCGCATATTGGTGAGGTCGCGGTGCTTGAGGTTGACCTCGACCGGGCTGCCGGCCCCCTCGCACACTAGAAAGTCGTAGTCTTGGCCGAGTCGGGTGAGGCTTTCTTGAATGGCCTGCCAGCCCTGGTCAAAGAAATTTTCGTAGTACTGGATGGCTGTGGTGCGCCCCACAGCTCGGCCCTTAAGAATGACCTGAGAGGTCATGTCGCCCTGGGGTTTGAGCAGAATGGGGTTCATCTCAACCTGGGGAGAGACGCCTGCGGCCCAGGCCTGAACTGCTTGGGCGTAGCCCATTTCGCCACCGCTGGCGGTGACGTAGGAATTGAGGGCCATGTTTTGCCCTTTGAAAGGGGCGACTCGCCAGCCCCGGCGGCTAAGAATGCGGCAAAGGGCCGTGGTAATCAATGATTTACCCACGTGGGAGGCTGTTCCCACTACCATGATTGCTCTCATGGAGCGTCTCCAAAGTTGAATGAGTTCGGCGGCAGGGCTAAAGCCTGAGCAGGGATCAAAAATTCTTTCCGTGAGCTGATGCCCAGTGCTTAACCACTCCCTATGCAGATTCTTCAGGAACAACACAACCAATCAGGACGATATTAACCTTGCCACCAGCTGGGCGTTGGTCAAAGGCCGGCCCAGGAGGGCCAACGCATCCATCGGCACCAAGCATTATAGAGATGATTGACCAGGGTGGGGCGATACTGGGCTGGGCTGAGCGAAGATAGCTGCTCAAATACCTGGCGACCCAGGGGGGTGAGGCGAAAGCTATCGGTGAGGCCCTGGCCATCCACTTCGCGGCGCAGTAGGCCAACGGCGATTAGCCACATCATTTCGTTTTCGGCCTGCAGCTCGGCGAGGTTGCGGCGGCTGTAACGGCTCTTGACCCCCGCTGGACCACACACCTGGCGAATGGAAATGCTCTGCGATCGCATATCGGCCAGCAAATCGAGGCGCAAGGGGGAGCACCGAAAGGCTCGCTCGGCCCGCTTGAGCGATCGCCGGGGGTAGCGAAGGGCAATGGCGTGATTAAACTCAGCTGGGGCCATGAGATTTATACATTATGACTGTCTTAAATTGTAGGTTTAATCTACTGACACGCGGGAAAGAATTCGGCCAAAGGGCGATTTAGTAGCAGCGGTTACTTTCTAATTCTTAAGCAATTGCTAAGCCTATTAAGGCATCGACCTTGATCCAAAGTTAACCCAATGTCAAGCAATCACTCTGGCTACTCTCAATAACCAAAAGTAAATACCCAAAGGGTTTCTAGGGTTCCGACTGACCGCAGCGGTGGTCAAGTGCCTGGTCCGAGAGAAACCGCCAGATCGCCCTCTGCCCTGCGCCATACAGCACCGGCCCAGTGCCTCTGGTACACGGCGGGATAAAAGCCCGGGAGGATAGCGAAGCAGTGATTCGCCGTTCTCTCGGGCTGCTGTTTTTTATGGCATTTTGCCCAGAGCGCCCTGCTCACCCCTCACTTGCTTGTACTTGCTCACCTACCTATGGCCCATTCCCTAACGCCTGAAATCGAAGCCCTCAAAGCATCCCTGGAGGCAAAGGGCGTCAGGTACGCCCTGGCCAGCTATGTGGATATCCACGGCATGTGCAAGGCCAAGATGGTGCCGATCGCCCATTTGGGCCAAATGATGGCGGGTTCCGAGCTGTTTACCGGCGCGGCCCTAGATGGGGTGCCCCAGGAGATCAGCGATGACGAGGTGGCCGCCATGCCCGACCCTGCCTCTGCCACAGTGCTGCCCTGGAAGCCTGAGGTTGCCTGGTTCGCCAGCGACCTTTACCTCAAGGGGCAACCCTTTGAGGCCTGCTGCCGCACCATTCTCAAGCAAATGTTGGCCAAGGCGGCAGCGATGGGGTTCACCTTTAACCTGGGCATTGAGACCGAGTTCTTCATGCTGAAAGAAAACCCAGACGGCAGCTTTGGCCCGGTGAGCGATCGCGACACTCTGGCCAAGCCCTGCTACGACCTGCCCAGCCTGCTCGACAATACCCCCTGGCTGACCGAGCTGGTGGACTACATGAACCAGCTCGGTTGGGATGTCTACTCCTTTGACCACGAAGACGCCAACGGCCAGTTTGAGACCGACTTTGCCTACAGCGACGCGCTGGTTATGGCCGACCGGCTCACCTTCTTTCGGCTGATGGTTAAAGAAATCGCCCGCAAACACGGCTACCTGGCCAGCTTTATGCCCAAGCCCTTTAGCGATCGCACCGGCAGCGGTGCCCACTACAACATGTCTCTGGCCGACCGCCAGACTGGCCAAAACCTGTTTGAAACCGCCGATGACCCGCGCGGCTGCGGCCTTTCAACCCTGGGCTACCAGTTTATTGCCGGGGTGCTGCGCCACGCCAAGGCGATCTGCGCCGTCACCTGCCCCACGGTCAACAGCTACAAGCGGCTGCTGCGCCAGGGCAGCATGTCGGGCTTTACCTGGGCTCCGGTCTACATCTGCTACGGCAACAACAACCGCACCAACATGCTGCGCATTCCCCTGGCGGGGGGACGGGTCGAGTGCCGCGCCGCCGATATTGCCACCAACCCCTACCTAGGGGCGGCGATGATTCTGGCCGCCGGGCTAGAAGGCATTGCCGAGGGGCTCGACCCCGGCGACCCCCACACTGAGAACATGTACAACTATTCCCTAGCCGACCTGAAGGCGCTGGGCATCGATATGCTGCCCCGCACGCTGCAAGAGGCGATCGATGCCTTTGAGGCCGACCCCCTCAGCCGCGCGGTGATGGGGCCGCTGATGCACCAGACCTACATCGATTTTCGCCGCCAAGAATGGGACGAGTACCACAGCCACATTTCCGATTGGGAAATTAAGCGGTACCTGAAGTTTTTCTAGGCTCTGGTCGGCACCGGCTATTGCCTCAGGCCGCAGCTCAGTTTCCTGACCGCTTTATCTGTAGTTTTTTGAGTCTCAAATACCCTCGCCATGAAACGACGTACCTTTCTACCCACGCTAATTGCCTTTGTTTGCAGCCTATTGATTACCGTCAGCTGCGCCCAAAGTACGCCCCAGGCCGATGCTCCAGCCGCAGGCACCGCCGATGCAACCGCAACGGCTACAGCGGGTGAACCAGTGAAGCTCGGCTACAGCAGCTGGGCGGGCTGGTGGCCCTGGGCGATCGCCGAAGAGGAAGGCCTGTTCGAAGCGAATGGGGCCAATGTCGAGCTGATCTGGTTTGACGGCTACCTGGAGTCGATGCAGGCTTTAGCCGCCGGACAACTCGACGCCAACAGCCAAACCCTCAACGACACCATTTCCTTTGCCGGGGATGCGGTCAACGGCATGGTAGCGGTGCTGGTCAACGACAACTCCGCCGGTAACGACAAGGTGATTGGGGCCGAGGGCATCGACACCGTCGCTGACCTAGCGGGCAAAACCGTCGCCCTAGAAGAAGGCGTGGTGGGCGACTTTTTGCTCAGCCTGGCGCTCGAAGATGCGGGGCTAAGCCGCGCCGATGTGGAGGTTAAAAACCTGGAAACCGGGGCAGCGGCTACGGCCTTTGCCGCCGGACAGGTAGACGGCTTTGCGGGCTGGGTGCCCTTCTGGGAAACGGCGCTGTCTCGCGAGGGTAGCCAAGAGCTGGTGACCTCGGAGGATTACCCAGGCGCGATTCCTGACCTGCTGGTGGTCAGCCAAAAGCTGATCGACAGCCGCCCCGACCAGGTGCAGGCCCTGGTGAACACCTGGTTCGACATTCTGGCCTTTATCGACGAAGACCCCGATCGGGCCAACGAAATTATGGCGAAGCGAGCCAGCGTCAGCGATACCGAGTTTGAAAAGTACACCACGGGCACCAAAATCTTCACCTTAGATGAAAACCTGGAGGCCTTTAGCGCTGGCGGCGACGACATGAAGTACATGCCCTACGCCTCACAAGTTATGTCTGACTTTATGGTGGAAGTTGGATTTATCCCGGAGGCTCCTGACCTGGAAACCATTCTCGATGACCAGTTTGTCAAGGCCTACTCTGCCGAGAAGTAGCCGTTGATGCCAGCCCCTGTCGCCATTTCATGGATGATGGGGGCCAAGCTTTGCAGGTTTGTTGTACGTTTGGGCTAACCTCTGTGACTCCCGCTTCTCCTTCTTTTTCCACCGCGTCCACTGTGCCTCAGGGCATGAAACCCAGCGTCTTTTGGCGGCTGGCAGACGACATTCCCAAGCCGATGAGTACGGCGCTGATGGTGCTCTCGATTGCGGTGCCCTTTGCCCTCTGGTGGCTGATCTCCAGCCTGGACTTGGTGAATGACAAGTTTTTGCCGTCGCCGATTCAGGTGGCCCAGGCGCTGGGGCGGCTGTGGACGGATGGCTTTCTGCTGGGCGATGCCGCGGCCAGCATTCTGCGGGTAACGGTGGGTTTTGGGCTGGCGGCGCTGGTGTCGGTACCCATTGGCATTGCGATGGGGGCTTTTGCTAGCGTGCGATCGCTGCTCGAACCAATTATCGGCGTAGTGCGCTACATGCCGCCCCCGGCGTTCATTCCCCTGCTAATTATTTATCTGGGTTTGGGAGAAGCGCCCAAAATCGCCCTGATCTTCATGGGTACCTTGTTTTTCAACATCCTGATGATTATGGATGCGGTGAAGTTTGTGCCCAAGGCTTTGCTAGAAACCACCTACACCCTGGGCGGGCAGCGGCGGCAGGCGCTATTTCAGGTGATTGCGCCCTATGTCGTACCCAACATCATCGACACGTTTCGCATCAACATTGCCACCTCCTGGAGTCTGGTGGTGGTGGCGGAGCTGGTGGCAGCAGAGAACGGCTTGGGCAAGCGGATTGTGCTGGCCCAAAAGTTTTTTAACACCGACGAAATTTTTGCCTGCCTGCTGATTCTCGGCGTGATTGGCTTTGCCCTAGATCTATCGCTGCGGTACCTGATGAAAGTCACCTGCAAATGGGCGGTGGATTAGGCAGGCGCACTGCATGGTGCATTGCTTCGCGAATGCACCATGCAGCAGCCCATTTCATCCATCCCATCACCCGTCCATCCCTAACTCCCTCACCAACACCATGCATTTAGAAATTAGCAATCTCAGCAAACAGTTCGACACTCGCCAGGGGCCGGTGCTGGCGCTCGATGACATTAACATGCACGTAGAGACGGGCGAGTTTGTCTGCGCGGTGGGGGCTTCGGGCTCGGGTAAGTCTACGCTGCTGCGGCTGGTGGCGGGGCTAGACATGCCGACTACAGGAGGCATTATGGTGGATGGTCAAGGGGTGACGGGGCCAGGGTCGGACCGGGGCATGATTTTTCAGAGCTACACGCTCTACCCCTGGATGACGGTGCAGAAAAATGTGGAGTTTGGCCTCAAGCTCCAGGGCGTGGGGCCAAAGGAGCGGCGAGAAATGGCCTCCTACTATTTGGAGGTGGTGGGGCTGACCAAGTTTGCCCGATCGCTGCCCAAGCAGCTTTCCGGGGGGATGAAGCAGCGGGTGGCGATCGCCCGTACCCTGGCCTCGCGACCCAAGATTATGCTGATGGATGAGCCCTTTGGCGCGCTGGACGTGCAGACCAAGGAAACCATGCAGCAGTTCATGCTCGATCTGTGGAACCGCACCGGGGTGAGCATTTTGATGATCACTCACGATGTCGATGAGGCGGTATTTCTCTCCCAAAGAATCTACGTGCTGACGGCCCACCCCGGCACCGTTCAGCAGGAGGTGTTTGTGGATTTGCCCAGCGATCGCGATTACACCATTCGCCGCGATCGCGCCTTTCAGGACTACCGCGAAGGCATCATGGATCTGCTGCGGGGCAAGACGACGCCAGCCTTGGTGAGCTGATCTAGGCAAACGTTGGCCTGATGGTGGGCGGTGCCCACCCTACGCGTACTGATGGGGAGAGTGTTTAACCATGGTTTCGAGTCTGCCGCTGCGGTGGTCAAAGAGCGATCCCAAAGGGGCATCACCCGTTCCCCCGGATGCCCACGGGCTGCCGGAGCGGTTTTTGCTCACCGCCGATCACTACACTAATCCCCGCTGGATGCCGGTAGAGCAGCGGGCTATCTTTCGCCGCACCTGGCTCTATGTGGGCAACGGCGAACACCTTGCGTCAGGCATGGTGTGGGCCAAGTCGGTGGCGGGCGCTCCCCTGCTAATCGTCCGGGACCATGACGGCGAACTGCGGGCCTTTTACAACCTCTGCCCTCACCGAGCGGCACTTTTGGCCCCTCAGGCGGGCATTCAGACCTGCCAAAAGCTGGTGTGCCCCTACCACGCCTGGGTCTACAACCTCTCCGGGGATCTGGTGGGGGTGCCCTCCCAGAATCAGTTCCCTGAGTCCTTCCAAAAGCAAGATTTTCCGCTGCGATCGGTGCGGCTAGCAACTTGGTCGGGTTTTATGTTCGTCTGTTTTGACGACGGTGCGCCGCCCCTGGTCGAGTTTCTGGGCAGCATCCCCGAGCACCTGGGGCAGCACCGCACCGCCGCCACTCAGCCGCTGGTGGCCAAGCAGTACACCGTCGCCTGCAACTGGAAGAATTACCACGACAACACCCTGTGCGACTACCATGTGGCGATCGCCCACCGCACTACCCTAAACCAGGTGCAGGGGCCGATTCGCCACTACCAGCATCAGCTCGAACCCTTCGTAAACCTGCTCTACACCCCCACGGCTAGAACCTGGCAGGCCGAAAACCCTGTTTTGCCAACCCTTCAGAGCCGCAGCCGGGAGGGATTTTTTACCTACGGCATCTACCCCAATCTGCACCTGCTGGGGCTGCCCAACGGCTTGCTAGCCTGGCTGCACATTGAGCCGCTCACCGCCGAGTCTTGCCGGGTTTCCCTAGATATCTATGGCGACCCTGAGTATTGCCCACCCACCGACATTCTGCTGGCCGAATTCGAAGCCTTTATGCAAGAAGACATGGTGCTGACCGAAAGCGTGCAGCAGGGCTACGCCAGCGGTGCCTATACACCTGGCCCGGTGAATGGTTTGGAAGCGCGAATTATTCACCAGCAACAGCTGATTTGGGACGCCCTTGCAGCCGTTGGTGGGGCTGAATAGCAGCGTGAGGGTAGGGGCAAACGGTGGTTTGCCCCGAGCGCCTTTACCCACCCATCTAACTCATCCACCCACCTACCAATCCACCCGCCTGCTCCCTCCCCCATGCCCCCCAACCCCTTTCTCGGCGTCTGGCAACGTCGCTCTATCCAGTTTGACCAGGGGCCGATCGAGACTACTCAATCGGTTCTGTGGATTCAGGCTGAAACTCACTTTGCTGACGTGCGTAGCGCTCCCTTCAAGGGGCAGCTGACGCCAGAGCGGTACCGGGCGATGGACTGGCGATCGCGCTTTGATGCCGACCTGCTGGGCTTTGCCGGTACTTTTGCCTGGGCTGAGCAACCTCTCACCTGCACCTGGCACCACCGCTTTGCCCTGACTCCCCGCCAGCGCCCCGATACCAGTTGCTATGAATGGCTAGATGCCGACACCTTTTTAGAACTGGGCACCTGTGAGGATGACGGCGGCAAGTCTCACCCCTTTGTGGAACAATGGCATCGCATTCACCCTGGCCCAGTGCAGGTATGGCAACTGGATCGGGGTCAGCTTCAGGGGCAGGCGTTGGCGGCAGGGGCATGGGCGGTGGTGGTTCACCACTGGGGTGCGCGCAGCCTATCTGGCGCAGGATTGCCCAGCGCCAGCCCGCTCCAGGCTGGCGAGACCTTCGCCGCTTTTTCGGCGACGGCCTGGCATTGTCAGCAGGGCACCTGGCAGCCCCAGTTTGGTACCGAGGCGAGCCTCGGCAGCCCGCCCCGATGGACTCCCGCAAATTTGGTATGATGCCAAACCCTGTCTATATGCCCCCGCTTTGTAGGGGCATTGCAATGCAATATCCCTACGGGGTATCGGGATGAATTGGGGTTTTGGGAGTCGGATTCGGTATGAGATGCGATCGCGGCCCTGTTGTGTTCAAAGTTGACTCAACGTTTAATTAAGTCTTGAGCCAGCACAATTTGACCCCCTCTCGGTGTAGGCTACAACTCCATGAGCCCTAACGTCTTACCTGGCCAAAGTTACCCCCTAGGGGCTACCGTCTACGCGGTGGGCGTCAATTTTTGCCTCTACTCCAAACACGCTACCGGCATCGACCTGCTGCTGTTTGATGCCGATGACCTGGCCCAGCCCAGCCGGGTGCTCACCCTCGACCCCAAGTGGAACCGCACCTTTTACTACTGGCACCTGTTTGTGCCGGGGCTAAGGAGCGGGCAAATCTACGCCTACCGCGTCCACGGCCCCTTCGACCCGGCCCACGGCCACCGCTTCGACGCCACCAAGGTGCTGCTTGACCCCTACGCCCGCGCCATTGTGGGCGACGACACCTACGATCGCGCTGCTGCCATCGGCCTGGGTGACAACTGCGCCACTGCCCTCAAGGGGGTAGTAGTAGATACTCGCAACTACGACTGGCAGGGCGATCGCCCCCTGCATATCCCCTACTCCAGCAGCAGCATCTACGAAATGCACGTGGGCGGCTTTACCCGCCACCCTTCCTCAGGGCTGCCCGACGAGCAGCGAGGCACCTACGCGGGGCTGATCGAAAAAATTCCCTACCTGCAATCGCTGGGCATTACCGCCGTCGAGCTGCTGCCGATTCACCAGTTCGATACCCAAGACGCCATGCCCGGCCTGGAGAACTACTGGGGCTACAGCACCCTGGGCTTTTTTGCCCCCCACCGAGGCTACAGCTCGCGCAAAGACCCCCTGGGGCCGGTGAATGAGTTTCGCGACTTGGTGAAGGCCCTGCATAAGGCGGGCATTGAGGTGATTCTCGATGTGGTGTTTAACCACTCAGCGGAGGGCAACCACGAAGGCCCCACCCTGAGCTTTAAGGGCATCGACAACAAAACCTACTACATGCTCGAAGACAACCCGATCTACTACTCCAACTACAGCGGCTGCGGCAACACGCTCTCGCCCAACCATGCCGTGGTGGGGCGCATGATTCTCGACAGCCTGCGCTACTGGGTGTCGGAGATGCATGTGGATGGCTTTCGCTTTGACCTGGCCTCGGTGATGTCGCGCGATATGGCGGGCAACCCGCTGGAGGATCCGCCAATTTTGTGGAACATTGAGTCGGAGCCAATTTTGGCGGGTACTAAGATTATCGCTGAGGCGTGGGATGCGGCTGGGCTATACCAGGTGGGCAGCTTTATCGGCGATCGCTTTGCCGAGTGGAATGGCCCCTACCGCGACCACGTGCGCCAGTTTGTGAAGGGTGACGCCGATTGCGTCCCCGACCTGGCCTCTCGCATTTTGGGCAGCCCCGACATCTACCAAAAGCCCAACCGCGAACCCAACCGCAGCATTCATTTCGTCACCTGCCACGACGGCTTTACCCTCAACGACCTGGTGTCGTACAACCAAAAATACAACCAGGCCAACGGTGAGCAAAACCGCGACGGCACCGACGCCAACTACAGCTGGAACTGCGGCGTGGAGGGCCTCTCTGCCCCTCCCGAAGTCGAGCAGCTGCGCCAGCGGCAGATCAAAAACTTTCTCACCCTGCTGTTTATGGCCCAGGGCACGCCGATGCTGCTGATGGGCGACGAGGTGCGCCGCACCCAGTACGGCAACAATAACGCCTACTGCCAAGACAACGAGATCAGCTGGTTTAATTGGGACACGGTAGAAAAAGAGCAGGGGCTACTGCGCTTTACCCAGGGGCTAATCCACTTTATTCAAAACCTGAAGGTGTTTCGTCTAGAGCACCTGCTGCGGGTGACCACCAGCTGGCACTACGAGCCCCACATTGTCTGGCATGGCCCCATTCTGAATCAGCCCGACTGGTCTGAGAACTCTCGCACGCTGGCCTTTACCCTGCGCTACCCCGATGCCAAGGAGCAGATTCACGTCATGCTCAACGCCTATTGGGAAACCCTCATGTTTGAGCTGCCAGACTTGGGGCCGCACGATCGCTGGCACCGCATTGTCGATACCTCGGTCGAGGCACCCCGAGATTTTTGCTATCCCGAGGATGCCCCACTCTTTGAAAGCGATCGCTACCCGGTAGGGGCACGATCGTCTGTAGTGCTAATGAGCCAGGTGCAGGGGTAGAGCTTTTAGGGTATGGATTGGGGAGTTTGTGCTAACCCTGCCAGCCCTAGGGCAAGCTTGCTGACCTTTGAACATCAAGGGTGTAAAGCATTTGAAGCCGATGAAGATGACAACGATAATTAAACCGTAGCCATTTCGGCTTTAGTTTCAGGTGGTGCAGGTTCAAAATATAAGGCCATCACCTGGTTTAGCCGTAACCCTAATGATTTGTGAGTGCGCCCTTCTAGATTGCTGACTCGACAAGGGTGCCCTGACCGCCAGCCTGTAACTGAACTTCGGGTAGCTCAACGACATCCATTTTTCAGGCTGTGATATTTGCGCCTCCATATAGCTATTCCTGGAGCTTCATGTGTGTGATGTCCACTCTGCAGATAAAAGACACTAATTCTTAAAATCTGTACACTTCAGGAGAAAGCCAATCAATATGATATAGTACCAATGAACTGTTAGCGGTGCTCTGTCTTTCAGAACTTGTCAAAAGCTTAGCAACTGTGTTTAACAAGCAGTTAAATAGCAAGGCCCAATCATTTGTAAGATGGCTCAGCTTCTTCACAATCGCTGAAGGCCTTGATTCAAGTGGGTTGCAGATACTTAACCCATCTAATATTTAATTCGTCCTGCCTACTTACTAAGAAAGTTGGTTCTGAGAACTTTTCTCATAACTATCCTGAAATTGGGTTGACTTCTAGAAAATAAAGTATAGAAGCTAGCTCAATAAGGAATTTTAATGGTGCCTTCTGAACAATCGGCCAAACTATTTTTGTCTGGATTATTTTCGATTTTGCAGCAAATGTTAGACAATGCTATGCAACAGAATTCTGGCCATCAAGAAAGCCTCAGAGAGATCAAATTCGTTTTGAAGGGAGTTGAAGCCAATTTCACGGAAGCTCCTATTCTAGATGAGGTTGAGGAACAACTAGATACGTATAGGCGAAAAGTTCAATATATTCTTGAAAATCAACCTGAGCTAGGAAATCCTGAAGTTGTCAAAAGACTGATGGAATAAACACATAATAGATTGTTTGGGTGTATCTACTAATCGTCAGAATTGACATGAGTTGCAAATTCGTTTAGCTTCATTTTTAATTGTCCAATCATTTCTGCTACTTCGATGCAAAGTTTGCTCTCAGATTGACAAGCGCCCAAAGGATCATCTATTTTATCCGGTATCGAATATCTATATTTTCCATTACGAAAAATTTCTTCTGCGAAGGAAAGAGATTTTTGATAAGCTTCTATGTTTGAAATATGTGGATGTGGATGACCCGTAAATCTCATGCCGATTGGCTCAATAGGCATCAGCATATCTATATCATTATCGATACTGCAAATAAGCCATGCAGTTAAGTAAGCATAAATATCATTAAAGAGAAGCCTATATGGCTCCTGCTCTAGCCTTGACTGATTGTCATATTTCCAGCCTAAGCCAGTTAAACCTCGCCTAGGTTGAAACCCGTAGTTTTTCTTCTTCAGGATCCAGATGAGATTTAACCCATAATCGGTCAGCGATAGCGATGGGATCTTTGTTAATTCGGGTTTGAAATCGGTCAACTTGGG
>JBARVV010000023.1:0-6047 GCA_049646445.1 Nodosilinea sp. | reverse complement strand
TTGATTATCTCCTAAGTCTTATTTGGCCTTCCCGCGATTTTGGTAAGCGATGGCATTTTTGGGGTCAAGGCGAATCGCTTCATCGTAGTCGGTGATCGCCCCCTCCTTATCCCCTAAGTCATGTTTGGCGTTCCCGCGACTGGTATAGGCGTTAGAAAAGTTGGAGTCAAGGCGAATTGCTTCGTCGTAGTCGGCGATCGCCTCCTCCTTGTCCCCTAAGTCATGTTTGGCGTTCCCGCGATTTTGGTAAGCGATGGCATTTTTGGGGTCAAGGCGAATCGCTTCATCGTAGTCGGTGATCGCCCCCTCCTTATCCCCTAAGCCTAATTTGGCGTTCCCGCGACTGGTATAGGCATAGGTATTGCTGGGGTCAATGTGCAGGGCTTCGTCATAAGCTGCTAGAGCGCCTTGATAATCTCTCACAGCGTATTTCTCGTTTCCCTGAGCCAATAACACCTCTGGGGGCGGCGTTGATTCAGCACTCCGCTGATTGAGAGCACATTCTAGAAGCCAGAGTTGCTTAAGGGCACTGAGATATTTTTCAGTATTGCCGTACTGCTTGAATAGCCTAACAGCCTCTCGATACTCAAGCATTGCTCCTTGAGAATCACCCACTGCATACTTAGCCTTTCCACGGCTGTCATAGAAGTTGCCATCATCAGGGTTGAGGCGAATTGCCTCACTGAAATCTGCAATAGCGCCTTGATTATCCATCGAGCCGAGCTTGAGCAATCCGCGATTCAAGTATTCCTGAGCTTCTAGCTTTGTTGAATCAATGGCAGTTTCGTCAGTTTCTTCTTCTACAGCTTCAACAAGTTCAACCGCAGGAGGAACCACCAAAGACTGTAACGAATTTGCTCGGTGGGCATCTGCTTCTGGCATCTCTTCTAGAAACTCAGCCCTAATAGGTTCAACAGGATCGACAGCAGCAGCCTTTTGTAACTGGGCTTCTATCTCTGCTTCCAATGACGAAATGTCCTCTAGCTCTAAACCAAGAGAGCGCTGTAACTCTACTAGAGCTTCGCGAGCATCATCATCCAACGGATAGCGGTGGGCAGCTTCAGCAAAGAGCGCTTCCCCATAAGTTTGAACGTTTGCAAGGCGTTCTTGGTACGGGCGAAACACCTCTGCCTCAATCTTTGCTGCAACCTCAACCGATAAACCCAACTGTTGCCGCAGCCTTGCCAAGAGGGCCTGTCTAGCAGGGCGAATATGATCGCCCTCTGCAAACTTGACCACTTCCCGACGATAGCGCAGGCGCGGATCAGCAATCCGTGCCTGCGCCAATACCACCTGAAAGCCCAAGTCCCGCAATACGATAAGTTTCGGCGTCATCGCAGGGGCAGCTTTTTGCACCCGGTCAGTGGCGTATTCATGCAGCTCCTGTGCTGTAATCTGACCATCTTCATTCAGATCTGCGGCACCTGTCTCAAACCCTTCTACCAAATAACGGGTATACAGCGACATGTCCGAATCTGACCGCTCTAGAGAATACTCCGTCGCGCTTGAAGATGTCAGCACCACACGCCCCTCAGCCCCCAGTTGCCCTCGCAAATCCACTGAGCCGTCATCCTTGCGCCGAAACTCTGGGTCAAACGCCCCACTAAAGCAGCAGTCCAAAATAACAGCCTGCCGCCTAACTCGGCAATTTGTCAAAACGTCATGAACAAACTGAGCTGACACTGCCGAAGACTGCTTCAATGTACCCCGTGGCATTTTCTGGGTGTTCGGTGCCGCAAAGTACAGGTTACCTCTATCGTCCTTAATGCCATGCCCCGAAAAATACAGCAGCGCCAAATCCTCGCGACTGCATGAAGCAAACAAATCCTCAATCGCGGACTGAATTTGATAAGAGGCAGGATTAACCAATACCTCCACTCGATCAAAGCCGCCAATCTCAGGGTTTTGCAACACCCGTTCTAGTGCTGCCACATCCCGCTCCGCTGCTGGCAATGGCTCTAGCCCCGCCCCATATTCACTCACCCCAATCAGCAAGGCTATCTTAGCCACGATCGCCCGCTCCATCTAAAAATACCTGTGCCTGCTGCATGGCAAATGCAAACTCTTCCTGACTGCTGGCCTTGACCGTCAATTTCTTGCCATGAGCCTCAAGCGAGAGCTCAATCGGCTGATTGCTTAACCGTTGTCCCAAAAACCTGAGTAGCTTCTTGCTATTGGCGGTACTCACCTCCGCCATCAGCAACCCCGCCAAAAAACCAGCAAAGGCTTTGCTTCCCTCCGGTGGGTTCAAATCCGGGACACGGCCCACCGTCTCAACTTCGTCCATATCTCGTAATTCCCGCAAAACTCGTTGCACGAGGGTTTCTCGCTCCTCAGAGTCCAGATTAGGATCGATAAAGGCCAGAGTCAGGGTAAAGGTATTCATTACAGAGCAATCGTAGATTCAGATTAGAATTCGTTAGCACTAGCGTGCCCACTGAAACGCCGGAAAGATACGTCACGTTAGCAACAACGGCTCCTTAGACGACTAAGTATACGTATGTATCGGGCCACCACCACTATCTTCATCACCAATCCCTTATCTACCAAGTCTTTATGCTGCTTAGCCCAGTCCAGAACCAGCCGTGGAAAGGCCTGGAGTCGAAACTCCAGTGTCTCCACCCGTACTCAATCAGCCCCCGATGGGCCAATTGGAAAAGCGGATTCTGCGGTTCTTGAGGAATGCTGGGATTGAGCAGGAGGTCATGACGTCTCAGGAGTTTCACCTGCGGATCGAGAATGAGCCGTTCATTCCCCTGGTAGTGGAGCGACAGGGCGATGAGCTGTATCTGACCCACTACCTGACTCAGAACGGCGATATGTTCATCGACTCGGAGATGGTGTTTCGGGTGCGGGACGAGGGGCAGATCGAGTTTAAGGAGACGGCGGTACAGAGTCTGCGGGGTGGGGAGTCGCGGTTGCCCGATCGCGCTTTTGCCCAAGTCTTCTCCAAAAACATTGTCCAGCAGGGGTTTGCGGAAGCGGCTAAGGCCCAGATTCAGGTGCAGGCAGAGCCCGAAGTAGAGGTGGTGTCCCCACAGGAACCCGATGATGAGCGATCGCGGATGCCGAGTGATATGCGGCAGTATTTGGAGGTGAAAGAGCAGTATCCCGATGCGATCGTGCTGGTGAAGTCGCCAGATGACCGGTTTTATGAGGCGTTTTTCGACGGGGCTAAGCCATTGATCGAGCATCTGGAGATGATTGGCACCAGCATGGAGTCTGGGGTGAAAGAACTCGGACGGGTACGAGTGGCAGGGTTTCCGGTACAGAGTTTGCACAAGTATTTGGACAGGCTGACCCAGCAGGGGGAGGTGGTGATTGCGGAGGGAGAAGGGGCGATCGCAATCCACCCCCATCATCCCCCGAACCAACAGTCCTAGAAGAACCAACCCAAGCTCCTGTTGAGCTGATTCCCCAACCCCAGACCCCAGCACCAGCGTCTAAGGAGCCTGAATTTCAGGTGCAAAATCTGTTTGACCTCGACCAGTTCAATGGGGCACCACAAAATGGATACAAGGAGTGCCAGACTGCCGATCCAGCCTGGAGTGGCTCGGTAGTAGAAGCTCAACCAACTGCCCCATCATCAGAGGTCAAGTTAGATCCACCGACACAACCCTTCCCAACCCCTACAGCTCCAGCAATAGTCCATCAGGGGCAAGCGGCAGATGATGATCCAGCGCTGGAGACTGTGCCTGAACCGTTGCCGCGTTCAGCCCTAGACACCCTACGAGATTGGTACCGCGCTGCCCGCGATTTAGGCCACGACCCACTGCACCTGGAACAGATCAAGCAGTTGGGCCTCTCTGCCAAACAAGCCAATGGCAACGGTGTTGGCCTCGCACCGAACCTACAGCAAGAGATGGCTCAAGATCTAGCCCAATATCAGGCGTTGCAGCAGCGGGGAGAATACGTGGCCCAAGCTTCCCAAAAAATCTTGTCGGTGATTGGGCAGACCCGAGGCCCCCATACCCAGTTTCGTGGCAAAGTCTATGAACTGAAACAGACCGCCGACCGACTGACCGTCCGCCGAGTGACGCCTCACCCCCAGACCATTTTGGAAATGGCCCAGGGAAAGATTCAGCACACGGTGGTGACAGCTGAGGACTGCCAACGGTTTCAGCGATTTGTGCAGCGCCTAGAAGCAGACCGTGTGCCCACCCCGACCTCAGCAGGACTAGAACGATGATGACCCTGGCCCCCTTACCCGCCGACTACCGTCCCCAGTCCATCGTGATTTTGTGCGATGGGCAAAAGGCCGTGCATGTGGAGGGCAGCGAAATGCAGCTCGATGTGGAGTGGACGGCGGAACGCGAACCCGATCGCCTGGAGATGTTTTGGGATGGGGTATTGGTCTATGCCCTGGTGAACCAGCAGCTCACAGTCAACCGTCTGGAGTTGGTCACGGGCGCTGTCCACCCCATGGAATGGATCTTTCAAACCCCAGCGGGCCAAGTCGAGGAACCCAGCCCTTCGCACCACATTTGACTGGCTCCAGGTGCAGGGGCTGCCACCGCTGCCCGTTGCACCAGCCCAAAACCCGCCCCTTCAAAATCCGCGCCATAGGTAGTCAGTGAGTTGCTGCCCAACGCGACGTTCTTCATTGGGGTCATCCGGTTTCTTCCAACCGAGGGCTTGGTAGAGAAGTTGGCGGTGAAGGTCAAAGCTGGCTTCAATCAGGTCGCCGTAGGTGGTGGCAGCAGCGATCGCCCAATTGTAAGCAAAGAGGAGACCAAGGAGAGCGATTGGGATAATTTTCCACGACCAAATCCCCCAGCCCAGTCCCAAAATATTCCATAAAAAGAGCCGCACATCGTTATTTAGCTCGCTTTGAACCGCTTGAATGTCTTTCTTAGTAGCTTCCGGTAAAACTAACCAAAGTCGTGGCCAGCAGATAATCGCGTCCAAGCCGTAGCGGTAATAGGGGCGGCGTTCGGCAGCACGTAGGATGTTACCGAGGCGGGTGGGGAGGATGTCGTGGTCTTTTTCAGGGAACTGGTGAAGAAGGCGATCGCAACGGGCAAATTCGTCGCGTTCCCAGGGTGTAGCGATGTAGTCGCGGAGTTTGGGGTTGATGCGTTTGAGAATAGTGTTGAGGCGGCGACGGCGAAATTTTTGGAATTGGGTGCAAGGGATGAGCAAGCGACGTAATCCCGGATACCAGTAGCCTTCGAGAGCACGGAGGACTTCGGTGTCGAAGCGCTGGGCAATGAAGGCGGAAGCGGCGATAATGCAGAGGGCGATCGCGAGGATGCCGATCTGAATGAGTTCACTATATTGTTTGAGCCAGGTTTCTAGGGTAGTGATGCCGTAGCGATCGCAGTATGCCAGCAGCCCCGCTAGCCAAAAGACGAAAGCTGGGGTGAGGAGGGTGGCAACCCATTGTTCAGCGAGCTTACCGTTGATGCCTTCTAGAAATTTGGGGGGCATAGGGGAAAGGTGCTCCTAGTCTAAAGGCGTTGTAGGGTGGCATCGGGATGTTTGGGGCAAGGGTCAGGATCCATACCGAGGAGGAAGATGACATCCCGGTAGTCACAATGGGGACAGGCGTAGATCAGCCCACTAGGTTGGGCAACCATATCACCCGCCAGATTGGAACTGGAACGAACGCGAATCAGGCTAGGGTCAAAATATTTGTCGCGCCAGCGTTGGGTTTGAGGATATTGGTCAAGGATCTGCCAAATTTGAGCGATGTCTTTACCCAATATGGCCAATTCTAGTTGCGCTTGGACATTGACAGCATCGGCTTGATCCAGCAGTTGCGGCAGGATGGGGGAAATGATTTCGGCAGCATCGAGGATTTGTTGGGGATTGTACATAAAATTGATTTAGCTACAGCTTAGATTCCAGTGTAGTTAAAGGCTGCCCAGTAGAATGGGTGGGCATAGCGGCGATCGCCTGGGGTAGGGTCAAACAATCCCGAGAGTGTTCAGATTTTTGTGTAAGCCTGTAACGGTTCAGAGTTTGAAGCGTTCTGGGAACAGGATAGCAAAATGTGACAGCGCGGCTCTCCAGTTCTTGATGGGCCGAGTCCATCGTTTGGCAAT
>JBARVV010000022.1:0-27211 GCA_049646445.1 Nodosilinea sp. | reverse complement strand
GCGAGCGGGAGTCGGGCGAGCGGGGGAGGGCTGAGCGGTCACGGCGGCGCGGGGGGCGGTCACAATATTGGCCCGCAGCACAGGCGTACTGGTTGCACTGGGTGTACTGGGTCTGCCGCCAGCCGGGGTCAGTACGCCAGGACGCGGGGTGGCAGGCGTTGACTCAGCGGTGCGATCGTCTTCAGCGGTAGGGGTTTCGTCAGCTGCAATTGGCACCGGCACGCTTTGGTGGGCGGTGGGGGAGTTGGCCGAGGGCAGGGTGCTGATGTCGTTCAGGTCAATGGAGCCGAACTCTTGCTCTGAGAGGTCGGGACCGAGGGGATTAAAGCCTGTCTCTCCCTGGCTGGCCGAGTCCGCTGAGGCCGCATCGTCGGCGGGGGTGACCCTGAGGCGGCGGGTGATGGGATTGTCGCTGAGGTGACTGACGGCCTGGGGTGAAGTGACCAAATAGCCAAAGCTAGCGCTGCCGACCAGCAGCAGCAGCAGGGCACCAATTCCCAAGGGAGAGGTCAGCTGACGCATGAAAGAGGGGGGAACCTCATTACTCTCCTGCGGGGGCTGGGGGTGACTGGGCTGACTCCCCAGCAGGGCTTCGGTGCTTTCTAAATAATCGTCGGGAGCAGGGCGATAGGTGGTGAGGGTGCCGCCGTGGCTAAGCCGCACCTGATTGATAGCGCTAGGCGGATAGGCCTGACTGCTGGGCACCGAGGCCTGCCCTAGCAGATCTTCCAGGCGATCGCTAGACGATGACGAGGCGGCGGCTGGGGCGGCAGTTTTAAGGGCAATTAAATCAATGGGTTTACGGTTTGAGCGCAGCTGTAGCTTGGCTGGCGCGGGCGCTGCGGCTCCCTGGCCAGAGCGAGTTTGGCGATAGCGGTACAGTTCGTCATCCAGGTTGAGCGCGAGGCTCTCGATCGCCCGCTGCAGGCGCAAGTTTGACTCCCCTGAGGGGGCAAAACTCTCAGGCTTGGTGGATAGACCGGAGGGCAATGGCGTCATAGTCATCATCTTCTGGATGTAGCACTGATTAATACTACTGATTTCTTAAAAGATGGCAACTAAAAATAGCGAAATGTAGCGCAATCTCAGCAGCAGCATCCCTACATCTAGAGGAATTTAGAGGAATCGGGTAACTCAGCTCAGCGAGGTGCTGCGATCGCCGTGATTCTGAGCCACCAATCGGGCTTTCTAAGTCTATCGGGTGCAACAAAAATTATGCGTAATTGGATAGGTTTGCTGGGGGCTGGCGCGTACTGTGCGGGGCTGCTCTGGGTCAGTCTGTGGGTTCGCCACCTGGGGCTTGACCTCTGGGTTGGAGTCGGCGTCGCCGGCGTGGGGGCGCTGGGGGCGGCAGGGCTAGCCGCCCTGGTGCTGCCGTCTCGCTGGTACAAGGGGCCAACGGCGGCTCAGTGGCTGGTAGCGGGGGCGATCGCCCTACTGGCCACCCTCAACTATGGCCTGCGCTACCCCGTTCCCGGCGTGCTCGACATCAGCCGCCTGCTGGCCCAGGGCGAGGCCGCCGGAGCGCAGCAAATTGTCTGGGGCCAGGTGCAAGAAATGCCGCGCCTCTCCCGCAGCGGTCGGGGACAGCTGTGGCTCCAGGTCGACCAGGTGCGGCAGCTCGATGCCCAAAACAACCCACTCAGCGCTCCCAGCATTACCCAGGGCAGGCTCTACGTCACCATGCCTGCCCAGCAAATTGAAGATCTGTTTCCAGGGCAGCGGGTGCAGGTGCGTGGCAAACTCTACGCACCCGCGCAGGCCAAAAACCCCAACGCCTTTGACTTTCGCCAGTACCTGACCAGCCAGGGCTGCTTTGCCGGGTTCAGTGGCGAAACGATTGCCTCCTCTGGGGAACAATCGCCGCCCCGGTGGGCGCTGTGGCGGGTGCGCCAGCGGATTGCCAGCGCCCACGAGGCCCGGTTGGGTATTCCGGCTGGGCCGCTGGTCAGCGCTATGGCCCTGGGCCGCAGGGCCGTCGCCGTGCCCTACGACCTTCAAGACACGTTTATCCAGGCTGGTATGGCCCATACCCTGGCCGCTAGCGGCTTTCACGTATCGCTGGTGCTAGGGGTGGTGCTAGCGGTGCTGGGGCAAAGGGCAATTTCAACCCGGTTAGCCAACCCAGGACGAGTCAAATTTATTGCGGGCAGCGTGACCCTCGTTGTTTACGTGCTGATTACCGGCGGGCAGCCCAGCGTCATGCGCGCTGCGGTAATGGGCTTTGGGGTGCTGGTGGGTATTGCCCTAGAGCGCAGCGTTAAGCCCCTGGGCTGCCTGCTGGTGGCGGTAACGCTGCTACTGCTGTTCAACCCAGGCTGGATTGACGATATCGGCTTTCGCCTCAGCGTGATGGCCACCCTAGGGCTGATGGTGGCGGTGAAGCCGATCGCAGAAAAGCTGGAGTGGCTGCCGACCACCCTGGCGGCGATCGCGGCGGTACCCCTGGCCGCCTACCTGTGGACGATTCCCCTTTCTCTGTATTACTTCAACACCCTGACCACCTACAGCATTTTGCTCAACATGGTGACGACGCCCCTGGTCATGGTGATTAGCCTGGGAGGCATGGTCAGCGGTCTAGTGGCGGCGGTGTGGCCAGCGCTAGGCAGCTTGGTTGCCTGGCCACTGTGGCTGCCCACCCACCTGCTGATTGCCCTGGTGCGCTGGGAGGTGAGCCTGCCCGGCAGCGCACTGGCGACGGGCCACATTTCTCTAGGGCAAATGTTTGGGCTGTACGGGCTCTACAGCCTGTGGGGCTGGGGGTGCTGGATTTGGTCGCCGGAGCGGCGGCGCGGACTGGTGGCGCTGCTGATTGGGCTAGTGGCGCTGGGGCCGCTGCTGTGGCAGGGGGCAACGCTATCGCAAGTTACGGTGCTGGCGGCGGGCAACGATGCGGTGATGGTGATGCAGGACGGGCGTAGGTCGCTGGTGGTCAACAGCGGCACAGATAGAACGGCTTTCTATACTGTGGTGCCCTTTCTGCGCCAGGCGGGCATTAACCAGCTCACTAGCGCCATTCACGGCGACGACAGCGACGGCGAAAACTGGCGCACCATTGCGGCTAAAGCCCCCATTCGCAATTTTTATGGCGCGAGTTCGGCCCTGGCCGTCGCCCCGGCGGCACAACAGTTTCACTCGCTTACGGCAGGCCAGATTCAGCCGGTGAACCGCCAGCGGATACAGTACTTACAAGATGGGGCGCGCGGGCTGCGGCTAGATCTGCTGAATCGCCCCTGGCTACTGCTGCCCTACCTCACCCCAGCCCAGCAGATGCCCTGGATTGAAGCGCACCCAGACCTGCAAAGCAAGGTGCTGTGGTGGCACGGCGAAGCGCTGAGCGCAGCGGCGATCGCAGCCCTAGCCCCGGATGTGGCGATCGCCTCAGCCGCCGATATCGATCCCGCCACCGAAGCCCTGATGAAGCAGCAGGGCATTCAGGTTTTCTGCACCGAGCGCGACGGAGCCATTACCTGGAATCGTCGCCAGGGCTACCGGGCCTACCTGGCAGCGCCACAGCACTCCGCCGCTGGGTTTGACTAGCCCTGCCCTACTGCACCAGCAAATTGAGCTTGTAGCTGATCTGCCCGGTGCCGCCGGTCTGCTGCTGCACCACCGTGCCGGGGCCATTGAAGGCGATCGCCACCGAAGCCGAGGCGGGCGAGTAGCTGCCCACAATAGTGACCTGAGTAATCGACTCGCTCAGGTAGGGGCTAACATCGATAAAGTCTGCACTGTTGCCCAACGGCACGCGGGTATGGTCATCAATTTCGATATAGCCCTGCAGCGACGCCCCGCCGGGCACGCTCACCGACAGCAGGTGGGGTTGATCTAAACTGGCGCGATCGAGGGTGATGGTGTTGGTTTGGCGCTGGTAAGAATCCATCACATATTTGGCGCTGGCCTTAGACAAAATGGCGCTGAGGGCCTGATAGTTGCCGCCAAAGGATTGATTGCCGTTGGCGGAGGACGGCCCCACCACGGCGGTGACCGCCACCAAAACTAAAAGAGCAACCCCGAGGGCCGACGGATGTTTCATCACAATGACATCTCCAGGAAAAGGGGAAGGTTGCACTGAGGCCAAAATAATTGGAGGCCAAAATAATTGAGTCAGATTAGCACAGCCAGCAAAAGACGTTATGACCGCTGTGGCCTAACCCGTGGTAAGGCCGTAAAAAGTGACCCCAACCGGGTTAGCCTTACACGACACCATCCGAGGCTGGCAAGTTCCCTCCCCAGACGCTGCGATCGCCGCAGACGTTCAGCAGAGTTCATTCAAACGCTTCTCCGACAGGATCTTTCACTGCAAAAATGGCCCAAAGACAGCCTCTACGGCTCTTGGTGACTGGCGGTGCCGGGTTTATTGGCTCCAATTTTGTGCATCACTGGGCTAACGCTTACCCCAGCGATCGCGTGGTGGTGCTCGATGCCCTGACCTATGCGGGCAACCGCCAAAACCTGGCGGCGGTAGAGCAACAGCCCAACTTTCGCTTTGTGCCGGGAGATATTTGCGATCGCCCCCTAGTGAACCAATTGTTGCACAGCGAGGCGATCGACACCGTTGCCCACTTTGCCGCCGAGTCCCACGTCGATCGCTCGATTTTGGGGCCAGAGTCGTTTATTCGCACCAATATTCGGGGCACCTTCACCCTACTCGAAGCCTTTCGCGCTCACTGGCCCCAGGTCAGCAACGCTCGCTTTCTGCACGTGTCTACCGACGAGGTATTTGGCAGCCTCGGCCCCACCGACCCACCCTTTAATGAAGCCACGCCCTACGCTCCCAACAGTCCCTATTCCGCCTCTAAGGCAGGCAGCGACCACCTGGTGCGGGCCTACCACCACACCTACGGCCTGCCCACCCTGATTACCCACTGCTCTAACAACTACGGCCCCTATCATTTTCCTGAGAAGCTGATTCCGCTGATGTGCGTCAATATTTTGCTGGGCCAGCCCCTGCCCGTCTATGGTGATGGCCAAAACGTGCGCGACTGGCTCTACGTGGGCGATCACTGCCGCGCTCTAGATACGGTGATTCACCAGGGCAGACCGGGGGAAACCTATGCGATCGGAGGCAATAACGAAGTCAAAAACCTAGACCTGGTTACGACCCTCTGCACCCTCATGGATGAGCTAGCCCCAGATCTGCCGGTCAAACCTGCCAAGCGTTTAATTACCTTTGTCACAGATCGCCCCGGGCACGACCGTCGATATGCGATCGATGCCAGCAAAATTAGGACTGAGCTGGGCTGGGTGCCTCAAGAAACGCTGGCCAGCGGCCTGCGGCAAACCATAGAGTGGTATTTGACCCAGCGTGACTGGTGGAAACCGCTGCTCTCTGAGGAGTATCGAGCGATGTGCCAACGGCTAGCCCACTAGAGCCTGATGCACGGCCAGCGTTTTTTGCCCTAGTCGTGGCCAGCTATAGCGTTGGTGAGCTTTGTCGTATCCGGCCTACCCCGTGGCCTGGCGCTGGTCGGCATGGTTGAGCAAATAATTGATGCGATCGCCGATTTCTGCCGCCGACTGCTTAATTAAGTAGCCATCCTGCCCAGGGTAATCGCATCTTAATCGAGTGCTCGCATTGATGGGCCACTTCAAATCACGTCGGCAAAGGTGCGCTCCATACGGCGAAAATAGAGCACGCCTGTGACCAGCAGCAGCGCCACCAGCAGCATCGACAGCAAAAAACCTGGCCAGTAGAGCGCCACATCGCCGCCAATGATAGCCCAGCGAAAGCCGTCGATCACCCCTACCATGGGGTTGAGCGAGTACAGTAGCCGCCAGCGATCGGGAATAATGCTGCTGCTAAAACCCACGGGCGAAATGTAGAGGCCAAACTGCACCAAAAACGGCACCACGTAGCGAAAGTCACGGTACTGCACATTGAGAGCAGCCAGCCACAGGCCAGCCCCCATGGCCGCTGCAAACGCGATCGCAATAAACACAGGCAGCATCACCACCCGCCACGAGGGAATGTCCTGGTACCAGGCCAGCAGCCCCAGCAGAATAATGCCCGAGATTAAAAAGTCTACAAAGCTGACGATGACGGCGCTGGTGGGCACCACCAGCCGAGGGAAGTACACCTTAGAAATCAGGTTGGCGTTGGTAATCAGGCTGTTGCTGCACTCGCTGAGGGCATTAGAGAAGAACTGCCAGGGCAGCAGCGCCGAAAATACCAGAATGGGGTATGGGGCACTGCCCTCGGTGGGCAGGTTGGCCAGGCGACCAAACACCACCGTAAACACCACCATGGTCAAAAACGGGCGAATCAGCGCCCAGGCCACCCCGATCGCGGTTTGCTTGTAGCGCACCAAAATATCGCGCCAGGCCAGAAAGTAAAACAGCTCGCGGTAGCGCCACAGGTCGCGGAAATATTGGGCTTCGGTACGGCCTGCCTCGATGATCAGTTCGGGCGGGGCGGCGGGTGCAGGGCGGCGGGGACGTTTTAGGCGGGGCATAGGCACTGGTTACTCTATGGGCCAAGGTGCCCATCCTAAAGCCAAAGGCGATTCAGATGAGCATCTGATCCGAAATCCCGAATGAAAACCCCCAATCTGTAGGGGCGTAGCATGCTACGCCCCTACGGGGTTCCTGATTCACAATAGGCACCTCGTAGGAGCATTGAACTGCCTCTACCAATTGGAGTGGTCAGACAGGATGTCCTCAATTTTTTTAGCCTTACCCTAATCTGCTACCCGACCACCACAAAGTTAACCAGCTTGCCCGGCACCACGATCACCTTTTTGATCTCTTTGCCGGTCAGGTAGCGCTGGGCGGCCTCTGACTCGCGGGCGTACTTCTCTAGCGCCGCTTTGTCGGAGTCGGCGGGAACCTCCAGGGTGCCGCGCGTTTTGCCCATAATTTGAATCACCAGGGTAATTTCGTCTACTACCAAGGCCTTGGGATCAAACACGGGCCAGGGGGAGCGGTGGACTGACTCGCTATGGCCTAGCTGGTGCCAGAGTTCATCGGCTAGGTGAGGGGCAAAGGGGGCCAGGAGCTGCACCAGAGCGCGAATACCCTCGGTGTAGACGGGGGATTCTTTCACCGGGGAGTCGGTTAGGGCATTGCTGAGCTTCATCAGCTCGGAGACGGCAGTGTTGAACTGGTAGTCACCGTCGATGTCTTCGGTGATGGCCTGAATGGCGGTGTGGATGGCGCGGCGCAGAGTTTTCTCATCCTTGGAGAGGTCGGCTGTGGCCAAACCCCCGCTGGGCGAACCACCGTTCGCCCCTACGGTGGCGATGTGTTCGGTGACCAATCGCCAGACCCGGTTCAAAAAGCGGAACTGGCCCTCAACGTCGGCGTCATCCCACTCCAGGTCTTTCTCAGGCGGAGCTTTGAAGAGAATGAACATGCGAGCGGTGTCGGCTCCGTACTTGGCCAGCACCGATTTGGGGTCAACGCCGTTGTACTTCGACTTCGACATTTTCTCGTAGAACACCTCCAGAGCATCGCCCGTGTCGGGATCGACCGGATTCTCTGGGTCGGCAACGTTCTCAGGCGCAACATACTTGCCCGTTCTCGAGTTTTTATAGGCGGTATTTTGCACCATGCCCTGGGTCAGCAGCCGCTGGAAGGGTTCATCGCAGCTCAGCAGACCGCGATCGCGCAATACCTTAGTAATAAATCGCGAGTACAGCAGGTGCAAAATGGCGTGCTCAATGCCGCCCACGTACTGATCCACCGGCATCCAGCCGTTGGCCTTAATCGAGTCGAAAGCAGCCTCAGGATTCTTCGCGTCGGTGTAGCGCAAGAAGTACCACGACGAGTCGATAAAGGTGTCCATGGTGTCGGTCTCGCGCCGGGCGGGGCGGTTACAAGCCGGGCAGGGCACATTCACCCAGTGCTCCAGCTGCGCTAGCGGCGACGCGCCTCGACCCGAAAACTCTACATTCTCGGGCAGGGTCACTGGTAACTGCTCGTCGGGCACGGGCACAATGCCGCACTCGGGGCAGTGCATCACCGGAATTGGCACCCCCCAGTAGCGCTGGCGAGAGATCAGCCAGTCGCGCAGGCGATAGTTTGACTCGCCCTGGCCCTTCTCATTGGCTTCTAACCAGTAAATGGCGGCGGGTACGCTCTCGGCCTCGCCTTTGCCCGCCGGAATGTCATTCAGCGGACCAGAGTTCACCATCACCCCTGCTCCGGCCCAGGCATTCGCCATGGTGTCACCGTCGAGAGTCTCGCCCTCCGGCTGCACCACCACCTTGACTGGCAGATTGAACTTGCGGGCAAACTCAAAGTCGCGCTGGTCATGGGCGGGCACCGCCATAATCGCCCCGGTGCCGTAGCCCATCAGCACGTAGTCAGCAATCCAGATCGGAATTTTTGCATTGTTGACCGGGTTCACCGCGTAGCTGCCTGTCCACACGCCGGTCTTTTCGCGGTCTTCGGCGGTGCGATCGATCTCGCTCTTGGCGGCGGCTTCTTTGCGGTAGTCATCGATGGCCGCCACATGGTCGGGGCCAGTGAGCTTGTCCACCAGGGGGTGCTCGGGCGAGAGCACCATGAAGGTAGCCCCCCACAGGGTATCGGGCCGGGTGGTAAACACCGGCAGCGCATCACCAGCCTCGGTTTTAAACACCACCTGTGCACCCGTCGATTTGCCAATCCAGTTGGCCTGCATGGTGCGCACCCGCTCGGGCCAGCCGGGCAGTTTATCCAAATCTTGCAGCAGCTCTTCGGCGTAGTCGGTGATCTTGAGGAACCACTGGCGCAGCAGCTTTTTCTCAACGATCGCCCCCGATCGCCACGACTTGCCCTCGCTATCCACCTGCTCGTTGGCCAGTACCGTCTGGTCGATGGGGTCCCAGTTGACCGCCGCCTCTTTCTGGTAGGCCAGCCCCATCGCCAGCATTTGAATAAAAATCCACTGGGTCCAACGGTAGTAGTCGGGGGCGCAGGTGGCGACTTCGCGGTCCCAGTCGTAGGAGAGGCCCAGCTCTTGCAGCTGCGCCCTCATCTGGTCAATATTTTGCTCCGTCCACTGGGCCGGATGAACGCCGCGATCGATCGCCGCATTTTCAGCGGGCAGACCAAAGGCATCCCAGCCCATCGGGTGCAGCACCCGGTAGCCCTGCATTCGCCGCACCCGCGCCACCACGTCGGTAATGGTGTAGTTGCGCACGTGGCCCATGTGCAGGTTCCCCGACGGGTAGGGAAACATCGACAGCGCGTAAAACTTTGGTTGGTCGAGGTTTTCTACTGCCCGGTCTAGCCCTTGCTCGGCCCAAACCTGCTGCCACTTTTTCTCGATCTCTGCGGGGTTATATTTGGACTCCACCGTCCCTGGCTCCTACTGCTGCACTGCTGCGATGTTCCCCATCATAGCGAGCAGTGGCGGCAGGGAAGCAAGTTGGCGTGATGGAGGTGAGGAGGGTAGGGGAGGTGAGGAGGTAAGGGAGGAGCTGAAACTGTTTGCAGAGCCCACCCAAGCCGAGACCTGCCATAATTTGCCTAGTGAGGTGCTGGGGTTACCGCAAGTTAGGTTCATAGAATATAAGCCAATGGAACGCTTACCTTTAGGGCAGATTGACAAAACCGAGGGTGCCTACGGCCAGTCCAGTCTGTACGAGAGCGACTTTTACCAGTGGATACAGCAGACCACTGGGGCGCTCAAGGCTAAAGCCTTTGATCAAGTCGACTGGGATAACGTGATTGAAGAAATTGAGAGCATGGGGCGCAGTGAGCGTAGGGAACTGAAAAGTCGTCTCATTGTTCTACTAGAGCATTTGCTCAAGCTCCATCACTGGTCTGCTGAACGGGCCAACAATGAACGGGGCTGGCGCAACACTATCATTGAGCAGCGGCGACAGATTCAGCTCGTTTTAGACGACAGCCCCAGCCTGAGAGCCATGCTGACGGATATCTATCCCGACGCTTATCGGCAAGCCAGGGAAGACGTCTTGCTTAAATCTCGGCTACCCGAAAGCGCAGTCCCCCATGCGCCACCTTACGAAGTGGCTGAGGCCCTCAGCTCACAGAGCCTCCTATCGTGAAGCACAGCGAGTCAGGGTGATTCGCGATCGCCCCATCACCCACTCACCTCATCGGCAAAGCTGGCCCGGCGCTTAAACATAAACGGCCCCGCCAGCGACCCCCACAGATGCTCGTTGGTCTCCGGGTCGCGGCCCCGGTCCCAGCTGATGAACTGGTCGGCGTCGATTTCAAACTCGCTATCTAAATAGGTGAGCTTGCCATTGCGGGTCACCATACAGGCGTTGCCGGGTTCGACCGCCCCTTTGAATTTGGTGCCGGTCCAGTGGACGATCATGTTGCAGCCGGGGGTTTTTTCAAAGTGGTCGGCGGTGAGCTTAGCCAGCTGCTCTAGATCTCGGGAGGCCCCGTAGAACGCTTCGCCATCCTTGACCATGTAGTTCTCAATTAGAATGTGGTCGTCCTGGGCGCTGAGCCTCATGCCGCGAGCGCGGTAGGGCTGATTGAGCTGAAAATCGTAGGCCTGCTCAATATAAAAGCCCAGACCGTCGAGGGTGGCGGTGGGCAGGGGGCGCATGCAGACGCGAATGTGGGCAAACAGGGGCGGGTTGTCAAAAGCCTGCTGCTGGTTGCTAAAGTCTGCCGCCATCCAGCGGGCCAGGGTGTGAACATCGGTAGCGTGGGTCATGGATGGGTTTACAAAGCATCGTGGTAAGGTTGAACCCTAGTTTACAGGTTTGGCGGTGCTGACTTTTGGAAAATGCCGTGGCGAAGAAGCTCCATATCGCTCTATCTACCGAGGATGTTGCCGCCTCTGTGGCCGATTATTCGGAGCGTTTGGGCTGTGAACCCAGCCTGGTGGTTGAGGGAATTTATGCCCTTTGGCGGACTGATCATCTCAATCTTTCGATTCGCCAAGCAGCCGGAGTATCGCCGGGGCAGCTGCGCCACCTGGGCTGGGAAGATGACACGGCTGAGGCATTCACGGCGGATGTCGATGTCAACGGCATTACCTGGGAACGCTTTGCCGCCCACCACCAGGCCGATGAAATTAACGAAATTTGGCCAAAAGCAAACTATAGGGTCAACGTGGGATAGGGATGATGAACGGATGACAATGACTAATTCTACGGTTGAACTCTATTGCCTGCGAGTTGACCTGCTCGATAGCGAGCCACCGATCTGGCGGCAGATTTGCCTACGGAGCGACGCTTCTCTGGCGGTGCTGCACCGGGTGCTAGCAGCGGCAATGGGATGGACTGGCGAGGCCGACTATATGTTTCAGGGGCAGGGGCAAATTTTGCAAGACGGGGAAGATAGACTGCTTTCTACTCTGCTCATTCAGCCCAACGACACCTTTCTCTACACCTATGCCCCAGTCCAGGGCTGGCTACACAAGGTAAGGCTGGAATCCATTGACACCGCTGAGGCCCCTGTTCCTTACTGCACAGCTGGCGATCGCCAGTGCCCGCCCGAGTTCTGCAATGGCGTGTGGGACTATGTTGACCTGCTTGAGCGCCTCAGCGATAGCGATGATCCCGACGAAGTCGATGCCCTGTGGCAGCGGGTAGGCTACGACTTTGACCCAGAAAAGTTTGACCTGGCGGCGGCAAACCGGCGATTGCAGGCGCTATAGCGGTTCTCGGCTGATTCACAAGAAGGCTTGATAGGTCGCCAGCAGGGTCAGCTCTACGGTAGTAGGCGCTGCCCACCAGTCCCTAGGGTCTCAGGGCAGCTTGAATATCCGCCACCAGTGCATCGATCGCCTCGGTCGTCGTATTCCAGGCGCACATTAGCCGCACGCCGCCGCTGCCGATGAACGTATAAAACTTCCAACCCCGGCGATACAGCTCGTCAATTAAGGGCTGGGGCATCTGCACAAACACCCCATTTGCCTGGCGCGGAAACAAAAACGTCAGCTCAGAAATAGTGCTGAGCTGCCGCTCCAGGTAGGCCGCCATGCGGTTGGCGTGCTCGGCGTTGCGCAGCCAGGCCCCGGTCTCCAGCAGCCCCAGCCACGGGGCCGAGATAAACCGCATTTTGGAGCACAGCTGACCGGCCTGTTTGCAGCGATAGGCAAAGTCTTCCGCCAGCGATCGGTCAAAGAATAGAATCGCCTCGCCAATACCCATGCCGTTTTTGGTGCCGCAGCAGCACAGCACGTCAATGCCCGCCTTCCAGGTCAGCTCCGCCGGGGTTTGGCCCGAGGTCACCAGGGCATTGGCAAAGCGCGCTCCATCCATATGTACTTTGAGCCCATAGCGGCGGGCCAGACTGCTCAGGGCGGTCAGTTCATCGATGGTGTAGAGGGTGCCGACCTCGGTGGCCTGGGTGAGGCTAATCACCTTGGGTTTGGGGTAGTGAATGTCGGTGCGCTTGGTGATTAGCTGCTCGACATGGGTCGGGTCGAGTTTGCCATTGTCTCCCTGGGCCAGCAGCAGCTTCGAGCCATTGCTGGCAAACTCGGGGGCACCGCACTCGTCGGTTTCGATGTGGGCTAGCTCGTGGCAGATCACGCTGTGGTACGACTGGCACAGCGATGCCAGGGTCAGCGAGTTGGCCGCCGTGCCGTTAAAGACAAAGAACACCTCGCAGTCGGTTTCAAACAGCGATCGAAAGCGGTCAGAGGCCTGCTGAGTCCACGCATCGTCGCCATAGGCGGGTACGTCGCCGGAGTTGGCCGTCAGCAAGTAATCTAGCGCTTCAGGGCAGATGCCGGAATAGTTGTCGCTGGCAAACTGAATCGAGCGGGTAGCGGGTGGGGCAGTGAGCATGGCGGCAGTGGGTAGGATGCTTTGAGGATAGCTTGGGCGTGGGTGAGCAGGTAAGTAGGACGGTGAGGGGAGTGGGCCAGGAAATGGGGGGTTAGAGAGGGGATGAAGTACTATTGAAGATCTATGAAAGCATTTAGATGCAAAGCGATTGGGTACTGGGCTATGGTGCGAGGAGCACGTTGGGTTTGGCTAATGATGGCGGCAGTTGGGGCCTCTTTGGCCTTTGATGGGGGTGCCCTGGCTCCGCTGGGAACAACCCCGGCCCAGGCCCAAGATGGGGGTGCCATTACCCTGCGATCGGATATTCAAGAGGCTAACGCTGCCACGGGCATCATCACCGCTCGCGGCAATGTGCAGATCGACTACCCCAGCCGCAGCATTCAGGCCACCTCAGCTCAGGCCGATTATTTCAGCAATGAGCAGCGTATTGTGCTCAGCGGCAACGTTGTTGTTAACCAGCAGGGAAATACGCTGCGGGCTGAGGTGGTCACTTACCTCATCGAAGAAGACCGCTTTGTAGCCACCCCACGCCCCAATGACCAGGTTGAGGCCGTGTACATACTGCCCGAGTCTGAACCCAGTCCGGTTCAGGGAGAAGCTCCAGGGAGCAGTCGTCCACCTACGCCTCGTCCGCCTACGGTACTAGACGTTAGCCCAATTGAGCCTGAGACTCAGCCTTTGGCACCTTAGAAAACTAGTACTCAAAGGCTAAATATAACTGCTGTTCTAGCTCGCTTGGCTACCTGGCTCCCCTGCTCCCTAGTTTTCAGAAATAGTTTCTAAACTGCCGCCATTGAGTACTGGGGCTGCCCAAAAAAGCTGTCAGCACACGTGGGGCCAAAATGCCGCTTGGGTGAGGGGTCTGAGCCACTTGACCAGACCAGCCACGGTGTTAGGCTTCATAAGTTACTCGCACAGGTTTTCTATGGACAAACATCCTTCTAAAGATAGATCTTATTTATCTAGGCTTTATTAAGCCCCCGCGAATAAAGAATATTACGAAAAGTACGTTCTACGTATGGGCGATCGCAGAGGCAAGCGTAGCTACTATGGGCTTAGCACACGTCGCAGTCAAATTAGAGAGTCAAAGTTTGCTGTGCGTTAGGTGTTTCCCTGGTTCAACTGAAATCTACCGCATCGTTCACTGACTAGATAGTTTCTTCCAGAGTCACATCCGAATTGAAGGCATATGCACATCCGAAATAATTCTGTTTAGACCCTTGGGCCTACAACTTTTGCGTGCCAGTGCTATGTCAAAGCAGGCTTAGCGTTCTTTTTCACGCGGCCCTTTCCAGCTTTTTGTAATTAACGCAGACCTAATCTCAGGCCTTGGCAGATGTTGTTGACCTCTGTCCTATTGTCCTGCGTCAAATGTCCTGCGTCAAAAACTCGATCTCCCCATCCCTGTAGAGCGTTGCTGAATGATGTGTTCTTTATTCAACCCGACATGCTTACTCATTTTCTGCGATTCCCGTTTGTGCCGAAAAAGGCTTCTAGCGTTGGTTTAATAAATCAGGTGACCAAGAAGGTGCAGTCTATTCTGCGACTGCTGCAGGGTGACCCCAGGTTTTTGGCCATGAGCTGGGTGGCTCGCTTTGTTGCAGTGCGAGAGTGGGTAGCCGATCGCGGCAGCTACCGGTCCCCAGCAGTCATTGATGCAACGGTAACCCATCCAGCAGCAGGGGCTTGCCCCATGGAGAGTTCAGGCCAAGTAGCCAAGTTCATCCAGACTCAGGGTTACTACGTTGGGTTTTCGCTCCAAGACAGCATTTTGCAGGACTTACTCACCTTTGCAGAGACGACGCCTTGCTATGCCAACCGCGATTCGTCCCTGCCGTTTTACATTAAAAACAAAGACCAGTTTGAGCAAGTACTAGGTGCCCCGCTGCTGGTAGCAGGTTATTTAGACACCCATGAAACCTGCGATGCTTATCAGAAGCTGAAGACCGATCCTTACCTTTTAGATGTAGCTAGTCAGTACCTGAACCATTCAGCCGTGTATATGCGGGGTGAACTAGCCTGGGGGTTTCCGGCCCCTAATACGCAGGCTGAAAAGGTCAAAACAGCACGGGTTTTTCACTGCGATATTAATGACTTTAAAACGATTAAATTTTTCTTTTACCTGACCGAGGTGGGCGAAGGCGAAGGCCCTCACGTGTACATTAAGGGCACCCACCGCAACCGGCGGTTTGGCCACCAGTGGATGGGCCAAGGCTGTGCATCTATTGATGACGAAACCCTAGTCGACATCTACGGCCGCGATCGCCTCCATGTGGTCACGGGCCCAGCAGGACTGGGCTTTGCCGGAGATCCTTACTGTCTGCACAAAGGCACTGTCCCCAATGACCAGCCCCGGCTGCTGCTACAGCTTGAGTTTGGTATTTACCCGTACCGCATTTGGTACTTTTAGAGTTTGCTATGCTTAAGCTGCCTGACGCTTAGACGCTCTTATACGAAATGATGGTGTGGCCTGTGGTTTTTAACTAGCCGTTGTCAGCCACAGGTTTGGTCACCCTATTTTTGGCTCCAATCGTCAAAATATACCAGCTGGGATATAGATAATGTCGATCGCTCAACCGCCTGCTCAGGCCCCTAAAAAAGTGGCCTATTTGGTCAACCAGTACCCTAAAGTTAGCCACAGCTTTATTCGTCGTGAAATTGCGGCCCTTGAAGCCCAAGGGCTAGCGGTTGCCAGGTTTTCAATTCGCTCCTGCGCCGACGAACTGGTCGATCCTGACGATGTTAAAGAGCTAGACAAAACTCAAATTGTGCTAGACCACCCCTGGTCTGAGCTTTTACTCACCATCGCCCGCGTTGTGCTGCAGCGGCCTATGGCGTTTGTGGCTGCCCTGGGTTTAGCCTTTCAGCTCGGCCTTAAAGACGAGTCGGGACCGTTGTATCACCTGGCCTACCTGGCTGAAGCCTGTGTGCTGCTGGCCTGGTTTGAGGCGGCCGATATTGACCATGTACATGCCCACTTTGGCACCAACTCAACCACCGTGGCGATGCTGTGCCATGCCCTGGGTGGGCCACCCTACAGCTTTACGGTGCACGGGCCAGAAGAGTTTGATAAGGTGAGAGCCATTTCGCTGGCCGAAAAAATTAGGCGGGCCAGCTTTGTGGTGGCAATTAGCTCCTTTGGTAAGAGCCAGCTCTACCGCTGGACGACTTTAGACGACTGGCCCAAAATTCACGTGGTGCACTGCGGCCTCGATCAAGACTTTCTAGCCCAGGAGTTTACGCCGATTCCGGAGCAGCGTCACTTTGTTTGCGTAGGGCGGCTCAGCGGCCAAAAGGGCCATTTGCTGCTGCTGGACGCCGTTAAGCAGCTGGTGGAGGCGGGCTATCGGTTTACGGTTACGCTGGTGGGCGACGGCGAGATGCGATCGCAGGTCGAAGCACTAATCACCAGCTACAACCTGCAAGACTGCGTTTCGATTACGGGTTGGGCCGCTAGCCAAGAGGTCAAAGCTCAGCTACTCAAGGCTCAGGCGCTAGTGTTGCCCAGCTTTGCCGAAGGGCTGCCCGTCGTGATTATGGAGGCTCTGGCCCTGGGGCGACCAGTCATCACCACCTCTATCGCTGGCATCCCTGAACTGGTAGAGACCGGCGGCAACGGCTGGTTGGTCGTACCCGGATCCGTTGAGTCGCTGGTAGAGGCGATGCGCTCTGCCCTAGATACCTCGACAGCAGAGCTAGAAACCATGGGTAAGGCAGGCGTAACGAAAGTCGAGCAGCAGCACAATATCGACAATGAGGCCGCCCATCTGGCCCGTCTTTTCGTGGAAAATTAGGCCTGTTGGGGGAGGGCCGTGCCCCGACAAAGCAGAAGTATCCAGACAGGATTGAGTGCTGTATTCTCAACTCGCTCGATGGGGCCGCCCCCTAGACTAGGGAAGAGCTTTGATACAATTTACCAAGCTCAATCAAACCCTACTGGCCCAGGCGCGCCCTTGAAAATCGTACTTGACAATGTTCAAAAGACCTATGGCAAGCGCCAGGTGGTGAACCGGGTTAGCCTTTCGGTAGCTCAGGGTGAGATTGTAGGCCTGCTGGGGCCAAATGGGGCGGGCAAGACCACCACATTTTATATGGCCACCGGGCTAGAGCGGCCCGATGCGGGCCGGGTCTGCCTCGATCAGATCGACATTACCGACCTGCCCATGCACCAGCGGGCGCGATTGGGCATAGGCTACCTGGCCCAGGAGCCCAGCATTTTTCGCAATTTATCGGTGGCCGACAACATTTTGCTGGTTATGCAGCAGACCCGGGTGCCCCCGGAAGAGTATGGCGATCGCCTGCAGGATCTGCTGAAAGAATTTCGCCTGGAGAAAGTAGCCAACACCCTAGGCATTCAGGTGTCAGGGGGCGAGCGACGCCGCACCGAACTGGCTCGCTCCCTGGCCTCAGGCCGGGAGGGGCCGAGGTTTTTGTTTTTAGATGAACCCTTCGCTGGGGTAGACCCGATCGCTGTCAACGAAATTCAGGCCATTGTGGCTAAACTGCGCGATCGCGATATGGGCATTTTGATTACCGACCACAACGTGCGCGAAACCCTCCGCATTATCGATCGCGCCTACATCATGAGCGACGGGCAAATTTTAGCGTCCGGTAATGCCGACGATCTCGCCAATAACCCCCTGGTGCGCGAGCACTACCTCGGCAAAGACTTCGCCATCTAGCCCCCGTTCTTTTCTACTGCCCACTCTTTTCTACTGCCCACTCTTTACTGCCGCCCGCTCTTTTTTTGCCAATCCAATAGAGTCAGGCCCCAACCTTACCATCCCGATCTCCCTTACCGTCCTCACCCACCTCTTCCTCCCCAATGACCACTGCCACCCCTCCCACCCCCTACTCCCCGCCCCGCCTGGGGGTACCGCTGCTGACGGTGATGGATCGCTATATTGCCAAAGAGCTAACCATGCCTTTCCTGTTTGGGGTGGGTGCATTTTCCTCAATTGGCATTTCGATTGGGGCGCTGTTTGAACTGATTCGTCGCATCACCGAGTCGGGGCTAGCCATTACCCTGGCGGCGCAGATCTTTCTGCTCAAGCTGCCCGAGTTCATCGTGCTGGCCTTCCCGATGTCGACCCTGCTGGCCACCATGATGACCTACAGCCGCTTTTCCAGCGACAGCGAGCTGATTGCCCTGCGGGGGGTAGGAGTAAGCATTCGCCGCATCATTGCCCCGGCGGTGGTGCTGAGCCTGCTGGTGACGGGTCTCACCTTCGTGTTCAACGAGCTGATTACCCCTGCCGCCAACTACCGAGCCGCCATCACCCTGGAGCAAGCCCTCAAGTCTGAGCGCCCTCCCTTTCAGGAGCGCAACATTTTCTATCAAGAGTTTCAGCCCGCCAGCGACAACCCTGCAGCCCAAGAGCTCAAGCGCCAGTTTTACGCCCGCCGCTTCGACGGCACCACTATGCACGGGCTGACCATTATTGACTTTTCTCAGGCAGGGCTAAACCAAGTCGTCAGTGCCGAGTCGGCCAACTGGGACGTGGAAAAAAATGCCTGGACCTTTTATAACGGCACCATCTATGTTGTTGCCCCAGACGGCTCTTTCCGCAACATCATTACCTTCGAGACCCAGGAGCTGCAGCTGCCCCGCACGCCGCTAGATCTGGCCAGCCGCACCAAAAACGACACTGAAATGAATATTTCCGAAGCCACTCAGCAGCTAGAGCTGGTGCGCCAGAGCGGTGACGAAAAGATGATTCGCCGCTGGCAAATTCGGATTATGCAGAAGTACGCTCTGCCGTTTGTGTGCGTGGTGTTTGGCCTGGTAGGGGCCTCGATTGGGGTGCTGCCCCAGCGCACCAGCCGCGCCACCAGCTTTGGCATCAGCATTGTGATTATTTTTGGCTACTACCTGCTGTCGTTTATTACCAATGCTATGGGCGAGGTGGGGGTGCTGTCGCCATTCCTGTCGGCCTGGCTGCCGACGCTGCTGGGGCTAGCCGTTGGTCTTTACCTACTGTTTCGCGCCTCCAAGTAGGGACACAGCATGCGGTGCCCCCACAGGGCAAAATTTTACAAGACAGCGTCTTTCCCACAGCCTATGCTGAGGGCTGATGTTGCCACTAGATCCGGCCATGAAAGAACAGGCAAAAGCGTGGCGATCGCCGATTTTCAGCCATTTAGAAGTGCTCCATGCCACCTATCGCACCCATGCGTTTGCCCGGCATGTCCACGAAGATTTTTGCGTCGGTATTATTGTGGTCAATCGTGATTATCCCCATAGCCTGCCTATCGACCTCCCAGCACCTACAGGATTTGGCTCAGCCGCAGGTCTGGACGATCATGCTGGGACTGGGCAGCAATTCTCATTATGGAAATGAGCCTTATCCAATCGGGCCAATGTGCTTAGGACCTGATTGACTGACAAAAGTTTGCCTGCACACCACTCAAAGCCCCTTGTAGCAAGGGTTTGAGGCGATCAAGAGCGTTTTATGGCTTCGTGTCGCCTGCAATGCTTGTCAGCTGGGGGTTTCAGGGGTTAGCGATCCATGTTTTGTTAGTCAACCAGGGGTCAAGGTAGATGTGCACATTCAAATTTGCAGGCTACGCATCAATGCTGGCGATAGAGGTTTGCTTCACCCTCTGGTCAAACGCACGCTTCAGCTGACTGCGTAGTAGCCGTTGCACGTAAAGATGTTTACCGGGCTTCACCTGAGTCATGGTGCGAACGATCAGATTAGTGGCTTCGAAGTTTTCAAGTCCTTCAATTTGAGTAGCGTCTAAAACGTCTACACATTCAGTGTGGATCTTTTGTCCAACTTGATTAATCAAATCGTAGGTCTCTTCTAGAGTAAACCCTTCGGGAACTGGGACATCTACCTTTGCGTAAGCAAATTGCTTAGAATAATTGACAATTGAGCCTATTTCACCGTTGCGAATAATTTGTAGCTGCCCTTCTGGATGGCGAATGTGAGTTGTTCGAAGCTCAATGGCTTCAACTTCTCCCTCTACGACGCGTTCCTCCTCTTTGCCAGCTTCGATATAGTCGCCAACTAAATAGTAGTTTTCAAATAAGATAAAGAACCCACAGACAATATCATTGATCAAATTTTGTGCGCCAAAACCTACGGCCAGACCCACAATTCCCGCTCCAGCCAAGATGGGAGCCGGGTTGATACCAACTAAATTGAGCGTGATTATTCCTCCAGTGAAGTAGGTTAAGTACTTCAGTATACTTTTGACTAAAGGAATAACAGTTAGCCGTCGCTGCCGTTGTAAATCCGTAAGATGTTCTGTTTTAAGAACCAGATCTTCCAGCACAATGTTGGTGATTTCAATAAATACTCCACAGATAAAATAAAGGCCAATAATTCCAATAATTTCGTCACTATAGCTGGTTACCCAGGCGATAGAATCGATATCTTGAATGACTAAAGTGGCGATTGCGACATAAAGAATATATTCCAGCGCTTTCTTGAAGGCCGGTACTAAGTGGCGAAACCGCTCGTAATGACGCAGTATATTGTCTGAACTTGAATAGCGCAGGCTTAAGGCATCCAGGGTGTCAATCAGCACTGACAGTAACTTAATAATTAATCGCCCAAGAGAAATTGCCAGGTATGCTTTAAGGCTAATTTTGAGATACTTGATAATAATAGCCGGGGTTTGCAAAAAATTAGCGCAAAAAATTAGCGCCAATAGCCAAAGCCCATTCGCTGAAACCTTTTTAAGAGTGCTAAAGAATACCTGAACACTTTCATCATTAGCAGTAATTTGATCGGAATTTTGAGCCAGTGTACAGACTCGATCTAGCGCCTTAAGCAGATAGGGCAAGCTGAGCTTGACCAGTAGCAGTAAACTAATGCACTTCAGGAGGGCGATCGCCATTTGAATCCAAAACTGGCGAGGAATGCTGCCCAGAAGGTTCAGATAAAAAGCCGCAACATTTTTGCCCTGAAATATCAGCAACCCGTTCACCCCGGTCACCAGCAAACATAGGGCAACACAGGTAACTAGCAACACCACAGTGGTATTTTGCCGGATGTTCGTAATTTTTGAGGAGTGATGTCGAAACCAGGTTGCCGCTAAGACTTTCGTGCCGAATCGAATAAATCCGTTCAGCAGCACAAAGCTGACAACGATTCCAGCAATTCCAGCGAGGGTAATTACTATGTTCACGGTAGGTAATTAATAGTCCTCAAAACTCAGGTTTTCCCCGATCTAAGACTCTCATATTAGGGACTAAATAACCGACTAGGGCTGAATCAGGTCATAAAACAGCTTGAGAAATCGCTCGGTATCAACCCCCAAACAGGCGTCTACGTTGGGCGGGAAGGTGGCTTCGTCGCGGCGATCGCGCAAGTCAGCCAGCGACATGCCAGCGGTAAACCGCCCCTCGGTTTCCACCACCATGTAGACCGGCTCGGTCGTCACCAGGCTGGGATCGATCGCCACCCCCACCGCCAGGGGATCGTGCAGGTAGCAGCCGTGAAAGCCCTCGTTATCTCGGTAGAAGGCCATATAGATGCCGGTGCAATCGACAATAAACTGCGAGACTTTGGACGGATTTTTCTGGGCGTAGGCCTCCACATTTTTGCGGGCCAGGGGCGCTTTCATCGCCACATCTAGCCCCACCAGGGTGAGGGGAATGCCCGACTCCATCACCACCTGAGCCGCATGGGGGTCAACAAAGAAGTTGAACTCGGCAGCGGCAGAAATATTCCCCGGCACCTTCACCGCCCCGCCCATGATCACAATGCGACCCACCTTTTGTAGGGCAGCGGCATCGCGCTCTAGCGCCGTCGCCAAATTTGTCAGCGGCCCCAGAGCCACAATGGTGAGGTCGCTGCCGTACTCCTGGGCGGCATTTAGCAATACCGCGATCGCGTCTTCTGAAGAAGGCTCAACAGTCAGCTCAGGATAGCGAGGGCTGCCGTCAGCCTGTTTGAACTGGTGCAGTTCGCCCAAACCATCGGCCCCGTGAATGCCCGCCGCGTTGAAAGGTGGGTTCACCAGGGGCTTGGTGCAGCCTTTGGCCACTAGCGGCGTCTGCTCAGGGCCAACAATATCGATCACCCGCAGCACATTCTTCGCCGCCTGGTGAACATCGATGTTGCCCGCCAATACGGTGATCGCTTTGAGGTCAATGTGGTCAGAATTCAACGCCATGACGATGGCTAGGGCGTCATCGACGCCGCCATCGGTATCGATAATCATGGGTGGGGGTGGGGGTGGGGGGGTGGTCATGGATGGGTAGATGGGTAGATGGGTGGATGGGCTTGCCCTGAGCGAAGTCGAAGGGTGGATGGGTAGGGGCGCACGGATGTGCGCCCTTCCGTAAGTTCGTTGTTACATCGCTAGCGAGGCCAGTTCTGCCATCGACACCATGCCGTCTTTGTCGGCATCTAGGGTTTCAAACATCAGGCCGATCAAGCCTTTTTGGTTGCGTCCGGTGCGTTCGGTCAGGGCGGCCTGGAGCTCGGCTGGGGAAACATGGCCATCTTGATTGCGATCGAGATCGACAAAGGCCTGCTTCACCGCCTGCTCTAGCTCGTCTTTAGAAATTTCTCCATCGCTGTCGGCGTCCCACTGGCTAAAGTCGACCAGCATTCGCCAGGCGTCTTTCATACAGCTTTCCATGATCAGATTTTTGGCGGGGAGACATTGCTCTAGGGACGGTGCGCCGCTATGGGCTCGGATGTACTCCATCAGCGGTTTGATCTCATTCATGCCCGCCAGCAGGAACTGATAAATGCCCAGGCAATAGAGTTTGTACGGGTCGAAGGGGGCATGGTTAATGCGAAGAATTTTGTGGCTGGGATAGGGTTCGATCTCGACGCCTAAATCGGTGTGCAGATAACTAGGTACTTCTTGGTCGGGGGTGCTGCGGGTGAGGGCGATCGCCTCCTGCAACACATACCCCGGCACGTTGATGACGGCGATTTCGGTTTGAAAGGGTAGCTCTTCAAGCAGGTCGCCGTAGGTGAAGGGGGTGCCCGCTGCATAGTCTTGCATACCGCGCACACAGCCTCCCTGAAGCATCACCAGGTCAACCCCTTGCAGGCTTTTTTTGATGTATGAGCACAGGATAGAGGCCACTTTTTCGGGCTGAAAGCGGGTGCGTTTTGAGGACATCGCCTCTTTCACCGCAAAGATTTCTACCTCCTTCAGCGACCCCAGAAAATGCTGGGTAATTTCGACGAACATTTGAGCATCGGGGTCGGCATCGAAGTGGCTGGCGGGCAGCAAATGAACGGCGCTGTGCCGTTTTCCGGCTTTGTCCCACCAGACATCGACCACCACCACGTTGGCGGCATCGGCCCCGGCCTTAACAATCAGGCTTTGGCCGATTTTCTCAATGAAAATTTCGTGCTCATGGCCGCCCAAAACAACCGGGACATGGCCGCTGAGCTGGCTATCCGCCTCAATTTTGGCCACCAGATCGCGATCGTCCCCAATGGTTTGGTGGGTGAGGGGAATGATCATCTCGGCTTCGCCAGCGCATTTAGACCAGGTCTCTTGCAGGGCATCGAAGATGGGCTGAATAGTTAAGTTGGTCCCGGCCCTAAAAATATCTTTGTTGTCGGTGCAGAATCCGGCGAAGGCTACCCGGCGAGCGCCCACCGAAATCACCTTATACTTCGGCAACCGCTGACCGCTGGCATCGATAATCGGCAAATCCAAAATGTTGCTGTTTAAGCATGTGCCGGTGTAGGTCTTGAAGCGCTCGCACAGCACATCCAGATTGATGTCAAACTCGTGGTTGCCAAAGCAGAGGTAGTCGATATTCACCACCTTCAGCACGTCCAGCATGGCTTTGCCGCCGTCCAGGGAGGTGATCATACAGGGTGAGAGAAAGTCACCGCTGAGAGAGGCTAATACCACCGCATCTTCGGCGGTCTGCTTCAGGTTTTGGATCACGGTTTCCACGTAGGGATAGCTCTCGATGTCATAAACGTCGTTAATCGACACCATGCGGAGATAGGTGCCAACGGCCTCTCGGGGCCGGGGTAGGTATAGGCGTTGCGTGGTTGCAGTTGTGGTCATGGCACCCTCAATGAAATTTTTCTATTTGTTCAAAACTGTTGGTCTGACTGGCTTAAATCACCAGCACCAGTTGCAGAAACCGCTCCCAGGTAAAGTCTTTGCCGCCCAGGCGCTGGCGCAGAAAGCTAATTTCACCCTGTGTCAGCGGCGGTTCATCGACGCTGGCGAGCACCAGGTTCATTTCCTGGGGCGCGAGCACCCCGTCGCCATTGGCGTCGATGGGCAAGAAATAGGTGTAAAACTCATCCAGGCGCGAGATCAGCTGCCGGTGGCGCAGCAGCAGTTCGCCAAATTCGGCAAACTCAATTTCGCCACTGCCGTCTGCATCCATACTGGTAAACGCCAAATCCAGCTCATCGGACTTGAGCGGGTAGCCGGTGTGCTGAAAGTGCTGGCTGAGTTCGGCCAGGGAGAGTTTGCCGCTGCGATCGCGATCGATCGCATCAAAGATATAGCGCAGGTCTCCCTTCATGGCAGGGGTAGCGCGATCGAACAAGACCCGATGCTGCTTCCCCTGCATGGCATCTTGAAGCTGCAGACGGAAGGCAGAGATCAGCTGCTTGGCGGTGAGGTAGCGCCAGCGGTGCTCTTCGGGGCTGGCGATCGCGTAGGGAGCCACCGGCACCAGCGACGACAGCGATCGCCGCAGCCCTAGAAAACAGGCATAGGTGCCGACATGAAACGGCACCGCCAAAATTGGCAGTCCCAGCGGTGCCAGCCCTAGGCCCAGCAGCCACCCCGCTAGAGCCGTTACGAAGGCTCCCACACTGGCGATCGCAACGCTGCGCAGATTTGGCGCGTAGAAAATGCCGCCAATGGCGATCGCCGTCAGCGCCGAGTTGTAGCCCCACAGCCCGGCGTACAGCAGATTCAGGTCAGTGCCCAACACCAGCCCGGTCAATACTCCAATGCCACAGCCCAGTACCCCGACCAGCGCCCCCATTGGGCTGCATAGCGCCAGCGCCAGCACGATCAACACCGCCGACAGCAAGCCACCGGAAAAGAAAATTTGTCCCAACCCTGTGAGCAGAGCCGACAGCAACCGCACACCATCCAGCGTCTCAACTGGGTTTGGGAACGGAGGAGGTGAGCCTAACTGGAAGAAAGGTTGAGGGATATAGAGGACAATGGCTAGAAACAGGTAAGTGACGATATGAAACGGAATTCCCATGGCGGGCAGCTTCCAGTGGACCGCCATCCACAGGCCGAGTTTCTGCATTAATACCGTAGTGAGGGCGGCTCCTAGGGCGATCGCCCCTAGCCAGAGCCCATTCCCGCTGCCGTTTCCCCAGGTGCCAAAGGTGCCCAGAGCCAACCCTACCAAAGCCCCGTTAAAGCCATAAATGCCGTTGCGAACGCTGGGGCGATCGAGGTTCAGCCGGTTAGCCGTGAACGTGGCAGCTACTACGCCGACCACCAAGCTCAGCGCCACCCAGCCAGATTGCAACCCCACAGCCAGTAAAATCAGCAGTCCACTGACAGGGTTGTTGGCAAAGGCAATCTGCCCAATACCGCGCAGACAGGTATTCGCAAAATCCAGCAGGGGCTGGCGTTCCAGCCTACGGTTAAGCCCCTGCAACGTCCCCATGCAGGGCCAGGGATGGCGCTTAGCTACGGGCTCTGATCGCAATAGCTGAGACAGTAACTCATGGAGCGGCAGCGGGGAGGAGGATTCCTTTAAAGAAGAAGCTTCGGCCATGGTAAATGCACCCCTTGGGCTGATTTAGAAGGAGAGCTTGCGAGCTGCTCCAACCGATTTGGATGATGAACTAGTTACTTTCAGAATTTGACAACCAACTATTGCATGACATTACTGAGGCTCTAGGATCTTTCCAGAAGTCTACCGATTTATCCGTTCCTCGACTATCAATGTCTTGCGAGTTGCCTGTGTTTGAGCGTTGAGTTTTGTAATGTTTTCAGGTAATGCGATCGCACTTCCTGGCAGCTAAAAGGGCCGTTTCAAAATAGCTCTAAACGTGCGGAGAAAAGTAATTGACAACTTTTGATGTCCCTAAAAATAGAAAGAACTTCTCAAAAACTATGTTCACCAGCTACTTTATTTCAGGAACGGTAAGGATCATAGGGTAGTCGCAAAAGGAACGCCCTGTTCTTTAACCCTTAAGTGATATCACCAGGATTTTTAAACTTCTGGTCATTTCGCGCCAGTAATATTAAGAATCCTATAACTCCTGATGCGCTAGCACCAGAAAAAATCTTTCAGCTTTGTATGCAAACTTTTTATGAGTCATAGAACCAATACAATTTCATCGAAAGGATAAAGCTTGATATGTCTGGTTTCTCGTTGAAATTAACTCGGTTATCGATAAACGAATAGAATCCACGAGCGCGTACAATCCTTTTTTATGTACAATCATCTGTATTGACATCGCTCGACGAAATCCGCTCATCCTAACGTCATTTGATTTTTCACTGTACACAACTTGTCGTTTTCTACAACAATTTAGAGACAGGGTATGACTCAGAAAGACACCTCGATTAATAGTTCGATAGCTTCGTACGACGATGCAAGTATCAACAAGCCAGGTAGACTTGCTGCCAGTCACTTCCTGCCCAGGGCCATTTCATTCTCAAGGGAGCCTAAAGATGCTAGGGCGTGTTTTAAAACTAAGCCCACATCATAATGGAGGCTAGAGTTAGCATAGCCAGGTAGTTTTCAGCCTTTTTCTCATAGCGAGTTGCGATGCGACGGTACTGCTTCAAGCGATTGAAACATCGCTCAACCTGATTACGCTGGCGGTACAGAGCCTTGTCAAACGTACCTCGACGCCGCTCATTGCTTTTCCGAGGGATGGTCACCCGAATTCCCCGCCGTCTCAAATAGCGGCGAATGGGGCCACTGCTATAGCCTTTATCCCCACTGACCCGCTTGGGACGTAAACGGGGGCGTCCACCGTTGGGGCGTTTCACCGTCCCTTGTTCCATGAGCTGTTCAAACACGACGGCTTCATGGCGCTCGCCGACCGTCAGCAGAAAGGTGATGGGTAAGCCGTTCCCCTCGCAGCGCAGATGAATTTTGGTGCTAAAACCCCCTTGGGAACGCCCCAATGCTTCCCGGATTTGCACCTGTTGAACAGCAGAGAGGTCCGAGTCTGGCTCTAGGTTCCCCTTTTTGCCCCAGCGGCATGCTGATGGGCTCGGATGACACTGCCATCGACAAAATGAATGTCCCAATTGAGTTTGCCCTCGGCATCGGCTTTCGCCTGTAGTGCCGTAAGCACCTGTTGCCACACGCCGATCTTACGCCAGTAGTAAAACCGCCCGGCAACGGTTGACCACGCCCCATAGCGCTCCGGTAAGTCTCGCCAGGGCGCACCCGTGCGCAAAATCCACAGGACGCCATTGATAATGAGCCGATGGTCTTTAGCCGGACGGCCTATCTGAGGTTTTTGCGGTGGCAGCAGGGGTTCAATCTGGCTCCATTGGTTTTCGCTCATTTCACCCCGACGAGGGGCGGGTTGAGGTGGAAGAATCAT
>JBARVV010000021.1:0-8956 GCA_049646445.1 Nodosilinea sp. | reverse complement strand
CAAGTTGACCGATTTCAAACCCGAATTAACAAAGATCCCATCGCTATCGCTGACCGATTATGGGTTAAATCTCATCTGGATCCTGAAGAAGAAAAACTACGGGTTTCAACCTAGGCGAGGTTTATCAGAAGGCTTTGGATATAAACGGAACAACAGAACCAGATTTTTATGCAGATTTTGCTAAGTTTCAGCTACACGCTAAAGGTGACTTTAAAAAGCACAATGAATTATATGAAATGGCGCGAAAAATAGCCTCCGCTGGACACAGAAAGTCTAATCGATCAGATCTTGCAAACTAAAAATTGTTTTATTCGTAGTAGGGTGGGCAATGCCCACCAATAAATTTAAGCTGCCCTAGGTAGCTCATTTTCCTTGAAATCAGGCAAGTTCAGCAGGTTGTATTGGGGCGATCGCCCCTTCCCTCACAGTCGCCAGTGCTTACCCTGCCGTGGCTGCGATCTTTGATCACCAAAGGGAATTGATACAATTAATCATACCGCTGGTGAGTTCAGGCTAAACCCTTTTCCAGCCCAGTATCCAAAGTGCTGATGGAGTAAGTTCTATGAGCAAGACCTTCAACCTCGCCATTCCCTTCGACTTTCTCCTGCAAGCGATCGCCAAACTCAGCCCCGCTGACAAGCAACGTCTCTGGGAGTTTCTCGATACCGATCTCCACAACACCGCAGACGATACCCTCAATTCTGAAGAAGAAGCCGAAGTAGCCACAGCCTATGCCGAGCACCAGGCGGGAGATTTTGTCACCCTAAAAAACGCCGAGGAAAGCTTTCGCCAGGGCTGCCACGAAGCCATGACCGGCCAAACCATCCCCCTCTCCGAGCTGTGGGACGGCATTGATGCCGAATGAGCCGCCGCCCATGCAGTCTTTAAGGTCCGGCTCAAAAATAGCGCTGCCCAGCGGGGTAAAAATATTAACGAATCGCGATCGACTGGGCCAAATCTTCCGGGCTGAGGTGGTCGTTGACCACTTCGCCATCTGTGAACCAGACAATTCGCTCGCTGGCGCGGGCCACATCCGGTTCATGGGTTACCATCACCACCGTAATACCGGCGGCGTGGAGGTCGGCAAAGATGCCCAGCACGTCTGCGGTCGTGTGGGTATCGAGCGCCCCCGTCGGTTCATCGGCCAGCAACAGCAGCGGGTTGTTGACAATCGCCCGCGCGATCGCCACCCGCTGCTGTTGCCCCCCCGAGAGCTGGGTAGGTTTGTTGTTGATGCGATCGCCCAGCCCCACCCGCTCTAGCGCCTCGATCGCCCGCTGGTGGCGAACATCGCTGCGTACGCCTGAGTAGATCATCGGCAGCTCCACATTTTCTCGCGCCGTTAGCTGGGGCAGCAGGTGAAACTGCTGAAACACAAAGCCAATTTTCTGGTTGCGAATGTGGGCCAGGGCGTCATCATCTAGGGTGGCTACGTTCTGGTTGTCGAAGTAGTATTGGCCTGCCGTGGGGCGATCGAGGCAGCCGATCATGTTCATGGCGGTCGATTTGCCCGAGCCAGACGGCCCCATAATCGCGCAGTACTCACCGGGGTAGATAGACAGGTTCACGTTCCACAGCGCTCGCACCTCGGTATTGCCCGAGCCGTAGACCTTTTGCAGCTGGCGAAACTCGATCAGGGGTGTGGGCATGGAGGTGAAGGGTGGGTGGACGGGTAAAGGGGTGGATGGGTGAAGGGGTAGGGCTACGTCCAGATTAGCGTAGGCGACCAGCGTTAGGATTTGGTGAGCGGCTTTAGTACTCCTGTAGAGGTATAACCAAGGCTTAGAGGCTTGTTGCCAACTATTGCCCCTAAGCGGCAAAATCTCAGAACGTGCCATCGTTTTGTTAACGACTTACTACCTCAGTCACGGGTTGCTGATGCCTTAATCGCTGCCACTGCGATCGCCGACAACGTTCCGCTTCTGAGTAAAAATCAGCGAGATTTTCGCTTTATCCGGGAGTTGACGCTACTGCCTTATCCTTGATGGCTACCATTTCTCCTGACGGAAAATTTGCCGAACCTCTAGCCGGATTAGTCAGCAGCGCAAACGTTCGGCATCCTTATCGCAGGCCCGACTGCACTCGCCACAGGCTGGCGTAGATACCGTTTAGCTCCAGTAGTTCTTCATGGCGGCCCTGTTCAACGATTTCGCCGTGGGCCATGACGTAGATGCGGTGGCTGTGGCGAATGGTGGAAAGACGGTGGGCGATCGCCAGTGTCGTCCTTCCCTGGGTGATCACCGCCAGCGATCGCTGGATTGCCGCCTCGGTTTCGTTGTCTACCGCCGAAGTGGCCTCATCCAGCACCAGAATCGGCGGGTCTTTGAGAATGGCGCGGGCGATCGCCAGCCGCTGCCGCTGGCCGCCCGAGAGCTTTTGCCCCCGCTCGCCCACAATGGTGTCGTAGCCCTGGGGCAGTTGGGCAATAAACTCGTGGGCCTCCGCCAGCTTGGCGGCGTGGAGAATTTCTTCAGGAGTGGCGTCAAAGCTGCCGTAGGCGATATTTTCGGCCACGGTACCCGAGAACAAAAACACATCCTGGCTGACCAGACCAATGCAGCGGCGCAGGTCCTGGGGCAGCAGGTCTTGAATGCCCTGCCCATCTACCAAAATGCGGCCCTGCTGGGGTTCGTAGAAACGGAGTAAAAGCTTCACCAGGGTGCTCTTGCCTGACCCGGTGGCCCCGACCACGCCAATGCTCTGCCCAGCGGGAATGTGAAGGGAGAGATTCTTCAACACGGGCTGGCGATCGCGGTAGGCAAAGGTCACGTTCTCAAAGCGCACATCCCCCTTCACCTGCTCCACCGGCAGCGGGTTGCGACCGGGAATCAGCTCTACCGGCGTATCCAGTATCCCCATCACCCGCCGCACCGAGGCCATCGCCCGCTGGTACTCGTCCATAATTTCGCTGAGCTGGGTGAAGGGCCACAGCAGCCGCTGCACGATAAACACCATAAAGCCGTAGGTGCCCGCCGACAGGGTGCCGTCGGCCACCGCCATGCCGCCCAAAAACAGCATGGCGGTAAAGCCCACCAAAATCACAATCCGAATCAGCGGAATAAATGCGGCACTGAGGGCGATCGCCCGGCGGTTGGCGTAGCGATAGGCATCGCTGTCCTGGGTGACGCGATCGTACTCATACCCCTCCGCCGTAAAGCTTTTGATCGTGGCAATACCCGACAGGTTGTTGGCCAGCCGCCCGCTGATCAGCCCTGCCTTATCGCGCACCTGGGCATAGCGGGGGGCCAGCCGCCGCTGAAACGCGATCGACCCCCACAGCACAAAGGGAATCGGCAGCATCGCGAACCACGACACCCCTGGAGCCAGCACCAAAAACGTGGTGCCCACCCAGATTACCGTGGTAAAAAACCGCAGCAGGTTGTGGACTCCGGTGTTCAAAAACCGCTCCAGCTGGTTGATGTCGTCGTTGAGAATCGACAGCAGGTCACCCGTGCTGCGGTCTTCGAAGTAGCTGAGGTCTTGACTTTGCAGATGGCTGTAGGTATCAATCCGCATGTCATGCTGAAGGTTTTGGGCCAGATTGCGCCACAGGGTGGCGTAAATGTACTGGGTCAGCGACTCCAAACTCCAAACTAAAAACGTGAGGGCCGACAGCACCGCAAGCTGCCCTGAAATGCTGGTGATCCCCGTGCGGGCAATCAGCGAGCTTTCATTGTTGGTCACCACGTCAATGGCGATGCCGATCAGGTAGGGCGGGGCCAGGTCGAAAATAGTATTGAGGATCGAGTTGGCGATCGCCCCCCAGATCTGCGGTCGATAGCTGCGCCCGTAGCGCATCAGCCGCTGCAAAGGATGTCGCGCCGATTGAATACTGGCCATAGATGCCCTAACTGCAAAAGTTAAAGTGTAGCCAACCCAAGATCGGTTTTGGATTTTGGATTTTAGATTTTGGATTTGCCCCAATTTAAAGCGATAGCCGCTGCAAATGTGGAACGTGGGCAATGCCCACCCACGATCGACCAGGCGTTTCATCAGAACCGCCAATCGGTCAATTTGCAGAACAGATGTTTAAACCGATGATCGATCGATCCTTTCCGTGAGGTGCAGGACGACGGAACGTCCTGCTCGATGGGGGTCTGGGGCCTGCGAAATGGCCCCAGCGGCAGATCTGGCTTTAAACCACAATTGTGCGCCGCCCAGCCTAAACAACGAGACACCCAACACCATGAGCGGTGCATTACGGCCTCAAAGCCCAATTAATCCAAGGATTGCAGGGTCTTCAGGGGCTCGTAGGTTTAGCGCTATGCACCCTACAGCACCCGCAGCACACTAGCCACGCTGTGAATCTCCGCATACTCTCGCAGCTCATCCAGCGCCGTCTGAAAATTCGCCTCCGTCACCTCATGGCTAACGATCACAATCTCCGCCCGCGTCTCGTGCTGACCAATCTGCACAATCGACTCTAGGCTCACCTGGTGACGACCAAAACAGGTTCCTAGCTTGCCAATCACCCCCGGTGCGTCTTCAGCCAGCAGCCGTACGTAAAAGCGGCTAACAATGTCAGCCATCGGGCTGATTTTGCAGTAGTGCTGATGGCTACAGGCCAGCAGGGGGTTAGTCGATTCAGGCGTCGTCCCCGCCCGCAGGTTCGCCGCCAAATTCAGCAGGTCAGACACCACCGCGCTCGCCGTTGGCCCCTCCCCAGCCCCAGGGCCAAAAAACATCACCTGCCCAATCGGGTCGCCCTCGATCAGAATCGCGTTGTAGACATCGTTCACCGAGGCTAGCGGGTGACTAGTGGGCACCAGGGTAGGATGCACCCGCAGCTGCAGCTGATCCAGCGCTTGATCCGAGGTTTCGTCAAACTCGCCCTCGCGACGGGCGATCGCCAGCAGCTTGATCACAAACCCCAGGCGATCGGCGTAGGCAATATCGGCAGCGGTAACGTGGCGAATCCCCTCGCTATACACTTCCGACAGCTTAATCCGCCCGCCAAAGGCCAGCGACGCCAAAATCGCAATCTTGTCAGCAGCATCCAGCCCGTCCACATCCGCCGTGGGGTCAGCCTCGGCATAGCCCAACCGCTGGGCATCGGCCAAAATCGCCTCAAAGTCGCCCCCCTCCCGCTGCATGCGGGTGAGAATGTAGTTGGTAGTGCCGTTGATAATGCCCGTCACCGCGCGGATGCGGTTCACCCCCAGCGCTTGCTTCAGCGGCTGAATCACCGGAATCCCCCCCGCCACCGCCGCCTCTAGCAGCACATAAACCCCCGCCTCGTTGGCGGCGGTGAAGATCTCGTCGCCGTAGCGAGCAATCACGGCTTTATTGGCCGTCACCACATGCTTGCCGTGGGCGATCGCTTTCAAGATCAGCGATCGCGCCGGTTCCAGCCCCCCCATCACCTCCACTACCACATCGATAGTAGGGTCGCTGACAATGCTTTCTAAATCAGTCGTCAGGCGATCGCCATCAATCGTGACTGAGCGAGGCTTATCCAGGCTTCGCACCCCCACCTTAGCTAGCTCAATCTGCCCCACCAGGGGATGACGATGAGCTGGGTCAAGCAAAATTTTGGCCGTTCCAGACCCCACCGTTCCCAGCCCCAGCAAACCGACACGCATAGCCTAAGTTCCTTAACCGCGATCGCTATGCCCAATTGTAAAGGGATTGTTGCTAGCCAAAAAAAAGAAGGGCCGAATCGGCCCTTCTTTTTTTTGGCTAGCCCGCGACCTAGTAGGTCTCCACGTGCCAGCGGTGCTCTTTCTTCATCTGCTTACGGAACTCGGTCCAGTCGACGCCGTGCTTGGTAGCCGCCACGGTCATACCTTCGTCGATACCGTCTTCCATACCCTTTAGACCACACATGTAGGTGTGGGTATTGGGCTTCTGCATCAGCTCCCAAAGCTCGTCAGCATGCTCAGCCACCCGGTGCTGAATGTACATGCGGCCACCCTCGGCATTTTGCTGCTCGCGGCTAATGGCATAGGTGAGCTTGAAGTTGTCAGGATATTGCTCCTGGATCTGCTCCAGCTCCTCTTTGTAGAGAACGTTGGGTGTGTAGGGTACACCAAAGATCAGCCAGGCCATACCCTTAAACTGGTAATCAGGATTCTTCTGACGCTCAGCCTCTTTGAACATTCTCCACAGGTAGGCGCGGAAGGGGGCAATACCCGTTCCGGTAGCCAGCATGATCACAGTAGCATCGGGATCGTCGGGCAGCAGCATTTCTTTGCCCACCGGCCCGGTGATCTTCACATCGTCGCCAGGCTCAATGTGGCACAGGTAGGTCGAGCAGGTGCCGTAGACGGTTTCACCCGACTCAGGACTCTTGTACTCAAGCTGGCGCACGCAGAGCGACACGGTCTTATCATCCATGTGATCGCCGTGGCGAGTCGAGGCAATGGAGTAAAGGCGCAGCTTGTGAGGCTTACCCTTTTCATCGGTACCGGCAGGAATAATGCCAATACTTTGGCCTTCCACGTAGTGCAGGTTGCCCTCAGACAGGTCAAAGGTAATGTGTTGCACAATACCTGACCCGCCCTCTTGAACCAGCGGTTCATTCGACAACACCTTGCCGACGTAGGGGTCTTTAGGCTTGTAAAGGTTAACGGGCACATCGGCACCCGGCTTTTGTGCGGCTTGAGTCATGGGCTTTTTCTTCGTTTGGGTTGGCGCAGTCTCTGCTGGGGCAGCAGCTTCGGCGGGCGCAACCACGGGAGCCGTGATGGGTGTAGGCTCAGCATTGTTAACGGTACCCACCTCTTCGATGGGTCGAATGCTGACAATCTTGCCACCCATACGGGTAATGCGCTGCATCTCCTGGTTCATACGGTTGTAGGGCACCGTGATGAAGACACTGCCACTCTTGCGAATGGGGTTGTTCATCTTGTCGGTTTCTGCATTTTGGTGCAGACCCTGCACTTCGTATAAAAACAAACGGCTTCCGGCCACAGTACTGGCGTTGCCGCCGCTCACACTTGGATTGTACATATCTAAAATTCAGTGATTCTCTAGACCCAACTAAGTGCGACGGAGGCACACCGTCATGACCCGTCGCATAACTTAACTAATGCGCCTGCTCGACCAGCCACAAGGCCAATCCAGAGACGGTGACATCAGAAATGCTTTTAGCTTAGGGTATCACTGTAAGACGGTGTAATACTGAGGGTTGAGAGATATCGCAGGCCGGGCAGCCTGCATTTAGCTCTGCATCCAGCCAATGCCCCAGTGAATAGTTGCACTCTAGTAATATCCTGCGGGAAAGATTGTGTTCTTTGCAGCAGTGGGCATTAAGTTTATCTAAAAATCTATCTTCAGGCCAAAACCAGACGCTATTGATCAATTTGATCCCCCTCCAAAAACTGTTGTGAAGGATACTAGCTTCTGATACGATGAAGCTAATCGCGGTAGAAATACTTATCTTCTGGCTGAGTTTCGATGCCATCGGCGATTTAGCTAGGGCAGAAGAAGTAAGAAGTGTCGACGCTTAGGCTGAAAGTTTTCAGTTTCAGCTGTATGGGTGACGGTGTTTGGCACCTCAGGGAAGGTTAGCCTTCCTCTGCTGGGCATCTTGGGCTTCACAGCCGCGACATTCGCAGGTATTGTGCCGCTTAGGGCGATCGCCCTAGAGCTTGGGGTACAAGGGCCAGACCGAATCCACCTCTGGGATTAGTAGGTCCTTTGCTACACTTCAACGCTGGGTTCTATTTCTTATAGAAGGTTGTTTAGAGGGAACTTAATGATCAGCAAGCCAGACAAAGTAGTTCTAATTGGTGTCGCCGGCGACTCTGGATGCGGCAAGTCTACGTTTCTACGACGACTGAGCGATTTGTTCGGCGCTGAGTTCATGACCGTCATCTGCCTAGATGACTATCACAGCCTCGATCGCAAACAGCGCAAAGTTGCTGGGGTCACCGCGCTCAATCCCAAGGCCAACAACTTTGATCTCATGTACGAGCAGATCAAAGCGCTGAAAGACGGCAAAAACATCGACAAGCCTATCTACAACCATGAAACAGGCGAACTCGACCCCCCCGAGCAAGTTCACCCTAACCGCATTGTTGTAATTGAAGGGCTGCACCCCCTTTATGACGAGCGCGTACGCGACCTAATCGACTTCAGTGTTTACCTCGACATCAGCGACGAGGTCAAAATTGCCTGGAAGATTCAGCGCGACATGGCCGAGCGTGGCCACACCTACGAAGACGTGTTGGCCTCCATCAACGCCCGTCGCCCCGACTTTGAAGCCTACGTCGACATCCAAAAGCAGTATGCCGATGTTGTCATTCAAATTCTGCCCACCCAGCTTATCCCCAACGACGAAGAGAAGAAGGTGCTGCGGGTGCGCCTGATGCAGCGCGAGGGCATCGAGGGCTTCGACCCCGTCTATCTGTTTGACGAAGGTTCCACCATCGACTGGATTCCGTGCGGTCGTAAACTCACCTGTTCCTACCCCGGCATTCGCATGCACTACGGCCCCGACTCTTACTACGGGCACGAGGTCTCGGTACTAGAGGTCGATGGCCAGTTCGATCGTCTCGAAGAGATGATCTACATCGAGAGCCACCTCAGCAATACCTCCACCAAGTACTACGGCGAAATGACCGAGCTACTGCTCAAGCACCGTGAGTATCCCGGTTCTACCAACGGTAGCGGTCTATTTCAGGTGCTGGTGGGTCTCAAGATGCGCGCCACCTACGAGCGGCTGATTGCCGCTAACCGCGAAGAAGTTGCTGCCAAGGCCTAATTTAAGTTGGTTAAGTCAGGGTGACGTGACGTAGCTGTCTGGCATCACAAAGAGAGGACATTCATGGGATGTCCTCTCTTTTTGTTTGCGATGGAACTGACTACTCCGGCGCTGCTGTTTCCTGCTAAACCTCGCCTAGGTTGAAACCCGTAGTTTTTCTTCTTCAGGATCCAGATGAGATTTAACCCATAATCGGTCAGCGATAGCGATGGGATCTTTGTTAATTCGGGTTTGAAATCGGTCAACTTG
>JBARVV010000020.1:0-25916 GCA_049646445.1 Nodosilinea sp. | reverse complement strand
CCCTTAGAGCCCTCCGATACCTACAGTCGGGGTATTCTATTCATCTCAAAGGCCCGGCTGGTACCGGCAAGACCACTCTGGCTCTGCACCTAGCCGACCTGCTGGCCCGCCCCATCATGCTGCTGTTTGGCGATGATGAATTCAAAACCTCAGACCTGATCGGCAATCAGTCGGGCTACACCCGCAAAAAAGTGGTTGATAACTACATCCACAGCGTCATGAAGGTGGAAGACGAGCTGCGCCACAACTGGACTGACTCGCGCCTCACCCTGGCCTGCCGCGAAGGCTTCACGATGGTGTACGACGAGTTCAATCGATCGCGCCCCGAGGTCAACAACGTGCTGCTGTCGGCCCTCGAAGAAAAGCTGCTGGTGCTGCCTCCCAGCAACAACCGGGCCGAATATATTCGCGTCAGCCCTCACTTTCGCGCCATTTTGACTTCCAACCCCGAGGAGTACTGCGGTGTCCACGGCACCCAGGACGCCCTCCAAGACCGCCTGATTACCATTAACATGCCCGAGCCAGATGAACTGGCCCAGCAGCAAATTTTGGTGCAAAAGGTCGGTATTGATAGCTCCGCCGCTCTGCAAATTGTGCAGCTCGTTAAGACCTTCCAGGCGTCTGCTGCTCCAGATATGGTCTCTAGCCTGCGCCCCAGCCTGATGATTGCCACTATCTGCCACGATCACGACATTCTGCCTTTGGCCGAAAACGCTGACTTCCGCGATGTATGCAGCGACATTTTGCTGGCCCGCTCTAAAGAATCTGCGTCCGATGCCACTCGCCACCTGTGGAACCTGTTTAACCGCTTTGTAGTTTCCCAGGCCGAGTTGGTCAACGATCTCACCCTCAAGCCCGAGGTTCAGCCCCAGGCCCGTCTCCACGGCGAAGAAGAGCACGAGGTTTTGGCAGCCCCTCTAGACGATTTGGTCACCGAGAACCTGGCTGCGCCCGCGGTGGAAGAACCTGCTAGTGAGACACCCGTGGCAGATGTGCCAGTGCTGGAGACGCCAGCCCCTGAAGACGCTGCATTCGCGCCAACGAGCCTTGAAGAGGCGTTTGTGCCAACGAGCCTTGAAGAGGCGATCGTCGCCCAGCCCGAAGCGGAGATTGACGTTCCGGCTGAGGTCGAACCCTCGGCCAGCCCTGAGGTTGCTCAACTAGAGGCTAGTTTCAGCGACGATATTGAAACCCGCATTTTTGACTATTTAGACGCAACAGGTACCGCGTCTCTCGTTAACATTGAGGCAGCCCTGGAATTAAATCGCTTTCAGGTTGTCAATGCGCTCAAGTCCATGTTCGATCAGAGCCTGATTGAAAAGCAGGAAACTGACGGACAGCTCCAGGGCTACCAGCTAAGTTCTAACTGAAGGTAATTTGCCGTGACTAGCACTGCCCCCGCCAGTCGTTCTCAACCCGGTCGTAGTACGATTACCACCTCTACCCAGGGCTCTTCCCTGGTGGATGTAATTGAGCGAGTGCTCGACAAAGGAATTGTGATTGCTGGTGATATCTCAGTCTCCGTTGGCTCCACCGAACTGCTGAGCATTCGCATTCGCCTGATCATTTCATCGGTCGATAAGGCCCGAGAAATTGGCATCAACTGGTGGGAAAGCGACCCCTACCTGAGCAGCCGCACCAACGAGCTGCTAGAGGCCAATCAGCAGCTACAGACTCGTCTAGAAACCCTAGAGGCTGAGCTCAAGGCTCTGCGCCCCGCTGGCTCACCGGGTTAAGCCGATAAATTAAGGTTTCAGAATAAGGTTTCAGAACTTTTGGTTTTTTGCAATTCGCTCCCACCCCCTGGTTTCTCAAAGCCAGAGTTTGGGAAATCTTTCGCAATCCTCCCTACTCGCTATGCTAACCCTGCGCACTCTGCGGCAAATTTCCACGAGCCGTACCATTCCTAGCTTTCGATCTGCGCCTAGCCGCAGCCTGGGCACCGTGGCACGCCTAACCGATGCTGGGCGCATGGGCTATTATCGCACCCGCGCCCAGGCCGAAGACGTCCGCCGTCGGCGTTTGCAACATCAGTGGCAGGAGCGCTCCTAGGCGATCGCATCCCACTCCTGAAATGCAGTAGATAGGATGCACTAGACTGAGGCCATGACTTCCGAAAATGTCGAGCCAGATCTGCCCAGTCTGGCGCTACAGCCCCCTGCCAAAACCGATGCGGGCCTAGCGCCCCTGCTGCTTACCGTGATTGAGCTGGTGCGTCAGCTCATGGAAGCCCAGGTGATCCGCCGCATGGAATCGGGCGACCTCAACGATGACGACCTGGAACGGGCCGCCGACAGCCTGCGCAAGCTCGAACAACAGGTCGTCGATATGTGCGAAATATTTGACGTGGACCCAGCCGACCTCAATATCGACCTGGGAGAAATTGGCACGCTGTTACCCAAGGAAGGCAGCTACTACCCTGGCGCAAAAAATCAGAACCCCACTATTCTAGAGCTGCTCGATCGCCTGTTGGATACGGGCGTAGTGGTCGAAGGCGATGTCGATCTTGGCATGGCCCAGCTCAACTTAATCCATGCCAAACTGCGGCTGGTGCTGACCTCTAAGCCAATCTAGCCAATTTGACCGGGACCACTACCGCCACTGCCACAGCTTGATGGTTTTGTCGGCGCTGGCGCTGGCAATCAGGGTGCCACGGGACTGCACCACCACCTGATGCACTGGATTTATATGAGCCGACAGGGTTGCCTGAATCGTGCCTTTATCAGTGCTCCACAGCCGCAGGGTGCCGTCGCTGCTGCCGCTGATTAGCTGCTTACCATTGGGAAAAAATGCCACGGTGTTTACCTCCTGGGTATGGCCCAGGAGGGTGTGTAGCAGAGCGCCAGTCGCTAAATCCCACAGGCGGACAGTGCGATCTTTGCTGGCGCTGGCAATGAGCCGACCGTCGGGGCTAACGGCCACCTGGTTGACGGTGTTGGTATGGCCCGTAAATACCGTTAGAACCGCTGCCGTTTGGATGTCCCATAGGCGCACGGTGTTGTCAAAGCCGCCGCTAACCAGCTGTTGGTCTGACGCAGTCCAGGCAACGGTTTTAAGCATGCCTGCTGAGCCGGGCATGGTTTTGTGTAGAGTGCCCTGGTTGAGGTTCCACAGTTTGAGGGTGCCGTCTTCGCTGGCACTGGCCAGTAGGTTGCTGCTGCTGCCGATCGCGATCGCGGTGACATCCCGCAGATGCCCCCTCAGCAGGTTTCGCAGGGTACCGTCGCCCAGGTTCCACACCTTAACAGCGGCGTCGTCGCCACAGCTGACCAGCATTTGACCACGGCGGTCGATAGCGACATCGTTTACCCCCCGAGCGTGCCCCTTGATCGAGTGCAGTAAGTCCCCTGTCTGCCAGTTCCAAACGCGCAGGGTGTCGTCGAGGCTGCCGCTGACCAGCACAGGCTGCTGGGGGGTGAAAGCCGCCGCCATAACCCAAGACTGGTGGCCCACGAGGGTTTGCACTAGCTGCCAGCCCTTGCCTGCGATCGCAGACCCAGAGCTAGGCGCTTTAGAGCTAGGCGCGTTAGAGCCAGTGGGCTTGGTGCTCGGCGCACTAGGGGTAGCCGCACTCAGAGGGCTGGAGAAAGGTTTGCTTGCTGCGGGCCTCGACACAGACCCTGAGACAGGTTTCGACACCGATTTTGACCCTGGTATCGACCCCGAGGCCGAAACTGGTCTTGCCGCCTCATCTGCACCCGGTATTGAGGTAACTGGCATGGCCAAGCCAGCCGTTTGGCCTGGCCCGCTCAGGGGCGGTCGATCTAGCCCTTCAAATAAGTTTTGGCCCGCCTGGTTCGACACCCAGCCCGGTACCGTACCCTCCAGTTTGGGCAGCCGCTGGAGATCATCCAGCACCTCCCGGGCGGTTTGGTAGCGCTCGCTGACCAAATCTTTGGTCATGCAGTTAAGTACGGCGGCCAGACCGGGGTGAACGGTGCGCCCCTGCTTTTGCAGGTGCTCTTGCCACAGCCAGCGGCCTTGGTGAGGGCTGTAGAGGTCTTCAGGCTTGCAGCCGGTCAGCAGGTGAAGACAGGTAGCGCCCAGGCTGTAGAGGTCGCTAGAGGGGTAAGCCTGGCCGCTGCGCAGCTGTTCGATCGGAGCGTAGCCTTCGGTGCCAATGCGAGTGCCTTGCTCGTAACGAATGGCTTCGCTAAACTGCTTAGCCACGCCAAAGTCAATCAGCACAGGCTTTTGATCAACCTTGCGGCGAATAATGTTGGAAGGGGTAATGTCGCGATGAATAACGCCGTGCTCGTGAATAAAGTGCAGCACCGGCAGCAAATCTTCTAGCAGCTGGCGGAGGCTACTTTCGCTATAGGCCGCCTGAACCGCAATCTCCTGGTGCAGGGTGCGGCCCTGTACCATCTGCTGTACCAGGTAGAGGTACTTGTTTTGCTCGAAGTAGGCCTGCAGGGTGGGAATTTGCGGATGCTCGCCCAGCTCGTGGAGCCGTACGGCTTCTTGCTCAAACAGCTGCACGGCTTTCAAAAATGACTTGGTGCCCTGGGTTTGGGGGGCAAACTGCTTGATCACGCAGCGGCTGTTGAGGCGATCGGCGTCGAGGGCAAAGTAGGTGCGCCCAAACCCTCCCCGGCCAATCAGCTTTAGCGGGCGATAGCGGCTCCTCAGCCGATGCTCCAGAGGGCTACCGCAGCTAGGACAAACCGCAGCTAGGGTAGCGTGATTAGGCTGGGTACAGTGGGGATTGAGACAGCAGATCATCACAACGGTAAACCCAGGGAAGCGGAGGCATAGCTTTTGCTTATGCCTACCTCTATTTAACCTTTTATCGGTCGGAGAGGGAGGATTTCGCTGCTTCGTTGACGGCAGGTAGGCGCGGACTGACTCGGGATTCTGCTGGGGAGTAGCCCTTGTGTCAGAGCCTAATCAGAGCCTAAACAGAGCCTAAACAGAGAAAATGGCGAGGTTTAGCCAGCTTTAAGGGCGATCGCAGCCCAATTGTCTCTCTCAGCTTCCACTAATTTTCACCATTTTAGGGCTTATCCCCCGGCTTTGCAGCGCGGCCAACGCTATATTTCGTAACAATTAGGTCGATCGCAACAACGCGCCCAAACCCTTGCGGTATGGTGAAGAACAGTTGTTATTGAGCCATTTGCTGCCGCCCCTATGACCCTGGCCCAGCCTTCCCACAACAAAGCCAAAGCCCTGCGCCCAGGAGCTATTCGCCCCGCCAAAGAACTCTGTAGCGAGTGCGGCTTTTGCGACACCTACTACATCCACTACGTCAAAGAGGCCTGCGCCTTTCTCAATCAGCAGTTCCCTACCCTAGAGCAGCAGAGCCACGGGCGCAGCCGCGACCTAGAGGCCGACAACGAAGTCTACTTCGGCGTTCACCAAGACATGATGGCCGCCCGCAAGCAGCAGCCCATTGAGGGGGCGCAGTGGACGGGCATTGTCAGCACGATCGCGATCGAAATGCTGACCCAGGGCCTAGTCGAGGGGGTGGTATGTGTGCAAAATACCGAGAGCGATCGCTTTCAGCCCCAGCCGGTGCTGGCCACCACCCCCGAAGAAATTTTGGCGGCGCGGGTCAACAAGCCCACCCTGTCGCCAAACCTGTCAGTGCTAGAGCAGGTCGAACAGTCGGGCATGAAGCGGCTGCTGGTGATTGGCGTCGGCTGCCAGATTCAGGCGCTGCGGGCGATCGAAAAGCAACTCGGCCTAGAGCAGCTCTACGTGCTCGGCACCCCCTGCGTGGACAACGTCAGCCGGGCAGGGCTGCAAAAATTTCTCGAAACCACCAGCCGATCGCCCGACACCGTGGTGCACTACGAGTTTATGCAAGACTTTCGGGTTCACTTCAAGCACGAAGACGGCTCCACCGAAACGGTACCCTTCTTTGGCCTCAAAACCGACCAGCTCAAAGATGTGTTTGCTCCTTCCTGCATGAGCTGCTTTGACTATGTAAATGGGCTAGCCGACCTGGTGGTGGGCTACATGGGGGCTCCCTTTGGCTGGCAGTGGATTGTGGTGCGTAACGATCGCGGCCAGGCCATGCTCGATACCGTGATGGACCAGCTCAATACCCAGCCGGTGATGTCCCAGGGCGATCGCAAAGCCGCCGTGCAGCAGAGCATTCCCGCCTACGACAAGGCCGTCACCCTGCCCATGTGGGCCGCCAAGCTGATGGGCGTGGTAATCGAGCGCATCGGCCCCAAGGGTCTAGAGTATGCCCGTTTTTCCATTGACTCCCATTTCACCCGCAACTACCTATACGTCAAGCGCAACTACCCGCAAAAGCTGGCCGCCCACGTGCCCGAGTTTGCCAAGCGTATCGTCGGCCAGTACAAGCTGCCCGATTAGTAGTTTATCGGGCTTAATTCTTGGTGATTCCTCCAAAAGTAGCCACAATTCCAAGTTTCAAGGTTGACAGACTAATCGCCTGCATTGTTCATGACTTCATGACCTCAGAACCGGCTTAGAAGCCTACGCCCGCGCCCTGGCCGATATGGCTGGTGTAGACCACTATCGATCTCAGTATTTAGCCCGTATCAGCATCAAAAAGTTACTCAAATTCAATCAAGTATCGAGAAAATACTCAGTACAAAATATGAAGTTCTCAATAAGATAGAAGCCTGAGGTGCATACCCCTAGGTCTATCTTTCCTTCCTTTAGCCCTTTAGGCGGCAAGGTCAAAACCATAGCCAGCGATCGCGGCGGCAAGTCAAACGACATTACCCCCTGATCGCTTCGTTACAATAGCTGGGTATTTTAGTAAATAAACGCTGGTCGCTTCCGTAGAAGTGCCCACGACGTTTACTGGCCTTTACATCGGCCAATGGAGCACCCCCGTTTTCCTCTCTGGTACTGCCCTCACTGGGCGCTTGGCTATGGTTTAGGGCTACAAATTTATTCTGTTTATTCTGAACTTATCCTGTTGCTGTAAGGCCCATGCCTCCCCTCTGGGCCTTACCCCACGCGAGTTATCGGTTTTGTTGTTTGGCACGTTGGTCTTAGAAACATGAGTCGTCATCTACTGCGAAAAGCTTTGCGGCTTCCTCAAGCAGCAATCAAGCGATTGGTTACCGGGCTGCTACAACTTGTGCTGTTAGCCAACCGACCGGCCCGCTTAGCCCGGTCGGGTTTTGTGCTGCCGACCACGGTATTGCTGGTGCTAATGGTAGTGCTTACCGCTACCGCCCTCACCTATCGCTCCTTTACCCGCAGCGATATGGCGATCTCCCAGCGCGAGCAGCAGGTAATTGCCAACGCCGCCACCCCAGCTCTCGACCGAGCCAGAGCCAAAATCGAGTTCATCTTTAACAGAGACACTCGCTTCACCAGTGGCCTGCCCAACAGCGATTTTTTGGCCAGCATGATGCTGGCCACCCCCACCCCAGCCACAGGGGTGGTCGCTCTGCCCGGCGACCCGTTTACCCTGCCAGGCGAAACGCGACTAGACATCAACAACGATGGCGATTTAGACAATGCCTGGTCGTTTGTTAGCGATGCCAACGGCGAAACTATTGTCTACTCGATCTTGGTAGATGACGAAGGCACTAGAGCCGACCCCACAGCCACTGGCGCTGCCGCCCAAAGAGTTTCCGACCCGGTTGATCAAGACAAGGCTAGCGCCCTAATCACCCGCACAGGCCCCTTAGCCACCACCGAAGCCCTATCTTCTTGTGCCAATGCTAGGGCCGAGGGGGGCTGGCAGGTCGTTAGTACCGGTAGCACCGCCACCCTTCAGAAAAATTTTCAAATCAACGTGTTTGTGCCCAATGCCAACAATGTCAACCGCACCGTAGAGGCGTTTGAGTTTCAGCAGTCGCGCATTGCTAACCGGGGCAACAAGTGGGCCGCCTGGTTCCGCTACGACATGGAAGTGTATCCAGGGCGGGCTTTTAACATCAACGGGGCCATGCACACCGATGGCAACCTCATGGTTGATGGCGAAGGGGCTTTCACATCTTATATGATTAGCTCCCAAAACTCCTGCGTTTACGGCAAGCAGGCCTCAGAAGTCACCGTAGGGGCCGCCAACGACGATGGTTTTGAAGGGCAAATTGTCAAAGGCGTAACCAGCAATGCTGCTTTTGGCAGCAATGGTGGAGCAGCAAACTTCCACGTTTGGACTACCGACAACGACCCGCCCGACAATAGAACTTTGACCACAGCCAATGACTCAGTGAATAATGGTTCACCCGGCGATGTGGCCACAAACCCCCTGGTGCTGTTTGCCCAAGACAAACTGCAACACACCACCACCGCTGGCTGGAACCGTGACAACGCCGCCTGGGACGCCAACGACATCAGAATTGGGGATCGCGTTCTCAACAAAAGGGTAACCAAGCCCTTTGTCGATGATTTCTCTCGGGCTGATAACCGCTGGGGGCCAAAGCCTCGCTACAGCGATACCATCGATGCTCTAGACCTCACAAGTGCGAGTAATCCCAACCAAGTTGGTGACAAAATTGCCGCCACCCCGGCATTGACCGACCCTGTGGCAGGGCTAGACGGCTACTGGGAGCGCCAGGCCGTCAACTATGGGCTGCGCTTAGTGGTGGGTCAACGCTTAGAGTTGGGCAACCCCGTTCAGTGGAACTTTAACCCAGCCACAAACACTGTCGGTAAAGATCGGCTTTACCCCCCCGACGCAGCACCAACCGTAGCCGGCAAAATCGGGGCTAACGAGTTTCGTCAAAAACGCACTCTAAGAGACAACCTGTCCGCCGTGCAAGGCATGGTGGTATACCACCACGAAACCAACAGTGGAGAGTTCCCCGCCGCCTGTATGGCCACGACGGCCCACCCCGGTACGGCTCAAACCATTGTCAATAGCCGCAACTTCGCCTACTATCCCACTTCTACTACCCGCCTGCGGGCCGATTTCCTTAACGGCACTGGCACCAACGGTTGGGAATTTAAGTTCCCAACCGCCTACGATACCAACACTAAGTTTGCGACTCAGTTAACCACTAGCGCTCCCTTGGGTAAGGCTCTCAGAAACCTAGCCTACTTTGCTGGCGACCCCTATGGTGGAGCCCCATCTTTCAAGCCATTTCAGGAGCCAAATGTAGCTACACTCGGAGATTCGGTGCACCCAGCCCCCTACCTCAATATGTGGGGCGATTTCTCACCGCTGCGGCGCGTCTTTGCTGAGTATCTCGATGCGGGTGTTGCCTACGACGCCCTCAGCTCTGCCGACAAGGCAACCCTGCACAGTGCCGCCTGCACCGTTAGCCTGCTGGCCTACAACATCAAGAACGACATCCTAGAAGCTCGTGCCCTAGCTAGCAGCGATATCAATGTCAACTTCCAAAACATCGGTTCCCAAATGCGAAACGCGATGTTTCGTATTAACAACTATCTAAGCTATGCCGGTGCTGCTGACCCATCGATTAGATCTACAACCGCGTCGGCAGTGTTGGGTCTGATAGGTAAAAGCAGACCCTGGACAGACACCAACATTGACAACGCTACCTGTGAAGCTGCCTATATCGCCGCTGGCAACAACGATGCTGCCGGTTATCAGAAAGAATGCGACTTTGGCGAATACTTTGCTGAATACACCCGCCAAGACTGGATCACGATCCTGGGTAGCGCAGCCACCAACGCGACGCCTGCTGAAGTAACAGCCATTGCGGATTTCGCCACAAAAATTGACTACTTGACCAGCACCATTCGCGATCGCGAATTGGGCTTTAGAACAGGGCTGCCGCAAACTTCCCTTGGCTCTGCAACCATTTTGGGAAACAACGTAGCTTGGGATAATGTGACCGGCTATACAGATCCTGTTGATCTGACTGGCAGTTTTTCTGCTTCTTTTAAGCTGCAGTGCGACCCCAACTTCTTTGGTGGAACTGTTGCCCAAGGCAATGGCGGCGAAGAAGATGTTGGCATCTTTGGTTACATTGGCTGTAGCCAATCTACAGCCATGAATGTCCGTCACCCGTCGCTGTATTACCTGTTCCCGCTACTTGATCACGACCTTGATGGTGGTGATGTTGATGCCCGTACCCAGCAGCCCGATGGCAACATTTTGCCATCGACTACTCAAGTAGCTGAAGATTACATTACCGATAGCTACGTGAGGTTAGTCAACCCCCCTAGCTCTGCGACGGTTCTTTTCAAGCGGGTAGGTACAGGTACAGACCCTGTCCTAGATGTCGACAATCTTGCGGCTGTCCCCAGTTCAGCAACGGCTAGCACCTGGACTGTCCCAGCCTCATCTGGTACAGCCTTAACTACGGCTAACATAGACACTCGACCCTTTGATATCAATGCTCCAGGCGGTGTCGCCATCAAAGTGCCTTTCCTCGATAAGGGCATGTTCGATGGACGAGAACAGATGGCCGTTCGGGTGCTCGACATCGACCTGAATACCCTCACCGATGAAACAAATGTTTCTGACTACTGGATTTCTGATCGTGCGTGCGACTCAGAGACCCAAGACTGTGGCGTCTTTACCGAAGGCATTGTCTACGCCGCTAGAGAAGACGCCGTGCGCGAAGACGAAATCGTGCGGCCCAAAAAAAGCAGCCAGGATCCTGATGATTGTCTAACAGTTACTGACATCACATCCGACGACTGTCGCATGATCGTTACAGGAACCAACTCTCCGCAAGATCCGCCGCTCACCGCTGAGCTCATCAGCCTCAAGCCCGTAGACTTTTATGCCGACCCAGACCGTCGCCCCCACGGCTTCCGCCTTCGCGAGGGGGCTGATATGAGTCGAAGTAAAAACCGTGCGGTGGGTATGACCTTTGTCACCGACAACAGCGTCTACGTTCTCGGCGACTTCAACCTGCACAGCACAGCCGGCACTACGGCCACTCTCATCGAAGAGTTCACCGATACACTCGGCGGCATCGACTGGACTCTTGCCAACTTCTACGATGGCAGAACTGACATCGACACCAACTTTGCCCAACCCGGCTTAGATACTTGGCGGCCGGTAGAGATTTTGGCCGATGCCTTTACCATCTTGTCTGCTGGCTTTATCGATGGCGACGCAGACGACACCTTTACCATTGCCAGACCAGCTAACCCGTTGGCAACCAACACGTCCTACATGAACCAGAGTCGCCCCAATGAACAAGTGGTAGGCCTGATTAGAGAAAACGGCGAAAACGGCGTAAACTCCCCCATCCCCATTTGGATCGACCGCAACGGCAGCGCCTATAGATTTAAAGACGTTCCTCCCCCCGCACCGGATGTCCTATCGGTTGAAACAGCCCCACTGACTTGGACAGGGCTAACAACTGGTGGTACTAATTCAGACTCTGAGCGAGGCAAAAATAGCCGCTTGGTAAGCGCCAATAACACTTACGTCAACGCTGTCTTTATCGGTGGCATCGTGCCCAGTCGTCCCAACCAGTCCTATGGCGGTCTGCACAACTTCCCCCGCCTGCTCGAAATGTGGGAGACCCTAAACAGCAGCGCAATCAAAAACTTGAATATGTCTGGTGCGTTCTTTCAGCTCAACTTTGCCACCGGCTCTACCGGCCCCTACGAGCACGATGCCTGGGAACCTGGCACCGCTGCCACATCTACTCAGAACATTGGCTACTACCGTGCACCCGCCCGTCGCTGGGGCTACGACGTAGGTTTGCTCTACTACCCCCCCGCCGCTGCCGCCCGTCGCTTTGTCTCGGTTGATACCCCCCGCAGCGAGTACTATCGAGAGCTACCCGCCGACGACCCTTACATCGTCAACCTGCGCTGTGCTGAAGACGAAGATGGCGCTTTAGTCTATCCAAACGAAGGAGCCCAAGTCGCCTGCCCTCCTCCCCCCGCCTAGCCACACCTAGCAAAGAGCAGCTCTGTTGCCCCCCCTTGGGGGCATCCAGCCATACACAGTGAAGGAACCTACCATGATCACTAACCCGCTAAGACCTCGTGTTTTTGCCCCTCAGCCTGTCTGCAAAGCGGTTAAAAACCCAGAGGCAAAGGTACAACAGAAAGGCTTTACCCTCATTGAGTGCTTAGTTGCCATTGTCATGGTGGCGTTAGTGTCTAGCTTCATTGCCCCGGCTATGGTCATCTCAGTAGCAACTCGGGTACACAGCCAAAAGGCTGAGCAAGCCCTGGGCCTGGCCCAAAGAGAAATCGACCGGACACGTGTATTGGTTGAGCGTGGTAACTATACCGTAGTTGACCTGCCGCCTCTAGCACCCGGGGCTGATCAAGATGCAGAAACAGCTCTAGGGGCAAACCTCACTGCCGCCCCCACCGACTATGACCACGCAGATCCTGTAGATGTCAATGGCGATGGCGATGATGATTTTTTGGTTCAGCGATACCGAGTCATTGGGCAAGAAGACGGCGACGGCATTCCAGTAGCCTTTGCTATGGGTGTCAGGGTGTACGACATTGATGTCAGCGGTGGCGGCAACTTATCTACTGACCCAGCCTCCTTGGTTATGACCAGCAGCGACGGCGGTCGCGGCACCCAGCCCCTGGCAGTTCTTTACTCCACCATTGCCACCAGCGATCAGGGCGAGTCGCTGTGCAACCTAAACACCTATCTCCGTCCCAACGCTCTACCAGATCAAAATGAACCCTCGCCAACTAGCGGACGATTGCCAGACAGCTGCAACTAGGTGTGCAGATTTGTAAGCGTTAGCTTTGCCAGTCGCTTTCAATAGCTCAATTCCATCGGCTCAATCAGGTTTTTACAGCATTACTGTTCTTTTATGGGTGCTTAGTCCCATGGCTGCTCAACTTCCCTCTACGGCTTTAACCCGCTGGCTACTGCAAAAATCTAAGGCAAACCAGCGTGGCTTTACCTTGACCGAGCTATTGATCGCTATTGTCGTTGGCTCTTTAATTCTAGGTACGCTCTTATATCTGGTGGTTGAGCTATTGGGCACCAATGCCAGAGAAGAGAAACTTACCCAAGCACAGCAAGATACCAAGCGGGCACTAGACTACATCAGCAGAGATGTTAGAGAGGCGGTCTATGTCTACTCAGACCCAACCGATATCGTGAATCAGCTCGACGACGAACCAGCCGACACCACGGCTGTGTTAGCCTTTTGGCGGCTTAAGCCCATTGATGTAGGGCAGCTACCTGACCCCTGCGCTGGTGCAACCGAAGAAATTTGCGAAACCCTGAAGGTGCGCCAAAACGTTTACGATCTGGTGGTTTACTTTCATCGAGACAACACTGATAGCACCATTTGGTCTGGCCCTGGTCGCATTATTCGCTATGAGCTAACCAACTACTCCAACCTCAACAATTTAACTTTAACTGATGGATACAGCGATCCTTCTGCCCCTAACAATGATTTTGGTAGTTGGGTCAAGGGCCCGGACGATACCGACGGTAACGCTGTTGTCTTAACCGACTATATCGACATCCATGACCCCAATATTTCAAACGTTGCCTGCCCATCAGGTCTCACAGCATCCCCCGATGCCCTTACCGATTCCAACAACTTTTTTGTCTGTGTGAGAGAGGGGCTGGTCGGTGAAAGCAACCTGAACCAGAGCCTCTACGTGTCTTTGCGTGGGAGCACCGTCAATCCTAACCCGGGCACTACGGTAGTCTTTGGCCCCAGTAGTAACGCCAGCAGTCTGCCAACTATCAATACTGAAGTTCAGGTTCGGGGTGTGATCGAGAAAGATAACTAACTCAGGATTTTTAGCAACTAGCTTCCTAGTCATTCAGTTCTTCACAGGCAGCACCCGTTATGAAACGCTTAACCTTCCAAAAAAATAGTGAAACCGCCGGGTTCACTCTAATAGAAGTGCTTGTAGTAGTAATTATTGCCGGTATTTTGGCCGCCATTGCGGCACCGGGTTGGCTAGCGTTTCTCAACCGTCAGCGGGTCAGCGCCGTCAAAAGTGATCTGATTCAGACGCTAAAAAATGCTCAGCAAGATGCTATTCAGAAGCGACAGTCGATACCTGTAGCAATAGATGACGCCGCTACTGTGCCAACAGTAGTGGTCAACGGTTTGGCGCAAACCTTAGGCAGTGACGCTAGCCGGGCTGGCAATCTGAGACTTACCTCCTATGTCGCAGGCGGCGTTCCAGATCCAATCTTTGACACGATTGTTTTTGACTATCGCGGCATGCCTTCTATCGGCACAAGCCCAGCAGACGGCACGATGATTGATCCAGCAGACGCGTCTAGCGAGGATTTGCCCTTTGTAATTAGTGTTGCCGCTGATGGCTCTGATGTCCAACAATGCGTAATTGTGGCAACCCTTTTGGGTAGCCTCAAAACGGCTAGTAATGCCGAATGCGATGATCCTGATGTCGCGGCCAACTAACTTTTAAGCGCAAACCCTGTCTCTATTTCAATGCTAGTAAGCAGCCAATTTTGAGCCATACCGCGAATTTTAATTGATTGACTTGTGCAGACCCGTCCGAGGCACTGACAAGCACAGCCCTGGTGGCATATCTTTAGCACTTACTACAACGTAGTAATTATCCTCCCAACTGCCCTCATTTCATGATAAAAACAATGGGCACGTTTTGCTGATCGAGGTAACCCCATGAGCGCATCATCCCCATCCCTGGAGGGCCAGGTTGCAGTAGTTACGGGGGCGTCACGCGGGATTGGTCGAGCTGTGGCGATCGCCCTGGCGGCAGCAGGGGCTAAGGTCGTCGTTAACTACGCCCGCTCTAGCACAGCAGCAGAGGAGGTCGTAGCGGCGATTGTTGAAGGGGGTGGCAGCGCGATCGCCATCCAGGCCGATGTCTCCAAAGTCGATCAGGTAGACTCTCTGATCAGCGGCACCCTAGAGAAATTTGGCCGCGTCGATATTTTGGTCAACAACGCAGGCATTACCCGCGATACGCTGCTGCTGCGGATGAAGCCCGAAGATTGGCAGGCGGTGATTGACCTCAACTTGACCGGGGTATTTTTGTGTACCCGCGCCGTGGCTAAGCTGATGCTGAAGCAGCGATCGGGCCGCATTATCAACATTGCATCGGTGGCAGGGCAGATGGGCAACCCCGGCCAGGCCAACTACAGCGCCGCCAAGGCTGGGGTAATTGGTTTTACTAAGACTGTAGCTAAAGAACTGGCCAGCCGAGGTGTAACGGCCAATGCTGTGGCCCCCGGCTTTATTGAAACCGATATGACGGGCGACTTGAGCAACACCGAAGAGATTCTCAAGTTCATTCCCCTGGGGCGATTTGGCCAGCCCGAAGATATTGCCGGTATGGTGAAGTTTTTGGTGGCAGACCCGGCGGCAGCTTACATTACCGGACAGGTGTTCAACGTCGATGGCGGCATGGTAATGGCCTAGGCGCGGTGAAAAGAAACCCGGTTTCTTCCCGCTATGGTCTGAGGGCTGGCGCAACCAACCGCAGAAACCGGGTTTCTAGGTCTCAGGCACGGTTGACGATTCTTAACAGCCACAGCGTTGCCGCTAGCGAGACGAAGTGGGCTAGCAGAGTGTTGGTGTTGGCCTGCACGACAAAAATATCAAAGGCTTCCACATATTGATTAATATTGCCGGGCACAAATACCGTACCCCCCTGGGGCTGGGCTAGAGCCTTGCCCAGCAGTGACCCAATCAGCGCCTGGCTGCCAAACAGGGTGATTAACATGCCCACCATGCTAATGACGGTGCCCAGCCGCAGGGCTCGAATGGCATCTTCGGGGCTGGGGCGCTTGGTGGTGTCGCGGCTGCGCAACCTCCGCCCCATGCGGGTGTAGCGAAAGGCCCAAAAGGCGCTGAAGTAAACGGCTACTAACCCCAGACCAGCAAACAATAGCCCCACGCCAGTGCCGGGGTTGCCCCCCCCAGCCCCCCCCGATCGCGCGGTTAAATTGATGCTGGCAAACAGCAGCACCAGGCTGGAGATAGCGGCCAGCACGATCTGCACCCAAAAGCTAATCCAGCCCACCAGGCGAAAGGAGCCTGAAAATCGTCTTATGGCGGGGGGCAGGGTGTAGTCAAAATCTGTAGTCATACCTGTGATTTTAGCCTGTGATCTTCACCTGAGATCATGGGCTTCTGAATGATACATTTGGGGAAAGCGGCGGGGGGTATGGGTATGGCAGAGGTGATTGATCAGGCAAAGACCCGAATGCAGGAACTGTGCGATCGCTGGGGGCCGCGCGTCGACTATCTAGCCATCCGTCTAGAGCAGTCAGAGGGCACCGATATTTTTTTGCGGGGGGGGCAGGCAGAGACCCTTAGCGAGGCGATCGCGATCGGGGGGCATGTGCGGGCCTGTTACCGAGGCGGCTGGGGTTTTGCCAGTTTCAACGACCTAGAGAGCCTGGCTCCCTGTGTTGAGTCGGCTGTAGCTGCTGCTCGTCTGGTTGGTCACGATGAAACCCTGCTGGCCCCGGTTGATCCGGTGCAGGTGGTTCGCCGTTTGCCCCTGTCGGGGACTGACCCACGATTCATTCCCCTGGCCCGCAAAAAAGCTCTGTGCAGCCACTATGCCGACCTGCTCCAGAGCGTAGATAATCGCATTGCCACTACCTCTGTGCGCTATACCGATGTGGCTCAGCGGGTATTGCTAGCCACAGCCGAAGGCACCTTTATCGATCAAGCCTGGTCAGATATGGAAATGCGGTTTGCTGCCACCGCCCGCGACGGCGACACCGTGCAAACCGGGCGCGAAACGACCGGTTCGCGCAAAGCCTACGAAGATCTGGAGAATCTCGATGGCCAGGTGATGGGAGCAGCCCAACGGGCCGTCGCGGCGCTAAAGTTGCCCTCGGTACGGGGAGCGACCTACAGCGTGGTGATTGATCCCATTCTGACCGGGTTGTTTGTTCACGAAGCCTTTGGCCACCTCTCGGAGGCCGATATGGCTTACGAGAACCCCGACCTGCTGGAATCTATGAGCATGGGCCGCCGGTTTGGCCCCCGTGGCCTACAAATTTTTGATGGAGCAGCCCCGGTTGGCCACCGAGGCAGCTATTTCTACGACGACGAAGGCACCCCCGCCACCACCACTCAGCTAATTGAAGATGGCGTTCTGGTCGGGCGGCTGCACTCCCGCGAAACGGCGGGTAAGCTGGGCGAGCAGCCCACTGGCAATGCCCGCTGCCTCAACTACCACTACTCGCCCCTGGTGCGCATGACCAACACCTGGATTGAGCGCGGCACCACCCCCGTTAATGACCTATTTGCCGATATTAAAGAAGGCGTCTACGCCCGCAACTGGCTGGAGGGCATGACCAATGGCGAAATGTTTACCTTTACCGCTGGAGAAGCCTGGATGATTCGCAACGGGCAGCTCGCCGAACCCGTGCGCGATGTGACCCTGTCGGGCAATGTGTTTCGCACCCTGGCCGATATTGAGGCGATCGGCGACGACTTTTATTGGGATGAGTCGGGGGGCTGCGGCAAGGGGGGACAAAACGGGCTACCCGTTGGCTGCGGTGGCCCCAGCCTTCGCATTTGCAATGTGGTAGTGGGGGGCGAAGCCGAAGACTATGAGTAAGGGTTCGGTTAACCAGGGCCGCATTTTGCGCAACCTGATGCGCTTGATGGATATCACCTGTGGTCGCAGTCTCTACGAGGTGCTGCCCCGAGGCGTGCAGGTGTGGCTACCAGAGCAGAGCTTTGGTGTACAACCCGATCTGATGGTGGTAGCGGGCGAGCCCCTGCTGCACGATGGCCAGAGCGATCGCGTGCTCAACCCCTGCGTAATGTTTGAGATTTTGGCTGAGCCGACTCCGGGCTACAATCCAGATGCGGCCACTCTGCCTGGGCGAGGGAGTATTTTTAGCCACTGCCGATCCATTCTGTATCTGCAGGCCTATGTGTTTGTGCACCAGGCCGAGGCCCGAGTCGAGCAGTTTTATCGGGCTGAAGAACACCTGTGGGGGATGACTGCCCAAACTGGGCTGGACTCGGTAGTGGAGTTGGCGATTACCGATGCCCGTCTGCCAATGATGGATATTTATGAGCGGGTTGATTTTATCTGAGGGCTTGGAGCAGCAACCCCAAAGTAAACTCAAAATGGCATCAGGAAAGCATATAATTTGTGGTTTTGGCTAAGGTTATAACTATCAAGTGGTACCGCTTTAACCACCAAAAAGGCTCAAGATAAATAGCTTTCAGAAAAAACTTTAGGGCGAGAACACCATTGCTAAAACTTGGCGAACATTTTTCAAAGCATTCAAAAAGAAGATATCTATAGCAAAAAGCTAAGCATCCTTTTTTGTATGACAAAAGGTTACTATGCTTACTCAAGTGTTTAGTCATAACCTGCATTAAACCTTTCTCTTGTCGACGCAAATTGCTAGACCAGGAATTCGAGTTTGATGATTTTCGATAAAAAACCTGAACCTTAGGCACGACGACAAAAGAATAATGAGTTGCCAAAGTTAACCACATATCCCAATCTTGGCCAGCCAGAATAGACGAATCGAATCCGCCTACGTTTCTAATGGCTTCTTCACACACCAACGGATTTGATCCATTACCCAAAAAATTATTCTTAAGCAGTGCCTCAAAGACATTTCCTTCTAAAGTAGAGTGCTGCCCGGAGCGACTAAATCTATTGGTCTCATCTATCTCATCGCTCCAGCTATAGGCAACTGCGGCCTCTGGATGGGCTTCAATTACTTGCAACTGCTGCTCTAGTTTATCTGTGGTCCATAGATCATCAGCATCTATAAATGAAATATACGTTCCAGTTGATTTTTCAATACCTCGGTTCCGGCTTTTCTGAGGGCCAGAATTCTCATAGGAGAATATTCTGATACGTTTGTCTGCAAAATGACTGACAACCTCTAAAGTTGCATCTTGAGAACCATCATTAATAACAATAAGTTCAAAGTCAGAGTAGGTTTGGCTCAGCACTGACTCTATGGTATCTTTGATTGTAGTTTCAGCGTTATACGCAGGAATAATAACAGAAATTTTTGGCATTGCTACTATTGATGTTAATACCAGCGTCGAACGTAAAAAGGACTTAGCAAGCTGCCTAAATGAAAATGAAGTTGAAATTCGGCAACAAGATCTTTCCTCGCGCACTCACGGTTACGTAATAGGTGAATTGCTAATCTGCGTAAGCTGCCTATAAAGATACGGAAGGCAACCAAGGGCTTGCACCAACTTTTTGTAGCAATTAATTTAAGTTGGCAGGTAGACAACCCACAACCGCGAGCGAGCGTCAATAAATACTCACGTTCAAATCGTTGTCGAGAAATTTGGTGATGTGTTTTAAGTGCTGGATTATATAAAATTTCCCAGTTTCCCTTATAGATATAGAGTAGTGGCTCATAATCATCTCCTTGGATGAATAGGCCGGGTAGCTTCCCTGTCAATATAGGTTGAGTTGGCACGCAATCAACCCACGCTTGTCTACGAATGACAAGAGAGGCTGCGGGTGGTAATTGCAGGTTTTCTGGCTTAAAGGCAATAATATTAGGTCCATAATCACGAATTGCTAGAAAGGCTTCAATCATCTCAAAGCCTTCAGGTGGAGGAGTTTCGTAGGCACCTTCAATACGTCCGCCAAAGGCTCCGACATTAGGATGTTGACAACCAAAAAAAAATGCTTCGGCTACCCAGTCTATTTCAGGTAGATTGTCGTCATCCAAAAAACCAACCCACTCCCCTGCGGCTTCTCTAATAGCAGTTTGGCGGGCAAAGGCAGCTCCCTGACGCGGCTCAAAACTATATCGTAAGGGAACATTTAACGGCCATTTTGCCTGATACTGTCGAATTACTTCAGCAGTGTCATCTTGGCTGTTGTTGTCAACAATCAAAATTTCCCATCGCAATTCAGCAACGTTAGTTTGAGCTTTTAAATGGTCTAAAATCTTTGATAATCGCTGGGCACCATTGTACGTAGGAATAGCCACCGTGATATTTAGAGCAGAGGGCACACTTTTAATCTCAGTCATGACCAAGTCCCTCAATAGGTTGTAAATACTGGGTTTTACCTAAAGTGCCCAGATTTCAGACAGGGAAAACTTAATCAGCAGGTTTTGCCCAGTAAATGTTGATCGGGATAGCTGCAAGCATTGATATGCCGTCCTAAATGGAATGCATCAAATTGGATGACATACGTATCTAGTTCTAGGGCTTGAATTGAGAATTTTAAGGAGAAAGGCGATCGATCGCCCAGCCGTCTTCTTTTTGGCTGTACAAGAAGCGATCGTGCAGGCGGCTGGGTCGCCCCTGCCAAAACTCAAAGCTGGTGGGCTTGACCCGATAGCCTCCCCAAAAATCGGGCAGGGGCACCTCTTGGTTGAGAAATTTCTCCCTCATTTTTTCAAACTGCATCTCTAGCAGTTGCCGCGAGGAGATAATGCTGCTCTGCTGCGATACCCAGGCCCCGATCTGGCTGCCGCGAGGGCGCGACGAAAAATACCTGAGCGACTCTGCTGCCGAAATTTTGCTGGCGATGCCTGCGATCGCCAGCTGCCGCTCTAGCGGGTACCAGGGAAACAGCATAGACACCTGGGCATTGACCGCGATGTGCTGGGCCTTGCGGCTGCCATAGTTGGTGAAAAACACAAAGCCACTGCGATCGAAATATTTGAGCAGCACCGTACGCTGGTAGGGCGCTGCCTTAGCCGACACCGTAGAGAGCACCAGGGCATTAGGCTCTAATAGCTCGGCTTCGCGGGCCTGCTGAAACCACAGCTCAAACTGGGCAAAGGGGTCGGGGCTAAGGGCAGCTACATCCAGTCCCCGCTGGGTGTAGTCGCGGCGCAGTTCACCAATATCCATAGCGTCTTTGGGCTTAATCTCTAGAGCTTGGCAACTTAAACAATGTCGTTGAGGGCGTCTTTAACCTGAGTGTAGTGGTAGGTAAAGCCGCTGGCCTCGGTGCGTTTGGGCAGTACCTGCTGCCCTTCTAGCACCACCTGAGCGCCGTCGCCCAAAATGGCTTCTAGCACAAAGTCGGGCACGGGTAGCCAGGAAGGACGGTTCAGCACTTTGCCGAGGGTTTTACAAAACTCCTCCATCCGCACTGGGTTAGGGGCAGTGGCGTTATAAATACCTTCCATTTGCGGATCTTGAAGGGCCTGCATAATCAGGTTGACGACATCATCGCGGTGAATCCAGGAGAACCACTGGCGACCGCTGCCAATGGGGCCTCCAGCAAACATGCGAAAGGGGGTCAGCATTTTGGCCACGGCTCCGCCCATGCCTAGCACAATGCCAAAGCGCAAAATCACTAGACGAGTGCCGTAGTCTTTGACCGGCTGAGCCGCCCCTTCCCAGGCCTGGCAGACCTGGGAGAGAAAGTCGTTTTCGATCGGGGTGCTGGTTTCGTCAAAGGTGGCGGTTTCGCTGGTGCCGTAGTAGCCAATGGCGGAGGCGTTGACCCACACGGTTGGTTTGGGTTCAGACTGAGCTAGAGCTTCGCCCAGCTTTTCGGTGCCCACCTGGCGGCTGTCCATGATGGCCTGCTTGTGCTCGTCGCTCCAGCGCTCTGAGATCGGTGCTCCGGCTAGATTCACAACCCCATCGCAGCCCGACAGCACGCCATTTTGCCAGTTTCCCGACTCCAGCGGGCTATAGCCCACCACCTCAACGTTGGGAAAATTGGCGGCGGGAAACACCCGACGGCCATGATCAACGCTGCGGGTCAGTGCTACAACGCTATGGCCCTCGGCCTGGAGCCGTTCTACTAGGCGACTGCCGACGAAACCTGTGGCTCCAGTAATTGCAATTTTCATGGGCACCTGATTCTGGGTAAACAAAACCCTGCCGTAGAAGCGGGCTTGGTCTAGGATAAACCATCTACCTGGGGCGATTCACCATAGGCCATGCCGTTTGCTTCAGCATAGCGCTGCATGAAGCGCATCAGGCGATCCCAGTGATCGTCGCGATCGACAACCAGCTTGCACTCTACCCGCTGTAGTCGTCGCCTGCGGGGCCACCAAAAATAACTTGAATGCCCGCACGGGTTTAGCGGCGGCGATTGATTAATATTATGTAGTACAGCAGGTTGAGAAAAGCGGTGAAGGCCGTAGCTACGTAGGTGAGGGCTGCCGCACTCAGCACGGCCCGTGCGCCCTTGTTCTCTTCTCCCTGGAGAATGCCTAGCTCATCGACCAGCCGCAGGGCGCGGCGTGAGGCATCAAACTCGACTGGCAGGGTCACCACGTGGAACAGCAGCACCGACGCGAAGAAAATCACTCCCAGCCAGGCCAGGTTCAAAATGTTAAAAATTAGCCCCGCCATGATCAGCATGGGGCCAAGCCGAGAGCCTAAATTTACCGCCGGTACCAGCGCCGCCCGCAAATTCATAAACTTGTAGCCTTCTACGTCTTGCAGCACGTGGCCGCACTCGTGGGCGGCCACCGCCGCCGCTGCCAGCGACCCGGAGCCGTAGATACCCTGGGAAAGGCGCACGGCCTTTGCGCTCGGATCGTAGTGGTCGGTGAGCTCGCCCGCCACCGGCTCGACCTTGATGTTGCGCACGCCCTTTCTAACCAAAATGGTTTGAGCCACCTGGGCACCGGTCATACCCATAGCGGACTGCACTTTGGAATACTTGCGATACGTGCCCTTAACCCGACTTTGTGCCCAAAAGGTCAGCACGCCGGTAGGGATGGCAACTAACAGAATATAAATGGGGTCGAAGAACATGACCTGGGCCGAGAGTAAAGGGAAGTAAAATACTTATCTCGCGAATGGTAGCAGCCTAGTCATAAAGATTCTCTATGAATTGATGTGCTTCTCATCCTTGGAGGGTGAGGGAATAGGAAGGGTGAGGAGATAAAATAAATTTCTGCTGCGCTCCAACCCTGTTCACCTGCTGTGCTGGTAGGCGTAGTAGAGGGATTCTAAAAAGGTATCGGTGGTCATTTCGGTGGGCAGGGTTTCGAGCCCCAGCTGATCTTTAAACCGGCGGGCGAGCTGGTCGCTAACTAGGGTTTTGGCTTTGGGGCTCATGGCCTGCCGCCGCTGTAAAAACTCGCGCACCGTGGCAAAGTCGTCGGGGGAGAGGCGAGTGATATCGACTAGCGCTAGCAGGTCTTTGCCGATCGCCTGCGATCGCTCGGGCAGCTGAATCTCGCTGTTGGTAACGGGGTCGGTCTGCACCACCAGGGTGCCCGCTAGCCAGTCGCCCACCCGCTTTTCGGTTTTGCTGAGCAGAATGCAGAAGAAACCAATGAACAAAATATCGTCGATGGGGCGCAGCAGCGATCGCAGCGTTGCCTGGGGTAGCCGCTCGGGCTGGCCATCGTCGCGAATGACGCGGATTTTGGCGTAGCGCTTGCCGGGGGTTTGGCCGTACCACCAGGTTTCAAACAGCGCAAAATAGCCAATATAAATAAAGAAGGCCAGGACGGCTGCGATCGCAGTCACCCAGAGCCGCACCGTCTGACTCGGAATCGAGAGCACCGCTTCTATGGCCAGCAGCCGCACCAGCAAAAAGCTGTAGATCAGGGTCAGCCCCGTGAGTCCTGCGCCCAAGCACAGGTAGTCGAGGGTGAGCGCCACGGCCCGGCTGCCCACCCCAGCCAGCACAAACTCCAGCTCAACGCTCTCGGGGGTGCGAATGGTAACGGTGTTGAAGAGGGGCATTGGGGCGTCGACAACTACAGGTCAGGATCAAGGCTTTGGCCGTTATCGTGGCGCAGGGCCAGATCGAGGCCCTCGCGGCGGCTGCGCAAGTCATAGTAGAGAACACCTTTGACCGCCTGCCACAGGGGCAGCACCACCATACTGCCTACCAGGCTGAGTACCAGGCTGAGCAAGGCTGTAATGCCGTAGACAACGCCATCGGCGGGCAGCAGCTCCAGCAAAATGCTGGGGATGTAGTTGGTGACTGAGAGCAGGGGCAGCTGAATCAAAAACGTGGCTAGAAACACCACCTGAATGCGCAGGATGGCCGTCTGGGTTAGCTCCCAGCTGCGGCTCATGCTGCCGCCTGCATCCTGCTGAGGCTCGATCGCCAGCACTACATCAGCAATAAACAGTCGTGAAGCCACCCAAATCAGGGCGATCAGCAAAAGTCCCAGGCCCAGCACTAGGCCCAAAAAGACGCCCATTATGCCGCCCACCGTTTGGTTAATCAGCGCCGATAAAATGCCTGCCGTTAAAAAGCCGACGCTGCCGCCAGCGATTAGCGCCACCAGTGAGCCCACTAGGTACGAGGCCATGTAAGCCAGCAGCAGCAAAAAGCCCAGCAGCAAAAACTGCCCCAGCCTAGGGGCCACCTGGCGTCGCGCCTCTAGGGAGGTCTCGGGCTGGTTAATTAGATCTTGAAAAGACAGCCTGCCAATGGCGCTAGAGAGGACGTAGTACTTGGCTGAGCCGTAGAGTAGCGGGGCAAACCCGACCAGCAACCCCACCAGGCCGCCAAGTACAGCCCCAATATCGCCACCGACCCCAGCCCCGATCGCCGCCAGAATAGCGATCGCCAGCACCAGACCTACTATCCCAGCCACTAGCCATAGCGTAGCCAGTATCGCCAGCTGAAAGAAGGTCTTGAAGCGATCTTTGTAGAGCCGCAGGGCCGCGCTCACTACGTCGCCGGGGTTGAGGGGGCCGAGCTGGCTACCCTGCTGTATGGATGGGTTCATCAGCGTCGCCTCCTGATCTGACTAAAACGAGCTGTAATACGGTATGCGTTCATTCGAGGTTATCCTACACTTCTCTGTAGCATGCCCATTCTCTCCCCTTTGCTTCATGAATGTTCAGCGTTGGATGGCTCGACGAGAAGCTAGCTGGCGGCAGCTCGAAACGTTGTTGATCCAGGCCGAAAGAACCGGGCTCAGGTCGCTCTCGGCTGGCCAGGTGCGGCAAATGGCCAGCCTCTACCGGTCGGTGTCGGCAGATCTGGCTCGGGCTAAGGGCAACGCCGTTGGCCAGGCTGTGATTAAAGACCTGCAGCGGCTCACCAGCCGCAGCTACAGCCAAATTTATCAAGGCTCTCGTCGGCAAGAGTGGCAGGCGCTGTGGGAGTTTTGCCGCTACGGCTTTCCGGCGGTGGTGCAGCAGAGCTGGGTGTATATTGCGATCGCAACGGCTCTGTTTGCGATCGGCGGGCTGCTGGGCTGGTGGCTGGCCTGGCAAGACCCGGCCTTTCTCACTCTGGTGCTGGGCCAGGAGTTTGTCGAAGAGGTCAAAACCAGCCGGGAGCTCTGGACGGTTTCGATTATGGGGATTGAACCGATCGCCTCCAGCGGCCTCATGATTAACAACATTGCGGTTGCGCTCAATGCGCTATTGGGTGGCGTCATCATGTTTTTGCCCCAGGTACCGATGATTACTCCACCGGGAGCTTTTACCGTTTTTCTGCTGGTGTTCAATGGCGTGATGATTGGCTGTATAGGGGTGTTGGTAGCCCAGGCCAATTTGGCCTACGACCTGTGGGCTTTTGTCTTTCCCCACGGGGCGCTGGAGCTACCGGCCATTTTTATCGCTGGAGGCGCTGGTCTGCTGCTGGCCCGAGGCATTTTGCTACCCGGCTACTATCGCCGGGTCGATGCCCTCAAGCTCTATGGGCTACAGGCGGCCCAGCTGCTCTACGGCGTTATTCCAATGCTGGTGATTGCTGGTTTAATCGAAGGCTTTTTCTCGCCCCAGACCTGGATTCCCAATGCATTTAAGTATGTGGTAGGGACAGTAATCTTTATTGCTCTGGTGCAGTACTGCTGCACCCAGCGACCGACAGCAAGGTAAAGATATTTTGCGCCTTTTGCACGATAAAAAAGGCAAAAGACAAACACCTTCATTGTCTTGGTTAATACTAATTCTGACAGCAACAATACCTAAGAATTTTGCTTTTTCCCCAGGGCACAGGCTCTGCACCCCTACATTGAATGGCACTGAATTAAGACTGGTGGGCAGTGCCCACCCTACGTCAAATCAAGACTTTCGGCGATCTGCAAAAGCTTATTTCAGTGACATTCACCCCTTGTATGTAGGGGTTGGCCCAAAATAGACCTAGGAGTGACTCTGGATGCACCCTAAAGCCTCTTAGAGCTTGCAATGTAGAACAAGAGCCTCCCCCATGTTGCCGTCGGATCGCGACCAGCAGAC
>JBARVV010000019.1:0-120979 GCA_049646445.1 Nodosilinea sp. | reverse complement strand
CGGGGGTTTGCTGCCACGCTGCTGTCTTGACTGTAAGCATAGAACGCATGAACTGTAAAACGAGCTTCCTTAAGTTTAGTTCCGCTGCCCTGAAAACTCCAGTTCTCAAGATGGACGAGGTTTATCTACGAAATTGCCATCAGCACCCGAGCGATCGAGGCCAAGCTGGCCGATATTGACGCCAAATACCGCTATCCCAAAATCCAAAACCGCTGAGCCGATCGCAGCTGCAGCCGGCCAGTTAAGGAACAAGGCTACTTCTGGAAAACAGTTGCCCCAATGGTGGGCAATGCCCACCCCACAGCGGCTATAGCCGCTGGATTGAAGTTGGGATCTTCTTTCCTAGAAATCTCTTAAGGATTTTCTCAATCTACTTATAGGGTAGGCACCTACCTCACCTGGGACAGCCGAGACGGCTATCCCACTACCCCATGAAATTAAACCCTTGATCTTAGCGGAGCCAAAACTACTTAGTCGTCAGTGTCAGGGTTTGGTTGGGCTCGACCACGACTACCCTTTGGGCAGTGGTATTGCCAATAATGGCACCGGCTGCGGCACCGCCGAGAATGCCGCCCACAGAAAGCCGACCGCTGAGAATGCCTCCGACCGCAGCCCCGCCCGCTGCCCCAATACCGGCATCGGTCAGAATGGCACCCGTGCTGGTTTCGCGGGGATCTTTAATATCGCGCAGCAGCTCAGAAACGACGTTGACGGGGTAAACCTGGTTGCCCACTTCAACAGCGGTGGCCACGTAGCGCACCCCGCCCTCAGCTGGCTCAAATCGACCTCGAACTATAGAACCAGCCGGAATGCTGCGCCCGTTTAGGTTGGTGGCTGCCCCCACCTGAAGGGTTTGTTCGACGGTTGCATCGGTGTTGAGATAAAGGGTTTCGCTGTTGGGGGTAACGGCCTGAATGGGCGATGACACAAACAGCTGAGCCTGGGCAACGGAGGTCTGCACCAGAGCGCCGACGGGCATTACCGCTAGGGTCAGCGCGGCTAGATGACTTACTTTCATCGCAATCTCCAGAAACAGGGTTGAAAATGTAGGGGTGCCTTGATCATGAAGCGGGCACAGAGGCAATGGGAATAATAGATGAATTAGGCCCATACGGCCCGCGATCGCTCAAAATTACCTCTAGATTCGAGGACGAGTCGGCCCCTAAGATGTTCCTGCCAAACCTTAATCACCCCGTTGCTAATGCAATCTACCGCTGAATACACCTGTGCCTTTTGCGGCGAACCCAGTACCACATTTATCGATCTCTCCGCTGGGCTAACCCAGACCTACATCGAAGACTGCCAGGTGTGCTGCCGCCCCAACCAGCTCTACATCACGGTAGACGATGTTTCTCTGGACATTGAGATTGACACCGACTTTGTTGAGTAGCTCTCAAGTGCTCAACTGCTCGATCGCCTCAATGATATTGAGCTGAAAGCCGCTGGCGTAGATGACGTAATTGAAGACTAAAAAAGCCCCGTCTGTTAGCAAACGGGGCCAGGAAACGTATCAGATGAACTGATGAAAGAACGGCTGCCCTCAGAAGCTCAGCTGGGCCAACATATTGAAGATGAAAATGTCGGGGTTGGTGCTGAAGTTATTGGCCTGCTTGATCCAGTAGACCGAGGGCATGAGCGCAATATTTCGATTGAGCGGATAGCGGTAGGACAGCTCTATCTCCTGCTGGCGACCGCCATCGCCATACCCTGAGGCCAGAAACTGTTCTCCGCTAAGGACGCTAAAGGGAACCAGGTAAGAGATAGTCGCCTGCGCTCCTTCCTTAAACAAGTTGGGAAAGGCAAGCCCAACCTGGAAAGACTGGGAATCGACACTGCCGATACCAGCTTGGCTAAGGGCAGAGGTTAAATCGACACTCCCGTAGCTATAGCGGCCAAAGAGACCGAGCCAGCTTATCGGTGTCCAGTCGAAGTTAACCAGAAAGGTGTCAGCAGGAGCATTGGTCAACGGGCCGTCAGCACCGTCGTCGGCAAAGCCGTAGATCGGTTCGCCGAAGGTGCCGCCAATCAGCCCTGCACCGTTGGGCATCAGGTTAGATCGGGTGTACAAAAACCGCAGGTTCAAGTTGTCAAAGGGCCTGATGCCAATCTGACCTGTGAGGGTGCTGGTACCGCCAAACAAGCCAATACTAGGGTCGCTAGGAGCTTTATTGCCACCGATAAACTCGGTGTTTTCGGCCAGATAGCCGACGCGAACATCGAGCCAGTCAGCCACGTCCCAGACCGCGATCGCGCCCGTACCCCGGTCAACAGCATTGACCTGAGTGCCGCCGCTGGAGTTAAAGCTGTTGGCCCCGGTCAAGAAAAAGGTGTAGCGGTTGTTATCAAAGTAGGCGTACCAGTTAATTCGGGGGCCGATGTCAAAGGTCAGGCTGTCTCCCACCGGAAAGGCGTAGCTCAGCTCTCGGATAAAGACGCTAAAGTCTCGCCCGGCAGGTACCCCCCCCTGATTGACAAAGGTTGTGCCAAAGGTATTGAACAGACCCGCCGAGCCGTAGAGGTTGGCAGGACCACTACCAGCACCAGTCAATAGCTGTAGTTTGAGGCGATCGGCCCCGCTGAAGGAGGTATCGAGGTTGAGCCAGAGCAAACTGGTGGTGCTAATCGCAGGGTTGCCGGTGACCGTACGCACAAAACGCTCAGGATCAGAATCGAATATGTTTTCACCCTCAGCCAAAATATCGCCGTTGGTGAAACCGCCGCCAAGGCTGGCAAATACCTGGCCCCGCAGCTTGGTGACCGTGGAAAACTGCTGCGCCCGAAGCTGGGCGGTTTCGGCCTCTAGCTGATCGACTCGACCGCCCAGGGACGCTAGCTCGACCGCAAATTCCTCCTGGAGGCGACGAATGGTGGCCAGATCTTCGTCTGAAACGTCGGTGCCTAGGGTGCTAACAACCACATCTAGGCAGGCATTGAGGCCAGCGGCAAACTCAAAGCGGGTGAGCGATCGCTGCCCTCGAAAGGTGCTATCGGGGTAGCCCTGAATGCAGCCATAGTTCTCGACCAGGTTGCTCAGAGCCTGAAAGGCCCAGTCGGAGGGCAACACATCGGAAAAGTCAGTAACGCGGGTGACCTGGGCTAGGTCGTCGGTGGCGGCAGGGCGCACCGTAGCATCGGTCTCTAGCCCCGTTTCTAGGTCATCGACTCGAAACATGACGGTGGCTTCTGGCTCAGCCACATCCAGCGGTTCAGCAGCGATCAGAGCAGGGGTTGTTTCTGCCGGTTGGGTTTGATCGATCGCCACAGCGGCTAGCGCAGCGGGTACCTCACTAGGGGTTGCCACTGCATTTTCAACAGCGGCAGATTCTAGAGCAATGGTCGCGATCGCAGCCCCATCACCTCGATCCACCCCTTCAGCCTCAGGCGCGCTCGCCACCGCCGCTGTCGCCGAAAGCAGCAGCACCGCAGCCGTTACCAAACCGCGATCGCAGCCGCCCAAACCCAAGCGAACCATAGCCTGCCAAGACAAAACGTTCACCATCGATTTTCCTCACACCAAAACACATCCTCACATCCGTCGATCTCTGGAAACATCATGAGCGGAAGCTAGTCAATAACTTCAGACCCATTGTTCCTAGGGGTTAAGAAACCAGGTCAAGACCGTGTCTCCGAACGGTGTCTCCGACAGAGCCACTCGGTAGTCTTTTTCCTGGCCGATCGCACTCAACCCGATGCAATGGCCCCAGCAAGCTGGAGCTGACCTGACAGCCCACTCTGAAACCCTCGAATTTCTCCCTAAGGCGCTATCCCCTAGAGATTTCCTAGGCTTCTGACAGGCCAGGATTGGCTTCAATCCTGGCCTTGGGACGACCGGGCAGCACAATATTCAAAAGAATAGCCGTTAGACCGCCAGTAGAAATACCAGACGAAAAAATGTTCTTAATCAGCGCTGGCTTATCGGCAAAGACATCAGGAGAATAAACCACCCCTAAGCCCAGCCCCAAAGAAACCGCAACGATGACGGCAGTGCGGCGATCTAACCCAGTAGAGGCGACAATGTTCAAGCCTGCCACCGCGATCGAACCAAACATAACCAGCGTTGCCCCGCCTAGCACCGGCTGGGGAATGACCTGAAAGATACCGCCAACAATGGGGATCAGACCAAGAATCGCAAAGATACCGGCTACATAGAAGCCCACATAACGGCTGCCTACCCCGGTCATTTGAATCACGCCGTTATTTTGGCTAAAAGTCGTATTGGGGAATGTGTTCAAAAGGGCTGCGATCGCCGAGTTGACCCCATCACCGAGCACCCCACCCTTAATCCGGCGAAAGTAGATTGGCCCTGAAACGGGCTCACCCGAAACCGCAGAGGTTGCGGTCAGGTCGCCAATGGTTTCAATCGCGGTGATGACGTAGAGAATGGCAAAGGGCGCAAAGGCCGAAAAGCTAAAGTCTAGGCCGTAGCGCAGGGGGAGCGGCAGGCGAATCAGCGGCAGGGTGCTGAGAGAGCTGAAGTCTACCAGACCCAGCGCAATAGCAATGATGTAGCCAACCACTAAGCCAATCGCGATCGCTCCCATTCTCAAAAAGCGATTTTGGGAGAGGGTCAAAAACACGACGATCGCTAAAACAAGCCCGCCCAGGGCCAGATTTTGGGTACTGCCAAAGGTTTCATTCGCGAGAGCCGGTGCGCCGCCAGCCAGGCTAAAAAAGCCGGTCTTAATTAGGCTGAGGCCAATGATCATCACCACAGTGCCCGTGACCACCGGGGTAATAATCTGCTGGAGCAGGTGCAGAAAGCGGCTCAAAATAATCTCGATCGCAGAGCCAAAAAAGCAGACCCCAAAAATCAGCGCCAGCGCTTGCTCAGGCGTACTGCCGGTGGCGATCGCCGCCGAGCCGACCCCAATCACCGGCCCTAAAAAAGCGAAACTAGTGCCCTGCAAGCTCAGTAAGCCAGACCCAACCGGGCCAAACTTTCGACACTGAATAAACGTGCAAAGGCCGCTGGCAAACAAGGACATGCTGACAATAATCCCCGTGTCGGCAGGGCTGACTCCCAGCGCACCACAGATAATCAAGCCTGGGGTAATAATGCCAACAAACGACGCCAGAACGTGCTGAATGGCGACAAAAATAGACTCCCCAACCGGCGGCTTATCGTTCAGTCCGTAGAGCAGTTCAGACTGAATACTAATTCTGTCGCCGTCCATCTCCTGCTCGATGACGCTTTCACGGTCTGCCTGTGCCATGTACCCTCCCCAAAATAGTTCTGTAAAATGCCTGGGCGTTGCGACTTAACAAAGGATTACAACCAAGCAAAAGCTTTTTTGTTCCCCAAGATACAAACAAAGGGCTTTTAGGCTTTACGTGGCAAAACTTAGGTCAATGCGATCTTCAAGCCTTCTCTTTTAAACTCCTTTAGCACCCGATATTCTCTCTAGGCCTGCAAAACCAGCCTTGAATACGGTGTACTGTATACACAGTTAAGAGAGTTATAAGAGATAAGGCTTAGGGCGTTCTGTAGTGAAGAGCACATAGGACATCACAGCCTGCTTGAGCGGGAGATAGATTCCATCGATGGATTTCAAAAAAGTCTCTCCGATGGGAGGTGTGCTTTACGTTATGCCCCCAAAAATGCCGAAAAACGGTATTGAAACCGACAAAATGCCCATGTCCCTACCGCTAGAATCAGGCGTTGAGTCGGTTGTCAGGATCCTGAAGCTGCCACCAGTCACTCCTTATCAGGTGTTGAAGAGTCATGGTTAAGGGTTTGAGAAATGTTCTGGGAGGTTGCCTGCTAGGCCTACTGCTGCCCAACGCTCCAGCCTTAACAGATAAGGCCGTGGAACCGATGGTGTTTAAGGCAGTGCAAATTAGCGATATGACCACCAACACCGCTGAGCATCAGGCCCAACGGCTAGCAGCCCAGCCTGACCAAAGTTTTGAACAGGCCAAGGCTGCCGAAGCGGCGAAATCTACGACCGATAGCCGCCTGTACCAGGCGATTAAAATCACTGCCCCCAAAGCCAAAACCGATGGCAAGGGGTAATACCGTTATGTCTGCTACTGACGCCGGGCGGGCGACCGCCCATGATAGCCCCAAGTGGTTCTAAGGCCCTAAATAGTTTTACCCAAATAGTTTTAGTGCCAGTTATCTTTTGGTTTATTGCTGCATCGTTTAGATAGCTATCATGGTCGCGAGTTCTCCTCCTAAATCTGAGTTTAGCCTGGGCAACTACCTACTCAGCGATGGCCCAGCCGGGTTTATGCTGAGTTGGGTAGCGGGGTTCGTCGATACCTCTGCCTTTATTATTTTGTTTGGCATTTTCACTGCCCACGTTACCGGCAACATTGCCCTGGCCGGGTATGAGTTTGTAATGGCTGATGAAGAGTCCGTCATTACCCACCTGCTAATGATTCCAGCCTTTATGGTGTCGGTGGCGGGCACATCGCTGTTGGCCCGCTATGCTCGCCAGAAAAAGTGGCCTGTTTTTGCGATCTTACTGGCAGCTGAGGCCGTAGCCTTAACGGTTTTTTTGCTGGTTGGCGTCAACTTGTCCCCGGCACTTGTTTTTAGTATTCAAGAAGAATATATTCTGCCGATTGGCATCACGGGGGTGGTGGCTATGGGGATTCAAAATGCCCTAATGAAGGAGGCTAAAGGGGTCTTCAAAAGCTACATACCTACTACCGTCATGACCGGCAATACCACCCAGCTCACCATCGATTTGGTGCAGGTGGCAGTGTCAAAATTTGCCCCGCCAGGCGACGAAAAGGCCTCTCTCGCTGCTGCCGAATCTGTGGAACGGATGGGGCGGATTTTGCCAATTATGGCTGGTTTTGCCTTAGGCGGTTTGGGGGCTACTTACTTTGTGCTAATTTCTGAAACCTGGTGGAGCCTAATTGTACCGGTCATTGTAATATCGTTTATGGCAGTTGTAGCCTTCTCTGAGCATTTTAAGGCGGTGAGCGACGAAAGCTAGGCGACTTCTTGAAGGGGCAGCTACAGTCGATTTACTTTAGCGTTGTGTTAGTTGCATTGTGTTAGTTATACAGTACGGAGAATTAGTATGTTGAGAAAGCTTCTCACCGTTGTGTTTTGTCTGCTGGTTTCGCTAAACCTAGTCGTTAGCCCCGCCAGTGCTAAGCCATTTCCTTTTTCGCTACCGTTTTTTGACAACATTGACGTTACCTCTGAGCAGGCAATTCTAATCGAAGACTTGCAGTCAAAATACGTGCCCAAAATTGAGAACATTCTCTTCCCTGAGCAACGCGAAAAGTTTGAGCAAGCCATTCAGGATGGCTATAGCCTGCGTAAAGCATTTAGACGCATGGCGCTAACTCTCGAACAAAAGGGTGAACTGGCCTCTATTATTAAATCTGTTCCCAAGGGTCAGCTATTTGCAGCGCTAACTCCGGAGCAGAAGAAAGAGGTCTTTATGAACAAGAAGGAAATGTTCATGCCGACTCCGGAGGAAATTGCTGAAAAAATCAAGCTGGGCATGGAAAGTAAAGCGACGTTTGCCCCCGATGCCGTCGATTCTGAAATGACTTCTACCCCCGAAGAAATTGCTGAGAAGATCAAGCTAGGCTTTGAGAAGAAGAAGGCGTTCATGCCCAGCATGGAAGAAATTAAAGAAAAGATTTCTGCCAAAATGGAAGATATGGCTGAGTAGATTTGGTCTGGGCGGCATCGGTTTCCGCCCGTTTTTCTTTCGCACAGGCTGCTTAGGCCTCTGCTTTTTTGTCGTCTGCTGTTTGGCCGATGGGTGTGCCGATGGAGGGCGCAGGCTGGCGCGGCCGAGAAATACCTCGGCTCAGCAAGAGCCCTTCAATTTGACGCAGCAGATCAAAGTCGGCTCCGGGCAGGCTTTGGTCTGCCGCTGCGGTCGGTTCGGTGTACAAAAACTCGAATGCCGCCAAAAACTGATCTGGAGTGGCGAGGATGGGCGCTGCCAGATGCGCCGGAATGATACGCTCAAACTGCCAGGTGGCAACGTGCTTGGCCCAGTCTAAGACCTCCTGAGGGCCGCGATTGAAGATCAGCGTTTGCAGAATGGGAGCCACCTGGATTTGGCCGTGGTTGTGCAAGGCCCGAAACGATTGGGGCCAGTCGGGCCGCCAGCGAAAGGGGTAGAGGCCAAAGTAGTGGCGGCGCGATCGCACCGGGGCCTGCTTAGCCTCTTTGAACATTTCCCCTGTGGTCGCCACCTCCAGGGTGCTGGGGCGAAAGTAAAAGGCAAATAGGGCAATCCGCTGCCATCCCTTGCGCCGATTGGTAGGAGTGTCGACAATCGCGTCGGTGGCGCTGTCGCGGGCGTGGAACAGCAGCGGGAAGGGGTCAATTTGCACGATCGCGGGCGGCTCCTCTGGCACCGACACGATCGCATCGGTGAGCAGCAGCGTGCGGCTGGCCCGGTGAAAGCAGGCGGTTTCGCCAAACGGCCCCAGCCCTAGGTCAATCGGGGGCAGCAGGGCGTAGTCGACCTGGTCGGCAAAGGGAGCCTGGGCGCTGTCGGCGGGGAGAATATGGGTGCGATCGCGCGGTAGCCCCAGCCAGGGCAGCGGTAAATTGAGCGGAAAGCTCCACTGGTTGGGCGTGACATAGACCTGAGCCTGGGCAAAGCGGCGGGCGAAGGGACCGACAAAGACTTTGTGCTCAATGCCCGTCACCGTGGACATAATGATGTACTTAACCGGGCCGTAGCGCTCCTCTAGCTCGCGCACCAGGGCAATGCACTCGGGGGTGGGAGCCACCGGGGAGTAGACCAGCAGCCCCGTCGGCTCTAGTCGCACTACCGTCATGCGAATGGGCACCACCACGTAAAAAATGCCCTGGAACTGCTCAAAGGTCCAGACCATGTCTTTGACCACCTCGACCCGCAGCGTTGGCCTTTGGCCGTAGGGATAGAGGGGCACCAGGGGCCAAAAGGGCCAACTGTGGTCGCGGCGTTTAGATGGGGCAGAGGTGATAGCTGACATAGGGGCAGAGCGACAATCCCTGGAGGGTATCAACGGTAGTCATAGCGTACTAAAGAACCGGGGGTTCAGGGGATCTGGGGCAAATTCTCACGGGGCTATCAGCGTTGCCTGGGGCAGATACGTTAAGTTAAATAAAACGAGCCGCTGGGCGATGGCGAAGCTTCCCTTTCAGGGAATTGCCCGCCCTAGCTCACTTAACTACCGATGGTTTGACCTCGCCATGAAGCGACGTAAGCTCTTAGAGGCCGGTACCGCCGTGGTTGGCGGCACCTGGCTGTTGAATAACTTCACCGCCGAACTTTTTTCCAAGCAAGTAGATTCCCAATTTGTAGACACCATGACAACCTCCAACGAGCAATTTACCGTTAGCAAAACTGAAGATCAGTGGCGCGACCAACTCACCCCTGAGCAGTTTCGGGTGCTGCGCAAGCACGGCACCGAGCGGGCTGGCTCTAGCCCCCTCGACAAGGTGTACGAACCCGGCGTATTTGAGTGCTCAGCCTGCGGCACACCCCTGTTTACCTCCGACACTAAGTTCAACAGCGGCACCGGCTGGCCTAGCTTCTATGCGCCAATTGAGGGCGCGATCGCAACCACTACCGATCGCTCCTTGTTTATGACTCGGGTTGAAGTACACTGCGCTACCTGCGGCGGTCACCTGGGCCACGTGTTCCCCGATGGGCCTGAACCCACCGGTCAGCGCTACTGCATGAACGGCGTCTCGCTAGAGTTTGTGCCCGAGCAGGCCTAATTCTAGGTAGATGAAGCAATCCCCCCTCCCCCCTGCCCGTTGATTGCGTGGACAGGGGGGATTGCTTTGTAAGTACCTATATTGCTGGCTCGACGGCGACAGCTTTTTTGCGGGGCTGGCGATCGAAGCGCTGGCCCAATTCTTCGACCAGGGTGTCGAGGCCGCTACCGTCTTCGTGGGCTTTGGCGTGGCGGTAGACCTGGAGAGCAGCGGTAAAGGTGTCGCTGCCGACGACATTGAGTCTGAGTCAGGGTTTCGGCAAAAGGCACCGGGTGCCTTTTAGGCAAATAGCAGAGGTTTTTGCTCATCGCCCAGGCACCCGGTGCCTGAAAGCAAGTTTCTCGCAGAGGCTGCATTAGTTTTCGTTGGAGTAGGCCAGAATAAGAGGCAACCTGCCCCGGCTGCCACCTCCCATGACACAACCCGCGCCCCAAGGCCCTAACGCTCCCTTGAGTGAGCGACTGGCCGAACTGTTGCTTAAAACCATTGCTGCTGGGGGCCTTACCGCAGGTGGAGCAAACGCTTTTTGGCAACTCATCAAAGACGATGGCAGCATTCCTAAAGCAGTTGCCTCAGCCGTGATTGGCCTAGGCATTGCCTATGGCACTACGCTACTCAAACCCATTGACTCGGGCAACCGGCGGCGGCTAGAGCAAGCTGGGCAGGCCATTGACCAGGGCATAGACCGCAGAACCGAGCAGGTCACAACTCGCCTTAGCGGATTTGAAGATTGGTACCTGCAATGCCAAGCATGGGATTGTCAGTCATACCGTCCCGAGGGCGTGCCCCAGCAGGAGGGCATCTTCACCTCTATGCTGGAAGAAGTCTTTGTACCCCTAGCGCTTGATCTCAGCGGCACATTACCCGGCTTCAAGGCACCAGCAGAATCGTTCAATCCTCAAGAACTGGAGCGCGCTACCAATCTCAACATCTGGCACTTTTTGCGTCAGGCCGAGCAAACGCCACCCTTTCGCCAGCTGGTAATTCTCGCCTGGGGCGGCTACGGCAAAACCACGTTGCTCAAGCACGTCGCCTATATCTACGCTACTAAACAGTACAGTCGTCACCAGGTCAAAAAGCGGATTCCGGTATTGCTGGTGCTGCGTAAGAAGGAACTTCGCGACCTGCTGGCCAGCGAGAGTGCACCCGATCTGCCCACTGTCATCACCCAACATCACATCCCCGACCTACCCAGGGAAGGAGATGATCGGCCTGTGCCCGACAACTGGGTAACGGATGTACTGCGCCGAGGCGATGCAGTAATTATGCTCGACGGCTTTGACGAAGTGGCTAAAGATCAGCGCCCTGCGGTAGCAACCTGGATCAACAGGCAAATGCGGCGCTACGGTAACTCTGTTTTCATCGTCACCTCGCGGCCCAAAGCCTACCGCGATCAAGACGCTGCCCACCGATTAGAACTCTCAACCGCTCTCTGGGTGCGCGACTTTGATGCCACTCAGCGACGCGATTTTGTTACCCGGTGGTACCAGTGTCAAGAGCGCTATGCCCACGGCGGCAGAGCCACCCCCGATGTAGTCAAACTCGCCAACGAAGCCGCCCAAGACCTGCTGCACCAAATTGAGAATCGTCAAGAACTAAAAGACTTGGCCAAAAACCCGCTGTTGCTGAACATGATCGTCACCTTTCATCGGCGGTATCCGGGGGCGCGGCTGCCCCAGCGACAGGTAGAGCTATACCAAGAAATTTGCCAACTGCAACTGAGAGACCGCCCCCGCGCCCGCCAACTCGATACACTGCTGACCCAATGCGATGCTCAAACCGTGCTGCAAATGCTGGCCCTGCAGATGATGCAATGGCACATCGAACGCATCCTCCAGGAAGATTTATTTTCTTTCATAGTCCGCTGCCTAGATCAACAGGAGGAAGCCATAGATGCGGGAAATTTTATCGAACAGGTGGTGCAAATTAGCGAACTGCTGGTGCAGCAAGAAGACGAGTACGAGTTCGCCCATTTGAGCTTTCAAGAATACTTAGCGGCTGCCGAAATTGCTCGTACCCGGCAAGAGGCCTTGTTAAATAACCGCTTTAAAGACGATTGGTGGAAGCCTACAATTTTGCTCTACGCTGCTCAGGTTAACCCCGGTTGGCTATTGCGGCATATGCTCGACCAAGGGGCTATTGACCTTGCCTATACCTGCTGGAAAGATACCACCAAACGACTTGACCCAGCCCTTGAAGAATCGCTTAAGATTTTAAAGCAAACTGTGGCTACCTCACGTTACCAGCACCTAGAGCAGTATTTTCGAAATGGCCAATGGGAGGAAGCCGACAACGAAACCTATCGACTAATGATTACTGCACTAGGTAAAGAGGAGGGACAGTATTTTGAGCTTGATGATTTATTAGACTTTCCTTGTGAAGAGCTTTTAGCGATTGATGAACTATGGGTGCAGTACAGCCAGGGCAAGTTTGGCTTTAGTGTGCAAAAAGAGATATATCTCTCCAAAGAAGTCGGTGGTATTGCTGATGGAAAGTACTATGAAGAAGCTTTTGAAAGATTTGGAAATCGCGTAGGCTGGCGAAAAAATAGCAATTGGACGTGGTGTGTAAATTACTATGACACCTCTAAGGACATTATGGGACATCTCCCTTTCATGCGGGGGAGGGAAGGGGGAGGAAGAGTATGGGAAGGAGGTGGGTGGTTCTCTTCCCTCATGTTTAGACTTGCAGACTGTAGCAGATAAGTGCTTCAGCCCAATTTAAAGGAATCATTTCAGACCTCCTCTATACAGAGAATTGGGTGTTTCGGAGAGCGTTTACCTGGCACCTATAGTCATGTCAGGTCGAATCGGTAAATTGCACGGCGGCAATGCCGGGGTTTCGACAGTTTGCCAGTATAAACTTATTCGCGGTTTTAACAATCTCATCCATTGGGGCGTTCCAGTTGTCCCACAGGCTCTTTTGGCCATGGCTGTCCCTTGACAGCCTCCGGACAACACAGTATCTACGCTCTGTAAATTTGGCATGGATAGCAGGAGCCTCTATCTTCTGAGCGCGAGGGGCAGAGCCATTTCAAAGGCATTTTCAGGTAGAACATGGAAACGAGTACTGCTTGCGAAGCGAGGAAATCAAGTTTCACGCGGACATTACTTGATTAGCAAGCCCCATTCATAAGTAACGCTATAACGAAATCAAGTTTCGCTTAGGCGTTACTTAACTATGGCACCCCATAGATAAGTAACGTTGCAAGAAAATCAAGTTCTCTTCAAGCGTTACTTATCTATGGCTCATCGTAATCAAGTAACGCAGCTCGGTAATCAAGTTTTGTGCCGGGGTTACTCGATGCGCCCCCTGGGTTTGCTGATGCTCTAGGGCGCTAACCGCCCATCCACATTGCGATGCCTTGCGATATTAGTGCAGCAGCTCAATTTAAGATGTCGTCAATCGACAACGCCATTGTCATAAAGCGATTCGTCGTTTTGCATGCGACAACTATCAATACAAGGTTCAACAGGCTGAGCCGATTGCAGCCCGTAGCACTGCCCACCATTCAACCATGCCTCGACCAGCCAACCTTGAAAGAGCCGCTTTGCCCAGCCTACAAAGGTACCCCTTCGCTGCCAGCAAAATCGTTGGGGATTTCATCGACCGATTGAATGCTCAAGACACTCATCAACGCTTTCCACTGCTGGGGCGTTAACTTTGCCTCAGTTGCTCCGGCAATCCATCGTTGATACGTCCGCAGCGGAATCCCACAGTGAACAGCGAACTCAGCTTGGGACAGATTCGTCCGCTGAATCCTGAGTTCTTCAATGGGGGAATCACTTTCCTGGGGACGCCGATCTTTTTTCATTTATCACAGATGACACGCCACATTGACGTATTGATGATTGGTACGTCATAATGGCGTATGTAAGTCGATGGCAGCACCAGTCCTACCTATGGGGACGTGCCTGCTGTCGTGCCCCATTCTACCGTTACCCATCATGTTCTTTTGCCATCTGCGATCGCGGGGGCCAGTTTTTGCTGTCCGTATACCCGTTGAAAAGCTGTAATCCCTAGCTGGTGGGCGGTGCCCCACCCTACAAGAGCCTGCGACTGGCTCTAAATGTTGCATTGGGCGCAAGCCTTGCGCTCCTACACAAGAACCCTCGTCAAGGAACCTTGAAATGTTGCAAACTCAATCGTTTGTGTCGCCCCCGGCAACGGAGGCGGCCCAGGCTCTGCTGCTCAGAAACCCGATCGCGATGGTGCGCGATCGCCGCCTGCGGCACTATCTGGTTGGCTCCCCCGACGACACCCAGCACGCCATCGATCGCCTGCACCTGCTCGGCTACCTAGAGCGCATTAGCTGGAGCCATGCGATCGCGATCCCCGACAACGGCCTGATTATTCGCCCCGATGCTGGGGACGTGCTGCGCTATAGCCAGCGCGATGGTCGAAGACAGGCCCGGTAGGGCGATCGCCGCTAAGCCCCATGCAACGTACGATTGGGGCTATGCGATCGCTCGCGGCAGAGGGCTATTAGAGGGCCATAACTTAGTGATACCGTGTTGCCATGACTCACACCCCCTCTGATCTGCTGGCCATCACCGATTTACTGACGGCACAGCCCGACAATTACTGGCTGTGCAATGCTCGCCTGCCCCTGGCCTGTCTTGATGCAGACGCCCCCCTGCGCACCCCGATCGCTGAACTGGCCGCTCCCCCTCGGTCAGAAAATTGGGTGGCGGCCCACCTGCACATTCAGGCTGGGGCGATCGCGGCTTTGACCCCAGCCACCTCGACTCCCGATGATGGCCTACCTCGCTACGATCTGGGCCAGGGGCTGGTGTGGCCCTGCTTTGCCGACTGCCACACTCACCTCGATAAGGGTCAAACCGGGCTGCGTAGCCCCAACCCCGACGGCACCTTCAATGCGGCGCTCGATGCCGCCGCTGCCGACCACCATCACTGGAGCGCCGCCGACCTCACCGCCCGCATGTCGTTTGGGCTGCGGTGCAGCTATGCCCACGGCACCCAGGCGGTGAGAACCCACCTAGACTGCCTAAATGGCCAGGAGAAGATTAGCTTTGCGGTGTTTGACCGGCTGCGACAAGAGTGGGCCGATCGTCTGACCCTGCAGGCCGTTTGCCTGGTCTCGATGGACTACTACGATCGCCCCGAAGCCGAGCAGCTAGCCGATACCGTAGCCCACTACGGCGGCATTTTGGGCGGTGTGATCTACCCGCAGCCGGGACTAGAGGCCCAGATCGATCGCGCCTTTGCCCTGGCCGAAGCGCGGGGGCTAGACCTCGATTTTCATGCCGATGAGAGCCTCAACCCCGAGGCAGAGGGGCTGAGGACTGTGGCTGAGACCAAGCTGCGCCGCCGCTTTGCGGGCCAGGTCAACTGCGGCCACTGCTGTAGTCTCTCGGTGCAGGCCACAGGTCGCGCCCAAACCACTCTGGCCCTGCTCAAAACCGCCGGGGTGAGCGTGGTGAGTTTACCAATGTGCAACCTCTACCTACAAGACCGCCAGCAGGGCCACATGCCTCGCTACCGGGGAGTTACGCTGCTGTCCGAGCTGCGCCAGTTTGAGGTGGCGGTGGCTCTGGCTAGCGACAACTGCCGCGATGCCTTCTTTGCCTACGGCGATCACGACATGGTGGAGGTGTTTAACCAGTCGGTGCGGATTGGCCAGCTCGATCGCCCGATTGGCGACTGGCCCCAGGCGGTCACCCGCACCCCGGCCCAAATTATGGGTCTCGATACCGGGCTGATTGGGGTAGACCGGCCCGCCGATTTGGTGGTGTTCAAGGCCCGCAACCTGAGCGAGCTGCTGTCGCGGCCCCAGAGCGATCGCATCGTCATTCGCCAGGGCACCGCCATTGACACCACTCCGCCCGACTATGCCGAACTCGATACCGTGGTTGGAATTAGCTAGGAAAAATCAGCTAGCCACACCGGTTTTAACCTGGAAAACCGAACTTCTCTCAAGCCTTGGGTTTGCTACGCTAAATCCAACGGTAGTCAAGCCAGTTGGCAGGGCAGCAGAAATAGTGACATTACTGCTACTCAGGCTTAGAGTTGACTACAGTAAAATCGCCGCTGGGGCGGGTTTTTAGGAGGAATGGCATGGCTGCTACGGGCTTTAAAGACTATTACGCGGTGCTGGGCGTCAGCCGCACGGCGAGTGCTGATGAGATTAAGCAGTCGTTTCGCAAGCTGGCCCGCAAGTACCACCCCGATGTCAACCCCGACGACAAGAGCGCTGAGGCTAAGTTCAAAGAGGTCAGCGAAGCCTACGAAGTGCTCTCTGACGCCGACAAGCGGAAGAAATATGATCAGTACGGTCAGTACTGGCAGCAGGCCAGCCGAGCCGGAGCGGGTAGCCCCTACGGCAGTAGCTATGGCAGCCCTTTTGGTAGCCCCAGCGATAGCGGCTTTGACTTTAGCAACTACGGCAGCTTTGACGAGTTTATCAACGAGCTGCTGGGCCGCTTTTCAACCCCTGGCGGTGGCGGGCGATCGCCGTACGGCTATGGTGCCCCTGGGGGTGCTCCGGGCAGCGGCCCGGCTGCCCCCGGCTTTGGCTACGACACAGCGGCGGCGGGCCAATCCTTCGACCAGGAGGCTAACATTCGCCTCACCTTCAGCGAAGCCTTCCACGGAGCACCAAAACGTCTCCGCATTGGCAATAACAGCGTTGAGGTTCGCATTCCCCCAGGAGCCAAACAGGGCAGCAAAATCCGACTCAAGGGCAAGGGGCCGATGAACCCCTACAGCAAGCAGCCCGCCGACATTTACCTGGTGGTGCAGCTCGATACCCACAGCTTCTTTAAGCTAGAGGGCGACAGCCTCAGCGCCGAGGTGCCGATTACCCCGGATGAAGCGGTGCTGGGCGGCAAAATCGACGTGCCCACCCCCGACGGCAGCGTCACCATGAACCTACCGGCGGGCATTCGCTCTGGCCAGAGCCTGCGGCTGCGGGGCAAAGGCTGGCCTAGCCCCAAGGGCGATCGCGGCGACCTGCTGATCAAAGTTGTGATTACCCCTCCCGGCAGCCTGAGCGATACCGAGCGCCAGCTCTACGAGCAAATTCGCGCTGGCCGCACTACCAACCCTCGCGAAACCCTGACCAATACGCAGCTGTAGATTTTCGACTCCTGAATCCGCCTGGGCTACCCCCGGTTGGGCTAGGCAAACACAGTTTGCCCTTACGCAAACTGCCTATTTAGAGTCAGGGACATTGCATGCAATACCCCTACCCAGTATCGGTTTCGAGGCAGGGTTTTGTGAGTCAGATGGGGTATTAGGGAGTCAGGTCATCCTCGCGATCGCTGGTATTGAACGGGTCATTGTTGACATTGACATCATCCGCACTGTTGGTGTAGCTGCCGTCAGCGGGGCCGGGCTGCTCGTCGTAAACGTCGGTTTCGTAATCGGTGTTGATCACAAAGTCATCGGACTCAAAGACATCGTATTCGTCTTCAGACCAGATATTGAAATTGAAGCTGCCCCGAGGGTCTTCTAACGCGGGGGGAATGCTTTCTTCGATTTCGGCTTCGACGGATTCAAGCTCTTCTTCTGTAAAAGGAGCTTCGGGTTGGGCAAGGGCTTGCGCCATGGCTATAGTGGGCATAACTCCCATTACGGCAGCCATAGGTAGGCCGAGCAGCAGGCTAAAAAAAGTGGAGCCAGCGGTGGAAAAAGGAGCGTTTTGAGTTTTCAAAACTAATCACCTCCTGTTGAGATTTGTGCGTATCGTTGTGGCTAATCTTAAAAATTTTGGGCTAAAACCTCATCACTCCAAGGATCCATTTTTGTGAACCTAAGTGAGGAGTGACGGGTTTAGCGTCATGGCTGGTAAAGACGCTGATTCGCCAGCAGTTGACCTGGGACGACCCCAAAAACGGCGTTGCTGATTTTGGGTATGAACTGATAGCTGTAAGGACTGAAATCTCGTTCAGATTTTGGCAAAATCATACCGCTGTTCAGCAACGCCCAAAAAACTGAGGGTCAGCGCTGCGATCGCAGCAGTAACCGCTAGTATTTGAGCAATGTTTAGGTCAGGATGGCGAACTACCCCGTGAACGACACTGCAAAATTTGCGGCTCTTTCTCCTACGTCCTACGCCGATGCGCTGGGGCGATCGCAGGTGATGGATTTCGGCATCCGAGAACTATGGCCCCGCATTCCCCGGCTGGCTGGCCCCGCATTCCCCGTTAGCTGCCCTGCCGGAGATAACCTGATGCTGCACGCCGCGATTTACAGGGCTCCCCCGGGTGCGGTCATCGTCGTGCAGGCGGGCGATACGGACTACGCCATGGCGGGTGGTAATGTCTGCGCGATCGCCCAAAAACGCGGCATTGCTGGCTTTGTGATCGATGGCGTCATTCGCGACATCGCCGAGGTGCGCGAAGCTCAGTTCCCGGTCTTTGCCCGGGGGCTAATGCCGGTTCCAGGCCAAAAGAAGCAGTTGGGCAGGCTGAGTCAGCCGATTGTGTGCGGCGGCGTGCCGGTCAGCCCTGGGGACGTGGTGGTAGCCGATGAAGAGGGTATCGTCGTGATTCCTGTTGCTCAGCAGGAGGACGTTTGGCAGGCGGCCCAGCAGCGCAGCGATCGCGATGCCGCCCAGTCGCTCACTAATTGGGAAGCCAACCACCGGGCCAAGGTGGAACAGGCGTTGCAGACTCTGGGTTTTACAGAAGCGGGATAGCGCCCTATGAAAGTTGATGTCTTTAAAATTGCCCAGAGCAGTCCCGATGATCTGAGCGGGCTAGCGGATCTAATTGTGCGGCAGCGGCTCGACCCCAAAACCATTGTGGCGGTGATGGGAAAAACCGAGGGCAACGGCTGCGTCAACGATTTTACCCGTGGCTTTGCCGTAGCTACCCTAAAGGGGTACTTGCAGAATTTAATTGGCGACGCCCTAACCCGACAGATTGTATTTGTCATGTCGGGGGGCACCGAGGGCGTGTTGAGTCCTCACCTGACCGTGTTTACTCGCCAAACTGAGGGGTTAGCGGGGCCAACTCAGCCTGGGTTAGTGCTGGGCATTGGCCACACCCGCGATTTTGCGATGGATGAAATTGGCACGTTGACAATGGTGCAGGTGGTGGCGGCGGGGGTAAAGGATGCGATCGCCGCCGCTGGTCTCACCCCCGCCGATGTTCACTTTGTCCAGATTAAATGCCCGCTGATTACCGCCGCTCGCCATACCCAGGCCGCCGTTACCCCAGACAGCTACAAATCGATGGCCTACTCGCGCGCGGCCTCGGCCCTGGGGGTCGCTGTGGCCCTGGGAGAAGTGCCGCTAGACCAGCTCACCGATACCGATATTTGTCACGACTACAGCCTCTATTCGGCGGTGGCCTCAACTTCGGCGGGGGTAGAGCTGCAAAACTGCGAGATTTTGGTGCTGGGCAACGCCCTCGACTCCCACAGCCACTACCGCATCGGCCACAGCGTCATGGCTCACGCCCTCGATGTGGCCGCCGTCAACCGGGCGATCGCCAGTGCTGGCGGGCAAGACAACGCCCAAATTGTGAATGTCTTTGCCAAGGCCGAAGCCGACCCGTCAGGTCAAATCCTCGGGCACCGCCACACCATGCTCGACGATTCCGATATTAACCACACTCGTATGGCCAGGGCGGTAGTAGGGGCCGCGATCGCCTCAGTGGTGCAAGACCCCATGATTTATGTCTCCGGCGGCAGCGAGCACCAGGGACCACCAGGGGGCGGCCCGATCGCCGTGATTTTAGGCGATCGCAGATCGTAGCCACAACCACTATGGAGTGAACTCCCTGGCTCATAGCAAAAGTCCGCTGAAGCAGACTGGGGAACTCGGTTCCCAATTCTCTTCAGAGGATTTCGGCCTTAATCCTATGACGTCTAGTCCTAGGATCAGCCCCCAAGCTTTGGCCAACGAGCTTTAGGCTACATCTACCTTGGCCGACAGATTTACTCCTGGGCAAATCAGTACGAGAACGAATGGCTTTACTACGGTGCCCTGCACGGCACCAGCCTTTACCGAATCCGCACCGCTGACCTGAGAGATGGGTCTCTGGGGGCGGCAGAACTGGCTAGCCGAGTCGAGAAGTATGCCGACAAACCCATCTGTGACGGCATTTTGATGGATGGGGCTGGCAACATCTACCTGGGAGAACTGGCCGCCAATGCGATCGGCGTGATTACCCCTGAGCGGGAGTACCGCCGTTTGATTGAAGATCCTCGCCTCAGCTGGGTCGATGACTTTGAGTTTTCTGCCGACGGTCAGACTATCTACGCCGTTGCCAACCAGCTGCACCTATCGGCCCCGCTGAATGCAGGGATAGAATCTGGGGCACCGCCCTTCTATATTTTTGCGTTTGAGCCCCTTGCCCCCAGACCCCAGCCGTAGGCCACCTACCACCGGGAAGCAGCCCTCTGTTTAGCGGCGCTGCACTGGAATTTGAATATCGCTCCGCTTCAGCGGGTCGGGAATATAAGGCCCATCGTAGAAAAACCGCCGGGGTAGCCCCGCCACCGTGTAGTCGGGGTGGGCTAACAGCCAGGCCTGGAGCCGCTCAATGCTGCGGGTGTAGATGTCGTAGTTGTAGCCACCCCTGACGCCGATGCTGACCACCGTCATCGGCGGAATATCTTCTACCTGCACATCTTGGGCCACCTCCTGGGGCACGATATCTAGACTGCGGTACAAAAATGAAACTGCGGCTTCGCCCTGTACCGCCGCCCCCCCTTGCAGCGTCGCCGTAGGATACCTCGTCTCGACCGGAGCGGTCATCGAGATATCGTTACTGCTGATATGGCGAAACAGGGGCGAGAAGCCTCGGGAGGAAGCGTTGGCCAAGTCTCCCGTTACCTGCACCGTCGCGGCTCGGTACTGCGGATACGACTTAATTTCAATCTCGCCCTCTGCCGTAGGCGGCGGAAAGCCTTCTGGCAGAGGGGCCGAGGCCGCGCTGTAGGCCCAAAAAAGCAGTGCCCCGACCCCAACGACAACAACCCCAGCGATTAGCAAGCCCTGGCTCAGTTTCATCACAAATTGCCTTACATATCTCTTGTTTCTGTAGTTTAAACAGTGCAGCTGTAACAAGGGTTGTGTCTGGGCGATCGCATCGATAGTTAGAGCCAGGGATTTCAACGGCGGCGTCTGTCATAGCGCTAAAGATCACCAGCGCGATCGCCGCTAACGCAGCCCGCCTTGCCCACCAGTCGCCAGCCGCGATCAACCAATTTGAGGCAGGAACGATATGGCATATGGCTCAAGGCAAATTAGGAACATCCCGCTGCCCAATGTGGTTACTTAAAATCAGTAATATACTATTCGCCCCACTACAGCCCCTAAACCTAAGGGGAAATTGTTTTTCGTTATCGGCCTGCCCCAGGCCTGGCTCAAATGACCAGTTATCGCCCAAGATCATGTAATCTGCTATACATTTTTAGAATCATAGCGTTACTGTAGTAACTGATTAAAAGATCTGCTTTTTTTCGCAGCTTGCCTCAACTGGAACTCGGCTGTTCTTGGCGCGATCGCCCGTTGTCACCCTCCACGGATGTGGCATCGTTCTGCCCTCAGGAAACACCCCACGAAAAGTAGATTAGCCAGATATTTATTACGCCACCGCTATCTACTTCCAAGGAAAGATGGCTCTTTTATTTAGCATTGTTAAGTTGTGACCAGTGATGTCAACCAAGATAATATTATGCAAGACGTTAAAGAACGCTCGACTGTAACCCAGGACGTACAGCAACCTTACGTCTACCCAGGTACCCACTGGCGCTTTGGTTTTGTTCCCAGTGCCGAAATTTGGAACGGGCGCTTGGCAATGATAGGCTTTCTTTCTGCCATTCTAATCGAAATTTTTTCTGGGCAGGGCGTACTCCATTTTTGGGGAATTATGTAGGCTGATTAGTTCTATTCTAATTATGTCTGAGTAAGCGGCACTGAGATTTAGTGCCGCTTTTTATTATTTACCAAAGAAAAATGCGGGCTGAGACAAATTTGACTTTTGAATATTTTTAATATTTCTAAAGTATATGCCAGGCTCAAAAGTCAAATGGAGTATGAATAAAGGTCAGTTTGCTTAGCTTTCAAGTCTATCTACCTATAGAGCACAATTATTGCTGAAATTGTCACCATAAAAAAATGAATCCTGGGCCGGATTAGAGGTTAAACTGCACGTCCTAACCCAGGCATCAAACCAGTATTTAAGGAATATATCCCATGACAGCCCAGACAATGCAAACAAAGCAAAACCAAGAAGTAGTTGCGGTTTATGACACCCGCCGTGAAGCCGACCAAGCCAAAAAAGCTATTCAAGACTCTGGCCTAATGGGGCGGCAAGTCTATGTAGACGACCATGTTTCTCCCTCGGTTCAGGTGTACGCGCAGGGTACAACTGTAGGCGGACAAGCAGGCTTCTTCATGGGAGCCTTCTTTGGCGGCGCACTGGGAGTCATTGCCACCATTATCATTTCCTTCCAAATGACTGGAACCTATCCCCACTCGAACCTCAGCCGGTTTATCGTCATTGGTTGTGCGATCGCAGGTGGGATATTTGGTTCGCTGGTGGGCAAAGGGCTGCGAGCCAGTCAGCCAATCACCGAAAAAACCAAAGGCGACCCAGATTTAGCTCGTCAGTTTCGCTTAGTCGTTGAAGGGAACAGCGACGAGCTACGCCAAGCAAGGCAAGCGCTCAACCAACCGCCGACCAGCTAGATCCCGCATCGGCTATGACTAGCGCTATAGTTCAGCCACATCGATCTACATCAATAAGGAGGGGGTGCCAATCGGTACCCCCTCCTTACTTGTTGATTAGACTTGGTTGGACAACGCGGTTTCAGCAACTGATTTAGGTTTACGCAGGCGAGCTAACGTGAGCAAAACTAGAAACTAGTACGCCAAGCAGCCTGCTATATTCAATAGATTAGATATTTTCTCGCAGCCCGTTATTTGTCATTAGTTATAGACTTTTTTCCCTTGATCTCTAGCAGAAGATTCATCCCGATCTCCGCTATAAAGAGATGAACTAAGGCAATGCCCAGCAGTTTATTTATGAACACCCCCACGCCTGCACAAACAATTGAGCATCTGCGGCAGGCTAACCAGGTGGCTCGGACCGCGATCGCCCAGGGGCATCATCCCTTTGGGGCGATTTTGGTGGCTCCCGATCGCACCACTGTGTTGCTAGAGCAGGGCAATATAGATGCGCTCAATCACGCCGAATCGACCCTGATGCGGCGCGCCTATGCCGAGTTTGAACCCAATTTTTTGTGGGGCTGCACTCTCTATACAACGGTCGAGCCCTGCGTCATGTGTGCCGGGGCACAGTACTGGGCCAATGTGGGGCGGTTGGTCTACGGCATTTCAGAACGGCAGTTGCTAGCGCTAACGGGCAACCACGCCGCAAACCCAACGCTGGATGTGCCCTGCCGCTACGTGTTTGACCACGGCCAGAAAGCCATTCAGGTTTGGGGGCCGATCGCGGCGGTGGAGGCTGAGATTTTAGCCCTGCACCAGGGGTTTTGGCGTCAGCCTACCTAGCAACCTTCTGAGTATCGCTCTATCTATATGCGCTGTTAAGTCAGGGTTTGTGAACTTATCTAGCGCGATAGAGGCACATTCGTGCTAATTCTGTAAAAATAGATACAGAAATGCTTGACTAGCCTTCTTCATCTTTGCCGAGGAGGGCGCTGTCGCCAGCAGTGATCCTTAGGAAAGGCGATCTATGACCCCGCAACTTCAGTCTCAAGCCGACGCTCAACTTACGCCGGGCTGGCCCCCGGTTTGCCACATTGCCTATACCCGCGACACCTGGGTAACGCTGGCTAGCCTGCCCAACGAGTACGCTGCCGCCGAGGCCAAGCTGCTTTGCCAAGCATCGCCCGATACCTGGGTCGCCTGGGTGCCCGACCACGGCGAAACCGTGCTGCACAAAAGCCACTTTTACGTCTGATGCATCCTGATTCACTGAAAGATTTAGCGGCAGACTCGCCCATCGACTGGGACGAGCTGTTTGAATACCTGCCCGGCACCCTGGTCGAGCTGGTTGACCAGCCCGGCACCCTCTACGCCATTGAGGGCTATGAGGCCACGATGGTGCCACCTATCTGGCTCGTGGATGATCCGCGTCCGCGCTACCCCCACGAACTGCGAATTGTGTCTCGGCAGCCTGCACAAGTCTGTACCCTGGATCAGCCTAAGACCCAGGTTAGGGCCGCCCATTCCGCTTGAGCAGTTTGTCTTGCCAGTTGCGCGAGAGCAGGGGGCACTGGGCTAGCTCAGCCGCTGCGGCCCGATTGCCCCGGTCGTGGTGCATGATCTGGTTGGCGCGGGCTACGGTCCACTCGGGGTAGGGGCGATCGCACAGCGTCACCTCTAGCCCCGGCTCGACGGCACCCACTTGCAGCACCCGAAAATACCAGCCGCTGCGACCGTTGGCTTTGACCTGAAGAGCCAGATCTGCGATCCGCCAGCGGCGAGACAGCTTCCAGCAGGGCTGCCGGGGCTGCGACACCTGTACCCTGGCGCTGCCGATCGCATAGATGTCGCCGATGCAGACGTCGGCTTCGGTTTGCCCTGCCACCGTAAAGTTTTCGCCAAAGCCACCGTAGGGCAGCTCGGGGTGGTTGAGGTGCGATCGCCAGTAGGGGTAGTGATCGGCACTGTAGGCCAGCACGGCCTTATCCACGCCGCCGTGGTTGGTCAAATCGGCCTGACCGTCGCCTGCCAGGTTAGTCGGGCTCAGCCACACCTTCCCCTCGACGGGCTGCTTAAAAAATCCGGTGGTCCAGCGCTGATCCATGGGGTCGGGGGCAGCATCGGTACCCAGGGTTTGGGGCAGGCCCACCTGGAGGGTGACAAGCTCGGGCATGGTAGAAACAGACGCGAAAAGGGCTGCCCTACAGCATAGAGGCTACTGGTTCAGCACGTCTCGTTTGTGCTGCGGGGCTGCCGCAATGGCGGCTACCTGCGATCGCAGCTCCGCTGAAACCCCCAGGTCTTCTAGGGCAAGCATTAGGTCTTCGGCCACTGCGTCAAAATGCTCGCTGCCCAAACCATGCTTTTCGACCAGTTCTTTGTGGGCTTCACGCATGTAGCGCCCGTCGTAGCGATCGCTGCCGCCAAAGGCGTAGGTTAAAAAGGCTTTTTGATGAGCCCGCTGCTGAACCATATCGACATCTACAAAGAAGTGCTTAATGCGATCGTCCTGCAAGACCCGCTCGTAGAATTTATCCACAGCTAGGTCAATGGCGGCGGCTCCGCCGATCTGGTCAAAGAGAGTAGGCATAGGCAGCAAGATTAGAGCAGTTGCCCGGTAGAATACACGGCCCTAACCAATGCCCCAGTAAATATTGATACCTCGCAAAGGCGCTACAGCTGAAGAAAATCGATAGTTTCTCCACAGAGGATTAGCTCCAGTACTCTCAGTCAGACTTTTATTTCTAAAAGCTAGGGAGCTAGGGAGCTAGGGAGCTAGGGAGCTAGGGAGCTAGGCAAGCCGAAATAGTGGGTATATTGTGGCCTCCGCATACTCGTGGTCTGTTAGATCTGAGTTCGCCAAACCAATTGGGCTACCCATTCTACGCTCCCCTGCCCCCCTGCCCCCCCTGCTCCCTAGCCCCTAATTCCCGAATAGGAGAAGCTACACCAAATCAAATCTAGTAGCGAATTTGCAAAGTAACGCGGGCCTCAACCGTCTGCTCACCACCAATTACTGGGGTAGAGGCATCGGATTGGGCGGAAAGCTCGGCCCGACGCGCCATAGGTACCGGCATAGGCGGCGCGGCTCCATTGATTTGAATGCTGACAATTTCCTGCGATCGCAGATTGAGGCTGCCCAGCACCACTCCCGCCTGAGCCTGGGCATCTTCTACGGCTTCGCGCAGCGCCTGCTGACGCGCGGCCTCCAGAGTATCGTCGTCGGCGACAAAGCTAACGCCGCGAATTTGGTTGGCCCCGGCATTCACCGCGTCATCGATCAGCGACCCCACGCTCTCGGTGGGCATGCGAAAGCTGACGGTATTGCTGCCGGTGTAGCCAATCACATCCTGGCGACCGTTCTCGTAGTTGTAGCGGGGGCTGAGCTGAATACCGGTGGTCTCGAGCTTTTCGACCGAGCGCGATCGCAGCAGCTCGACCACCGCTGAGGTGCGCTGGGCCACCTCGCGCTGCACGGCGGCGGCATCGGTACCCTGCACATCGACCCCTAGCTCAACCTGAGTTTTGGTCGTCTGTACCGACTCCTCACCCTGGCCAGTTACGGTTAGCGTTCTCATGGCAGCCTCCTGGGCGATCGCGGTGGGGGTAAAAACAGGTACAAAACCTAGCCCTGACACCAGGGTTGCAGACACCACCGCCGCCGCCGCCAATCGTCTGGGGGTAAAAGACTTAATTTTCATGGGCCTCACACTCATCTATAAAAGCTAGTCCATTCACTGTGCCACGGTGACCTTCACCCAGCCGCGTTGTTACCAATTTCGATACAGCTTTTGAAGCGAGTAGATTGCCAAGCCAAAGATGGCAGGTCAGTGGGGTTCAAGGTTTATAGTTTCAGGTTCACGGCCTGCCTTGCACCGTATACCTTACAGCTCAAGCCCTGGGTCACTGCTGCTTGTCACAATTTCCTTTCACAATTTCCTTGGTCAAGTACTAGACTGCGCTCAGGAAAAGGAGCCATCGTTGAAATAGAGGAGCCAGGCCAGGGCCAGCCCCCCGGTAGACACATTGATTAAGGGCAAAGCCGTCAGGGCGCAGGCCCAAAAGTAGCGATAGGGGAGATGAGCTAAGAATGGCAGCGCAAACACAAGCCAGCTCAGCAGCACAGCCACTATGCAAACCACTGGAAACGTAGCAATACTGAGGGCTAGCGTAACCGTGGCAGAGTTTTCAAGGGAGCCGGGGGCATCAAACATCATCGGTGTCATTAGCGCCGGTAATAGCCCTACTACAGCCCCTACAATCCAGATCACCGTAGCAACAAAAAGAAACATCAATGCCGTTTTCCGTTTCATAATTATGGGTGAATTCAGGAGCCGTTTGAACTCCCGTGACGCATGGAAGAAGACGTTGTCTGCATTGGCAATCAACCAAATGCCAGGCGTGCCGAATGGCCCAACTCAAAACCGACAATCCGCAATTGGTACAACGCACCCTGTACCAGTGCCTCAGACTAGGTTGCCCAAAACTTCATAGCAACCGTATTTACTGACGCTAGTGCTCCAGGCCAGAGGCAGCCTTTAAATGGTTTACAGATAGGCCACCTTACAAGTAGGCCACCGTTACCCCAGTGCCGCCATCGGCCTGGGCGGCGGGTTCAAACCGCTGCACCTGGGGATGGCGCTTGAGGTATTCATGTACCCCGGCCTTGAGCTTGCCGGTGCCGTGGCCGTGGATAATCCATAGGGCACCGCTGCCCCTAGCGATCGCCTCTTCGAGCACCGATTCCGACTCCGCCACTCGCATCCCGCGCAGGTCGATGGTGTTGCGGCTGGTGCGAATCGCCGGGGCCGGGGGCGCGGCCTGGGCGGCGGGCACGGTATCGACGGGTTTTGCCTTCACCGGCACCTCGGCTTTTTCGCCCCGCAGCGACTCAATATCGGCCAGGCTGACGGTGGTTTTCATCAGCCCAAAGCGCACGGTAATGCGGTGATCGTTGTCGGGTGCGGTGAGCACCTCGGCGGTTTGGCCCAGGCTGGGAATGCGCACGCGATCGCCCACCGCCGGTCGGTAGCCCGGTTTCGCTGGCGCTGGGGCCGCCGCAGGCAGACGGGCACTGGCGATCGCATCGACAGCCTCCGTCGCCCGCTGGGCATCTTGGGCCGTAGCATCACCCTGCTGCAAACGCCGAATCACCTTGGCAATGTCGCGCTTGGCATCGGCGATCGCGGCCTGTACCGCTGCCGCCTGCTGCTGCTTGAGTTCCTGCTCGCGATCGCGCAGCAGATCGGCGCGGCGCTGCACCTCGTCGTGGAGCTTTTCGGTCGCGGCCAGTAGGTCTGCCGCCGCCTGCGATCGATCCTCCTGGTCGCGGCGCTGGGCCTCCAGTCCGGCAATCACCTGGTTGACATCATCCTGGGAACCAATCGCCATCAGCGCGGTGGCCTCGTCGATGACCGCCGCATCTAGGCCCAACCGACGCGCGATCGCCAGCGCGTTCGAGCGACCCGGAATGCCCCACAGCAGCCGGTAGGTCGGTGACAGCGTTGCCTCATCGAACTCCACCGACGCGTTCTCAAACCGTGAGTCTTGATACTTCAGCGCCTTCAGCTCGCCGTAGTGGGTGGTCGCCATCGTCAACTGAGCCCGATTGGCCAAGTGCTTGAGCAGCGCGATCGCCAGCGCTGTCCCCTCGCTGGGGTCAGTGCCAGCGCCGACTTCATCGAACAGGACGAGGGCGTTGGTGGGGGAATGGGGAGATGGGGGGATAGGGGGATGGGGGGATAAGGAGGACGATCCTTGGTCGAGTGGCGAAGCAGCCGCAGCCACGACTTCCTCACCTTCCCTATCTCCCTCATCTCCCTCATCCTCTCCATTCCCCAGTGCAGTCAAAATCCGCCCAATGCGGCGAATATGGCCCGAAAAGGTCGACAAACTCTGCTCGATCGACTGCTCATCGCCAATATCGGCCAGCACCTGCTCAAACCAGGGCAGCTCTACCGGCTCGCGGGCGGGAATGTACAGGCCAACCCGGGCCATCAGGGCCGCCAGGCCCAGGGTTTTAAGGGTGACGGTTTTGCCGCCAGTATTGGGGCCAGTAATGGCCACCACCCGCAGGTCAGGGCGAATTAGCAGGTTGATCGGCACCACCTCCGGGCCTTGCTCGTGGCGCTGCTGCCACACCAGCAGAGGGTGACGCAGCTGGCGCAGGGTGGTCTGCTCGTGGGGCTCGGTAAAGCGGGGCGGGTTAGCCCCTAGCCACAGCGAGTAGCGGGCGCGGGCGTGGGCCAAATCTAGCTCGGTGACAATCGCCAGCAGCGCTGTGAGGTCGTCATAGACCACCGCCACTGCATTACTGAGCTGGCGCAGAATGATCTCTTCCTCGGTTTTTTCCTGGCGCTGCAGCTGGCGCAGGCGGTTGCCCAACTCGACCACAGCCTGGGGCTCAATATAGAGGGTGGCTCCACTGGCCGAAGCATCGTGCACAATGCCGGGCACCGCATCTTTTTGGGGCGCTTTGACGGGCAGCACAAAGCGATCGCCCCGCTGGGTAATCAACGGCTCCTGCATAGCCCCGGCCTGGCGCTGCAAAATGCGCTGTAGCCGCTGCTGAATATCTTGACGGGTTGACTTGATGCGATCGCGAATGCCCCCCAGCTTGGGGCTGGCTCGGTCGGTCACATCGCCGCGATCGTCGATGCAGTGGTAAATCTGCTGCTCCAGGTCGGGGTGGGTACTCAGGTCGGCCACCAGATCCTGCAGCACAGGCAGGCTTTCCGGCGGCTGACCATCGATAGTGCGGCGCAGCTGGCGGGCTCCGTTTAGGGTGGTCGCGATCGCCAGCAGCTCATCTCCGCCAAGCAACCCCTGGCGATTGGCCCGCTCTACCGCTGCGCCCACATCGCGAATGCCGCCAAAGTTGAGGCCATTATTGTGTTCCTCTAGCCAGTAGGCCTCCTGGGTCTGAGCCAGCAGCGCCTGACTGGCCGTCTGGCTAGCGGGGGCTGCCAGTACCTGGGCCGCCAGCGTACCCATTTTGGTCGCCGCAAAGGTTGACAGGTGCTGGCATAGCCGAGGCCATTCCAGCAGGTTTAGAGTTTCTTGATGAATCAACGGCAGCTCAGACAGAAGAATACCCTCATTTAGGGCAGATACACCTCTCTAGTATAAAGAATTCATCCCAGAGAACTCCTCCTCTCCAGTTCCAAAAACGCATCCCACTCCCGTGATCTAACTGATTTGCCCTGTGCTATACATCAGTAAAATCTGAGTCCCAATTTCGGTAAAGATACGCAACCTCTTTCCTAGGCTAGTTGTTAAGCCCTCTTCAATAATGACCCACCTGCAGCAGGCAACGGGCATTCTAGATCCTAAGTAGTGTGCACGACAACAGCGCGGTGTTTCTCAGTACTATGTGCCGCCCGCCGTTATGTGCCGCCCGCCATCCCAGTCCCACTCCTCAGGCCATAACCCCACGGGCCCTCGCTCTGCTCTGCCCTCACGATTAATCATCTACCCGGTGTCCGAATCTGTGCTTGAAAATGACCTGGTCAACGCCGCTGCCTCAACGGCAATCATTGATCCTTCACCCCTCAGCGTAGACGCAGAGGAGACCTTGCACCGGGTGATCGAAGCGATGGGTCAGGCCGCCAAAACCTATGCTCTGATATATCGCGGTGAGGCTTTGTCAGGGGTATTTAGCTACGACAATGCTGCCCGGGCCGCTACCCACCAGGCCAACTTCAGCCAGACTCCAGTCACCCTATGGATGACCCCCATCGACTGGCTGCGCCCCCTCAATACCTCCCTCTCCTGGCCTCGGGGCTTTAGCCGACTTCACCCCGAACAGCCCTACCTCCCCGTGATCGACCAGGCCCACCACTGGCTGGGGCTGCTGACCCCAGATGGCTTCTTTACCCTGCCCGACGATGCTGAAACGGTATCAACTAGCCGGGCTGAGCTCACGGCCTGCCACTACTCCGTCGCCCTATTTCAGCAGCAGCAAGAGCGGCTAGCGCTAGCGCTCCAGGGTGCCCAAATGGGTACCTGGGACTGGGATTTGGCCCAGGGCACCATTGTGATTTCTGATGAGCAAGAGCGGCTCTTGGGGCTAGCCCCAGGCGAGTTTGACGGTAGCTACGACACTCTCTTTGCCCACCTGCACAAAGATGACCAGGCTGCCGTACACCAGGCTCTGCAGCAGTCAATTCAGCTCAGACAGCGCTACAGCGTCGAGTTTCGAGTGCTGCACCGCGATGGCCAAACTCGCTGGCTGTCAGCTCGGGGGCAGGTGTTTGGTGACAGTGAAAACGCCCCCCGACTGGCTGGGGTCATCCTCGATATATCGGATCAAAAGCGGGCCGAAGCCGAAATTCAGCTCCAGTCGCAGCGGGAGCGGCTGATTGCCGAAACGGCTCAGCGCATTCGTCATCTACTCGATTTAGACAGCATTTTGGCACAAACCTCTACCTCGGTGCAGGCGTTTATCGAGGCCGATCGCGTCATCGTGATCCAGTGCGGGGCCGACATGGGTGGCGAGGTGATTCAAGAATCATGTTCTGAAGCCTATCCACCCATGCTGGGCTGGGCGCTGCGCGACCCCTGGTCGGTGGGCGAAAAGTTTTTGACCCACTACCAGGCCGGGCGCGGGCTAGCCATCGAAAATGTTCACACCCAAAACTTGCCTCCTAGCCAGCTAGCGTTTCTAGACTACTTTCAAATTCAGGCCGAAATAGTGGTGCCCCTGCTAGAGGATCAAACCCTGTGGGGGCTGCTAATTGCTCACCAGTGCCGATCGCCGCGAGCCTGGCGCACCCCCGATGTACGGCTGCTGCAAAACCTGGCCACCCAGGTAGGCATTGCTATTCAGCAGGCCAAAATGCACCGTGAGCTAACCCTGGCCAACCAGCGGCTCAAACGCATGGCCTACCTCGACGGCCTGACCCAGGTCGCCAATCGCCGCCGCTTTGAGCAATGCCTCGATAGAGAATGGCGACGCATGAACCGTGAGGATGGCCCCTTGTCATTGATTATGGCCGATATTGACAGTTTTAAGGGTTTCAACGATCGCTACGGTCACCAGGCCGGCGACAACTGCCTACGGCTAGTGGCCCGCACCCTCACCCGAGCCGCCAAACGCCCCGGCGACCTGGTTGCCCGCTACGGTGGCGAAGAGTTTGTGCTGGTGCTACCCAATACCGATCTCAAGGGAGCCGAAACCGTGGCCGAAGAGATTCGCCTGCTGGTTCGCGGTCATCACATTCCCCACGAAGGCTCGGCGGCAGCCAAAATCGTGACCATGAGTTTTGGGGTGGCCAGCGCCCTGCCCGCCAGCGACGACAGCCCAGCCCAGCTAATCAAGCGGGCCGACGATGCCCTCTACAACGCTAAAAATCAGGGCCGCGACCAGGTTAGGGTAGCCCGAGAGCGGCTGGCAACTCAGGGTGGTAGTGACGACTAGCTCACTGCCTAGCGAGCCCAACGGGCGGTGATCTGATCGGTGCTAAGGGCTGGCGAAAACAGATGCCCCTGGCCCAGGCGATAGCCTAAATGGCGCAGCTGATCGAGTTGGTACGGTGTTTCAATGCCTTCGGCAATGGTTTCTAGCCCGAGTTGCTGACCCAGGGCCATAATGGCAGCCACAATTGAGCGGTTGGTCTGCCCCGACTGCAGCTGACCCACGAATGACTGGTCGACTTTGAGGTAGTCGAGGGGCAGCTGATGCAGGTAGCTCAGCGACGAATAGCCAGTGCCAAAGTCGTCGATGCTAATTTTTACCCCTCGGGCTTTAATCTGACCCAGCAAGCTAACAGTGGCTTCAATATCGTCAATTAACATGCTCTCAGTAATCTCTAAGCTAAGGCTGGGGCCGGGTAGCCCTGTGGTCGCCAGTACCCGATCGATTTCGGCCAGCAGGTCGGCCCGTCGTAGGTCCTGGGCCGATAGGTTAACGCTAATTGTCAGCGGGCCTAGGGCAGGAAAGCGCTGCTGCCAGGCGGCGAGCTGTTGGCAGGCGGTAGCCAAGGCCCAGTAGTCGAGGCGGCTAATCAGGCCAATTTCTTCAGCTAAAGGAATAAACGTCCCCGGCGATACCAGCCCGTGGGTGGGGTGCTGCCAGCGGGTCAGGGCCTCAAAGCCAACTAGCGCCCCACTCGCCAACTCAACAATGGGCTGGTAGTGCAGCCTCATTTGTCCGGTTTCGATCGCATGGCGCAGGTCGTTTTCCAGATGCAGGCGGGTGATCGCCTGGGTGTACATTTGGGCGCTAAAAATCTCGTAGCGGGCCTTGCCGTTGGCCTTGGCGCGGTACATAGCGATGTCGGCATCGCGCAGCAGGTGCTCAGCCTGGTCATAGCCCCGGTGGCCTACCACAATGCCAATACTGGCGGTGGTGTAGACCTCGCGCCCGGCTACGGTCAAGGGCGTGGCCAAAGCCGCAAAAATACGCTCTGCCGCCGCCGCTGCGCGATCTACGGTATCTAAACTGTCGATCAGCACCACAAACTCGTCACCCCCTAGGCGAGCGGCCAGGTCGGTATCGGTCAGGGTGGCTTTGAGCTTGGCGGCGATCGCCACCAGCATTTGGTCACCCGCCAGGTGCCCCAGACTGTCGTTAATCACCTTGAAGCGATCGAGATCGAGAAACAGCACCCCAAACTGATAGCGCTGGTCATCGCGGGCGCGCCGCAAGGCCTGGTCAAGACGCTCCATGAGCTGGTGGCGGTTGGGCAATCCGGTCAGGCCGTCGTGCAGGGCCTCGTGCTGTAGCTGCAGCTGTACTCGCACTCGGTCGGTGACATCGCGAGAGGTGGTTTGCAGCTGCACCACCTGACTGGCCCCATCGACCCCATCGACCCCATCGACCCTATTGACAATAGGCCGAATCAGGGTCTCAAACCACAGGTAGTGACCCTGGCGGTGGCGCACCCGATGGGTAACCGGACTGGCTTTGCCCCCGATCGCGGCCACCTGCACCTCGGCCCTGAGGCGATCGCGATCATCGGAATGCACAAACCGCTCCATATCCTGGCCCTTCATCTCGTCGTAGCGGTAGCCCAGCAGCGGCGAACAGGAGGGGCTGATGTAGAGGTACTGCCCGACCAAACTCAGCAGACACACCAGGTCGTTGGTATTTTCGGCCAGCAGGCGGTAGCGGGCTTCGCTCTCCCGCAGGGCGGCCTCGGCCTGTTTCTGGCTGCTGATGTCGATCACCAGCCCATCCCACACCACATCGCCATTGGCCTGGGCGGTGGGTCGGGCAATGCCCTGTAGCCATTTCATCTGGCCTGAGGACAGCACCACCCGATACTGCATCCACCATGTATCGAGCGTGCGGCGAGAGGTCTCAACTGCCTGCTGCATGCTGCCGACATCGTCGGGATGAACCATGCTCCAGATCACGCTAGAGTCGACCAAAGCACCGCTGGGTTCAAACCCGTACACCTCGCGGAACCCAGAGCTAATGTAGGTAAACCGATCGCTGCCGTCGGGGCGCATGAGGTAGCCATAGAGCACCCCAGGCAGATTGTCGGCTAGACGCTGAAACCGGCTCTCGCTGGCCTCTAGCGCCATCTGAGCCTGTTTGCGCTCCGTCACATCGAGAATGACCGTGTCCCAAACAATGTTGCCGCTGGCTTCGCAGATCGGCTGGCCGCAGGCTTCCAGCCACTTTTCTACCCCTGAGGGGGTCTTGAGCCGCCAGGCCCAGTTCCAGGACGTGAGGGTTTGGGCCGAGGCTTGTACCGATGCCTGCATACCGTGTAGATCGTCGGGATGCACCATGCGCCACAGCAGCCCCGCATCATTGATCACCGCCTCGGCCTCAACCTCCCACAGGCGCGAGCAGCCGGGGCTCATGTACAACACTCCATCGGTACCATCAGGGCAGAGTCGATAGCGAAAAATGGCCCCCGGCAAGTTGGCGGCCACCGCCTGCAGGCGAGCCTGACTGTCCTCAAAGGCCGCCTGTAGGCGGCGGCGCTCCTCCAGTTCAAGCTGCACCTGGCGGTAGAGATGCGCCTGCTGAATTGCCACCTCTAGCTGGTGAGCTACCGCCTGGGCCAGTTCAATCTGGTCAGCACTCCAGGCAAAGGGACGCTGGCTGGCAATAATCGAGAAGCTGCCCCAGAGCTGACCCTCCACGACCAGCGGCGTCAGCAGCCAGGCCCCCGGCACGGTTTGGGCCACGGCTTGGTTGACGGTATCCGCTAGCCGCTGAGTGTCATCGAGCCGCACCGTTTCAAACTGCTGTAGCCGGGCCGAAAAGGAATTATCCGCGTCGGGAATTTCGTAGCCAAGGGTGGAAGGCAGAGTAGAGTCGTGGCGAAACTCAGCGACGGTACGCCACACCCCCGCCTCGGCTACATACTGAGACACGTAGCAGTCTAGGGGAGCCATGAGCCGGGCGGCCTCGGCGGTAGCAGTGGCAAAGATAGTCTCTAGATTCAGCGAGTTGCGAATGGCATATACCACCCGATTGAGCGCCTTTTCACGCTGAATTTGGGCCTGCAGCGCCAGAATGCTCTGGGTCGATGCAGGGGCTTCAGCTAGCAGGCACTCCACCAACCGCTGAACACTGGCCGGAGTGTTACCCCATGCGGCAGAGGAAATATGCTCAGGTAGCCCAGCGGGCAAGGATTCCATAGCTACAGCAAAAATAACTCCTTAAGTGTACCCACCAGCTCTTACCCGACCGGATTTAGCCTGACAGAATGTAAACGAGTGATATTACATTTCTCAGGCAATTTTCAGACCTTTAAGGTCTAATAACAAGCAACTGCCCTCGACAGTCGGCAGCCATAGCCTTGGGGTTAAAAGCCAAGTCGACCAGGCAATCGTATTGCCCATGCCGTTTTACTGACATAGCTTTCATGGTTCAGTCTCCCTCCTTTCCTGCCACTACCGTTACCCCCTTTAATCAGCGGCTCGACCAGCCCCTGACCAAACTGCCGATTAGCGTGCTGCAAATCAACCTGGGCCGCAAGTGCAATTTGGCCTGTACCCACTGCCACGTCGAAGCTGGCCCCAACCGTACCGAAGAGCTTTCTCCAGCCGTGACCGACCAGCTAATTGAGCTGATGCGTCGGTTTCCACAAATTACTACCGTCGATTTGACCGGCGGTGCTCCTGAGATGAACTACGGCTTTCGCCCCCTGGTCGAGGCGGCTCGGGGGCTGGGTAAAACAGTGATGGTGCGATCGAACCTGACGATCTTGTTTGTGCCGGGCTTTGAGGATTTGGCAGAATACCTGGCCCGCCATCAGGTGCAGGTAGTGGCGTCACTGCCCTGCTACCTCGAAGACAATGTTGATAAGCAGCGGGGAGCGGGGGTCTATACCGAGTCAATTCGGGCCTTGCAGCGGCTCAACCAGCTGGGCTACGGCCACGACCCGGCCCTGCGCCTAGACCTGGTTTACAACCCGCCTGTGCCTCGCAGCGCCGAGTTTTCGCTCACCCCTAGCCAGGCTGGGCTGCAGGTCGACTATGAGGAATATTTGCGATCGCATTTTGGCGTCGTCTTTAACCACCTCTACACCATCACCAACCTGCCCATTGGTCGGGTGAAGCAGTACCTGCACAGCAAAGACCTCTACTGGCCCTACTTGCACTTTTTAGCCGACCACCACAACCCCGCCACCGTACCCAACCTGATGTGCCGCAACCAGCTCTCGGTAGACTACGACGGCATTCTCTACGACTGCGACTTCAACCAGATGGAAGCCGTACCCTGCCCGTCGCCTAGCGGCCAGCCCCTAACCGTAGCCGACCTGCTAGCCGCCAGCTCGCTCGATCTGATCACAGAGATACAGACGCGCCCTTTTTGCTACGGCTGCACGGCTGGGGCCGGATCAAGTTGCGGCGGTGCTTTAACCTAGAAGATTGCTCACGAAACCGGGCCTAAACCAAGTACAGATCGGGATCTAAAGTTTTCCCACAGGCAAAACTCCACTTCTGGACTTGGATAAGGTTTAAAACGCTTACCGGGTCGGGAAATCTGCGGCCAGGGTAGCCCCTTCTAAGCCCAGGGCTGAGGCGTATTTTTGAATAAAAGCCCGAATGTAAAAGGCTTCTGGCAGCTGCTGCAAATTGCCCGACTCGATCGCTCGCAGGGTGTAGGTTTGAATAAACGTCTGCTGGTAGATATCGTCTAGAGACAGGGCTTTTTCCTGACGAATTTGCTGTAGATAAGCCCCAACTTTTTGCAGGCTGGCCTGCTGTATAGCCGCAAAATCGGCCTTGACCTGCAGCTTTCTGGCCAGCGTTTCGTGGATATAGTGGCGCTGGTCAGAAAAGCGAGCCGAGGCGGCTGGGGTTGCCGCTGTCTGGGGCTGAGCCGAAATGGCGTCGGGTCGCGGCTGAGCGGTGACTCGCTGGGGGGCGGCTGGGGCTGGTCTAGGCGTCGACTCTTCTAGGGTAAAGCCCTCTGTCTCACCGGATTGCAGTCGCTGGTCTAGGCGATATCGATTCAGCAGGCCCAGGGCCACCAGGGTCGTTACTGGCAGAGTTGCTACCGCCACCTGCTGAGCCGCTATGGATATAGCGGCGGTCGCGCCTGCCCCCAAAATCAGAGCGTACTCTGAGGAGGGTGGCAGCTTTGAGCCAGAAAATTGAGGAGTCTTCATAGCATCTTCAGGGAGTTTCTATGGTTTACCTTTTCGCTGAAGACAGCCCTCCGTCCGGAAGGAGCGGCTAAAGTTCTCTCGTCAGGGCTACCGCGATCGGCCTTAGCGATCGGGGCGCGATCGCGACCCAATCGCGACCAGGACACGCCCCGACGCTACCTGGGCCACACCCGAGAGGCCACCCCCGGTCGGCCCAGGTAGTGGGGGCGCAGGTATTGCCAGACCGCCACAAACCAGCGCCGCGCCGCCTGGCTAGATGGCCCCCGGTAGCGACAGAGCACGCCTACCTGCAGCCGAGTGACGCCCATATCGCCAGCCTGAGTTGGGGGCCACAGCTGACGTAAAGCGTCGATTTGAGCGCCTTCGAGGCTATACCCGAGCAGGGCAAAACTGCCTACCACCGGCTGCCCAGCCAGGCCGTTGGGGCTGTGCAGGGCAGTGCTGCCACCGACTAGCTGCTGGCGATCGCACCACAGGGGCCGGTCGTTTTGCCAGACCTCTAGCTGCGATCGCCACTGACCCCGCTCAAAGGTTTCGCCTCGGGCGCTGCGGCCAAAGCGGGTAATCTCCCAGCCGGCCCAGATTGCCCCTGGGGCCAGGGTGACCCGCAGCTGCTGCCGGTAGTAGGCCTGGTTGAACACGATGGTTTCCTGGGGCATCCATTCCAGGCAGCTGCCCGGGGCCAGGGTAATGTCAACGGTCTGGCTAGACGGAGCCTCGGCGCTGCTGCCGTAGACTTTGCTGGCGGCAGCCGTAGTGACCAGCACCTGGGCCTGAGCGGCGGTGGCGAGCTGCACCTCTAGACGGTCGCCCCCCACCAGTCCCCCCGCCGTATGCACCAGCACGCTGTGGCACAGCCCCTCGCCCTCAGGGTAGAGGGGGCGCTGCACTCGCAGGGGGGCGCGGGTATAGGTCTGGGTGGGAATACACCGACCCGATTCGACGGCGTAGCTGAGGCGCACGATGCCTAGCCAACTAGCCTGATCGGACGGCGATGGGGACGGTAGCTGCACCATAAGGCCTAGCGCAGATAGCTCTCGGGCACCGGAAACTCTGAGCGCCCCGTCTGCACCCGCAGGTTTTGGCAGCGAATTAGTTCGTTGACGGTCAGCACCTGCCGCCCTTCTAGCGGTGGCACGGCCTCAATGGCGCGAATCAGAGCGGCAGCAGCCTTGGCCTGCTCGTAGCCGCGTCGCTGCGCCACCTGCACCGCCTTGTCGTCGGCGGCAATGTCAGTTTGGGGGCCGTTTACGCCCCGCCAAATTTGCCAACCGGCCAGAGCCGTTACCCCGGCGGCGGCGACTATCCCCACCGCATCGCCCTGCAGCAGTTCGACTAGGCCTCCGGCCAGCCCCGCCCCGGCTACGGCCTGGTACCAGCTGGGCTTGAGTACGTTGGCCAGGGTGACCCAGCAAACGGTGCGCAAAAACAGCAGATCGCGATCGCTGACCGCCAGCTGATGCCACAAATCGAGATTGATAGAGACCGAGTGAGCCTGCTGCCACGGGCGCGGAAACTCGGCCTTGATCACACTCAGCTGGCGATCGTTGAGCATCAGCTTAGTTTTCATCCGGGCCGAAGCGGGCATTAACTCCCGCAGTCGGCTAATTTCTGCATTGGGGTTAACCACGGTCAAACCATTCCAAAAATCACCCCTAAGCCTATCATTTCTAAGGGCTAGAACGAATGGCGTAGCTGAGGCTCCCAGGTTCAGCGCAGCCCTAGCCAGCTAAGAAAGGTTTGACCAGTAACCAGTTCTAGCAGCAGCAGAGCCACAAAGCCCACCATGGCAAACCGCCCGTTGATGCGCTCCGCATAGCGAGTCCAGCCAAAGGCGGGAACGGGTTCGGCCGCCGCTTTGGGGTCGAGCTGAGCTGAGGAAACAGGATCTGAGGGCATGGGCAGCTAGAAGATTTTAGTAAACACCTATGCAAATCTTACCTGCAAACATCGTCACCAGCGATTGTTCTCTACGAATCCTTACGGATTTTGAAGCCTTCTTTGAGATAGTCTTTGATTGCTTCAGCTAGTTTTTCGTCAACAGTTTTCTTCTCCGGTGGTTTGGGAAACAGAGTCTCATTAGTCCACACGATAAAGACCAAAACGAGAACGATGGCAAATTCCATAGTGATTGCTGTGACTTGGTTTCAGGGATCCAATTCGGCAGGCTGCGATTTAACATCTACAGATCACTGCACATGGTCAGCTACAGGGAAGCAGCAGCAAATTCCAGAAATGGGTTGCCCAAACTATATCGAAAGATTCTGAAATGGAACGACTAGTTTAACTACTAGTTCGCTAAAGTACCGAAACAAGTTGAGGTGGCTTAACTTCACTGTGATTTGCGGCTTCGACTTTCTAATTTTAAAAAGCTGGAGACTCAGCGGTTCCTAGGCAATAATTCCTGGCTAGCAGGGCGGGGCAGCCGCAGGCCCAGGTGGCTATTGGGGCTGGCGGCAGTGCCAAGCCGCTCTAGGGTAGCGCCCACGTGGAGGAGCAGGCGAGTTGCGAGCTGGTAGCGAAACTCTGGCGATAGGGCTGCTACCGCTGAGTCGGGGGCCTCACCAGGGTTGGCCCCCAGGTGAATGACAACGTCACTGGCGGCGGCGTCATCGGCGACAGTGAGGCTAATTTGGGGGCTGCCCTGAGCCAGGGCAGCTTCGATCAGCATGACCAGCACCTGCTCTAGCCAGGCGGTATCGGTCTGAACGCTGAGGCTAGGCTCGACAGGACCCAGGCTAAAGCGGCAGTGGCGGTTGACGCACTGCATTTGAACCAGTCGCTGCACTCGGGTCAGCAGTGGCGCTAGCAGGATGGGCTGGGGCTGAGGTTGCAGAGTGCCAATGTCGAGCTTAGAGAGCGTAATCAACAGGTCAAGGTTTTTGAGCACTGTCTGAATGGTCTGGTTGGCCTGGGCAATAAACTCCCGCTCTTCGGCGGGGTCTTCGCACAGGTCTTCGAGAATGAGCTGGTGCAGGCTGATGATTTGGTTGATGGGCGATCTGAGTTCGTGGGAGGCGGTGCCCAAAAAGGCCGCCTGGTGCTGAGCCTGGTGCAGCAGGCGATCGTAGGCCAACTGCAGGGTAGCCAGGTCGGTAAAGTCTTTGCCTTGGGGGTGGTCCATAGCAGTGGCCATAGCAGTAGAGAGATGCGGTGACGGTAGGGTATGTTTGCCACTGCTAGCCTACGCCTTTGGGGGCGACCTTTGGGGACAACAGATTCAAAATTTGGGCTTGGGGTCGAGCTTTGGTAGCGTCACCGCGCCCGATCGCAGGATTTCCCAGCCGCCACTCTGCCAGCGGGCCACCGTTGAGGGCAGCCCCGACCCCTGGGGCTGGTGGTCGGGAGGCATCTCGCAGCCGATTGTTTGATAAATCGCGGCTTGGGCGGCGGGGGAGAGGGTAAAGACCTGGGGAAAGCTGGCCGCGATCGCCGTCATGGTTTCGAGCGGCGGCTGGCCAGAGCGATTGGCGCTGGTGGTGGCCAGGGGGCCAGTGTGCGCCAGCAGGTGCCGGGCCAGGGCATGGTCGGGCACCCGCAGGCCAATGGTGCCGGTATTTTGGGGATTCATAGCGGCAGGTAGACGACCTGAGGCAGGCAGCACCAGGGTGAGGGCACCGGGCCAGTACTGAGCGGCGATCGCCCGCCACTGCACCAGATCGGTCTCGCTACCCTCAGTGTAGGGCAGCAGATCGCCCAGGCTTGTCCCCATCAAAATCAGGGGTTTGTCGGGGCTGCGCTCTTTGGCGGTGTAAATGCGATCGCCCGCCTCAGGCCGCGCCGCCAGCGCTGGCACCGTATCGGTAGGGAAGCTGACCAGTTCACCAGCGCCTACCGCCGCAACCAATTCTGTCAGAGAAACTTGAGGCATAGAGTGCACTATATTCCCCGACCGGTCTATTACTTTGGGCACAAGGAGATAGCCTCAACTATCAACCCATTTAATGAGCAACTACACCTCATAATTATATTTAAAGATGACAGTCTATTAGTATCTAGTCTGGTCAATGTTAAGGAGATCGCAATGATACGGAAACTCTTGCTGGTAGTGCTGGCCGTCGTGGTGACTACCCTGGTTGCGATGGGTCTAACCCCGGCGGTCAAGGCCGATATTGTGGCTGAGCCGGTAGTTTACACCGTCAATGAGCAACCTTTTGAGGGCTACTTTGCCATCAATGAAGGCTTTGGCGACAGCCAGCCGGTGGTACTGCTGGTACACGACTGGGACGGCCTGGGCGACTACGAAAAGCGCCGGGCTGAAATGCTAGCAGAGCAGGGCTATGCGACCTTTGCCGTCGATCTCTATGGCCAGGGGGTGCGCCCGACCAACTCCGATGAGTCGCAGGCTCAGAGCGGTATGCTCTACGCCGATCGCGCTACCCTGCGATCGCGGCTGATGGCTGGTCTGGCTCAGGCCCAGGCTCAACCGGGTATAGACGGCAGCCGAGTGGTGGCGATCGGCTACTGCTTTGGCGGTGCAGCCGTGCTCGAAATGGCTCGCGCTGGCATGGATGTAGATGGGTTTGTGTCGTTCCACGGCGGCTTTGATACCCCCGAGGGGCAAGACTACAGCCAAACTCCAGGCCCTATCCTCATTCTCCATGGCTCTGACGACTCTGTGGCCCCCATGGCCGATGTGGCCCAGCTCGCCAGCGAGCTAGACGCCGCCGGGGCTAACTTCGAAATGGAAATCTACGGCGGGGTTGAGCACGCCTTTACGGTGTGGAGCAGTGCCGATCGCTACGACGGTATGGCCGATCGCAAGTCGTGGCAGGCCTTGATGGCCTTTCTGGGTGAAACCCTCGATTAATCGCAGCGGTTTAATCAGCCGTGCCAAAAACACGTCGTCATGGGCAAAGGGCCGGGGTGCTAATCCAGAGAGGTGGCCTGCTGCGGAATGCTCTAAGTCTTTTGCCCGTGGTCGAGGTTGACCCCTTTGGGGATTGCCCAAGTCTATCTATTTGAAGAGCATAGGTTGTTGAGGAATAGTCACTATATAAGACATAACTCAGCCTAAGGGCACTAAAGATAAACTATGTTTTTTCACAAAAAAGACCCCGTCCACACGGTTCAAGTGAATGAAGCGAACCCCGTTTTTGCTCAACTTTTGCTAGAGCAGTTTGGCGGTGCCACCGGAGAACTCTCCGCCGCGCTGCAATACTGGGTACAATCGTTCCACGTTGAAGATGCGGGCATCAAAGACATGCTGCAAGATATCGCTGTCGAAGAATTTGGCCACCTAGAAATGGTGGGCAAGCTAATCGAAATTCACACCAAAGATACCGACCAAAATGAAGCCTACAACAGCACGCTTTTTGCCGTGCGCGGCATGGGGCCTCACTTTCTCGACAGCCAGGGCAACAACTGGACGGCCAGCTACCTAAATGAAGGTGGAGATGTTGTCAGAGACCTGCGGGCCAATATTGCCGCCGAGGCTGGTGCCCGCCAGACCTATGAGTCGTTGATCAAACTGGCTACCGACGAGGGCACTAAAAAGACCCTAACGCACCTGCTAACCCGAGAAATTTCTCATACTAAGATGTTTATGAAGGCCCTAGATGCCATGGGCAAGCTCACCGATCCTATGTTTGGCAATGTGCAGCCCGACGAAACCGTAGAGCTTTACTACAATCTCTCAACCAATGGTAAAGACGAACGCGGCCCCTGGAACTCTGAACCTGACTTTAAGTACATTGCTGACCCAGCCAGTTCTATGCACTAGGGTGTGCTAGGGCTATGGCAGAGTTAGCCATGCCATGACGGCAACGCAGTTCTAGTCTATCCATCCTCCCCAAAATACTTACCGATGCCTGTATCGGTAAGTATTTTTGCTGATGATTGACGCGATCGCCATCTTTGCGATCTAGCTTGACCTGAGAGGTTGCTAAGCTCCAGATCAGCCTCCGGTGCCATATACCTCGGCCATAGCTGCGCCAACACCCACAGTTTAGCCTTTTGGGAATTGGGATTGGAAATTTAGATTTGACTTAGGACAATTACTAGCTATGTTCCTGCACATGGTGAGGTCTTTCTCTCTTTCTGTGGAAGCGTCTTTAGGGCGGTAGATCTACAACTATTAGTCGAGTGATGATCCTTAAATAGTCGTTATGGTAAGGAAATGCAGCGAACCTGTCTTCGACCGATTTCAGCAAGCACTTATTGCTTCGATACTGACTAACGTTCGAACTTATAAAAGGAAAAGACAGTTACAGATTTGCTGCCCAGTAATTAAGTGAGACGACCACAAAAGGAAACGCAATGAAACGCTTTATTCTATGTACTTTGTCTGCCACTATGGCCTTGGCCGTAGGGGCGACTGCTAAAGCTCAAACCGATATTAGCTCGGCGGCTACCTACTCAAATGAAGGCGTAATGAGCCTGTTTGAACTCCGCCAAAACAGCTTGACTAGAGGTGTGCTTTCCCCCGACGATTCGGGGCCTAACAATCGTGCTGTTAACACAACGAGTGTGCCTGAGTTCGATGCCTACAACGCGAACGATTACGGTTTCAGCGATCGCACTAGCCAGCGTCAAGATGCAGACGCTGTTCCCGGTGTTGTAGCGCCCAACTCCCAAGGCCCCAACAATCGCGCTACCCCCGCTCAAGGCACCAGCCCTAGCCAGCGGCAGCAGCCGATGATGGATATGCAAAATCAGGATACTTCTGTTCCTGGTGTGGTAGCGCCCAATTCCCAAGGCCCCAACAATCGCGCCACCCCCGCTCAAGGCACCAGCCCTAGCCAGCAGCAGCCGATGATGGATATGCAAAATCAGGATACTTCTGCTCCCGGTGTAGTAGCGCCTAACTCTCAAGGCCCCAACAATCGCGCCACTCCCGGTCAGTAATCGCACCCTCAGAGGAGCGATGCCGCCCTTAACCCAGGATGAGCTATCCCTTTACGGCTCCTATCAACGGCATCGTGCCGCCAATTCTCTCATCCTATACAGCTAGCCGGACGACTGGAAGCCACCAACGGGCTACTCCAGTCGCCTGGCTAGGTCCATCAAGCGCTCGGTAGATCTGTAGAACTGTTTCTCTAGCGCTGCCTTTTCGGATTCCATAGCGGGAATATGAGCCTTAAGCTGCTCATATTCCCGCTTTTCTTTGCAGGAGAGTTTCTCGGGTTTGGCCTCGGTTGCCGAGTCTGGCTTGGCTGTCGGGTGAGCCGCCACCGCCACAGATTTGTTGAAGCGGCCTGCATTTCGGTCTCTTTCTCGGCGTCTAAATCAGCTTTTTGCTGTTTAAGTAGGCTGAGTAGGTGCCTGGGTAATAGCGCAGCATGCCGTTGCCATCAAAAGCAAGGATAGTGCAAGAGCAGAGGCTAAGGGGCATCGCGACTTTGGGTACCCGCCGTAATCTGTTAGGAGCCAGCTGAGTTAGGGCAGTCTAATGGGGATTAACCATCATTTAAATTCCTCTCAGTATTTTGGATTGCAAGGAGCCCCTATGATAGCTACCACAACTCGGCACCGCTTAGTCACCCGCAGTGATTTCGATGGTCTCGTATGTGCTGTCCTGATGAAGGAGATGAACCTAATTGGTGACATCATGTTTGTCCATCCTAAGGATATGCAGGACGGCAAAATTGAGGTTAATAGCAACGACATCACGACTAACCTACCCTTCGTCGAAGGGGTGCACCTAGCATTCGATCATCACTCCAGTGAGATGCTGCGAAATCAGGGGCAGCGAGACAATCACATCATCGATCCTCAAGCTCCCTCAGCGGCTCGAGTGGTGTATACCTACTACGGTGGAGCTACCCGTTTTCCCAATATCTCTGCTGAAATGATGGCGGCGGTAGACAAGGCTGACTCGGCTCAGTATTCCCAGGAAGAAGTACTGCATCCCGAAGACTGGACTCTACTCAACTTCTTAATGGACGCTAGAACCGGACTGGGACGGTTCAAAGATTTTCGCATATCAAACTACAGTTTGATGATGCAGCTAATCGACTACTGCAAAAACCACACTATTGCTGAAATTTTAGCTTTGCCCGATGTGAAGGAACGGGTAGAACTCTATTTTGCTGAAGAGCCCGAGTTCAAAGCCCAAATTCTGCGTTGTGCCACGGTACATAACAATCTGGTCGTGCTGGATTTGCGGCAAGAAACCCCAATTCATGCGGGCAATCGCTTCATGGTTTACGCGCTGTTTCCCCAGTGCAATATCTCGATTCATATGATGTCAGGGTTAAAACAGCAAAATACCGTGTTGGCAACGGGCAAATCCATTTTTAACCGTACCTCTAAAACCAATGTTGGCGAACTCATGTTGACGTACGGCGGCGGTGGGCACGATGCCGCCGGCACATGCCAGGTTGAGAACGAGCAGGCCGAGCAGATTTTGGCAGACATTATTGCCCAGATTAACGCAGACGGCTGAACTAACCCCTGGTGCTCACTCCCGGTTAATTAAGGGCAAACAACTGTTTGCCCCTACGAGATACCTGTTTTGATTTTAATTGTCCTGCTGCGGATGCTTACTCCATCCGCTCCGCTAGATCCATCCAGCGCTCAGTGGAAGAATCGATGGTGGCGGTGAGTTCCCCCAGGCGCTCAGACAGCTTCGTCACCTCGCTGTAATCGCTGGGCGGGTTGCCGTAAAGCTGCTTTTCTAGCGCCGCTTTTTCGGACTCCATGGCAGGAATTTGGGTCTCTAGCCGCTCGTATTCTCGCTTTTCTTTGTAGGAGAGTTTTTTGGCCTTGGCATCGAGAGATGGCTCTGCCTTGGCTTCTGTCTGGGCAGATGCAGCGGCCTGGGCTTTGCTGGCAGCGGCCTGTTTTCCATTCTCCTTTTGGGTGTCTGAGGCTGCTTTTTTGTAGTCTAAATACACCGAATAGTTGCCTGGGTACTGGCGCAGCACGCCGTTACCTTCGAAGGCAAAGATGGTGTTGACGGTGCGATCGAGAAAGTAGCGATCGTGAGAAACAACAATTACGCAGCCGTTAAACTGCTCCAGGTATTCTTCCAGCACGCCGAGGGTTTGTACGTCGAGGTCGTTGGTGGGCTCGTCGAGAATTAGCAGGTTTGGCGACGACAGCAGCACCCGCAGCAAAAACAGCCGCCGCCGCTCGCCGCCGGAGAGCTTTTCGAGCGGGGAGTATTGCTGGTTTGAGGTAAACAAAAACCGCTCTAGCATTTGGGAGGCGGTGATGACGCTGCCGTCTGCCGTGGTTACTAGCTCGGCGGTTTCTTTGAGGTACTCGATTACCCGCTGGCTGGGGTTGGTAAACAGGTCTTCGGAATGCTGGTCAAAGTAGCCGACGTGGATGGTGGTGCCAATATCGACGGTGCCGCTATCGGGCTCTAGCCGCCCGGTAATCACGTTCATCAGGGTTGATTTGCCGACGCCGTTGGGGCCAATGATGCCAATGCGATCGTCGGGGGCAAAGGCGTAGGTGAAGTCTTTGAATAAAAGCTGGTCTTCGTAGCTTTTAGAGACATCTTCTAGCTCAATCACCTTCTTGCCGATGCGGCGACCGGCGGTGGAAATATCTACCTTGCCGAGGGATTCCTTGAACTCGCGGTTTTGCATGTCGCCAATGCGATCGATGCGGGCCTTTTGCTTGGTGCTGCGGGCCTTGGGGCCGCGCTTCAGCCATTCCAGCTCGCGGCGGAGTACGCCGGCATGTTTCTTTTGGCTGCTCTGGTCGGCGGCTTCAGAGAGGGCTTTTTTCTCTAGATAGTAGGAGTAGTTGCCCGCATAGCCGTAGAGGTCGCCGCGATCGATCTCAAGAATGCGGTTGGTCACCTGGTCGAGAAAGTAGCGATCGTGGGTGATCAGCAGCAGCGCGCCGCGAAAGCCGCTCAGGTAGCTTTGCAGCCATTCCACCGATTCGGCATCGAGGTGGTTGGTGGGCTCGTCCATCAGCAGGGCGTCGGGGTCGGAGAGTAGGGCAGCGGCGATCGCCACCCGTTTTCTATAGCCGCCCGATAGATCGCCTACTTTGGCATCAAAGTCGTCAATGCCAAGCTTGCTGAGAATGGCTTTGGCATTAGTTTCTAGATCCCAGGCATCGGCGGCAGCAATTTTTTCAGACACTGTCGAGAGCTTGGCCATCAGCGCATCGGCGTCGCCCGTGCCCTGGGCCATGTGGTGGGAAATATCTTCGTACTCGCGAATCAGGGCCATCTGCTCGCCTGCATCGGCAAAGACCTGCTCTAGCACCGTGCGATCGGCCTCGAAGTCGGGCTGCTGGGGCAGGTAGACAATTTTGCCCCCAGGGTTGACCCAAAAGTCGCCGCCGTCGAAGGGCTCTAGCCCAGCGATCATCTTCAGCAGGGTCGATTTGCCCGAGCCGTTGGTGCCAATCAGGCCCACCTTGTCGCCTTCATCGAGGCTAAAGCTGGCATCGCGAAGAATTTCTTTGATGCCAAAGTCTTTGGTGGCAGAGCGTAGAGTAAATAAAGTCATGGGGGGCTTGGTCTTGAACCCCTCGATCATAGACCCTAGGGTAGGCTGACGGGGATAAATCAGTGTCGCGGCCTGCTCGCTTAGCACCATGGCTATCGAGGCTTTCCCGTTTCGGAACCTGGAGCAGCAGGTGGAATTTATGCGCTTTTAGAGGCGATCGCCGATGCTGACCTGCAAGCAAAGCTTGCTTTCGCCAGACAAATTCTGCAAAACCAGCAATCTTTACTGCAAAGCGCTTGAGGGCTGTTAATCCTTTAGTGGGGTGGCTGGGTAGACGTCGCTTGAGAACCGGCAGTACTGCCGAACAACTGCGGCAGCAGCAGCCCCGATCGCGCTTTATAGTCTGCAAATTCTGGATAGCGCGCGAGGGACTTGTCCTTTTTCAGCATATTAGGCACAAACAGCACGGCGGCAAACAACCCCAGAATGGCAAAGGGTAGCCAGTGCATGGCCAGCATGGCAAAGGATAGATAGATCAAGATCTCGCCCAGGTAGTTGGTGTTGCGGCAGCGGGCAAACAGGCCCTCGGTAATTAGTCCCGGCTGGTACTTGAGGGTGAAGTATTTTTGGGCATCGCTGACGTAGTGCAGAAATATGCCCAGGATGTTGAGGGCGATCGCCGCTGCCACCAAAGGCAATGGCGGCTCTACCCCCCGGCTAATCAGTAAAAAGGGTGCTACCCAGTACAAACTGATAAACCCAAAGCCAAAGATTCCGGTTGCTAAGGGAATGGTTTGCTCCCACTGCTTGTCGGGATACAGATGATCTTTTAGCAGCCATAGAATGCCGTAGGTGCCGTGGAGGGCCAGGTAAACCCACGGCCCCAGACCAAAGTTTTGGTAGGCCACCATCAGGGCCGCGATGTAAAAGGCGGTAGCGCCTTTGTGGAGGTTGATAACGTGCTTTACTTTCATCGCTGTGTCCTGAGAGCTTTCACTATCGTAACGACGACGCGAGGTGGCCGCTAGAACCAGCAGCTTTAGCTCATTTGCTGTACCCAGCGGGTGAGCACTCGCATGAGCTTGCCAGAGCTGTGGGGCATGACGATGCTCCACTCGCTGACGTGGGCAAAGCCCCGCAGATGAAGCGTTTGCACGATGGTTTCGATGCCCTGAGCGCTGCCGATCGCCATCAGCTGTACAGGCTCACGATTTTCAACAGGCGAATCGGTGGATTGGGGCATGGCAGTAAGAAAGGCAGAGTGGCGGAGGTGGGAAGTTGCGTTAGCAAGCGAACGGTTAGCTTGTGACATGGCAAAAACAATGTTGACGTTTTGGCAGCATAAACGAACGCTGACACTTTGGCAACATAGACTAGCCTGGCCCCCTCTGCCAAAATTTGGCCATGGGAAGGGCAGGCAGCGCACTACGGCAGGTTTTGGAAACCTACGGCATTAGCCAAAACAAGTTGGCAGTGACGATGGGCACAGATCGCGCTAACGTCAACCGCTGGGTGAAAGAGTTGCGTGACCCAGCAGGGGAAATTATTTTTGAAATTAAAGAGGCTCTAATGAAACTCAATAAAGAAGCCGCTAATGAGTTCGTTCGTATATATTTAGGTGAAGGAGGTTAGACTCATCTTTTTTTGTAGTACAGTATCTTTCGGTTTTCAGAACGTAGGTTTAAAGATCTAAATTCTGGAAACTCACTGATACTAGCTAAGAATTATACTTCAGTATTTAGCGATAGCAGCTTAAGAAGAAATCATAAAAGGAATTTTTGTCTATGAACACTCGACTCAGCACTGATTCAGAATTTCCTTTCTTTCTGCAGTCATATGGCAATCTAAAAGATCATATAGATAGCCAGCTTTCCGAGCTTAGCAGTACTGAAAAAGGGAGAATTTTCTCAGAGCTTTCAAGTAGATTAATGCTTCTATCCTCAATAGGTCAAAATTACGATTATCCGAAGCAAAATGAAAAATTGACTCACGACGATGGTGTAGACTTTTTTGCTACATCCTTGGAAGGCGGTAATTTATATTGTCAAGCAAAATTCACTATCCCTAGCGTCAAAGAATTTGATTCAATAATTTCTAAGTTTCATGATTACTACAGAAAATTAAGTTCTCAATATTCTGATATTCACCAAGGCTCAATATTTGAATTAATTGGAACTCACGAAGACCAATCTTTGTTTCCAGGAGGACAAGATCAAAATCCATTATTTATGATAGTGACTCTAAGTAACATAACAAGAAATATTGTACCTAAATACCTCAACAGTTCGTATGCCTCCAAAGATTTTTTCTTGGCATTAAAAAAGCTGGGAGGAATTGAGATAATTGATGGGCCAGAAATATTGAATTTACTCAAGACTGCTTATACTAAGGCTTTCGAATTACCGTCGAATCTCGACATATCTTTTACGACCAAGCCAATTCATCAGGATAACGTTTATATAGGCGTTGTTACTGGGCTAGAACTTAAAAAGCACTACGATAAATTTGGGGACTCTATTTTTCTTGAAAACATTCGTGATTTCTTGGGATTTGATAAGGGAGACAGAAAAGGTAGAGCATCTGTTAATAACGCTATCCTTGATACCGTAAACAGTGAGCCAGGAAAAATGCTCTCCAGAAATAATGGAATAACATTCAAGGCGGAATCTGTTAGTGCCGCAGAGAGTAAAAGCTGTCTTACGCTAAAAAAAGCAAGTATTGTAAATGGCTGCCAAACTACTATGGCTCTTGTAAAGAATGCAAGTTCTAATGCAAGTGTCTTAGTTAAAATTGTTGAAACAAAAGATTCGTGGGATATCGCTAAATCTGCCAACTTTCAGAATGAGGTTAAGCAAATAGAACTAGATTTAGCAAGATACATTAGGCCGCAAACAATTAAAAAAGCAGTTACGGAGCATGGAATTGGTTTAAGTCTCGATCAAGGTTCTCCTAACTCCATACTAGACGCTCTAAATGTTGTATATAAGGATCAGGTTGCCTATAATCAAGCGTATGCGCTTTTTATAGGCTTTTTTAGTAAGAATGTAAGCAATGTCCTCAGGCCTAATTATACAGAACTGAGAAACAATATTCTGAATGAATTTACATTCGAGGATCCGGATGGCCAAAAAACATATCAGTTTTTAATAGATTTAATGGTGACTTCGGAGAAGGCTCGAAAAAGAATTTTAAATCTTAAGAGCAAAACATCAGATAACCTGCTTTTAGAGTTTCAAAGATTTTTTGCTGATGAAAACACAAGGTATCACAGCATAATAACTGTGTTGGCCTCATGTTGTTCTGTTCGAAAAAATATATATGACCAGAGGATGGTTTCCAAGTTTGGCGATCTGTCAGTATTTTTTAATGATGTATCAATTGTCATAAGCAATAATGAAGAAGAATATATAAAAGCTTATGTAGAAGGCTTCAAAACCGTGATGCAGTGCATAGTCGCAACTAACAAAGACATTATAGAAATCAAGAAGGATATGAACTCACTTATGAGAAGCTTGAAGTTTGCCAATGTCTACTCTATGGTTTTATCAGCCTTGGATATGATGGGTGTCTAGAGTATTTATTCAATTGATAAAATTTTGATCAAATAATCGTCTTGCCAGTTTTGGCTAACAATCTCAATCACCAGCGGGGCTGGAGCCATCAGCACCGCAGAGGCTAGCACATTATCAATAGTGCTGAACGGCACGATCGCCACATCTGGCAAACGGGAGGTCAATTCTCCAGTGCGCTGCCCCGGCACCGCTAGCGTTGTACAGTCATCATCGCGATCGCTTTCTACGATCGCCTGATCTAGCACCTGCACCAAAAACTTGGCAATCAGCATGTGCATCCAAGTCGGGGGCGGCATGTCGATCAGCGTTCCGTCTATTAGTTCTTGGGGGCGATCGCTGCCGTCGTAGTGGATCAGGTAGTCTTGGAAGGCGATCGCCTGGCTAAGTTTGGGGTTCGTTGCAACCATCGGTCTAAGCTTCCTACTTCTTTAACCCGTCACCACATGCTCAATCGATCGCGGATTGGCTATCCGTTTTGAAGCATCTAAAATCTCAATCCCGACAATATTTCCCGCCTCGTCATAGTCCAATATAGTGCCAGGTTTTTCTTCGTCGCTTTCTTCTATAGCTGCATCGCTAAATAGAATACGTAGGACATCAACCTCAGCATCGTAGACTACCTTCATGGCTAAGCCCTCCAATACTTTGAAATTCGGCTGGTTCGATAGACCGTAATCACCAAACTAGGTTCAGCCTCCTCATCAACGATAGCTCTCACCAGATAAACTTTGCCATTTGCAAACTCAAGCTGCGATTGGTAAGCCCGTCTGCCGTCTCGTTCGTTCACAATCTGCTGTGGACTTTTGAGCACACGATTTAGAAAGTCTTTTGGGATTTCTCGGCGTTCTCATTCTTGCTCAGCGTGAGGTGTTAAGGAGAAGTCCATTTATCCTAGACCTGCGTTGGCTAACGTCACTTCTCTAGTCGCACCACGTACCACTGCATAGCTTCACCGGGGGATAGCTCTAGTTCGCAGGCAGTATCGCGCAGGTGCTGGGCCTGGTCGGCCACAGTGCCAAAGCGCTGGAGATCGCGGGGCAGGTCTTGCTGGCGATCGCGCAGTAGCCCCTCCAGCCGCTCTAGCAGCTCCTCTGGGGTGAGAAACTCTTCTGCTACGCCGGGCATCAGCACAACGAACATATCTTCCTGGTACATCATGGCGTCGGGCATGGGGCAAAACCTTAAGGAAACCTAGTTTGATCGTAAACCCCCTGGTTCCCTTCGCGGTCTTTGGGGTACGGTTAGTGAGTGCTACGGCATCCCCCTGATAGGCATAGGGGCAAACACTCTTACATACTGTGAATTTCGGTGGGTAAGCTGGCCAATCTTTTGGATCCGGTGGTACGATGAATTGAGCATTCACCGAAATCCCGACCGACTTACTGGGGAATCGGTGAATCTCCGGTCTACGACTTCAGCAACCAGACTGCTAAAGCGGTACCGTTGCCTGGGTTTTCTGTCTAAGTTTTCTGTTTGAAAGGTTATTTGCCTGCCGCCATGGTTCAGACTCCAATTAAATCTACGCCTGCCTCCTCCGCCCCTGGGCCGACTCCCTCCAAGGTGGAAGTGCTTAAAGAAAACAGCCGCTTTTTGCGCGAGCCCGTAGCCAGCGAGCTGCTGCAAGACACCAATCACTTTTCTGAATCGGCAATTCAAATTCTTAAATTTCACGGCTCCTACCAGCAAGACAACCGCGACAACCGCGCTAAGGGCCAGGAAAAGGACTATCAAATGATGCTGCGCACCCGCAACCCCGGCGGGTACCTGTCTCCAGAGCTGTATCTCACCCTCGATCGCCTGTCTGACGAGTATGGCAACGGCACCCTGCGGGCCACCACTCGCCAGGGCATTCAGCTGCACGGGGTGCTAAAGCAAAACCTGAAGGCTACCATTGGCGCGATCGTGCGCAGCCTGGGCTCTACCCTAGGGGCCTGCGGCGACCTCAACCGTAACGTGATGGCTCCGCCCGCCCCTTACAAAAATCGGCCCGAGTATCAGATTGCTCAGGAATACGCCAACAACATCGCCGACCTGCTGCGGCCCCAGACCGAGGCCTACTACGAAATCTGGCTAGATGGCGAAAAGTTTCTCTCTGCCGAAGAGCACCCCGACGTGGTGGCGGCTCGCCAGCGCAACGGCAATGGCACTGTAGTACACAACAACGAGGAGCCGATCTACGGCACCCACTACATGCCGCGCAAGTTTAAGTGCGCGGTAACGGTGCCCGGCGACAACTCCATCGACGCCTATACCCACGATGTCACCCTGGTGGTGATCACCGATCGCTCGGGGCAGCTAAAGGGCTTTAACGTGCTGGCTGGCGGTGGCCTGGGCCGCACCCACAACAAAGAGGAGACCTTTGCCCGCACCGCCGACGAAATTGGCTACATCGATAAGGCCGATGTCTACGACCTGATGAAGGCGATCGTGGCCACTCAGAGGGATTATGGCGATCGCCACGACCGCCGCCACGCCCGCATGAAGTACCTGATCAACGACTGGGGCGTCGAGCGCTTTCGCCAGCAGGTGGAGACTTACCTAGGTAAATCTCTCAAACCCTTTAAGAAGCTGCCCAAGTGGACCTTCTACGACTATCTGGGCTGGCACGAGCAGGGCGATGGCAACTGGTTTGTGGGCGTACCCGTTGAGAATGGCCGCATTCTCGATCGCCAGGGGCTGCAGCTGAAGACTGCGCTGAAGGAAATCGTGCAGCGCTTCAACCTGCCCATGCTGATCACCCCCAACCAGAGCGTGCTGTTCTACGAGGTCAAGCCCGCCGACAAAGACGAAGTTCAGGCGATTCTCACCCGCCACGGCGTGGTTAAAGAAACCGAGCTAGACCCTCTGGTGCGCTATGCGATGGCCTGCCCGGCGCTGCCCCTGTGCGGCCTAGCCGTGACCGAGAGCGAGCGGATCATGCCCACGGTGCTGGGTCGTTTGCGGGGGCTGCTAACTAAGCTGGGCCTGCAAGACGAGCACTTTGTGGTGCGTATGACCGGCTGCCCCAACGGCTGCGCCCGCCCCTATATGGCCGAGCTGGGTTTTGTGGGCAGTGCCCCTGAGTCGTACCAGGTGTGGCTGGGGGGATCGCCCCACCAGACCCGGCTGGCCCGCACCTACATGGAGCGCCTCCACGACAACGACATCGAGACCACCCTGGAGCCGCTGTTTGTGTTCTTCCGCGACGGGCGCAAGAAGGGCGAGAGCTTTGGCGATTTCTGCGATCGCGTTGGCTTCGAGGCTTTGCGCCAGTTTGCGGCCACCTACAACCCCGACCAGTACCAGCCCCGCCACACCAAGGAAGGGCGGCACCGGCTGAGCGTTTCCCACGACCTGTTTATGACGTTGCAAGCCACCGCTGACAAAGAGGGGCGGCCCATGGCCCAGGTAATGGCCGACGCCCTGTCCGTCTACATGCAGCAGCCGGGACGCTAGAGTTTGACGCAAAAGGGGGCTGGGTCATTTGAACCAGCCCCCTTTTTAGGGTTTATCGCTAAAGGGGTTGGGTGCCTAGTGGGTTGTGCCAGCAAAACTGGCTTACAACCCCAGGCACCCGACCCCTGAGTTTATTAGCCCACGGGATTGCTGCGATTGGGCAGTACCCACAGCAGCATGGGGCAAACCACCACCGTCATCACGGTGACAGCAGCAATGATTTCGAGTCCGGCAACAAGCGCAGTGTTCATAATTAGGTTCGCCTCCCAAGGCAAAAGTGGTTGAGGCGCGTTCCTTCGAGGGGGGGCTCTACTTCCGTCCTGTCGCGTTGCGGTAGCATTCTCAAAGTGGTCGACAGGATGAACGGCATCGTTTTCTGTGTTTACTATTACAGTTTAACGTGTTTCTTGGGAAGCGGCAATGTTTGTATACTTCTGCAATGGCTGGCGCTAAATCTGAGTTTAGAGGCATCACTTCAGGCCGTCGCTTTGTCAAGCGCTATCCGAGCCACAGTAAAGGTTCTACAGCCCTCGGGCCACTTTTTTCGGCGGCATTTGGGCTGAGGTTGGGTCGCATTTGGGCAGCTTCTATTAAAGCTGTTCATGGTTAGATGCAAGCTACTTTTTGTCGCCTGAAATGCGCTTTTTTACTATTAATAAGTGGTCAAGCGAGCCACCCTTTCTACCCACTCCCGCGCTTAGAGGCCTACCATGACTCTGATCAAAGCTTGGACAATCCAAGGACTAGCTAAGCTGGGCCGCTGGCTGGCTGGTGCCTTTGGTCTTAGGGTTAATGTTCCTCAAATCACTACCCATAGCGACACTTGGACTCCAAATACCCTGACCAACTTTGGCTTAGAACTGAGCAAAGGGTTTGGGATAGAGCGATAGGCTGGCCGCGCTTCCATTCAATCCTTCGACCAGACATGACATGGTTCCTGCTGTTTTAACCGACGGCAGGGCTTTTTTTAGCGACTTCAGGGCGTTGCTGAGCGCAGGAATGAAGGCAGTGTAGTCACCCATAGGCTACGCCTGTTTAGCGGCGGTAGCGGCTCTGGTAAGGTTAGTCGTTATCGAGTTGCCCAGAGCCTTTAGCACGTCGAGAAAGGCGTAGATAGCAGGCGTGTGGAGCCCGTTGCCCAGCACGGCGGCCCCAATGATTCGCACTAGGGGCTCGGGTAGGTCAAACACCTGCACTCGCTCTGGAATCGGCTCTGCAGCCAGGCGGGGCAGAATGGTGGCCCCTAGCCCCTGGGCGACTAGATTGACGATGGTGGTGTCGGTTTCGACCTCTGAAACGATATTGAGCTGATAGCCGTGGGCCTGAAAGTGGTCGTAGACGTCGCGCATCATGATGCGATCGGCGGGGGGCATAATCAGCGGGTGCTGGGCCACCTCGGCCCAGGTGATCTGCGGCCCGGCGGCCTTAAAGGTGGGCGGGAACAGGGCTATGTAGGCATTTTCGACCACTTCCCAGGTATCGAGGTCATCTGCGGCAGGCAGCAGGGTAAAGCCAATGTCGGCCCGGCCCTCGCGCAGGGCTTTTTCGACCTGGAGGTAGTTGTCGTGCTCGCTGAGGTTGACGGCAATATTGGGATGGCGCTGCTTGAACTGGGCGATCGCGGCGGGCAGCAGGTGAATGGCAATGCTGCGAAAAGAGGCGATACGCACCTGCCCTCCCTGCAACCCCCGAGCCAGCTCGGCTTCTTTGGCGATCGCCTCGGCCTGCTGCAGCATGAGGCGGGCGTGGCTGACAATGCGATCGCCCACCGGAGTCAGCCGCGCCCCGTACCGCCCCCGCGCAAACAGCATCACTCCCAGATGGTCTTCTAAGGCCGAAATGCTGTGGCTTACCGCCGATTGCGACATATCGAGGTTAAGGGCAGCCTCGCTAAAGGTTTCCTGCTCGGCCACAGCGACCAAAATTCGCAGCTGAGACAGTTTCATCTGATTTTGATGGTTATCTCGCATTCTCACCCACGGCCTACGATCGGTGCGCTGTATACAGCTTCTACGAGCCTACAGCAGGTTGATAGCCAAAACCGCTCACGGGCGACATCCGATTGCCGGTACCCGGTTTCTATGAACGCTCCCGTTATGAGTAAAAATGGATTAAAGCACAGCGAAAACGGCTGCTGAGGTGGGCGCTACAGCCCTGCGCAAGCCCAAGGTTGAAGTAGATCAAGCCACTACTGCGCTAACTTGACGCAACAGAATGATGGTGATATCGGTGTTTTGCGCAATTTCTAAGGGCACATTGCCTTTGATTACCTGGCTGAGCAGGTTTTCGCGCGAGGCCCCCAGCAAAATGGCGTCGGTGCGGCACAGTTTGGCTAGGTCAATCACGGCCTGGGAAACCGAGGGGTGAGTCAGCACCTGAGTGTAGACCGGGCGGTGCAGGCTGGCTTTGAGTCCGTCAGCCATCTCGGAGATGTGCTGGGGGGTGAGGCACTCGCCCTTTTCGGGGTGGCAGATGGTGCAGAGCTGAATTTCGGGGGCGTGCCCGAGGGTGAGCAGGCCGGGCAGGAGCTGCTGGGCGCTCTGGGCATTGGGGCCGCCTGCGGTGGGGATCAGCCAGCGATCGAAGGTGAGGTTGCGGCCTGGGCGCACCACCACTACCTGGCAGGGGGCCTGGCGAATGAGGGTATCGACCACGCCGCTAATGACGCGACCGGGGGTGAGGGTGGGGTGGTGCCAGCCCATTAGCACCAGGTCGATGTGGCGTTTTTTGATGATCTCTAGTAGGGTGCGGCCAATTTCGTGGGCGGCCCGCACCTGAAAATGCACCGATAGGCCGCTATTTTCTGCGTAGGACATGGCCAGCTGGCGCAGGGGTTCAACCCCCTGTAAATCGACTTTGGCCTCGGCGGGGGCAACGCTGCGGGGCACAGCTATCACGTGGACGCACTCTAGCTCGTAGTGCAGGCCATGGGCGATCGCAGCGGCAATCTTAATTAAATCTGGCGCGGTGCGGGGGTCGGCTAGGGGCACCAGCAGTCGCCCCTGGCCGGTGGCGGGGGCGCGTTGCTGTAGCACCACGTAGGAGGGTTCGGCCTGGGGGCCAAGCTCGGCTAGCTCGCCGCTAACCTGGTCAGACTCGGCCCGAATAATATCGGCGCGGGTGATAATGCCTACCAGCTTGTTGCCCTCGGTGACCGGCAAACGGCTGAGCTTGAGTCGATTCAGCAGGTGCAGCACTCGGGGCAGGGTGGCATCGGGAGCAACGGTGACCGGGTGGGGGGTCATAATGTCGGCCAGGGTGAGGTACTGGTCGAGCCCCTGGGTGGCTGTCTCGCTGAGGTCGCTCTGGGTGACGATGCCCACCAGCCGCCCCTCGTCGAGCACCGGAAAGCCCCGGTGGTGCGATCGCGAAAACGCCTGCCCCACCTCGGGCAGCGTGATCTGGCTAGAAAGAGTTTCGACCCGGCGCTGCATCAGATCGGCGGCCTTGAGGTTGGCCCAGGGGTTGTTGGCCTGGGGCACCGGTTCGAGGTGAATGCCCTGGAGCGCCAGCAGCCGGTTGTAGATAGAGCCGTTGTTGGCGCGATCGGACACCAGGTAGGCAATGCCCGAGCCAATCATCAGGGGCAGCACCAGGTTAAAGTTGGCGGTCATCTCAAACACAATCACGATCGCGGTAATTGGCACCCCGGTTACGGCGCTAAAAAAGGCCCCCATCCCCGTCAGTGCATAGGTCGTGGTGGTGGCCAGGTCGTCTGGCAGGGGCCAGGCCCCAAACCCGGAGTAAAAGCCCTGGGCCAAAAAGCTGACCAGGCAGCCCAGCGCCGCCCCCAGCACCAGCGATGGCGCAAAAATACCCCCCGCTGCCCCCGAACCGTAGGCCAGCAGGGTAAGCAAAAACTTGACCACGAAGGCGATCGCAATTAGCTGCCAACCCGCCGACCCGGTGACAAAAAACTCTTGCAGGCCGGTGTTATCGACCGCCGCCACCGGCAGAAACACGCCTACCAGACCCGTCACCAGCCCCGCTAGGCCAATTCGCGCTGGCAGTCCCAGCCCCTTAAACTGCCGGAAAAAGGCCAGACTGCCAAAAATACCGCTGCGAAACAGCGACCCCAGCAGCCCCGCCGCCAGACCCAAAATGATCAAAAAGGGCAGGTCGTGCACCGACAGGCTAATTGGCCGAGAATCCATAGCCAGGTTTAGCCCCTGGCCACCCAGCAGCCGTGACACCACCGCCCCAATAAACGAGGCCAGAATAGCGCTGCCCAGGGTGAGATCAGAAAAATCTTGCAGCAGCTCTTCGACCACAAACAGCACCCCGGCAATAGGGGCATTGAACCCTGCGGCCAGGCCTGCCGCCGCCCCCGCCGAGATCAGCTGCCGCCGATACTCGGGCGAGGTGGGCACCCAGCGACTGAGCTGGGCCGCCAGCGCCGCCCCAATTTGCACCGTTGGCCCCTGCCGCCCCAGCGACAGCCCCGACCCCAGCGCCAGCAGAGTACTGATCAGCTTGACCAGGGCCACCCGCAGGTTGAGCGGCATTTTGGCAAAGCCCAGGGCCGCCTTCACCTGGGGAATGCCGCTGCCTGCGGCTTCAGGGGCCAGCCGCTGAACCAAAAAACCCGACAGCCAGCCACCGACCAAGCCGATCGCAGGCAGCACCAGCCACAGCGGCATATCGCTAGTTGTGCGCCACAGAGCCAGCCGCTCTACGCCCTGTTTGAGCAGCACCGCCGCCAGCCCCGACACCAGCCCAATGACACACGCCTCAACAATGGCAACCCGCTTGCGGCTCAGCAACGGCTCCAGGCGCTTTTGCAACATCAGATTAGGAAAAATAGGGGGCAAAGCAGTGGGTAGCGCGCTAACCCAAAGTGTAGCCCGTCAGGCTGCCTCGGCCCTAAGGATGCAGCTCGCAGTCGGGAAAGCGGCCCAGCCCATTCGCTTCTACAATGGCGTTGCGGCATCGCAGCGGAGATTTGCCGGTTATGTCCGCCAGTCGCTTCAGGCTAATCGCAGGCGAAGAGGAGTGAGGAGCTGTCATATAGATCCTGTAAGCCGCTTCCAGCACCTGATCGTCTAGCAGCAGGGGTTTAACGGTAGAACTGATGACGTCTAGCATGGCGGTAGGGAAACTCTATACCTAAGCATATTCACGGAAATTGCCTGCCAACCCGTCTACCCAGGGGGAGGTTTATCAAGCCGCGCCGGGCTGAGGCATAAGGCCCGGCTCACCCCTTCACAATCCCTCTTCCAGCCCCGCGCAGCTTCGACTGGGCGGTTTCTAGATCATCGCGATCGCGGTCGTACTCATCTTCAGAAATAAACCCCTAATCGGCCAGCGACTGCGACTCGCTCAGTCGATCAGGGGCTCACTGCACCGTGCGCTGGCGGTCTTGGCGCACCTCGGTCTAGCGCTGGCGCTGCAATTGCAGAATTTCGGTTTAAATTTGGGCCTCGTCTGCGATCGCCGCTGGTTTAACGTGAGCGGACACCGCCAGGGTGTGGTTCGGTTCACTCATGGCGGCTACCCCTCGGCGGCGGCGTGGCCCACAACTTCGCGCACGCGGTAGATCGGGCGCTGCTGCGATTCGTGGTAGGTGCGCATTAGCAGCTCGGCCAGCAGGCCAAAGCTAAACAGCTGAATACCCGCCAGCAACAGCACCACCGCCAGCACCAGCAGGGGGCGATCGCCGATATCCTGATCGGCCAAAAACTTGACCAGGGTGAGGTAAAGGCCCAGGGCAATACCCGTCGCCATCGAGGCCAGGCCCAGACTGCCAAAAACGTGCATGGGCCGGGTGAGAAACTTTTTCATAAAGTAGACGGTGAGTAGGTCCATCACCACCCGCAGGGTGCGGCCCAGGCCGTATTTGCTGGTGCCAAAGCGGCGGGCGTGGTGAGTGACCGGCATTTCGGTAATGCGGGCTCCTTCGATAAAGGCCAGGGCGGGCAAAAAGCGGTGCAGCTCGCCGTAGAGGTTGAGGTCGCGAATCACCTCGGCCCGGTAGGCTTTCAGCGAGCAGCCGTAGTCGTGCAGCGCCACGCCGGTCACCCCCGCAATCAGCCAGTTGGCAATTTTTGACGGAATCAGCCGGGTCAGGGTGTTGTCCTGGCGGTGTTTGCGCCAGCCGCTGACCAGGTCGTAGCCCTCGTCAAGGCGATCGATCAGGCGGGGAATATCGGCGGGGTCGTTTTGCAGGTCGCCGTCGAGGGTGACCACGATGCTGCCGCGGGCGTATTTAAACCCGGCGGCCATAGCGGCGGTTTGGCCGTAGTTGCGGCGCAGCAGCACCGCAACCAGATGGGGATACTGCTGGGTCAGCTCGCGCAGGCGATCGCTGGAGCCATCGGTCGAGCCATCGTCAACGCCAATGATTTCGTAGGTGCGCTCCAGGCCGTCGAGCACCTGGGCGATCGCGCCTACCAGCGCCGGCAAACTCTCGTACTCGTTGTAGAGCGGCACCACCACCGAAATTTCGACTGGGGCAACAGCCCCCAATACCGGCAAGGCGAGATTAGGGCGAGTAGCAGGAGTCATAACGACAGGAGGTGATAGGGCAAATTCACCGAAACGCGTCAGCTGACGCTGACTGAGTCTAGCCGCAGCCCAGCTCGGCGTGCTGTGGCCTATTATCCCAGAGTATTAGCCTGGCTAGGCCGATAGTTGCGCATCACCCGCCCCGCCCGGCGCAGCTGGCTATGGTAAGCGGCACTGACCGGGTGGGCGAGATTTTCTAGCGAATCGATACCAATGCCATTGCGGCCCTGGTCTATCCCAGAACTGTGAATATACTGGCCTTCCCCCAGGTACAAGGCCACGTGCTTGGTGCGATCGGGGGTGCCAAAAAAGATTAAATCCCCCGGTTCTAGCTCGCCCCATCCGATCGGTTGGCTGAAGGACTCCTGCTGGTACGAGTCGCGAGGCAGGCGAATGCCCACCGAGGCAAAGGCCGTTTGCATCAGCCCCGAACAGTCGAAATTGGGGCCAACGGTGCCGCCCCAAAGGTAGGTGTTGGGGGTGGCCATGGCCCGATGGGCAAAGGCAATCACCTCCGGCAGGCGGGGTGCGATCGCCGCGCGGTCGAGATCAACGGGCTGGTAGGGAAAATCGGCGGGCGCTAGGGTGTTGCCAGCGGCGGCGCTAATCCAGCCGGGGTAGTCGTCTTCGCAGAGCGTTACCGCCCAGGCCGTTTTTGTTGCTTGAGCAGGCCCAAGCCGCAGGTGCCGCCCCGCCGCTGCCTGGGTTACAAGCCCCTCTAGAGCAGCGGTTTTGTAGAGGTTCAGCGCCTCATCGCAGATATAGTCTTGACTAGGGGACAGGGCCGACACCATCAGATCACCTTATTCCCTCACGCCCTCTGGCTTGCCGCCAGTATTGCGTATGTTAACCACTTTCTTCAGCACATTAAACCAAAATGTTGACCCCATAGAAATAGCAAATCCGCTCACTAGCCAGCCGATCAGCCGACGCGGAATCAGGGGAATTGGCCACGACTGTTCGGCCGCTAGCTGCTGCTGCACCACCGTCTCGCCGTAGCCCAGCGGAAAGGGAATGTCGTCGAGGGCCTGGTTAACAGCCACTTGCACCTGATCTAGCTCTTGGCCAAAGTCACCCGGCGAATTGGCCCCCAGCCGATTGGCAGTTTGGGTAATCGAGTTACGCAAAATTGGGTCTACGGCCAGACGGGTGGCAATGTGAAACGAGTCGGCATTGATGGAGACGGCGGTGGCAATGCCAATCAGCAGGGCGACGGCCTTGGCGTTGCGCTTGTAAACCCCGGTAGCCCGCTCCATGCCGCGATCGAACCACTTCTCTAGCTCGTAGCCAAACAGCTTCACGTCGTCACGGGCGGCATCAGCCGTCACCTCGACCTGGCGGGCGATCGCGACCAGGCTGCTACCTAGGGCCGGGGTAATAGGAGCCTTAGCCAGCCGGTCGATCAGCACTTGGGCATCGGGGCTGCCCCCCTGGGCCAAACGGCTCAGCTCGCTGTAGGCAGGGCTGTTGCTGTCAAAAATATCGAGCAGCTGGGCCATGCTGGGGCGCAGCTTGCTGAGCAGGGCCGCTCTTTCGGTGGGGGTGCTGGCTAGGCCGCGCTTGATATACTCCAGACGACGCAGGAAGGTCTCGGTGAGGGGATGGTTGTCGGGCAGAATGTCTGCGGCCATCAGGCCAAATTCGTCGAGCCGATTCACCGCGCGATCGAGGCTCTCAGACAGCGGTACAATGCCTGCCTTAAAGTCGTCAATAATGTCACGCATGCCCTGCTCTAGCTGCTGCAATTCGGCATTGAGCAAAAACTCGTTGCCAGTGCTGGCCTTCAGGTCGCTGAGAATGTTAGACACCGGGGCCAGCACGCGATCGCGGGTAAACCCGTAGATGCGATCGTTGGCTAGCACCTGCCACAGGTTGCCCAGCTGCATCCGCTCTAGCAGGCTGTTGGCAAACGCCTCAGGCGGAATGTAGGACGGGCCGCTGGTTTTGCCCGCCCCAAACACGTTGCGCTGCCCCGTCAGGGTGCGATAGATGCGGCCAATAACGTGAGAAATATGGCGAAACGATCGCGCGATCGACCCCTTCGCCTCCTGATTTAGGCTGCGAATCCAGGGACTCTCGTAGAGAGCATCGGCCAGTTCCTGGGCCGCCGCCTCTTTTTCGCGGTCATTACCGGCCAGCAGCACCTCAATTGACTGCTTTAAGTGCTCGGCTCGCCACTGCAAAAGGGTGCCGATAATCTCCTGAGTCTCGCTGGCTAGCAAACTCAAAACAAGAAAGATAAAGACCAACCCTAGGGCAATATCTAAAACTATAGGAAAGTTCATGGACTAGCGCACAATTCTTTAATTTTCAAAATTTAGCTTCAAATCTCAGACCATCTAGTACCGGACGCTCGACGACTATTCAGCGTGTCAACCCAAAAAACAGCAATCCTCTTCTTCAAAAAAAATTTAGGGCAGCTTAAAGAAACTCTAGCTACTCACTAGAGGTCTCTAATTAAAGAGCGAGCCAGCCTATCACAGACTTGGCTCGCCTATTGTACTCAAGTGACCTAGGAGCGGATCATAAAGTCTGCAAAATCCAAACTTTCCTCGCCCGCAGGCCAGCTTATTCGTCTTCGTCTTCCAGGAAAACCTCGCCGTCTCCCAACTGCTTCAGCCGAATGTGCTTGCGACCCAGAGTAATCTCAAACTCGTCGCCGGGCCTCAGCCCCATCTGTTTAGTGTAGGTTGAGCCAATTAACAGGTTGCCATTCGACTGCACGGTAATGCGAAAGCTAGCACTGCGCCCACCGCGTCCATTGCCGTTTTGAGCGCTGTCAAGCTGTATACCCTCGGCTTCAATCAGCGCGTTGAGAAATTTCATCATGTTGACCCGAGGGTTACCTGATTTGCTCAGAGTGTAATACCCGCAGGCTTTTGCCTTATCTTCTCTGCTCAGATTTTCAAGGTCTTTAACCTTTTGCACTAACTCTTTGCCTACCAGCGGTTCTATCTGAGTTGCGTTAGCCATTAACTACATTCTCGTTCACAACGGTTTGCTCCAGACACTTTTAAGCGAGGATAGTAAACTATATCTGCCTAGCTCTACTTTGACGGCAACATGCAAAATGATACTACAGTGAAATAGGTTTTGCATGCTCTTTTTTAACCTCTTAACGTTTCCTTCGTTAAAGTCAAAATAAGCACCCTTTTGCCCTACTTGAAAGTACTAAAGATACTGGCTATTGGGCTGATTCAACCTACTACTCACGCCGATTGGCTGCTCGCATGGAAAGTTGCCTTGGGCTAGAGACGCCCCTTAACCTACACTCAGATATAGATGAATGGCACTGAATTAAGGCTGGTGGGCAGTGCCCACCCTACGGCAAATCAAGACTTTCGGCGATCTGCAAAAGCTTATTTTAGTGACATTCAGCTATAGATCAGCCAGCCATTTAGCCACTACCGCGATCGCGCTCTTGAGCCGTTTGAGCGCCGCTACAAAGGCACCGCTGTTCTAGCGCCGCTGTTCTAGCGCTACAAAGGCACCGCTAATCGGGATCGCGCAGCGTCATCAAAGGCTAACTTTTTGGGGAGCTAACCTAGCCCATGAAACTCACGACTCGCGGCCACTACAGCGTTAAGGCTCTGCTAGATCTGACTCTACACCCCTCTCGACAGCCCGTTTCGGTCAGCACCATTGCCAGCCGCCAGGGGTTGCCGCCCCCCTATTTAGAAAAACTGCTGATCGACCTGCGGCGGGCCGGTATTGTCGATTCAGTGCGTGGTCCCCACGGCGGCTATCGGTTGGCCAAGCCCGCCGACCAAATATTTTTGGGCCAAATTTTAGCCGCCGTAGGCGAACAGGTCGACCCGCTGCCGCGCCACACTCCCCAGGCCGAGCAGGCCGAAGATTGGGTCACCTTTGCCGTCTGGAACCGGCTTTCGCAAAAACTCAAAGCAGCCCTCTATAGTATTTCCCTAGAAGACCTGTACTTTGATGCCCGCAGTTGGCAGGCGGCCCAGGGGGATGATGTCAGCTTTATGGTTTAGCATCCTAGACGTTAGCACTCTGGGATTCGGCACTCTAGGATTTCACCAGGGATTGGTGCTGGTATTGGCAGCAGGGCTAGACCGCCTGGTGGGCGACCCCTGGGGCTGGCCCCACCCAGTGCAGGGGATCGGGTGGGTGATTAGCCAGGCCTCTCGGGGTATTTTTCGCCTTAAGCTGCCGCCGCTGGCAGAGCGGGGGCTAGGGATGCTGCTGGGCCTAGGCATCATCGTCGGCAGCGGGATCGCTGGGTGGGGCATCGTACACCTGGCTCAGCGTGTCCATCCCGCTTTGGGCATGGGAAGCGAGGTGATTTTGCTGGCCAGCTGTTTTGCCGGGCGCAGTCTGCGGCAGGCGGCTGAGGATGTGCTGGTACCCCTAGAGGCTGGTGATATTCCCACAGCACAGGGCCGCCTGGCTCTCTACGTCGGTCGCGACACCGCGACATTGCCTGAGGCTGACATTCGGCGGGCGGTGCTTGAAACCGTCAGCGAAAATGCTACAGACGGGGTGCTGGCCCCACTGTTTTACGCCCTGGTGGGGGCGTTGCTACCCGTGGGCAGCCTGCCCGTGACCCTGGCCTATAAAGCCGTCAGTACCCTCGACTCGATGGTGGGCTACCGCGAGGCTCCCTATACTCACCTGGGCTGGTTCAGCGCCCGCTGCGAAGATGGTCTCACCTGGCTGCCCTGCCGTCTGACTGTGCTTACCACTGCCCTGCTGTCGGGGCAGCCTGGCCATGTGCTGCGCCTCTGCCGCCGCGATGCCCCCGCCGACCCCAGCCCCAACGCGGGCTGGAGCGAGTGCGCCTACGCCGCCGCCCTAGGAGTGCAGCTAGGGGGGCGAAACACCTACCGAGGCCAGGTCAAAGAGAAGCCGCTGCTGGGGGATGCGGTGCAGCCGATTACGGGCGATCGCATTCTCCAGGCCCTTGCCCTCACCCGTCGTGCCGCCCTCCTGTGGCTGGCTCTGGGAGTAGCGTTTTTAACCCTTCAAACTTGGCTACGACTCCGCTTAGCCAGCGTGATTTGACCCCCATCGAGCCGGGCAAAGTTTTACGGTGAATAGCGCTGATTTAGGGCTGGTGGGCAGTGCCCTACGGTACATTTGCACCCCGGTGGGATCATCCCCTAGCGCACCGGGTCTCGCCCGGTGCGCTCAAAGCCCAGCTCAATCAGCGTATTTACCAGGTCCGCAAAGCTCACGCCACTGGCTGCCCACATCATTGGGTACATGCTGGTGGCGGTGAACCCCGGCAGGGTATTGATCTCGTTAATCAAAATTTCGCCCGTCGCTTCGACGTAGAAAAAGTCCACCCGCGAAATTCCGGCGGCATCCACCGCTTGAAACGCCGTCACCGCCATCTCTCGAATGCGGCGGGCGATATCTTCCGGCACCTGGGCGGGGATCGTGTGCTGGGACTGGCCGCTGGTGTATTTGGTGTCGTAATCGTAGAAGTCGCTCTGGAAGGTGATTTCGCCCAATACCGAGGCCCTGGGGTTGTCGTTGCCCAGCACAGCGCACTCGACCTCGCGGGCCACCACCCCGGTTTCGACAATAATACGGCGATCGTAGCTGGCGGCGCTGTCGAGGGCGGCTTCTAGCTCTTTGCGCGTAGTCGCCTTGGCAATGCCCACCGACGAGCCCAAGTTGGCGGGTTTAACGAAGCAGGGGTAGCCCAGCTCGGTTTCAATGCGATCGCACAGTTTTGGAAAAATACAGGGGTTCGACCACACCTCGGCCCGGCTCACCGCCAGGTACTTCACCTGGGGCAGTCCGGCCTGGGCAAAGGCGGTTTTCATGGCAAGTTTGTCTAGGCCCACCGCTGAACCTAGCACGCCAGACCCTACGTAGGGCTGCTGCATTAGGGTAAACAATCCCTGCACGGTGCCGTCTTCGCCGTTGGGGCCGTGCAGCACCGGAAACCAGATGTCGATCGCATCGATCTGCTCAAACCGGGGCACCCGCAGCCGGGGCGAAGCCGCCGGAGAAGCTGACTCCTGGGGCGGCACGCCAGCGGTCAACACCGCTTCTGCCTCAGGGCCGGCCTGCCAAACGCCATCTTTGCCAATGTAGACCGGCAGCACGGTGTACTTGTCGGCATTGGGGCCGCTGGCCAGGGCATGGGCGATCGCGACCGCCGATCGAATCGATACCTCGTGCTCCCCCGAGCAGCCGCCAAACACCAGCCCTACCGTTACTGCCGCCATAAAATTCCTGCCTTTACGCTAATTGCGGATAGGGTATCACAGCAGCGTTACCCTGCTGCGCTGCTAACGCTGGTGGCTAAGGGCGGGCAAAAAAAAGCCTTGAAATCCCTCCAGGTACCTCAAGGCTTAACAATCAGGGTGCATCTACCGTTTCTTATTACGCTGGTTGCTAGACCCATCCGGACGGTTGGCCAAAGTTTTTTGCCCCCCGCTGGTTGTTTCAGCCGATTGCCGTCGGGGTCGCGAATGTAGGTCGAGGGCGCATACTTGGATCATGGCATCGGTGCAGAATCAGGCTGAGGGCAGTGGGGCTATCCTGCGACGCGCTGGCTAGGCCTAGGGTTTGCCAGCACAAATCCGCCCAGAATTAACCTGGCCAGCATTAACCTTGATGGTATTTAAATAGTGTGGGGCTGCGGCCAATCGTTCATCACAGTGCATAATGCCATTGATATACGGTGTGGCAGAGTGAGCGGTGAAGTACTTTTTTCTTTCTGACGGTTGGATAACGGGCCGGGTGTGGGAGTTTGGCGGCCTGTGGAACGAGCTGGGTTGGCAGCGCAAGCCCCACATGCGCCGCCTTGATTTGTCGATTCAAGAGCAGGGCGAAACGCTCTGGCTGTACCAGGTAGAAGAAACGGTGCTGATGGTCGAGGTCAAGCCCGAAAGCGCCACCAGCGGACCGATCGGCCAGGTGGTGCTAAAGCGTTTGATCACCGCCGACCAGGTGATTGAACGCCTCTGCGCCGCCGCCGATGTCCTCCGCGAGTCAGACGTCAAGTAAAATGCCCAGATTGATTTAGCCGTCGGCTTCGATAAGGATTGCTAACCTCTTGCCCAAACCGGTACACCAATCCTCCTAGACTGGTATTGGCAGAGCGCACAGACTAAGCCCTAGGGCTAAAATACGGCGCTTAGAGCCAGTTCACACATGACTTTTATGCGCGAGGATAGAGGGCGTTGGCGGTTTTAGCAATTGTGCTGCTGCTGGTGGCAGCTTACCTACTGGGTTCAATTCCCACGGGCTACTTGGTCGCCCGCTGGATCAAAGGTATTGATATTCGACAGTACGGGTCGGGGGGCACGGGGGCCACCAATGTTCTGAGGACGGTGGGCAAAGGGGCAGCGATCGCGGTGCTGATCATCGATCTGCTCAAAGGTCTGCTGGCGGTGCTGGTAGCGATCGCGCTGTGGCCCCAGATCGCCGCTGTGGCCCCGCAGGGTGCTTTAGCGCCGCAGTGGCAGCCCTGGATCACCATGCTGGCCGGGCTGATGGCCCTGGTCGGCCACAGCAAATCGGTGTGGATCAACTTCACCGGCGGTAAGTCAGCTGCCTCGGGTCTGGGTGTACTGATTGGTCTGGCCTGGCCCGTGGCTCTGGGTGCTGCGATCGCCTTTAGTCTTACCCTGGCCCTCAGCCGAATTGTGTCGCTGGGGTCGATCGCGGCTGCGATCGCGGCGATGGTGCTGATGGTTGCCACCGGCCAGCCGCTGCCCTACGTAGTGCTGGGCACCCTGGGGGCGGTCTACGTCATTCTGCGCCACCGGAGCAATATTGACCGCCTGCTGGCCGGTACTGAGCCTCGCCTGGGGCAGCAGCCCTCCAACCACGGCGGCTAGAGCATCACCCCCAACAAAGAAACCCAGGGCTGCAGCCCTGGGTTTCGGCAAGAGTCGGGATTTTGCCAGGTGAGAGAGGTGGCTAGATCACATCAGCACCTCTCTAGCAGCACTGCTACATGGCCAGATCGGGGGGCAGAATGACCTGATTAATGCCGTGGATAATACCGTTGCTGGCCTGGATATCGGGTGCAACCACCATGGCATCGTTCACCATCACATCGCCGGTCGTTTCGTCCACCGCCAAAGACAGGGGGGTACCAGCAACAGTAGGCACTTCCCCAGTGGTGACATCGGCGGCAGGTACTGCACCTTCCACCACGTGGTAAGTCAGTACCTGCTGCAGCAGAGCCTGATTTTCGGGCAGTAGCAGCTCGTCAAGGGCACCTTCGGGTAGAGCTTCAAAGGCTTCGTTAGTAGGTGCGAACACCGTAATCGGACCGTCTGCGGACAGAGCTTCGGTTAGATCGGCAGCCTCAACGGCCTGAGCCAAAATACTAAACTCTTCGGAGCTAGCCGCCACATCAACCACGGTGTTCTCACCAGCAGCAGAGTAGTCGGCGGCAGGCTCTTCGGTCGCCATAGGATCTTCGGGAGCAGTATCTACGGCAGTAGGTTCAGAATCTGGGCCGCAGGCTGCTAGCAGCGCGGCAGCACCAACACTCGCAAAGCCAGCCAGCCAGCGCTTCGTCTGGGAGGAACGCTTAATAGCCATGAAAAAAGTCCTTACATTCGAAACGGCATCAAAAACATGTATGCGAAGTCAGCGCATGAACACGCTTTAAAAAACTTAACAATGCGGCCTCAATTCGCCCTCTTCCGCAAGAGAGAAAGGATTGTTCCCCTATCCGCAGTAATATTTCCTCGCGGTGGATAGCCCAGCTGTAGATAGCGGCCGGCAACCGCTGGCTCAGACGGCCTAAACCTCCTGGGCTGGCACATCAGAACCCGAGGTGACATCGGCATCAATGCGCTGCTGTCGCTGGGTCGTCAGGGCCAGCAAAATCTGCTGGTGGCGATCGCGGGTAATCGGGTAGCGGTAGCAAAACCACAGCCCCAGCCCCAGCAGCAGGGCAGGCAGGGGGCCAATCAGCAGGCGAATGGCAGTGAGCGCCGCCACTGGCTGAGTCTCGGCAGTAGCGAGGTACCCCGTCCAGCCCAGCACCTGGCCCGAGATAAACAGCGCCAGGGCCAGACCCAGCTTTTGCAAAAAGACTAGGGCGCTGAAATATAGCCCCTCTCGCCGCAGGCCCGTGTTCAGCTCGTCTAGATCAATCACATCGGGCAGCATGGCAAAGGGCACCATGTACAGCGTCGCCACCCCAATGCCGGCCACAATTCCCAAGGTGTACATCCACGCCACCTGGCCGGGCTGCACCGTGGCCAGACCGCCCAGGGCGATCGCCGCCAGCGGTGCCCCCATCAAAAACACCGTGCGCTTGCCGGTGCGCTTAGCCACCCAGTCCCAGCCCCAGAGCATGGCGATCGCGGTTCCCTGCACCGCCAGCGCCATCTGGGCAAAGTGGGTGGCGGGCAGGCCCATCCAGGCTCCGACAAAGTAGGGCAGCATGGCGGCGGTCACCTGCACACTCATCCAGCCGCACAGGTAGAGGCCCAAAATTTGCCGAAAAGCCTGGTTTTTAAACACGCTGCGCAGCTGGGCCAGCAGCGCTGGGGTCTTGGCCGTAGTGGCCAGTCGCGGTCGGCCCCGCTGCACCTGCCAGTAGCGCCGATAGGTGCCCGCCACGCAGAGACCAATAATCACCACCGCCAGGCTCGCCGACAGCGCCCCCAAAATAAAGAACTGGCGAGCCGGGTCAGCCACCCGCGCAAAGACCGCTTGGGCCAGCAGCAGCGCCACAATGCTGCCGCCAATGCTAAAGGCCGACTTCATGCCGATCAGGTCGGTGCGTTCGTCGTAGTCGTCGGCCAATTCGGCGGCCAGGGCCGTGTAGGGCAACTGCACCGCTGTAAAGGCGGCAAAGGCAAAAATCGACAGCACAATATAGTAGACAAATACCCCCATCTGGCTCGCAAGCGGCGGCACCGTCCACAGCAGCACCGACGAAATCGCTAGGGGGATCACGCCGCCCAGCATCCAGGGATAGCGGCGACCCAGGGGCGATTGGGTGCGATCGCTCAGCCAGCCAATCAGCGGATCATTGATGGCATCCCACATCCGGCCAAACAGCAGCACCGCCCCCGCCAAAGCCGGGCTCAGCCCCGCTACGGTCGTAAAAAAATACAGCACAAAAAACGCCGACAGGCTAGCTGGCACCGCTGCTGCCAACTCCCCTACGCCATAGAACACTTTCACCGAAACAGGCAGAGGCGACAGCTTACGCAACGAATCAGGCTCCAGGTCAACAGGGGTTTATCATGCCACAGGTTTAAAGCCCGTGGTTTACCTCAGGCTGGGGTTTTAGCGGGGGGCTAGGGAGGCTAACCCAGCACCAGCAACGCGATAAGATGGCCTCGACACTACGTGCAGGGGTTAGGCCACCATGACAGGCAAACCGGCCACGGCAGCCCTGGCGCTGCTGCTGATCGCAGGGGGGTTGCCCGCCTGCGATAGTCAACGCTCAGGGCCCCAGAGCCAAAGCCCTACCAGCCCCTCAGCCCCCCTGAATGCTCCAGGGCCTGCCGAGGTCCCTCCACCACCGCCCGAGGGGGCCTTTCTAGGCCAAATGTCGCCGCCCCAGACTGACCAGCTCACTAGACTGGGGGTAGAGGTAATCGTGCCGGGGCAGGTGCCGCCGTCATTTTCAATTGTTGAAATGCGGGTTGACCAGAGCGACTCTGGCCCCGGCTACCTGGTGGTTTACCAAAACGAGGGCGGCCAGTGCTTTGCCGTCGAGTTTGCCGCCGAAGGCATTGGCGATCCGCCCGCCACCGAAAACCGAGTCCCCATTCAGCCACCGCTGTTTGGCGATCGCGGCTACGGCCTCAACTACGGCCCCTTCACCGACGCCGATCTGAGCGCCGAATTTCCGCAGTCCAATCTCTTTACCGACTGGCTGATCGGTAGATCCGGAGCCTACCGGCTGGTTGGGGCCACCTACATCGGCGATCTGTTTGAGACCCTACAGAATTGCGCAGATATTGCCCCTGAAGAGGCCGTAGCCCTGGCCGAATCGCTGACGGTGCTAAGGGGCGATCCGATGGGTGAACCGATCGAAGCCGCCCCTTAGGAGAAAAAATAATGGCATTGGTTTTGCCTGCGTTCTCGGCAGCCCATGGGCACAGGTTTCTAACCATTCGCTCATTTCTAGAAAACCGGTAACGTGCGAGAATAACCCTTAACAAATGGCACTTATAGATTAGGACCTTTGGCATGGCCGAGATTCAATTTTCCCGTGGTATTGCAGAACCCGTCATCCCCGACGTGCGCCTCACTCGCGCTAAGGATGGCTCCGATGGTACGGCTACCTTCTACTTTGACCACCCCCAGGCGCTCTCCCAGCAGGAGGGGGTCGAAATCACCGGCATGTACCTGGTAGACGAAGAAGGTGAAATGTCGAGCCGCGATGTCAACGGTAAGTTTGTCAACGGCGAGCCAGCGGGCATCGAAGCTACCTATGTGATGAAGAGCGAAGCCGAGTGGGATCGCTTTATGCGGTTTATGAACCGCTACGCCGAGCAAAACGGTCTGGGTTTCACCAAGAGCTAATTATTCCCTAGATATGGCCCATCCCCAGGCCCACTCCCAAACGTTGTCGCGGCCTGTGCGCTGTGCGGTGGTCACGGTTAGCGATACCCGCACTGTCGAGAGCGATCGCAGCGGGCAGACTATTCAAACCCTGCTGACCGAAGCGGGCCATCGAGTACACGACTACCAAATTGTGCCCGACCAGCCCGATCGCATTGGTCCCCTGTGCCAAGCCCTGGCCCAGGCTGCCGAGGTAGACTGCGTCATTCTCACGGGCGGTACGGGCATTGCCCCCCGCGATACCACCTACGATGCGATCGCCGATCTGCTAGAGAAAACCCTGCCCGGCTTTGGCGAGATCTTTCGTCAGCTCAGCTTTCAGGAGATTGGCTCGCGGGCGATCGCATCCCGCGCTGTGGCCGGAGTTTACCAGTCGACGCTGATCTTTTCGCTGCCGGGGTCGAGCAACGCCGTCACCCTGGCGATGAAATCGCTGATTTTGCCCGAGCTACCCCACCTGGTCAGCCAGCTGCAGAGCTGAACGAACTGCACTTTCAATGCTTTCCCTATGGCCTCAGCTGTTTCATCCCAGTGGGCGCGCTTGCTCAAAAACCAGGGCACCTGGGTGGGGTCGTTTACCCAAGTGTCTCCGATGGGGGAAATCCGGCAGGATACGCCCTCGGAGGTGGCGCTGACCCCCTTGAACGGGGGCAACACCATGCGCCAGACCATTCGCAAGCGACCTCCCGACCAGCCACCCGGCGAAACGGTGCTAGAGTACGGCTCCCTGGGGCGTGGGGTGCTGTTTTGTGAAACCGGGGCGTTTTCCCAGGGCTCCATTCAGCGCAGCCCGGTAAGCGAGTTTGGGGCCGAGCTGGGGTTGATTCACGGTACCGAGCGACTGCGCCTAGCTTTGATTTTTCCCAAACAGCCCAGCCTGGGCAGCCTGACGCTAATTCGAGAATACCTGACAGAAACCGACCCGACGCCCCGCCCCCAGCTATCGGTCGATCAGCTCCTGGGCACCTGGGTGGGCAAAGCGGAAACGGTATTCCCCGACCTACAGCCGCCCCAAACCATGGCAACCCGACTAGAAATTCGGCCAGCAGGGCTGGGAGCGGTAAGTCAAACTCTCAATTTTGGCCAAAGTCCGGCGATCAAATCCCAGGGGCAGGTGGTCGGATCCACCCTCCGCTTTGATCGGGGTCAGCAGCCGGTCACCGTGCTCCTTCTACCGGGGGGAGCCTCGGCCAGTTTTCCGAGCGAAATTCAGTCGGGGCAGCCGTTGTTTTTGGAAGTGGGTTGGTTGATTAGTCCCGACCTGCGGCAGCGGCTGATTCGCACCTATAGCGCCCAGGGCAGCTGGGTAAGCCTAACTCTGGTGACTGAGCAAAAAGTGTAGTGAGGCAAATGGCTATCCCGTGACCCGGTAGCCGATGTCGCGGCGGTAGACCATGTTCTCAAAACAGATTTTGTCGATCGCGGTGTAGGCGTTAGCGATCGCCGCCTCAACGGTATCGCCCAGCCCCGTCACCCCCAGCACCCGTCCGCCGTCCGCCACAATGTTCTCGCCCTTGCGGCGGGTTCCGGCGTGGAACACCAGCGCCCCGGTGGCGGCGGCTTCCTCAAACCCAAAAATTTCCATGCCCTTGGGGTAGCTGTCGGGGTAGCCCTCGGCGGCTACAACCACACAGGCCGCCGCGCCCGGCTTCCACTGGAGTTCAAGCCCGTCGAGCCGCCCTTCAATGCAGGCCAGTATTACCTCATTGAGGGGCGTTTCGAGCAGGGGCAGCACCGCCTGGGCCTCAGGATCGCCTAAGCGGCAGTTAAACTCGATGACCTTGGGATCGCCTGCGGGGGTAATCATTAGCCCGGCATAGAGCACGCCGCGATAGTCGATGCCCCGGCGGCGCAGAGCGGCGATCGCAGGCTCTAGCACCTCGCTTTGCACCCGCGCCATCAGCTCTGGCGTAACGACTGGGGTGGGGGCGTAGGCCCCCATGCCGCCGGTATTGGGTCCTGTGTCGCCCTCGCCGATGGCTTTGTGGTCTTGGGCGGGCAGCAGGGGGCGAATGGTTTGCCCGTCGGTAACGGCCAGTACCGAGGCCTCTTGCCCGGTCATAAATTCTTCAATTACCACCTGACGGCCCGCGTCGCCAAACCGACCGCGAAAGACATCGCTCACCGCCTGAGTGGCTGCGTCCAGGGTTTGCGCTACAGTCACGCCTTTACCCGCCGCCAATCCGTCGGCCTTAACTACAATCGGTACCCCTTCCTGCTTCAGGTAGGCCAGGGCCGCCGCTTCGTCGGTAAACACCTCTGCCCTGGCCGTGGGGATACCGGCCTCCATCATCAGCGCCTTGGCCCAGGCTTTGCTGGCCTCAATCTGGGCCCCGGCCTGGCAGGGGCCAAACACCTTGAGACCCTGTTTTTGCAGGTAGTCGGTAATGCCGCCCGCCAGAGGCTGCTCGGGGCCAACCACCACCAGCTCCAAATTGTTCACCAGGGCAAAGCGAGCGATGCCCTCAAAGTCGTCGGAGTTCATGGCCAGGTTGCGGCAGTGGGGCAGGGTAGCCGTGCCACCGTTGCCGGGTACGCAGACCACCTCAGTAATGCGAGGCGATTGCAGCAGCGACCAGGCCAGGGTATGTTCACGGCCACCGTTGCCGACTACAAGAGCTTTCACAGGCAGTTTTCCAAAAAAAATCAAAACTGTGCCCTTCATTTTCCCACGTTGCTAACCAAAACCCCAGCCCAATTGCTGAAGTTTGCAAAGGCTACTCGTTCAGCTACCAAACCTCAATTCCAAAGGCATCGCCCGACGGCAGTGCTGCAATCTGCCGGGGCAGGGTAACGGTAAAGGTGGTTCCCTGCCCTAGCTGACTGCTAACGGCGGTTGTCCCGCCCATTACCGTCACTAGAGAATGCACGATCGCTAGGCCCAGGCCCGTGCCGGGACGCTGGCGGCGGATGGTTTGGTCGACCTGACGAAAGGCTTCAAAAATATGGGGCAGCTGGTTTTGGGCAATGCCAATGCCGGTGTCTTCAACGGTCAGGCTAATGTGACTAGGGCCGTCATCGGTCAGGCCGACGCGCACGTGACCGCGATCGGTAAATTTTATGGCGTTAGAGACTAAATTAATCAATACCTGCCGCAGGCGATGCTCGTCGTTAGTCACTATAGGGTTGCTGAGGTTTAGATCACTCTTTAAAGCTAGAGCCTTGCCTTCGGCCAGCGATAGCAGGTCAGAGAGCGTCGACTCTACTAGCTCGTGCAGATCGACCGAGGTAGGGTTCAGCGTCAGCTGCTGGGCCTCTAGCTTAGACAAATCCAGAATGTCGTTGACTAGGCTGAGCAGGTTTTTGCCGTTGGTAAAAATGCGCTTTACCATTTCAGCCTGATGGGAGGTTAGCGGCCCCTTAGACTGGCTGTCGAGAATCTGCGAAAACCCCAAAATGGCGTTCAGGGGCGTACGCAGCTCGTGGGACATGGTGGCCAAAAATTCAGACTTAACCCGATAGGCTGTGATCAGCTTGAAGTTTTGATCTTCAATGTAGCGACGCTGATCTTCTAGCTCTTGGTTTTGCTCAGTTAGTAAAATATTGGTTTGCTGAAGCTGGGCTAGGGCGGTGGCCTCTCGCTGTTCGGCCTCGTACACCCGCAGGGCATTGCGCAGCAGCAGCGCCAGGCGATCGGGAGACACCCGAGTTTTGATCAAATAATCGCTGGCCCCGGCCTTCATCAAATCGACGGCGATTTGCTCATCGCCCTGACCGGTCAGCACCACCAGCGGAATTGTCACCCCCTCAGTCCGCCACTGTCGAATCAGTGAAAGCCCGTCCTGTTCGGGCAGTCGATAGTCTAGAAAAACGCAGTCGTAGGAAGAATGGTTTAGGCGGGCGATCGCCTCCTTGGCGTTGTTGACCTCCGTCACCTTGATGGCCAAATCCGTGCGGCTCAAAGCCCGGCAAATGGCCATGCGATCGACGGCATCATCATCTACCAGCAAGATATCCAGCGCTTTGCCCATTCGGTTAGCCTCGGTTCCCACGGCCCACGGCGGCGACCACAGGCTCTGTTTAAGGAATTTCACACAGTGCCCAGTACTGGTTGAGCGACGCCATAACATCTGCAAAGGTAGCAAAAGTGACTGGCTTTAAGATATAACCAGCCACGTTCAAGCGGTAGGCCTCTATCCGGTCTTGGTCGGCATCAGACGTCGTCAAAACCACCACAGGAGTCGACTTCAACGCAGTATCCTGGCGCAGCTCTTCTAAAAACTCTATGCCATTCATCTTGGGCATATTGATATCCAGCAGCACCAGCCGCCGATGCTCCGGCACGGAGGGAGGCTCAGAGTCGCTGCCCCGCAGCATCGAGAGTGCGTCTAACCCGTTGTTGGCAATGTATAGAGGGTTGTCGATGCGGTTGCGCTTGAAGGCTCGCTGTACGTTCATCACGTCTACTTCGTCATCTTCGACCAGCAAGACGTTGACGGTGCGTTTTGGCATGACGTGATCCTGTGATAACAGCGGCGGCTTGGGCTAAACCGGCTTGCCAAGCCGTAGTCGGGGCTAGAACAGCTCGGTGGTACTGACAACAGCACTGACAAGCACCAGGCGAGATTTGATCAATCAAGGGCCGCGATTTTTTGCGCTTGAATCTCGCTCTTTTTGGCTGGTTACCCAGTCCTAGACAGCAGCTAAATCGCCAAAGAGATTAGGCCAAATAGGTTAGTCCCAAGTTTGCCCCCTCAGGGTTCAATTGTAGAGAGCGGGTTTGAGGTTTCTATCTGCCCGAGGGATGAACCTTAGCCCCAGGGCGAAACTCTTTGAGCTGGGGCATTTGGGCCGTTAGCGCCTGGGGTTGAACCCCAGCGCGATGAGCCGCCAGTAGCCCGATCGCTTCCAGGTAAGACCCCACCCGTACCGCAGAAATACCTAAGGTCTCTGGGCTAACGGCTAGAGCGGTGGTATTGGCTTCGACGGCGATCGCCAGCGCCCGACGGCTTAGGCTCAGCAGCGCGCTGCCCCCGCAGGCGCTGGCGGGTACCACAATGGCATCCACCTGGTCGGCCCATAGTATTGCGCTAGAGCCTGTTGCGCTAGAGCCTGTTGCGCTAGAGCCTGTTGCGCTAGAGGTCGGGCTGGAGCCTGTCGGGCTAGAACCTGCCCAGGAGGGGCTAACCACAAACTGCGGAGCCCGACTCAGCCCCGCCAGCACGCAGGGCAAAAAGGTGTAGCCTAGCTCTTCAGCTGCCGATTTAGGCGAAATAGAGGGATCTAGGGGCAGCGGACTGAGCGCCGGAGCGTGGGCGCAGGGCACTCCCAGACTGCGCACCACCAGGTGGCTAATTACCGCCTCGGCCCCGGCCAGCGGGTCTACCCCCTGGCCCTGGCGGTAGTCTTGCAGCGCGTTGACATCGATATCGTCAGGAAAGCGGGCCACGACGGCGATCGCCTCAGCCCCGGCTGCGATCGCCCGCTCCGCCGCCCGCAGCAGGCTATCAGGCCGCTGAATCGTGCCCCAGGTCGCTCCCGACTCGGCGCTGCGTAGCTCGACCCCCAGCGGCGCATCGGTTACCACATAATCGGTTAGATCTAGGCCCAGGGTGGCGCGCGCCGCGTCTGCCGCTTGCAGGTGTCGCCAGCGCAGGTCGTCTTCAATCGCCGCATCCAGCACCAGGCCAATCCGGTTGCTGTGTACCGGAGCCAGCCCCCAGCGCCCCGCCGCAAACTGGTCTAGCCCGTAGCCCTCGACATAGTAGGCATTGGGCAGGGGCCAGTAGAGCTGTGCTCCATTCATCACGTTGGGGTGGGTAATCAGGGTATCGACCACCGAGGCGATCGCTCGCGCCACCGGCAGCGCATCCCCTGCGTAGCCGCCCACGGCCGCGCCAATGCCCGTCGGCACCACCAGCACCGCAGTATAGGGACGACTATGCGCAGCTTGGGTCATAGCTATTAGGCATCAGAAAGAGTTGTCACTACCGCTTCTACAGTGGCGGTTTGGGTCGCAGAGTTGACCTGGGTAATGGCCCAGCGCAGGGGATCACCTTGTTCAGCTAGGGTCGCTTCAATGATGCTGACCAGATCCCCATTCCCGAGAGAAATTTCGAGAGTCACAAAGCGAGTCGCCAACGCCATCGGTCAACCAATCCTGTAAAAACCTCTGCCTACGGTAGTGGGCACTGCCCACCACTAAACATTGCGAAAATACGACGATTAGGCATGCCTAAACCAGTCCGCCTACGCAGAATTGGTAGTCCCTCGCCTCCCCAAAAGTTTACAGGTGGGCATTGCCCACCCTACGGTTTAGCCCTGGCCGAACTGCTTTTGGTAAACGATGTCTTCTTTCTCGGTCTCTAGCTTGATGTCGGAGCGGGGGTAGGCCACACACAGCAGCGCGTACCCCTCGGATTGCAGTTCGGTGCTCACTCCCATGCCGTCGCTCTGATCTACCTCACCCTCTAGCACCAGCGCAGCGCAGGTCGTGCATACCCCTGCCCCACAGGAGGTCGGCAGATCTAGCCCCGCCGCCTGAGCCACATCAAGAATGGTTTGGTCTTCCGGCACGGTGAGCGTGTGAGTGCTGCCCTGGTGATGAACTTCGACAGTGTAGCTGGTGGCCATAGTGAGTTGAGCGGAGTTGATGTGAGGTAACTGGTTATCAAGGAAGGACAGTTGCGAGTTCAGTTCAGAGCCTTGGGCCTTGCTAGCGGCAAAACTCAACCTCTGGACCTGGAGCTGACTCATCGCAATTCAAATCTCAACCTATCATCCCATTGGGTCATCCCATTGGGTCATCCCATCGGGAAGGTGCGGTCAAATTCTTCCAGCAGATCGTCCATTTCTTCAATCGCCTGATTTACGTCAATCCGCAGGGTGCCCAGGTCAGGCTGCTCCAGCAGCTGAATCAGCGCCTCCCGCTTCGATCGAATGGTGGTAATGCGATCGCGAATCATCTGCAGTTCCATAGCGTCATCCCCGAAGTCTGTTGCCTAGCGTTTCCTTCGACAGCATAAACAACTTTGCCCTTTGGCGCACCGAGCGGGATGGGGGAATGTGGGTTAAGGAAAGTGAAATCCAAAAGATTTCGCCCCCCTATCCCCCTCGGTGTGCCCTGGCCTACCTTTCTCACCCACAAGACGGCATGATGAGTAAATGTGAGCGTTTTAATATCTAAACCGAGGATCGTATGCTGGGGCGAATTAAACTGGGGCAATTTAACCTGAGTCTGGTGCTGCTGGCGGTGGGGGGAGTACTTACCATCGTTGGCTTTGTGGCTTACTTTCAAGACAACTCCACCCTTAATCTGGTCGGGTTTTTCTACGGCATTCCGGTGCTGCTGGGCGGGCTGGCGCTGCGGGCCGCTGAGCTAGAGCCTGCGCCCTATACTCAGCCCACGCCCCCTGAGGTTTTAAAGCTGCGCGAAGAGCAGGCCACTCCGACTCAAAACCAGGTGCGCCAAGATGTCACCCGCTACCGCTACGGCCAAGAAGCCCACCTTGATGTCGCCCTGCAAAAGTTAGGGCTAAGCCCCTCGGGGCAAGAATGCCCTGAGCTTAGCGGCCTCCACGAAGCAGAAATAGACGGCAGCTATGCCCTAGTGCTGGAATTTGACTCGTCTATGCTGCCCTTCTCGACCTGGGTAGAGAAAAAAGCCAAAATCGAATCCTTTTTTGGCCCCAGCGTGCGTGCCGAACTCAGCCAGCCCACCGAAGACCAGGTAAATTTGGCCTTGATTACGTCACTAGAACCAGCCACCCCGGCCCCAGTAGAAGCCTAGTTTTTATCCTATGATCTGCCCCGATTCATCTCGTAGTTTGCAAAAGCCCTGGGCCGCGATTCGCGAAGCGTTCGGGAACCGACTCGAAACGAGTATCTGTCCCGGAATCGTCTCTGCCCTGCGCTGTCTGGCCCTGGTTGCCGTGCTGTGCAGTCTGACCGCCTGCGGTACCCCAGCGCTGCAGGCCAGCCCCGACTATCAAACCGTTGCCCCCAGCCCCGACGGCATTGGCAAAGTATACCTGGGCCGAGAAATTGCCCAGACCATGGGCCACCAGGGAGCAGGCTGGCTCGATCGCTCCAGTCGAGTGCTGCAGGAACGGCCCCAGGCGGCGATCGAAGCCCTCGGCCTCACCTCCACCGATGTCGTTGCCGATATTGGGACTGGCACCGGCTACTTCGCCCGTCGCATCGCCCCTCTCTTGTCCCAGGGCAAGGTGCTGGCAGTAGATATTCAGCCTGAAATGCTGGCCCTGCTCCAGGCCGAGCTAGAGGCCAAAGGCATTGAGAACGTGGAGCCAGTGCTGGGTCAGCCCGACAGCCCCAACCTCCCCCCCAACTCCATCGATCTGGCGCTGATGGTCGATGCCTACCACGAGTTTGCCAACCCCCGCGAGATGATGCAGGGCGTGGTATCGGCCCTCAGACCAGGCGGACGGGTAGTGCTGGCCGAGTACAAAGCCGAAAACCCCATGATCATGATCAAGCGACTACACAAAATGAGCGTAGCCCAGGTGCGCCGCGAAATGGCTGCCGTTGGGCTCACCTGGGTCAATACCAACGACACCCTGCCCGAGCAGCATCTGCTGTTTTTTCAAAAGCAGGCTTGAGCAGCCCGTGTGAGACAATTAACCATTATTGCTGATCGTGATCCAAGGACGTAGACCCATGCTGCAGCGGCTGGCCACAGTGCTTTTGATTGTTTTTGCTGTTACCCTGCAAGGCTGTGTGAGCGGCGGCGGGCTGCAGGCCTACGCCGACCAGTACGCGGGCTACGAATTTGTGTACCCTACCGGCTGGGTTGAGGTTGAGGTTCCCGGTGCCGCCGATGTAGTATTTCACGATTTCATCCACGAAACCGAAAACGTTAGCGTAGTCATTAGCGAAGTACCCGAGGGCAAAGACCTCGACGCCCTGGGCACCCCCACCGAAGTGGGCTATAAACTCTCGAAGAGCTTTAGTGCCCTGGCGGGAGACGACAGCAGCGTTGACTTACTCAGCGCCCAGCGCATTAGCACCGCCGACAACAAAACCTACTACATTCTCGAATACCTGGCCGACCTGCCCGCCGGACCGCGACACAACCTGGCCAGCGCCATTGTGCGTCGGGGTAAGCTCTACACCTTCAACGCCTCCACCGACGAGGGTCGCTGGGAGAAGGTCAAAGACATGATGAAGCAGTCGGTGGCCTCGTTCAAAGTGTCCTAGCACTCGTTGGCCAACTTCAATATCATCTGACCCCACTTATCACCTCAATCACTCCGAGTAGAAACCGGGTTTTCTGACTATGGTCGTATCTCCTCGTCCCCAGTTTGTGCTTGCTTCAGCGTCTAAGGGGCGTCGCGCGCTATTGGTAGGGGCGGGCATTCACCCTTTTGTGTACCCCAGCAACTTTGACGAAGACCAGGTCGCGATTACGGCCCCGTCCCAGTACGTCACCACCCTCGCCCGCTGCAAAGCAGAAGTGGTTGCCCCGCAGTTTACCCACGCCCTAGTGCTGGGGTGTGATTCAGTGATGGCGTTTCAGGGCCAAATCTACGGCAAGCCGACCGACAAAGAGGATGCGCTGGCGCGCTGGCGCATGATGCGAGGCCAGATGGGCGAAATTCACACCGGCCACGTTTTGGTCGCCCCCGGCGGGCAAATGCTAGTTCGCAGCGCCGTTACCCGCGTCTATTTCTCTGACATCGACGATGCCACCATTACAACCTACGTCGACACTGAAGAACCGCTGGCCTGTGCAGGAGCGTTCTCCAGCGACGGCAAAGGGGCGTTGTTTATCGACAAAATTGAGGGCTGCCACAGCAATGTCATTGGCCTCAGCCTGCCCCTGCTGCGGGTCATGATGGCGGAACTGGGCTACCGGGCGACGGAGTTTTGGTAAGGTTCTTTTTCCGATACTATGGAGAAATGCTCAAAATTGAGCGACCTTATGCTGGGGCTTGACGTCAGATATTCGTCTCGATGGGGTCGCAGGATGATAAGGTTTTGTGTTGTCGATTAACCTGTACAAAGAGGCGTTGGAGAACCATGAGCGCAGAGACTTTTGAAAAGGTCAAAAAGATTGTCAGCGAGCAGCTGGGGGTTGAAGAGGCTGACGTTAAACCCGAAGCGAGCTTTGCCAACGACCTAGGCGCTGATTCTCTCGATACAGTAGAGCTGGTCATGGCCCTGGAAGAAGAATTCGGGGTTGAAATTCCTGATGAAGCTGCAGAAAGAATTGCCACCGTGCAAGATGCCGTCAACTTTATCGAAGAGAAGGCTGCAGCTTAGGCAGCGCGGGCGGGCTGATCAATACAATCGATGGGTTTGAGGTTTAGGGTTCAAGGTGTAGGGTTTGGGGCAAGGGCATGCCTTAAACCTCAAACCTGATACCTTGAACCCTTCTCTGTTTTCACATACCTTTCAAAATCCCCTGGTTTTATCTCAAATTTGGCTATGGCAAACTCTGACTCAAAGCGCGTTGTGGTGACTGGCATGGATGCCATTACCCCCATTGGCAACAGTCTAGAAGAGTACTGGACTGGGCTGCTGGCTGGGCGTAGCGGTACGGCTCGCATTACCCACTTCGATCCTTCCCAGCATGCAGCGCAAATTGCGGCGGAAGTTAAGGGGTTTGACTCAGGTGATTTTCTCGATAAGAAAGACGTCAGGCGCATGGATCGCTTTGCCCAGTTTGCGGTAATTGCCGGGCAGCGGGCGCTCAAACATTCGGGCCTTGCCATTACCGATCTAAATGCCGAGCAGGTTGGCACCTGCATTGGCTCTGGCATTGGGGGTCTCAAGGTGCTAGAAGACCAGCAGGAGATCTACCTCAGCCGTGGCCCCAGTCGCTGTAGCCCCTTCATGATTCCGATGATGATTGCCAATATGGCGGCGGGGCTAACCGCTATCCATACTGGGGCAAAGGGGCCGAGCACCTGTCCGGTAACCGCCTGTGCGGCTGGGTCGAACGCCATTGGTGACGCATTTCGACTGATTCAGCACGGCTACGCCCAGGCCATCATCTGCGGGGGCACAGAAGCTGCCGTTACCCCCTTAAGCGTGGCTGGTTTTGCCTCAGCCCGCGCCCTTTCTACCCGCAACGATGACCCGGCTCGGGCCAGTCGTCCCTTTGATAAAGACCGGGATGGGTTTGTGATTGGGGAAGGCTGCGGCATTTTGATCCTCGAAGAGCTAGAGCACGCCCTCAGCCGTGGTGCCACGATTTATGCCGAAATTGTTGGCTATGGTATGACCTGCGATGCCTACCATATGACCTCCCCAGTGCCTGGCGGAGCTGGAGCCGCCCGCTGCATTCAAATGGCCCTCAAAGATGCTGGCATTGTGCCTGCCCAAGTGAGCTACATCAACGCCCACGGCACCAGCACTGGCGCTAACGATCCCACCGAAACTCAGGCCATTAAAACGGCTCTGGGTGAGGCGGCCTACACCATTCCGGCGAGCTCGACTAAGTCGATGACCGGACACCTGCTGGGCGGCTCTGGGGGCATTGAGGGGGTGGCAACCTGTTTGGCGATCGCCAATGACATCGCCCCACCCACCATCAACCTAGATCAACCCGACCCTGACTGCGACCTCGACTACATTCCCAACCAGAGTCGCCCGATGCCAATTGAGGTAGCGCTTTCCAACTCCTTTGGCTTTGGCGGCCACAATGTCACCCTGGTGTTTAAGAAATATCGTAGCTAGAGCTACAGATTGGTAGGTATAATGACCTAAAGTCTGCTCGAAAACCGTGCCCTCAGGCACCTTAGTTTTTTGCCTCGCCCAGCCAGGGGGTATTGACAATCGTCTGGTTGCGGGGTCTGCTGAAAGGCAAAGGTAATGTGTGTGATGTCTTGTGTATGGTCTTGATGTATTGAGACCGATGACCGTATTAGCCCCTAGGCTACTCCTAGTGCTGCGTGCTGCTCCGAAAACCCGTCGTTAAGCTGTTGAACCTATGGCTGTTGCAACCCAATCCCTGGAAGAACTCTGTATTAATTCCATTCGCTTTTTAGCGATTGATGCGGTGGAAAAGGCCAAGTCTGGCCACCCCGGTCTGCCGATGGGCGCTGCTCCCATGGCCTACGTGCTGTGGGATAAGTTTATGCGGTTTAACCCCAAAAACCCCCAGTGGTTTAACCGCGATCGCTTTGTGCTGTCGGCGGGCCACGGCTGCATGTTGCAGTACGCCCTGCTGTACCTGACCGGCTACGACAGCGTTAACCTGGACGACCTGAAGCAGTTTCGCCAGTGGGGCTCTCGCACCCCCGGCCACCCCGAAAACTTTGAAACGGCTGGCGTTGAAGTCACCACTGGCCCCCTGGGGCAGGGCATTGCCAATGCGGTCGGCCTGGCTATGGCCGAGGCTCACCTGGCCGCCAAGTTCAACAAACCCGACTGCACCCTGGTGGACCACTACACCTACGCCATTTTGGGCGACGGCTGCAATATGGAAGGGGTCTCGGGCGAGGCCTGCTCCCTGGCGGGGCACCTGGGTCTGGGCAAGCTGATTGCGCTCTACGACGACAACCACATCTCCATCGACGGCTCGACCGATATTTCCTTCACCGAAGATGTCGGTAAGCGGTTTGAGGCCTACGGCTGGCACGTGCAGCACGTGGAGAACGGCAATACGGATCTGGACGCGATCGCAAAAGCAATCGAAGCGGCCAAGGCCGTCACCGATCGCCCCTCGATGATCAAAGTCACCACCACCATCGGCTACGGCTCGCCCAACAAGCAAAATACTGCCGGCGTTCACGGCGCGGCCCTGGGCGGCGACGAAATCAAGCTCACCCGCGAACACCTGGGCTGGAGCTACGGCGACTTTGAAACCCCCGAAGACGCTCTCAACCACATGCGTAAAGCGATCGAGCGCGGCGCTAGCCTTGAGGCCGAATGGGAAGAAACCCTGGCCACCTACCGCAGCAAGTACGCCGCCGAAGCCGCTGAGTTTGAGCGCATGCTAGCGGGTAAGCTGCCCGAGGGCTGGGCCGACGCGCTGCCCACCTACACCCCCGAAGACAAGGCCCTGGCTACCCGCAAAAACTCCGAGGCTACCCTCAACGCGCTGGCCCCAGCCATCCCCGAGCTGATTGGTGGCTCCGCCGACCTGACCCACTCGAACCTGACCGAGCTGAAAATCTCCGGCAGCTTCCAAAAGGGAGCCTACGAAAACCGCAACCTGCGCTTCGGCGTCCGCGAGCACGGCATGGGCGCGATCTGCAACGGCATCGCCCTGCACAACTCGGGGCTGATTCCCTACTGCGCCACCTTCCTGGTGTTTGCCGACTACATGCGGGCGGCCATTCGCCTCTCGGCCCTCTCCCAGGCGGGCGTGATCTACGTCATGACCCATGACTCCATTGGTCTGGGCGAAGACGGCCCCACCCACCAGCCGGTGGAAACGATCGCCTCCCTACGGGCCATCCCCAACCTGACTGTAATTCGCCCCGCCGACGGTACCGAAACCTCGGGAGCGTATAAAATTGCCGTCGAGCACCGCAAGACCCCGACCCTGATGGCCTTTAGCCGTCAAAACCTGCCCAACCTGCCCGGCTCTTCGATTGAAGGCGTGGCCAAAGGTGCCTACACCGTCGATGACTGCGACGGTACCCCCGACCTGATTTTGATTGGTACCGGCAGCGAGGTCAGCCTCTGCGTCGATGCGGCCAAGGAACTGCGGACTGCGGGTACCAAGGTGCGGGTGGTCTCTATGCCCTCCTGGGAACTGTTTGATATGCAGGATGCCACTTATCAGGAGTCGGTGCTGCCCAAGGCGGTGACTAAGCGGCTGGCGGTAGAGGCGGGTATTACGATGGGCTGGTGCCGCTACGTAGGCGGCGAAGGCGACGTGATTGGCGTTGACCGCTTTGGGGCCTCTGCCCCCGGTGGCCTGGTGATGGAGAAATTTGGCTTCACCGTGGAAAATGTGGTGAGCAAGGCTAAGGCGCTGCTGGGTTAATAGTCTAGCCAGTTGATATGTGACAGGGGGGCGATCGCGCGATCGCCCCCCTTTCGTTTTAGCCTGCTATACCGCTGTTCTTCCTTACTCAGAAAGAACAGGTTGATGTTTACGGTGGAACGCTTAACGGTGAAGTGCAGCGGTGGTTGACAACCCTAAATTCAGCATCAGTAGCTTTCGACCGTCCGCTGCCACGCAGTGTTAGCTAACTTATCGAACAACTTTCAATGTAGCTTGTGTTGCTAGCATTACGGAAGACCAAAAGCGGTCATAATCAATGGCAATAATTCTTTGCAGGCAGAAGCTAATTTTGATGCATCTGAAAGACTAGCAGCAATGCCTTTCAAAGCATTCATTGCTCCCTTTGCTGACTTTTTCATCACACCTTCTTTGGGGCTTTGTGCAGCATTGGCAAGCTCTCCAACTTCCGCTAGAGCTTCAATCTTCTCATCTTCGCCAAGTTCATTATCAGCTTCAACAGCGTTTTGAAGACTAGCTAAAAGATCCTTAAGGCTAGGTTGATCAGGAGTAGACTCCGTGGGCAATTGATTAATCTGGTTGCTTACCTGACCGCTGATATCTCGTAGGTTTACTACTGAGTTGTGGGCATTAATATTGACATTGCCCTGAAAGTTTTGACTTTGATCGTTCACAACTTTATTTCCTAAGATATTTTCAGTAGTTGACACAGGAGGTCTTTCAGCGAGTCGGTTAATAACTGACCACATCTGTACACTTTGGTGTTCGTATATTTCAATTTCCCTATCTTTTGCATTTAACCGCTGTTTATATTGTGCTTCAAATTGTTGACGAATATCCTCATAAATTTGCTTGAATTCACTGTGGATTTTTTCCTTATTGGTATTTTTTGGAACATCAACTCGAACAACAACAACTCCATCCCCTTTATTTTCAATACTTTGAATAGTTAAATCCGTCTCATCATTATTAACTTGAACTTTTTCATAGGTCTTAACAAAAGCTCTCCAGTCAATTCCATTTTGAAAAATTAGATCAATAGTGTCGAGGACTTCCTCAAAAAGTTTTGCAAACTCTCCGGATTGAAAAACTCCACTACTGGGACGGCGCTCTTGTTGAGATTCAAGCAGATAAACATAATCGCAAACTACATCACCAAGTTGAGTAGTACTGTCAATGTTCCAAGCTTCTATGCAAGCTCCAGTCAGATCAGCTCGGTGAAATTGAGTTCCTAGTGCTTGAACCTTTTTAAAATTGACGCACTGAAGATTTGATCCTTCTAGAGTTGCCTGACTCAGATCAGCTTCGGTAAAATCAGCACCAACCAAATCGGCCCCTGCTAGATTAGCTCCTTTTAAGTTTTTTCCAATGTATGTTTTGTCTCTTCCGTTTTCTGAAACTAGCAGACTTCGTACAGAAAGATCCTCTAAAAGTGTGTTACTAAGTCTTGCCCATTTCAAAAAATATGCGTCCGACCATTTTACTTGAAGAGGAATTCGGTTGAGTTTCAAATTCGTGATTTTAAGGCTTGAACCACTAAAGTCAGCACCATCTAAAGTCGCACCCTCAAAATTTGTTGAAAATCTAGAAAGCAAAGAAATAACTGCTCTCAAAGTTCCAGCCCAGAGTGGATCTCCATTGACTGCACCATGACTTGAATAGGCCCCAATCCAAATAGATATAATTCCAGACAAGAGTACCAAAATCAAAAAAACAAAAGAGGATTGTAATTTATATATCCAAACAGGAAGTAAAATTCCTAACAAGCAAACTATCAACAGAATTCGACAAAAGAGCAAAGAACCTGTAACAATAAAAGTAATGCTTTTAGCCGTTGCAATTCCTGTAGTTAAAAACTGGAAAACTATACCCAGGAGCAAACCTGTCACTAAAGAGCTTAAATAGAAAGATAAATCTTCAAGATCGAGTCGCAAAAAAAAGATGATAAAGATAATGCCAAGACAAAGCCCTAGACCCAAAAGAGTATTGCTCCTGGCAATAAACTTCCTAATTGTCATCCCCTTATCGGAAGTAAGCTTTCCAAATAGAGATGTTAGAAATACTAGTACTGCAATAGCAGTCAAAAAAGCTATCGATACGAATAAAGATATGGGATAAGATCGAATACCTTGAACTTTCAAGATAAGCTCAATAAGGTTTATAGTGCTTAATGACACCAAAAATCCTAGTATAAAGCTTGCCCCAAATGATACAGAAGCCCAAATAAATGTAGTAATGAAATCAATCCCTGCTTTGGCACAAACAAATTTTGTATTAGTAAGGTCGGCTGATTTAAAGCTCGTGTTTTGAATATTTGAGAAAGAAAAATCTGCGCCTGACAAAATTGATTTTCTAAAGTTTTGCCCGCTTAAATTCAAGTTGCAAAAGTCTCTTTTACCCTTTTTATAAAGAGACAATATCTCTTTTGATGTAGTAGTTCTCATGATCTCCTAAAATATCTCCTAAAAGATAAGGCAAATAATAAGAAGGGCGAAAATATCAAAAGCTCAATAGCAAAAGCCTGGATCAGTTCTGCTAATGGCAACTTGGCTGCACCCTCAGATATGCCAACCCAGCCCAACCTGACTCTTTCCGTAGACACAGGCCAAAATAGTTCTACCTTGCCACCTTCTTTTGTTGTTACAAAGTCCAATATTCCATGTACGCCATATGCTAAACCATAAGCAATAGCTGCTCTCAGCTTGCGTTTTCCAAGAATCAAAAAAATAAGTAGAAAAACAATAGCTGAAAAGCCAATAGAATGAGAAAAGCCACGATGCAGTCCTCTCATGCTTAGAAAATAAACTAATACGAAATCAAAATCAGCTGCAATGCCCAAGAACATTCCAAGTGCGATTGCCCTAAAGAAGTTTTCTGTTGGTTTCTTGTGGATCATTGCAACGATAGATCCACTAAAAAGCCCATGTGCAAGCGGCAAAGGCATGATTTTACTAAAACTCTTACAGCGCAGGATCTCAGTGATTGAATTATTAAGACTTAAGGTTTTTGAAAAATTTCTAAATCCCCTCATAATCATGTACAATTAAGGTCAATGCCAATGCAGGGCTGGCTTTGTTAGACATTACTATTTATTTTAATGATCAAAGGTTAAGCTACCATTTTTCGGAATTTCAAGCAATTCTTTAGGACAGCTCTTCTAAAAAGAACTACATGGTCAGAGGGTAAAGGTGCCGAGGCGCTAGCTGTGCTAGCTAACTATGTATCAAGTGTCAGATTCGCTGAATAAGCCCCTATTCTTCAGGATTATCTGGCAGATCCGCTGGATAATACCCCTATTCTCCAGAATTATCTGGCAGATGCACTGGATAATACCTGAATCTTAAGGAATTAAACATCATTTTTGCTAGATCAACACTCCGGACAGTTTTTGATGGCCAACGGTAGAATGCGGGTTTTAGCCCTCTTCCCTAGTAGCTCGGCCAACGAGAAATCAAGGGTTTCAGCGCTTGCCCAGAAAAGTGTCCGGACTATTGCTAGATAAGTCCTTAAAGTCTGAGGGTTATCCAACATTTTTGACAGTTAACTCTGGGCATTAGGGGTATTATTCGTCAAATGTGCTGGATAAGCCCTTAGTTTGGAGTGTTATCCGGTAAACCCTCCTTGGCCTGCTAGCCAAGGGTTAAGAGCTGAGTCATCAACCGTAATCAGTTATCCGAGAACGCATTCCCCACATGGGAGCTTGGTCGAAGGCCCTCTAGAGTTTGCCCGCTGTCAACAAACCCTGAACTACAAAGTAGCCCATACGGTTGTACTTTTGCCCTACTTCTGGCAGATTAAGACTGCGGGGAATGATTCTGGGCGGGGAAGAGAGGAGTTCGCAGCTCCTCAAATCCCCTGATCATCCCACCTTAGTCGGAGTAAGCTGAGATGACTGGCATCATTCTAGTCTGGTCTCTTGCTTCACTACATCTCTGGCCTCACGGCCTGGAGAAAAAGAGGGATCTGGATAGTTCCCCGTTTTCTTTAGCGAAAACGGAGACCCGTATGTTTTTAGAACCGACACCAGGGGATGATTCTCCTGCACCGTTCACACTACCCACCTACCGACAGGAAACCCTGCGGCATATTCTGCTAGGCGACTACGGCGCAATTACCGACGCCATTGGTCAACTGGTGGCGCTGGGCTACAGCGATCGCGTAGCCTGGTCAGACCCCATCCCCACCGGGCGCAGCGGCGAATACCTCGCCGTAATGACCCGCAGGCGTGGGATGCGATCGTAGGGCGATCGCCAATAAAATAGGCCTGTAGGGGCTGTAGGGGTTTAGCATGCTAAGCCCCTACAGCCCCTACGGGGTTCCTGGTTATAAATCGGGCCTTACCAAATCCAATTTCGGATCAGACAGCGATCGCCCTCTCTTCCCTAAACCGCTATGACGCAAACCCTGCCCATCCCCCCCTTTTTTGACCCCGCCAAGGTTGGCGACATTTGGCCAGTGCCCTACCAGCAGCGGGCCACCGAGGCCAAAGCCTGGGCCGCCACCCACGGCATTGCCGCCGCCAAAGACGACAGCCGCCGTCTCTGCCTGCTGCTGATCGATGTGCAAAATACCTTTTGTCTGCCGGGCTTTGAGCTGTTTGTGGGCGGGCGATCGGGCCAGGGGGCTGTCGACGATAACCGCCGCCTGGGCGAGTTTATCTACCGCAACCTGGGACAGATCACCAGCATTACCGCCACCCTCGATACCCACACAGCGATGCAGGTGTTTCATCCCTACTTCTGGGTTGACGCCGAGGGCGAAAATCCGCCGCCGATGACGCTGATTCACTACGACGATGTGGTGCAGGGCAAGTGGCGGGTGAACTCAGTGCTCGCGGCTAACCTCACCGCTCCCCGCGACCTGCAGGAGTACGCCCTTCACTACACCAAAACCCTGAGCGACCGGGGTAAATATCCTCTTACCATCTGGCCCTACCACTCTATGCTGGGGGGCATTGGCCACGCCCTGGTGCCCGCGATCGAAGAGGCCTGCTTTTTTCACACCATCGCCCGCCAAAGCCAGACCCGCTTTGAGCTGAAAGGCAGCAACCCGCTGACCGAAAACTATTCGGTACTCAGCCCCGAGGTCATGGAGGACGCGCAGGGAGAGGCGATCGCGCACAAAAATACCCCCCTGATTCAAACCCTGCTGGAGTTTGATGCCGTCGTTGTGGCTGGCCAGGCCAAGAGCCACTGCGTCGCCTGGACGGTAGCTGATCTGCTCAGCGACATTCAGGCCACCGATCCGGCCCTGGCTCAAAAGGTGTACCTACTCGACGACTGCGCCTCCCCCGTTGTCGTCCCTGACGTGGTCGATTTTACCGACCAGGCGGAAGAAACCTACCAGCGCTTTGCAGCGGCGGGTATGCACCGGGTGCAGTCAACTACTGCGATCGCCGACTGGCCCGGCGACATCTAGCGCAGCAACAGCAGCAGTCGATTTAGTTAAGACGCTTTAACAGGCGGAAACCTCTGGTAGGGGCATTGCATGCAAGCCCCTACGCCGAACCTGTCATAACTGGGGGGATCTAGAACTCAGCAATTATGTACCTCACGCTATTGAGAACCGCTATAAATCGGCTGGCTTCAACACCCGTAAATTTTCAAAAAGCACTTTCAAAAATGAACAGAAAATGAATTCGGGGCGGGTTTTCTTACTAGAATGCCTGTAATTCTGCTGACAGTTTGACGCCGAAATAGTGGTATTATGCTAAGTATTGAAGGGGAGTAGCTTTGGGTTTCTCAGCCCAATCATCTGAGTCAACATACTGGCGATGAGCCTGGTTCAGATGGTGAATTAGCACTACATTAGTCCTGTGCCTTTCGCAAGCGAGACCTTCACTGAGTCCACAACTTTGTGGGCTTGGTGGGGTCTTTTAAAGTATCCATCATGCCCACTCAGTGTCTACACTACTGGAGAGGAGCATGAACCCACTAACAGGCCTTACCGCTGGCCTACTGCTGATTACCCTGTCTGAACTGGGGGATAAAACCTTTTTTATTGGCGTTATTTTGGCCACCCGTCACCCGCGTCGCTGGGTGTTTGTGGGGGTCACCGCCGCGCTGTTTGTGATGACCGTTTTATCGGTAGCCATCGGTCAGGTGGTCAGTGTTTTTCCTGAACACTACGTGCAGGCGCTAACGGTAGCGCTATTTTTAGGCTTTGGGCTAAAGCTGCTGTACGATGCCAGCCGGATGGCTGGACCAGGTAGCCTGGCCGACGAGCAGGCCGATGCCCTAGAGGCCGTCGAAGAGCGCGAGGCCGGGGTAAAAAAGTGGTCGGTGAAAACCGTGCTGATTGAAGCGTTTGGCCTCACTTTTGTGGCTGAGTGGGGCGATCGCACCCAGTTTGCCACCATTGCCCTGGCGGCGGCTCATCACCCAGTCGGAGTGGTGCTGGGGGCAACCCTGGGTCATGCGATATGTGCCGCGATCGCGGTCGCCTGCGGCAAGCTGATTGCCGGACGGATTTCAGAACGCTGGCTCACCATAGTTGGCGGCATACTGTTTATTGTCTTTGGTCTGGTTGCCGTCCTGGAGATGGTTTAAGGCGACAACCAAGCCCAGCTGGCTAGCGAACGCCTGTGCCGTAGGCTATGACTTCTAAGGCCACCACCCCCTTACCGCTGTTGCCGCTCAGCTCAGCGGTTTGAATCCGGATATTGATAACCCGTTCGGCTCCCCAGGCGAGGGCAGACTCTTCCATCCGCAGCAGGGCCTCTCGGCGACCGCGTTCGAGCAGGCTCTCGTAGACCGTAATGCGCCCGCCAAACAGGTTCATAAGCCCGGCAACAAAAGTCTTAAAGAAGTCGGACGAAATCACCACGCTGCCCACAAATAGCTCGGCCTGGCGGGCATCGGGCACCTTTGCCTTGGCCCCAGCCGTGCTGAGCACTAACCCTTTAATCGCCTGCTCTCGGTGCTGCAAAAGGCGAAGGTGCTGCTGCTCAGTTCTGGCACCAAAAAAGTAGCCAATCCCCAGTAAAACCGCAAAAAAGATTAGCCCATCCATAGCTACTCCACCCGCACGGCGGTACCGTAGGCAAACAGTTCTGCTGCCCCCTGGGTCAGCGATGAGGTGGCAAAGCGAACATTGACAATGGCGTTAGCGCCTCGCTTTTTAGCCTCTTGCACCATGCGGCTGGTGGCCTCTTCGCGGGCCTCTTGCAGCAGCTCGGTGTAGCCCTTGAGCTCGCCCCCCACAATATTTTTGAGGCCCGCCGCAATATCGCGGCCCAGGTGCTTAGCCCGTACCGAGCTGCCCTGCACCAAACCCAGCTGCTGCGTAATGGTCTTACCAGGGACAGTTTCGATGTTAGTGAGAATGATACTAGATGCAGAAGATCGAGGTTGAACGGTCATCGTATGTGGCCTGAGGCCCGATAAAACAACCACAACCCTAACCTTTGCGATCGCCCCCGTCGATGGTTTCTAACGGTTTGCCTACCATTGCTTGCAAACCGTTACACAGGGCCAAGATCTGGTCGATGATGGTGCTGCAGGTTCTACACCTGGTCTCGTTGTCAAAGGTCTACTGCCACAATTTCTCAGACTGGAAGTCTTTAAGCCCAGACTGGAAGTCTTTAAGCTCAGACTGGAAGTCTTTAAGCTCAGACTGAATTTGTTGAAAGCAGTCGCTTTGGGTAATTAGGGCTACCTGTTTTTCACGCTTGGTCTGGTCAATCGGCACCAGCAAAATACCCTCGATCGCAACCAGGCTGGCAAACACACCCAAAATAATTCGCTGCGATAGGGGAGATCGAAACCGCTTGGTAGTGGACTGGAGCGATCGCGATAAATACTTTATGGCGAACTGGGTGGTAGTCAGTCAGAGGCGGGCGGTGGCCCAGAGCGAGGCGGGCAGGGTACTGATTGATGTACTGGGCTGTCTGACTGGAGCGGCGATCGCCTCCTGCACTACCCTACCCAACGCCAGGTTTGCAATTGGATGCTGGGAACTTGACTGTGCCGCTCCGCCATTTACACCCCGCCTGGCGTTTCCACCCCCGGTACTAGCAGAATGCCTGAGCCAACCAAGGATGCGCTCCCCGACCCCTGACCGCTGTTGCACCTAATAGGGCCAACCACTGACCATCACGGCAACCTCAGGTAGCGGTGCCACCCCGGCGCAGGCGAGATTTGCAGACCCAAGGTTCAGAAATCTGTAAACGAGGGGTGACGGTTCAACGCTTCAAAACCTTCCCCAGCTCGATCATCATCAGCGCCCCACCGCTGGCAAAAGCGCCGCCGGCCATGCCATGGACCACTCGAACCCTGGGCGATTCGCTGAGGCAGTGCCCAGGTAGTGTTTGTGTTTGGCTACAGGCATGGTTTTGAGCCCGCGCCGCGCTGCCGCCTAAGAGGATGCCTACGCCGATCGCTAGGGTGGCTCCCCAAACTAGACTAGTTCTTTCGGGTTGAATAAACATTTCGGTAGTTGACAAACGGTGAACTTAGAGTGCCCAACTACATCAATTTTCATAACGCGGGAGCTGCCATCGGTCTTATGGTGGTGCCCTTTGCCCCTCCCGAGCAGAGGACTGACACACCGAGAGATTGCCGTGGTCTAACGTGGTCTAAATGGTTTATAGCGAGACTATTAGGCGTCCCGACTGGCTCCCATAGACACACTCCTCCTACCCAACCTGTGTACTCTTTGCATAGTGCGTACCCTAGGATTTGGCGAGGCTATAGAAAACTCTAAGCCATTCCCTGAGCGAACATTCACGCCGCCTGTTTCTGAGTAAAGCGGCGTTTGAGGTGAGCATAAGGGGGCAGCTGAGAAAGCTGAGGAAAAGTTTGGCTGAGGGTTGTGGCGTTGGTCAAGTTTCCTCGTCTATGAAGAGGACACCACGCACGAGGTCTTTGCTGTCGGCTCGCCCGCCTAGCGAACCGGCCAGCACACCCAGGGCGGCCACAAACATACTCACTTTCACGTGGTCGAGCGTGCGCACAGCCGGATCGACCGTCGGCCAGCTTTCCATCAGCTTGCGCGGAAAGATAGTGATGGTGCCGAGATAGGTCAGCCCCATGAAGATCACGAAGAGTAGCAACATTGTCAAGATCAAACTCAGCCCTGTCGCTGCGCCTGTGACAATGGTGGACTCGGCAAACACTCGACCACGACCGAGCACTCCGCCAAAGGAAAAGGTTCGGTAGAGCACCGCTGTCGCTGTCAGCACGGCCACCGCCGAGAACAGCGCCAGCTGGTACAGCTCGACCGTACTGCCCACATCCCATATCTCCGAGCTAAAAAATACGATGATGATCACCGAGAGCGCCGCCGTGATCATCGTTGGCAGGCGTGTGACCAGGCGGAACGGGTTCGCCCGCACCACAGCACGGGCGATACTTCGCCAGTCTCGCACCAGGGTGTGCAGAACGAAACGCCAGCGCCCATCGCGGCTGGTGCGCTCATGGGCCTCACGGGGCAGCGCCTGCCGCATCCGCTGGCGCTGCGTGGGGGTCAGGTATGACATGGCAGCAAGGTCATCTACACCCGCGAAGTTATACATCACATTCTGCGAATCTCTGGCGTGGGAAAGGTTGAGGAGGTGGCCAAAGGTGTGCAGTAGCAGCGCCGCCAGTCGTTGGACGGTGAGTGCCGCGTCTTCGCGATCGCCCCAAAAATCAGGATTAAGCCGTTTGGTAGAGACGACTCCAACATTGGTGAGCTGGCTCGGCAGCGCGAGCGTATAGGAGAACGTTGTCGCGGAGAGGTCGACCTCGGTGACAATCAGCAGGAAATGTACGTCGCGCTCGAGCTTTTCGGTCATGCCGATATGAAGAAAGTCGAGCGGAGCGTAAGCGCCTGCGGTCGGTGTCAGGTGTGGCCCCTCGAAGGCAAGCAGCGCCACGCGCACTCCAAGCACGTTTATGATGGCATCTTTGAAAATGTCGACGGCCTGAGTGACATGGCGGTGGAAACGCTCAGAGTTTTTTCCCTCCACATCTATTGTCATCACTCCGATGACGTACTCCTGACGGTTAGACAACGCAGCCATAGCTAAGCCTCGCAGGGACAAACAGGACGCAAAAAAAGGCAATGAAACGCAGCAGGTCGCACTTCATGTCACCCCTTTAGTTAAAGGTGCTAGCGGCTTGAGAGGAAGGATGTCTGCATCACCATGGGTTAGGTAGCATCTTGCTGCCTGACATAATGACCCCTCAGCGAGAATTTAATCTTAACGACCCAACTTTTTTCGCGACTCAGGCTCAGCAGACGCGGGGGCGCTGAATTGTAGTTCCCGCAGACCAAGCAGGCACCTCTCCGACCAGGCTAGGTGCCACAGATGGTATGGTCTTCTCAACTAGACAGTAGATCCGCCAGCGGTCTACCGAACGACCACAGTACGACAGTGCCTTTTGCTTCAGCAGCCCCAATTTTTCCGTTAACTACAACAAAGCCTCTTTCCCTTCGTTTTGTCTCTTTAGAGAGGTATAAGGATTTCTTTCCGGTAATATTGCCAGGTCTATTCTATGTCTTTAGACGGATGACACTATCAGAGAATTAATAACGGTTCAATCAAAAAACGATTTTCAATCTCAACAAAAATTGTTTAGCTTATCTAAGCGTTTAGGCCCGAAATCTCCTAAAAAGTCTTGTCCTTTTTTATCGACAAGGGCTCTCCCGGCTTTGCGCTGATAAGGCAAACTTATGTCAGGCTATCACTGGGTTTCAGCCGCTAGTCAGGCAGTGAATCGTAGTCGTTTATACGATTTTGACCACAGATCCGCAAGAGCCTCGGCATAGTCCTTTTTTGATTCTAAGGGGACTATGTATATGGAGAGTTACTGTAGCTCCTATCGGCTAAGTCTTGCCCAAGAACTGTGATTTTCGCTTAGGGAAAACACTGCTGGACGGTGACAAAGCTTAAGCTTATGTTTGCAGGGTCGCAAAGGAAGGCAAAAGTGGAGCACACACTGAACAATGGATGGGCCAATGGACAAGCTTCACAACCCGTATTTATGGGTTGGGGAGAGCATCAAACCCTAACAGAAGTTGCAGAACTTATTGCTACCCAGGTTCAGGTGTTCTTGAAGCTCGATCGGGTTGTAGTATATCAGTTTGGTCGAGACTACAACGGGCAGGTGATTGCTGAAGCCTGTGATAAATCCCGTTTGCCGACTATACGAGGTCTACACTTCCCCGCTGGAGACATTCCACCCCAGGCCAGACGGCTGCTGTTTAATGCTCGGCAAAAGGTAATTATAGATGTAGACTCCAAACGCAAAATTCTGGTTTCCCCCAAAGACTCTGCGACAGGGCATTCGCTCCATCCGGAGGATATTCGCTATGCCCCGGTTGACCCTTGCCATCTACAGTACTTGCTGAGTATGGGGGTGCTGTCATCAATTACCTTCAGCATTATGCATCAGGGGCAGCCCTGGGGGTTGCTGGTAGGGCACCACAGCGACTCTCGGCAATTTTCGGAAGCCGAAATTCAAACGGTTCAACTCTGGGTTGACCAGCTTTCTGTGGCGCTGGCCCAACATCTACTGCGACAGCAGGTGAAGCAGCACCAGCTGCAGGCCGATTTGGTAGACAAGCTCAACCTCTTACTGGCCCAAGCAGCACTCACCCCCGACTGTTGGCAGAAGGTGCTGCAGCTCATGATGCAGGCTCTTAATGCCGACGGTTGCCGCCTGTACATTCTGCCTGGCAGCTTAGGGGAGCAGGGATTTGTACATACCTGTGGGGTACAGCCTGGGTTAGCTCCAGAGTCTGACGAAATTTGGAGCCGCTACTACCAGGCTCTAGAGCATACCCACGATAGCTCCATTACGGCTGCACTGGAACCAGCGGCGGGACTTCCCCCGATTCTGGTCAGCACCAGCCAGCGTTGGGGCAGCCATGCTGATGGGGAGTTCTTAACCCATCTGTTGCAGCCTGCTGACATCAGCGCTGTGTTGATGGTTCCGATTCACTGGCAGTATGAAATAACGGGCTATCTGAGCTTCTTTCGGCTAGCCTACGATGTCGAGATTACCTGGGCCGGTCAGCACAGCGATGATACCCGCAATGAACTCCCCCGAGCTTCGTTTTCGGCCTGGCGAGAACAGCAGCGACAGGTACGAGCCTGGCAACTCGCCGACTTAGAAATGGCGAACCTGGTGGGTCGATATCTCTACATGGGGGTAATGCAGCACTCGGTAAGACAGCAAGCTAACCAAAAAGCTGCCCATGATGCCATGACCGACCTGCCAAACTGGTTGTTGTTTAATAAGCAGCTGCAACTGTCTCTACTGCAAGGTCTGCGCCACGGTAAAGGGCTAGCGGTGGGCATCTTAAACCTGGGGCAGTTTAAGCGCATTAATACCACCTATGGCCATACCGTCGGCAACTACCTGTTAAAGTCGGTGGCCCACCGGCTCAAAGAATGTTTGAATCATCGTTTGCAGTGGGATACCGAAGCTGATGACCGGCCCAGGCTCGCCCGGTGGCATGGAGACCGATTTGCCCTGCTGCTGCCGGCAACCGTTGGTAAAGAGGCTGTTTGTTACTACGCAGAGACCCTCTTAGAATGTCTGCAACAACCGTTTTGGATTCAGGGGGAAGATATTTACCTGACGGCGAATATGGGGATAGCCCTGGCCCCCTACGATGGTGATGCGGCAGAGGTGCTGATTCAACATGCCGAAGCGGCCCTGTACGAGGCGAAACGCCAGGGCCACAGTCGTTACCTGGTTTATGCGTCCATTGCGGGCATCGAAGATAGCCTATCGCAGCAGCGGTTGGCGAACGACCTGTATCGTGCCCTGACCCAGCAGGAATTGCTGCTGTACTATCAGCCTCAGGTAGACCTGGCGACGGGCAATATCATTGGCCTGGAGGCTCTGGTGAGGTGGCAGCATCCCCAACTGGGGCTGGTGCCGCCGGATAAGTTTATTCCCATTGCTGAGGAGGTAGGGCTCATCGGCCAGCTAGACGCCTGGGTGCTGCGCCGGGCCTGTCTGCAGTACCAGCAATGGCGGCAGGCGGGTCTACCGCTGCAGCGATTGGCCGTGAATGTGTCGGCTACCCAGTTCTCTTCAGCTCAGGTGGTGGGGCTAGTGCAGGAAGTTCTGCAGGATACGGCTATTGCCCCCGAGGAGCTGGAGCTGGAAATTACAGAGGAAACGGTGACCCGTAACCTGCAACAGGCCATTGGCATATTGGGCCAGCTGAAGGACATGGGGGTCAAAATTGCCCTGGATGATTTTGGGGTGGGGTATTCTTCGCTAAATTTGCTGAAGCACTTTCCCGTCGACACTCTAAAAATCGACAATTCTTTTCTGCAGAACTGTCCTGAGAATGACCAGGACGCGGCCATTGTGCAAACCGTGATTACCCTCGGTCACAATCTGAATCTGGTGGTGCTGGCTGAAGGGGTTGAAACCCTGGAGCAGGCCACTTGGCTGCAGCAACTCCATTGTGATTTGCTGCAGGGGTATTACTGCTCTCGGCCTCAACCACCGGAAACCTTGCTGCCGTGGCTTGAAGAGCAAATGGCGCGAGCCTGGCGACCCAAGCAAGGTCGGCAGTACCAAACCCCTTCCCTGATTCAGACTTGCTCTGGGGCAGGCGAAACTTTGGGACAAAAGCGGTTCTCTAGCCTGCTTAACCCAAAGAACCTATGGCGCAAACACGACCAAATTCTGCAGGCTGTCGGGGTTAGCTTACAACCTTACCTCAGCAAACTACCCCGATCGGGGCTAGCTCAACCGGGAGAGGATCTGCCCCTGCCGGGGGCTTTCCCCTTGCCCAAGGCCGAGCCGGTATCGATCACGTCCCTGACGGCGGTTTTACAACCCAATCCCCAGCGACGACACCTGCAGCGGGAGCAGCTGATCCGCAGCGTGACGGAGAAAATTCGTCAGTCTTTGCACCTAGACGACATTCTGTCCACCATTGTGGAGGAGGTGCGCCACCTGATCGACACCGACCGGGTCATTTTGTACAAGTTCTCAGAAAAGTGGGACGGCCATGTGGTGCAGGAGTCGGTGTCCCCAGACTTCCCGGCAATTTTGGGGCACTGCATCGAAGATACTTGCTTCTCCTCGGAGTATGTCAAATACTACCGCCAGGGTCGGGTGCGGGCCATTGAAGATGTAACGACGGCAGGCATTGCCGACTGCCACCGCGACATGCTGCTGGGGTTGGGCGTCCGGGCTAATCTGGTGCTGCCAGTGGCTTACCAGGATCATCTCTGGGGGCTGCTGATTGCCCACCATTGCAGGGGCACTCGCCTCTGGCGACAGGATGAGGTCAAACTGCTGGGTCATCTGGCGGTGCAGTCTGCGATCGCAATTCACCAGGGAGAGCTATACCAACAGCTGAAGCTAAGCAACCGGGCACTGCAGAAACTGTCATCCCAGGACCGCCTGACCCAGTTGGCAAATCGGGGCCGGTTTGACCAAAAACTACGGGAAGAGTGGCAGCGACTAGCCAGAACCCAGGCTCCGCTGGCGCTGGTGATGTGTGACATTGACCACTTCAAACAGTACAACGACACCTACGGCCATCCAGCGGGAGATCGCTGCCTGCAGCAGGTCGCAGCGGTGTTGCAAAGTGCTGTACAGCGCCCCGGTGATTTGGTTGCCCGTTATGGAGGAGAAGAATTCGTCCTGCTGCTGCCTGAAACCGATGGTGATGGGGCCAGCTACATAACTGACCAGATTCAGCAGGCGTTGGCTGTTCTGGCGATACCCCATGGCGGGTCGCCTCTACAGCAAGTTACCCTGAGCTGCGGCATTGCCTGCCAGGTGCCCCAGTCCTCAGCGCCTCCCAGCCGTCTTCTGCAGCAGGCCGATGATGCCCTGTACCAGGCCAAAAGCGCCGGACGCAACCAAACGATCCTGGCCCGACCAACAGAAGTTTAACGGATGACAACGTGCCTAAAGAGCTTGTCGTATCAGGGATAGAGCATAGAAACCTTGTTGAAAATAGAGCTGTTTATGGGGTTTGAGTGCCCTTGTCACCCGTAAGCGATCGCAGCTCCTGCATTGCTATATCACCGGCCTGTATTGCCTGTAACGTAAGCTGCATTCCACCCCGGCAGCGCGTGTACAGAGCAATGCCCCACAGATACCGAGCTAGATTTCCCTACTGATTTCCCTACTCTATTGGTTGGCCGGTGGGTAGCTCTAGCGGTTCGAGGCTATCTTCTAGCGGCTCCAGTAGCTCTTGGTCAACCTCAATGCCAGCATTCACCATGAATAGATTAAACAATTCGCCCTGGCTGAGATATCCGGCATAGGTCGATCGCAGGTAGAGGCTGTACTCAGGACGGCGGGATACATAGCGACCGACAAAGGCCAGGCTCAGGGCGTTTAGGTAGCGATCGATCACTTCGGGTTCGGCCAGGGTTAGCCCCGGCAGAGAGGTGAGCAGATTCGACAACCCAGCGTCGAGGGCCGAGAGGTCAATGTGGGCCTGCCCTTCGATTAGCGCCAGCGATCGGCTCTCGGTGGTGTACCACGGAAAGGTGCGAAACTGCTCAAACACCGCTGGAGTGGCGGGGTCGTAGCTGCCCGCGATCACCATCACGGGTACCGCTACAGCGGCTAGCCCCTCGGGACCAAAAACACTGCTGTTTACCGGGTTGACTAGCAGCACCGAGTTAATCCGCGGGTCGCGAAAGCTATAGGTCTGCTGGGGTAGTTCTAGCGCCTGACACTGCAACAGCAGCGACACGTTGAGGTGAATAAGATTGCGATTTTGGGCTGAATCCCTGGGCGAATTGCACGCCTTCTGGAGGTGATCGATGTTGATCTCGGCCCCGGTGACAGCCAGCGCGGTGTAGCCCCCCAGCGAGTGCCCGCCCACCCCCACCTGGGCCAGGTTGAGGCGGCCCTCAAACTCGATGGGGTTGAGCCGCTCTAGCTCGTCGATCACAAAGGTAATGTCGAGGGGGCGATCGATAAATTCTTGCAGCTCGAATACGTTGGCGCTCAGGCCGCTTTGAAACTCAGCCACCTGCTGGGCATCGCTGCCGGGGTGCTGCGGCAGTACCACCACAGTGCCGTGAGAGGCTAGGTGGCTAGCCCACGGGTGCCACGCTTCGGGGCTAGAGGATAGCCCGTGGGAAAACACCATTACCGGAGCCTGACCGCGCCACTGCCGGGGACGCACAACATCTACATAGAGCTGGCGATCGCGCTGGGTATCGGTCAGATTAAGGCGCTGAATTTGCACCCTCGCCGGGCCGGAGGCGGTTAAATCGGCCAGTTCTGCATAGTCGATCGCTGGCTCTTGAGCCGCCTGCTGCTCAGTCAATCTGGCTAGCTGAGCTACCGCATCGACGGTGGCGTTGATGATTAGGTCTACGGTACTAGCGACGGCCAGGGCATCTTTGAGATTGATTTGCATATCAACGGGCAGCGATCTCACCACATTAATGGCCGATAGCCCCTCAGTTGAGGTGGCCGCCTGAATCAGCGCCGCCCGCAGGGCCAGCTTGCCGTTGTCGCCAACCCGAGTTTGCAGAATTACCCCCACCTGCCCCAGCAGGTCTTCCCCCAGGTTGCTGTAGAGAAAGCGAGACAGCAGCACTCCATCGACCTCTAGGGGGCGATCGAGGTTTTGGCGCAGCTGCTCAACCTCAGGCTCGCTTAGGCCAACTAGGTTCACGTAAAAGGCCAGGTCGTCGGTGAGCTGCCCCGTCTCGATCAGCGTTTCGAGCGAGCGCGTGCTCACCGATCGCTCTACCAGGCCGTAGCGAAAGAAAATAGCTTCTGCCGCCTGCACCGGCAGCCCGACCAGCCCGGCCAGACCCAAACTTAGCCCGCCTAGGGCCAGTGCCCGCCGCCACAGTCGCCAAACCATACCGCACCTCTCACTCATCCCCCCATCCCCTCATTTACTCAATCCGCCAGGCTGCGTCTAGCGATGCTTGCGGCAGGCGGCCTATGGCCCATGTAACCGATGCAACACCACCATATTTGGCCCCACCACCGGGTTGCGAGCCACCACTTCGCCCTCGGGGTCGAGCAGCTGCAGCGTGCCAAAGTTAAGCCCCTGGGCCTGGGCAAAGATGTCTTGGGCCACCTCGTTTTGCTGGGTCGCCAGCAGGCCGTACCAGGCTTCGGCCACATTTACGTCCAGCGTGTTTTTTGGCAGGTTGACCTCTACCGATTGAATTAGCCCCGCTCCGTAGGATCGACTAATGCGGCTGACTCGGGTTTGAATATCGGCAATCAGATTTTGATCTGGGGTGGATTCGACCACAGGCGCGGGTTCTGGGGCTGGGTTTGAATCTGAGTCTAGTCTGTGTGCTTCAGAGGGTGGTTCAGAAAGCGCTTCAGAGGATGCTTTAGGGAAGGCTTCAGACGGGCGCGCTTCCGAAAAGTAGGCCTCAGCCGGGGCCACGGGTGCCTCTGTCCCGGTGCGAGGCGACGATTCTGACGCAACCTGTTCGCTCTGGCCTTTGCCCAGCGGATTCCACAGGGCCAAAAACAGCATCAGCAGGCCCAGGGCTATGGCGGTGAGCACGCCGTCGGAGAGCTGGCGCTGGAGGTCGGGGGGCAGCTGCGATCGCACCCACCGCAGCCCCTTCTTCCACAGCGTCACGCCGTCGGCCAGCAGCAGCAGTAGTTGGTCAACCACACCCAGCTCCTTTGGTTGGTAGGGAATTCCAGTATCGGCCCAAACATCTTCAGCCGGAGCAATCGGGCTCGTGTTTTTGTAGGGTACAGCGGCTGAATCGGGCCGTCGCCCTCGGTCGATATAGGTTGGTTGCAGCTCGGGGGTCGGCACCGGCAGCGGATCTTCAACGTCTTGCAGGTCGCTGTCGGTCCAGGGGGCTGTGTCGGCAGGGGCGGGGCGATCGGTATCCTGAACCGGGGCGGCATCGGCGGCATCGGCAGGGAAATTGGGGGCCGCATCAGGGACTGCATCAGGAGAGAATCGATAGATAGCGACTGAATCTGGTGAATCATCGCGGCTGGCTGAGTCACCCGATTCGGCGACGGTAGCGTTCCTCACCTCAGCCTCTTCCTCAACCGCTTCGGCCCTGTCGGGTGATCTGAGGTTGTCTTCAGCATCCGCTTCACCACCATTGCGCGGGGGCGGAATGGGCGGAATTTCTGAGGGAAAGTTGGGGTCTTGAGGTCTCATGGGTTAGCCCGCCTGGCCACGATTGCTAATACGCTGAGGAACAGCCCTTGGGGGCCTATCTCTCTCAATACTGCCATGTTTCCTCAAAATCTTAGGGTAGAACCCTAGCTCAGGCCTGTGGCACTCTGGTGCAGAATGAGGCGATTGCCATCGGGATCGTGGGCGTAGACCTCGCGCCCGTGGGAAGCGGTCAGCACCGAGCCAGTGGGCGCATAGCCCAGGCGAGTCAGGTGCGCGATCGCCGCCGCCAAATCTACCACCTCCACACACAGGCTCACGGCTCCGCTGGTGGGCGTACTGAACAGCTCTACCTGATCGGGGCGAGGCCTAAAAATCGCTAGCCTTAGTCCCGGCAGCTGAAACTCAGCATAGCGATCGTGCTGGTAGGGCTGGGCTTCCTGACCCAGCAGAGCACTGTAAAAGGCGACCAAGTCTTCAACCCCTGCACTCGCCAGGGTCACAAAGGCACTGGTACAACCCAAAGATCCATTTACCAAAGCAATCTCCGCCGTCGCGAGCTTGACTCATGCAGGTAAGCAGGGCGGGCAATGCCAACCCTACGCTGCCTCACTAACTACCCACTCCCCTAAGCCCTTAATCTATTTCCCACTCCGACGCATACTGTAGCATCAGCGGCGGCAAATGCAGCTCTTTAGACGTTTTGCAGCGGGCCTCGAAGATCGCCAAAATATCTTTTGCCCCAGGGTTGCCCTTGCTATTGCCGGTAATGCCACCCGCGATCAGCACAGCACAGGCTCCGTTACAGTCGCGTTGCCACTGCTTCCAGCGCTCCAGCAGGTGGCGATCGGCACTGCCGTTGGTTTCGTACTCGGCAAACAGGTGCAGTTCGCCATCGCCGGTTTGCAGCAGGCCCAGCTCAAAGGCTTCACCACTAAAGGGGTCGCTGCCGGGGTTAAAGCACACGGCCTGTACCCCCTGGGCCTGCTGGAGCTGCTGGATCAGGGCCTTGGCCTTGGGCCGCGAGGTTTGAATCAGCACCACCGGCAGATCGGGGGGGCTAGCAGCGGCTCCGTTCAGGGCGTGCTGCCGCGCTTGCTCCTGAAACGTCACGACTGGGTCGTGGCGCAGGGTGTCGAGCACCCGCTGCTCAAACTGAGTCAGGATGATAATGGCTCCTTCCGGCACGTAGTCGTCGCGCAGTACCGGAAAATTGACCAAGCCGGTAGGGCCATTGGCCTCGTCTAGGGCCTCGTCGGTTTCGGCAACCAGCTCGTCGGTGACCTCAGGCAGGGTTTGAACGGTCACTTTTAGCGGCGAGGCGCTGCCGTTCTTTTGCGGGTTAGGAATTTTGTAGCTGCTCTTGAGGGCTTTGAAGGGAGGCTTTTCGAGCTGGGCGCGATAGCGGGTGACAAAGCGACCAATGGCCTCCATCGCCACCAAAAAGGTCGCCCCTTCTTCGTCGGCGAGCTGGCTGCGCATGCCCTCTAGAGGGTGAATGCTGCCAAAGTCGGGCTGCACGGCCTCGGGGGCTGCCCTCAGCCAGCCAGCGGGCTGAAACCCGTTGTCAAAGGGCTCGTCGTCAAACAGCTCAAAGTTGAGAAACAGGCAGTCCTGCTCTAAAAAGGCCTCCTGCATTTGCTTGGGCGACTGCTGTCCTATCAGCACCCGCTGACGAAACTGCTTCAGCGAGTCGAGCGATCGGTACATCAGCAGGCCGTACTCCACGCCGCCCATGCCCAGCATTGAGACGTAGAGGGTGTCGATATCCCAGGCGTTGAGCTCGACCGCCAGCACCTGCTGCTCGTTGAGGGTGTTCCAGGGAGCCAGTTCCCAGATCTCCATGGCCTTGTCGATCATGGCCTCGGCGTAGCGAGCGGGCAGTTCGGCCTCGGTCATCTCGGCTGACTGCTGCAGAGCGTTAAACAGTTCGTCGATCAGGGGCAAATCGGGGGCATAGTCGATCGCAATGTCTAGCCCCTGTAGGGCACCGCGCAGGTAAAACTGAATTTCGCGATCGCTGACCACAATCTTTTGGGGTCGGGCCGGGGGCAGGTTGCCCTGGGGCGTTTCGATCGCCTGAAGCAGCGTGCGCACCACGGGTTCATAACCGCAGGTGGTGGGCACAATGGTCAGCCCTCGCACCGCGCCGTGGCTGCTGTCGATCCAGAGAATACAGTCACTGCTTTCGGTGTGGCGCTGCCTGAGGCCGCCGTCATCATCCATCAACCCGCCCACCGAACGGCGATCGCCCTCCCACACGCTGGCTACGCGAGGCAGCCGCTTGAGGCGATCGAGGGTGATGCGGTTCAGTCGGGTCATGGGCTAAGAGTAACGATGTCGTAGTTAAACCAGAGTAGTAGAAACGGCGAGTCGTTGCTGGCTGACGCTAGGATGCTGGCCAACTCTAGGGGTGTATCTGAGGCCAGCATAGCCAAGTTTAATCGCCAAAACTTCCCATTACCCGAAGGCATTTGGGCGATCGCAGACTCAGCATGGCGCTACTTAGCCCAGTGTTTGGCGGTTTAAGGCCATCCATGGGCCTGGCAAGGCCCGTAGCAAACCTGCGTGAAGTGTGAAAATTCGTAGAGTAGGCGTTTGCCTGCATGGTCAAGATGCCCAGCCTACCTTTATGAATCCACTCGAATTGCTGTAACCTAGTCAAGCTCCAATGGCTGCCATAAACTATAGAAATTCTCGGCTGCAACGACTAAGCCTAGAATACGAGAGTGTTAGATTTCAAAACAAAGTTCGAAACAATTTAAGCGGTCTTGCTCTGGTCAGGGGCAAGTCTGTTTATCATTGAAGGTATATTGTCGTACTAAAACAAGGTTGCAATGGCTCAAGCCACTGAACAAGCCCAAGGAATTTTAATGTCAGAGACGGCCCTTCGGCACGTCAAGGCACTCCAGCAGCAGCAGGGCGGCAAAGAGCTCTGCCTACGGGTGGGGGTGCGCCAGGGCGGCTGTTCCGGCATGTCCTACACCATGGATTTTGAAGACCCAACCAATATCAACGAGCACGACGAAGTCTACGACTACGACGGCTTTCGGGTCATCTGCGACAAAAAGAGCCTGCTCTACCTCTACGGCCTCATGCTCGACTACAGCGATGCGCTGATTGGCGGTGGCTTCCAATTTACCAACCCCAACGCCGTGCAGACCTGCGGCTGCGGCAAATCCTTCGGGGCCTAGATTAAGAGATAGACCATGACTCAAACCGTAGAAACCCTGTTTGACCAGGGTATTGAACGCTATAAGGCGGGCGAAGACCCGGCTGAGCTAATTCCGGTGTTCAAAGAAGTGTGCGATCGCGCCCCCAAGAGCAGCCCCGCCTGGGCTTGTTTGGCCTGGCTCTACCTGCTCACCGACAAACCCAACTCCGGCCTTAAAGCCGCCCAAAAAGCCGTCAGGCTCAATCCCCAAGATCCGCAGGGGCGCGTTAATTTGGCCGTGGCCATGCTCGATGCCGGTAAACCCGGCGTTCGTGAGCACGTAGAAATTGCCGGTCAGGTAATGTCTGTAGCCGATGACCTGCGCACCGAAGTCATGCAGAGCATCGACGATGGCCTCACCCGCAAGCCCGACTGGAAGAGTTTGGCCCGAGTAAAACAGTGGCTTGAGTAGACTATTTGCCGCCAAAACCGGGCTTCTGCTTTGCGATCGCCAAGTGACTGGCTGATAGCACCGCAGAAACCCGGTTTTTCTTTAAGGCCTACTGCCCGTACCAGTCCTGCCACCACTGATTCATTTGATCGATCTCGGCCTGCTGGGAAGCGATGATTTCGTCAGCTAAGGTTTGCAGTTCGGGGCGAGTGCTCTTGACCTTCAAATCCTCCGCCATCATCACCGCCCCCTCGTGGTGAGGAATCATGGCGTCGATAAAGCGCTGGTCAAACTCGTCGTCGGCCCCACCCAGGTCCACATTCATACGCATGGCGGCAATCATCTCCTTGCTCATGGGCATGTCGTGGCTCATTTCGGCGTGGTACATCATGGGCACGGTGGGGGCATCGGGGTACCAGGCGGCTCGCCACTCCTGCATTTGAGCAATTTCGACCTGCTGGGCGGCGATAATATTTTCGGCCAGCTGGCGAATTTCAGGCCGCTGAGAATGGGCCAGGGCCGCTTCGGCCATTACCAGCGCCCCCTCGTGGTGAGGAATCATGCCGTCGATAAACCGCAGATCGTAGGTGGCATCGGCGGGGCCAAGATCCATGTTGTGGCCCACGTGCATGCTGTCGCCATCAGCCACGTTTCCGGCTGAGTGACCTTCGTGCATGGCTTCCATAGTGCTGCTACCGCAAGCCGCCAGAGGCACCAGGGTAGCAAGGGCAAGAACCGTAGCTAGAGACCGATTGAGGCGCATTGTCAGTATCCAAACCGCTTTACCCATCTAGGGTACACACTCCAGTGGGCTAGAGCGTCAAGCGATGCGATCGCTCTAGCCAATCAGGTTTAAGTAGCTAGGCTGGTTCAAATTTAGGATGGGTTAGCGGTAGCGTAAACCCATGCGGGCGTTGGGTTTCGTTCCTCAACTTCAACCTACACGGTCTCATATTTGATTAGGTCTTCCTACTTAGCGGCTAGCGCTGACAGACGTTATCTGAAGACCACAAACGCTTTCAGCCCCAAAAATTGCCGTATCGCGTTAAAAAACCGGCGATACACCTCCATAAAGCCCTTCCATACTGAAGCATCCTTCACCGCAATCGACCTCAAGGATCCATACCATTCGCGGAATAAACTCTAACCAAGATTTAGTTAATGTTTTGTTACGAGTGTGAGAGGAGCAATCGCACGTACTGTAAATTTTGTTAACAAAGCTGAACTTGGTTTATTTCAAATTGTGTCACCTGATCGCCTTAAATCCTTATCTAGCAAGGTTTTCTGATACAAACATGAAAGACATCAATGATTTTGCTTTCGTTACGAAATATTTCCCGTACAATCCCTAGAGTTAGCCTTTGGTGCGCCTCAGTCAGTGCTGCTGATCCTGCGCTCACGGCCTTTCACTAACCCAGCTTTAGCCGCGAAAGGAGTTTTACTGCATGTTCACCCACGTCAAGCCCACTGTGCGCCACATTGCCCCTGATGCTCTGAACGGGCGGCGTCTGGTTAAGGTGGTCTATGTGGTTCTAGAGCCTCAATACCAGAGCTCTCTGTCCTCGGCCATCCGGTCGATCAACGCCAACAATTCTCAGGTGGCCTTCGAAGTCAACGGCTACCTGATCGAAGAGCTGCGCGATGCTAATAACTACGAGGCATTCAAGCAGGATGTCGCCGAGGCCAACGTCTTCATCGCTTCGCTAATCTTCATCGAAGACTTGGCCGACAAGGTGGTCGAGGCCGTCGCCCCCCTGCGCGACCAACTCGATGTGGCCGTCTGCTTCCCTTCCATGCCCCAGGTGATGCGCCTGAACAAGATGGGCAGCTTCTCCATGGCGCAGCTGGGCCAGTCGAAGAGCATGATTGGCTCCTTCATGAAAAAGCGTAAGGAAAAGTCGGGTGCCGGCTTCCAAGACGCCATGCTGAAGCTGCTGCGCACTCTGCCCACGGTGCTCAAGTACCTGCCGGTGGAAAAGGCCCAGGACGCTCGCAACTTCATGCTTAGCTTCCAGTACTGGCTAGGTGGGTCACCTGAGAACCTGGAAAACTTCTTTCTGATGCTGGCCGATCGCTACGTGATCACCGACAGCCAAATTGAAGGAGCACCCCAGGCCGAAAGCATCGACTACGAAGCGCCGGTCACCTATCCCGACATGGGCATCTGGCACCCCATGGCCCCCACCATGTTTGAGGACATCAAGGAATACCTCAACTGGCACAACTCCCGCCGCGACATCTCTGACGATCTCAAAGATCCCCTGGCCCCCACCATTGGCCTAGTGCTCCAGCGCACCCACTTGGTGACGGGCGACGAGGCCCACTATGTCGCCATGGTGCAGGAGTTTGAATACCTAGGTGCGAAGGTGATTCCCGTGTTTGCGGGCGGCCTCGATTTCTCGAAGCCCGTGGATGCCTACTTCTTTGATCCGGTCGACAATACCAAGACCATCGTAGACGCGGTGGTCTCCCTCACCGGCTTTGCCCTGGTGGGCGGCCCGGCCCGACAAGATCACCCCAGGGCGATCGAAACCCTGAAACGGCTCAACCGTCCCTACATGGTGGCGCTGCCCCTGGTCTTCCAAACCACCGAAGAGTGGGAAGACAGCGACCTGGGCCTGCACCCCATTCAGGTGGCGCTGCAGATGGCGATTCCCGAGCTGGATGGGGCGATCGAACCGATTGTGCTCTCGGGACGCGACGGGCTCACAGGACGCGCCATTTCCCTTCAGGATCGGATTGAGTCGATCACCCAGCGGGCGATGAAGTGGGCCAACCTGCGCCGCAAGCCCAAGCTCGACAAAAAGCTGGCCATTACCGTGTTCAGCTTCCCCCCCGACAAGGGCAACGTGGGTACCGCTGCCTACCTGGACGTGTTCGGCTCCATCTACAAAGTGCTGGAGGCGATGCAGCAGAACGGCTACGACGTGCAGGATCTGCCCGAGTCGCCGGAAGCCCTGCTGCAGGAGGTAATCCACGATGCCCAGGCCCAGTACAGCAGCCCCGAGCTGAATGTGGCCTACCGGATGCCGGTGCGCGAGTACCAGGCCCTCACCCCCTACGCTGAACGTCTGGAAGAGAACTGGGGACCACCGCCGGGCAACCTGAATACCGACGGCGAAAACATGCTGGTCTACGGCAAGGCCTTTGGCAATGTGTTCATCGGCGTGCAGCCTACCTTTGGCTACGAGGGCGACCCGATGCGGCTGCTGTTCTCGCGCTCCGCCAGCCCCCACCACGGCTTTGCCGCCTACTACACCTTCCTGAACAAAATCTGGGGCGCTGACGCCGTATTGCACTTTGGCACCCACGGGTCGCTGGAGTTTATGCCCGGTAAGCAGATGGGCATGTCGGGCACCTGCTACCCCGACAACCTGATCGGCAGCATCCCCAACCTCTACTACTACGCTGCCAACAACCCCTCCGAAGCCACGATCGCTAAGCGCAGGGGTTACGCCGAAACCATCAGCTACCTTACCCCTCCCGCTGAGAATGCGGGGCTATATAAGGGGCTGAAGGAGCTGAGCGAACTGATCGGTTCCTACCAGAGCAATAAGGAGAGCGGTCGGGCGGTGCAGATTGTCAATGCTGTGATCGAAACGGCGCGGATCTGCAACCTGGATCGAGATGTTGAGCTACCCGAAGGTGACACTGGCGAACTTTCCAACGAGGAACGCGACAACCTGGTGGGCAAGATCTACATCAAGCTGATGGAGATCGAGTCGCGGCTGCTGCCCTGCGGTCTGCACATCGTGGGCAAGCCGCCTACGGCTGAGGAGGCGATCGCAACCCTGGTCAATATCGGCAGCCTCGATCGCGAAGAGGAGGGCATGAAGAGCCTCCAGCGCCTGATCGCCGAGAGCATTGGCCGAGATATTGATGAGATTTACGGGAACAGCGATCGCGGCCACCTCGCCGACGTGCAGCTGCTCTACGACATCAATCAGGGGGTGCGTGCCGCCGTCGCCGCCCTTGTCCACGAGCAGATCGACGCCGAAGGGCGGGTCTCCATGGTGTCGCGGCTCAACTTCCTCAACATTGGCCGCAAAGAACCCTGGATCAAAGCGCTCCACGAGGCGGGCTATACCAAGGTCGATGGCGAAGCGATTAAGCCCCTGATGGAGTACCTAGAGTTCTGCCTGGAGCAGATCTGCGCCGACAACGAACTGGGCGGACTGCTGCAGGCCCTGGAAGGAGAATACCTGCTTCCAGGCCCCGGCGGCGACCCCATCCGCAACCCCGACGTGCTGCCCACGGGCAAAAACATCCATGCCCTCGATCCCCAGTCTATTCCTACTACGGCAGCGGTACAGTCAGCCAAAATCGTTGTGGATAGACTGCTAGAGCGCCAGCGCCAGGAAAACAACGGAGCCTACCCTGAAACCATCGCCACCGTGCTCTGGGGCACCGACAACATCAAGACCTACGGCGAGTCCCTGGCCCAGATGATGTGGTTTGTCGGCGTCAAGCCCCTGCCCGACTCCCTGGGCCGGGTCAACAAGCTGGAGCTAATTTCCCTTGAAGAACTGGGTCGGCCCCGCGTTGACATCGTTGTCAACTGTTCTGGGGTGTTCCGCGACCTATTCATCAACCAGATGGCCCTGCTCGATCGCGCCGTGAAAATGGCCGCCGAATCTGACGAGCCCCTGGAGATGAACTTCGTCCGCAAACACGCCCTAGAGCAAGCCGAGGAAATGGGCCTCTCGGTACGCGAAGCCGCCACTCGCATCTTCTCCAATGCCTCCGGCTCCTACTCCTCCAACATCAACCTAGCGGTGGAGAACAGCACCTGGGAGAACGAGGACGAACTCCAGGAGATGTACCTGAAGCGCAAGTCCTTTGCCTTCAACTCCGACAATCCTGGGGTAATGGACAGCAACCGAGGCCTGTTTGAGTCGGCCCTGAAGACCGCAGACGCCACCTTCCAAAACCTAGATTCGTCGGAAATTTCTCTCACCGATGTGTCCCACTACTTCGACTCTGACCCCACCAAGCTGGTGGCCAGTCTGCGTGAAGACGGTAAATCCCCGGCAGCCTACATCGCTGACACCACCACCGCCAACGCCCAGGTGCGCACCCTGTCAGAGACAGTGCGCCTCGACGCCCGCACCAAGATGCTCAACCCCAAGTGGTACGAGGGCATGCTCTCCCACGGCTACGAGGGGGTGCGCGAGCTTTCCAAGCGCCTGGTCAACACTATGGGCTGGTCAGCCACCGCTGGCGCAGTGGATAACTGGGTCTACGAAGATGTGAACACCACCTTCATTCAAGACCCAGAGATGTGCAAGCGCCTGATGGATCTCAACCCCAACTCCTTCCGCCGCATGGTCTCGACCCTGCTGGAGGTGAACGGACGCGGCTACTGGGAAACCAGCGACGAAAACCTGGAGAAGCTGCAAGATCTCTATCAGGAAGTCGAAGACCGCATCGAAGGGGTGGAGTAGACGCTGACAAATAGCTAACTCAAAATAGCTAACTCAGAGGGGTAGGCTTGCACCTACCCCTTTTTTGCTTTTTGCTACGGTTGAGTAACAGTCATGAAGCCGCTGCTGTGGAATGCCGACAAGAATAAACAGCTCTGGAGGATGGCGGACATAGCGTTTTTCGCCACAGACCACCACCCTCAGACAACCTAGCCGATTACCTATTCAAACAGGCGCTACAACTTTTGTCCTTGTACTGAGCTTTGGATCTACTTGCTTTATCGGTTGGGTTATTTAACCTAGCACTAAACTTTTTGAAGCGACCTGGTTTTACTAGCAGCCTGCAAAAGTTCTGCCTCAGAAGGTAGCTTGAGATCAGAGGCTAAGTGCAGTTTTTCTAAAAGCAGAATAAACCAGTAGGTAGGGTCTGGCAAATACACCACTTCGCCATTTTCGACAGAAAATCCATGACGAGCTGACCACTGAAAAGCATGATGCAGATTGTGCCAACCCTCGCCTAATGTAACAATTGCAACAAACCAGTTATTCCGACTTTGGTCACTGCTCACAAAGGGCTGATCCCCAACAGTGTGAGCTAGAGAATTTACCAGAGCAACCCCGTGAAATAGAATTGTGGTGCTTAAGCAAAAAGCTCCTAAAAACTCAAGTCCACCCATCCAGAATGAAACAGCACCTAGAAGCACTAGTGGGACAAAGTGAAAGCGATCTATTAGCTTTAGGCCCCGATCTGCTTCGACATCAGCGGGAAGGCTATGGGGCATGGAATCGCCTGTCATGAGCCATCCAACCTGAGCCCAAAGAAAGCCCTTGAGCCCTGTGTAAGGGGTATGAGGAGAGTGGCTATCGCCCACTTCATCAGAATGATTGTGATGGCCCTGGATATGATGACCCTTCCACCAGTTGGGTCCCATTTGACCAGCAGAAGAGGCGATGAAACTTCCTACCCATTTCACAATTTCAGGTGCCTGGTAGGACTTGTGGATGATCAGTCGATGATAGATACCTGTGATACCTATCATCCTGACGACATAAAGGATAAATGCCCAGAGCAGGGCTTGCCACGATAGGCCAGTTGCTAGGGGAAGCAAAGCACCAGCGTGAAATATTACGACTTGAAGCGGCCCTAGATTGTAACTTAAAACTAATAGCCGAGGATACTTTTTTGCCATCATTATCATCAGTAAAGGTTTAGCCTAGCAAGTAAATACAGGTTCTTCAAGCTGAACTATTCAGTAAATTTTAACGCAGGCGAACTGTAGTGGTTGCGATCGCAATTTCTACTAGAGATTGTGTCTCTAAATCCTCTAGATGTGACTAGGGTGTGCGTTCTGGAAAAGCTTTTCTTGCTCTAAATTTGGTGCAGCGTCAACAAGAGGTACACAACTATATTCTATTTTCACTATTCACTTAAATGGCTCTATTCTATTGTGCCAACGCTCCTGGGTTGACACCACCTCCCCAGATGCTTCTGCGTCTCTTCAGCATAGGGCGCAGGAGTGCCCGAGCGATGGTGGCTATACAAGGGGAAAGCCCAGCAACCGGGTACTCCATGAGGTCTACGAAGGCTTGCCAAATCCTCACGCTTTTTTTTTCGCTGCTTGCTGGTGTCTACAACCGTAACCCCAGTTACAGAGACAGCTGAGGATTTTTGCTCTGCACTAACTTTTTCGGTAAACAAATATCGCCAGATTTGCACAGGTATAGGGAAAGCCTTGCTGTGGGGCAACTACACATCGAACACGTAGCGCACTGCCCCCGATTCTGGATCGTTGGTTACATCGGCATAGCCGTTGTGCAGAGCATCTTGAATTAGAGCTTCTACCTGCTCTGGATTCAGCCCCGTGTGCATTGCCACCTGTGCTTTAGAGAGTTTGCCACCGTTGGTGTGGGCTGCCTTTAGAAGCTGCTGCATTGGGTCTTCTCTAGGTTGTGCAACAGTCCGGGAAGCGACCGAATTTCGATCCGTCAGTACCGGTGTTGTCAGGCCATCCTCTCCCCATTCTGTCAGGTACTTGCGCCGCAGTTGATCATTTCGGGCTTTGACCATACCGGGTATCAGCACCAGATCAATGAGTTGGCCAATACCAAACAACCCAACGGTACAGAAGTAGACGAGTCCCCACACAATCTGCCCTGCATAAAATCGATGCAACCCACAGATACCAAAAATACACATCACCCAGAGCAGGTAAGCTGTTCCAGTATTTGCTCGTGCCATGATGTGTTGTTCCTTAAGAAGGAGGGTTGTGGGGCTAGCAAACCTGGGATCGACTTGCAGCAGACACTTAGAGCCCATTATAGACAGCCGGATTTTTGTAGCGCTGTCTCTGTAACCGAGCCGTAACGATAGGGAGTCTTCGCGATCGCGAGACAAGTATGGAGGTGATTATGCTTCATCCTCATCGTCGCTTCTTCCAGAGACTCCTGGGGTGTCTCCCCACTGCTGATTGCCCTCTCGATTTGTTGTGTGCTGGCGGCGGTCATAACGTTTGCTTTCCGCATTAAAGCCACCGGAGGATCCTTAAAATTGATCAAACCTTTAGATTTAGACGTGGCCCTATCATCTTCTGAATTTGAAGATTAATGATGGTATGGCTGCACCTTAGTACCTCACTGGAGGGGTTTTCATCATGAATGAGCCGATGCAAAATCCTTACCCGCCCAATGCCCAGATCGAACTAGCCCATGAGCGTAATCGCATTGCGGCCGATCGCTCCCTGCTGTCGTTCATCCGCAACAGCGTCACGTTGATCAGTACTGGGGTAGGAATTGATCAGGTGATTGGGAGATTGTCGCCCATTGCTCCCTACATCAACGAATGGGGCTACGTGTTGAGTCTTGTTTTGGTTGGCCTTGGCGTCGTAAATTTACTCTTTGCCGCCCGTGACCACCAGGGAGAAATGAAGCGATTGAAGCAGCCTGAATACTACTTCACGCCCCGCTGGTCGCTGGGGGGTGTTACCGGTTGGCTACTCTTTGTCACGGGTCTAGCTGCGCTTATCAGTCTTTAAACCGAGCGTTGGCTTTCAGTCGAGGAAGCATTTTGTGGCCGTTAGAACCAGGATAGGAACTGCAAGGATGCTTCAAAATAGCGTGACCTCGATCCCAAAAGCTGAAAGCAACAGTCTACAGCCGCTTTTACAGCAACAACAGAATTGCAACCATCCCCAAACAGCTAGTCAACAAAATGGCCAGAATGACAACGCGGTTCAGGGTGTCGACCGACAGCCAGATGTAGTCGGCTTGCTCGATCGCTTTAATTTCAATGCGGTGCTGAACCAGGGCAATGGCCAGCAGCGACAGCCCGATGCCAATAAACGCCTTGCTGGTAACGTGGGTGACGCTCTCAGTTGTCAAGGGGTCAACGTTAGGGAATCGCTGCCGCAAGCTGCGCGCGATCTGATCGATGGCAATGCCAAAGCCGATCAGGCTAAGGCAGCTACCAATCCAGGCGTTGATGGTGCGCTCTGCTGCGGCGCGATTGCGCTCCTTCGCCAACTCATTGGTGAGGCCGAACAGCTTTGGTGGTTGCGGCGCACTCATAGGCCTTGCTCTTGCGCGGGGTATTTGGCTCTGAGTTTAGCAAGTCAAGTCGAGTCGATAAGGTTGAAACCCTGTAATCCTAGCGAGCGGGCTGGCCGCTCGCAGATTGATCCATCTCGCTGATTATTGTCCATTTAGATAACAATAGCCCCCATGAATGATGCTGATTTAACGCCCCACGTTCCTAGCCCCGGTACCGAACTGGCCAAAGAGCGCAACCGAGCTGCCGAGGAGCGCACGCTGATGGCCTGGATTCGCACGGCTCTCTCGCTGATTGGCTTTGGCTTTGGTATTGACCGTATTGTAGCGACCATTGACCAAGCCGTAGGCGGTACATTTAACCCCGTGCGGCTGTCCCATATTTTGGGTATGTCGTATGTGGCTCTGGGCACGTTTGCGCTGCTGTTCGCCGCTCTTGACCATCGGCATCAGCTCAGGAGAATTCAGCGCAACGATCTGGTGTACGTGTCGCGCCACTCGCCCTCGCTGGTTGTGGCCTACGTGCTGGCTCTGCTGGGTGGGGTAGCCTTTGTGGGTATTTTGCTCAGTCCGCTGCGGCGCTAGGGGCACAGTTAATTCCTCCCACCTAAATGTGCGTCCCTGCAAATTCCTCAGTCAGTTCCGCGTTCTTTCTAGCCCCCTGCTAGGATCGCAGCTTTGCCTCCAACGTTTGTGCGCTCAACAGTCGCTTCCTAGGCTGGATGAAAGAAAAACGAGGCTCCCAAAATGGCGAAGGTGGAGAGCAGCAGCACCCCCTCCAGCCAGTTTGATTTGCCGTCTTGGCTAATCAGATTGACCACCGCAACGGCAATGACCACTGCGATCGCCTCAAAAGGGCCGAAGTTTAAATCCATTGGTTGGCCAATCAACTGGCCCACAATCACCAGCAGGGGGGCCACCAGCAGGGCCACCAGCAGACTCGACCCCATCGCGATCGACACCGCCAAATCCATATTGTTTTTCACTGCCATCCGCACAGCGGTGACATACTCCGCCGCGCCGCCGACTAGCGGCAGCAAAATCACCCCGGTAAATAAGTCGGTCAGCCCCAGGCTGCGGGCGGTTTCTTCCACCGCTCCCACAAAAATTTCTGACTCAATCGCCACGCCTATCGTGGCGACCAAAAGCACGCCAACCCAAAGCCACAGGTTGGGCTTTTCGCTCTCACCGTGCTCGCCCTCGCCGCTCTCAGAATCGCTGACTCCAACGTCGTAGAGGTAGCTGTGGGTCTTCAGCGAAAATAGCAGCGTTAGACCGTAAACCAAGATCATTACCGCAGCCACCGTTAGCGACAGCTGTTTAATAGCAATCGGCTCCACAATGTTGGAGGTGTTGATCACCATAGCCGGCAGCACAATAGCTGTCACCGCCAGGGCCATCGTGCTGCCATTAATGCCCGCTACTTTGCGATTAAACTCCTGCTCTTTGTAGCGCAGCCCGCCAAAGAACATTGAGAGCCCCAAAACCAGCAGCAAGTTGGCCAACAGCGAACCGGTAATGCTGGCTTTTACAATGCCGATTAAGCCTGCTTTGAGGGCAACTAGCGCAATAATCAGCTCGGTGGCGTTGCCAAATACAGCATTGATTAAGCCGCCAATGGTTGGGCCTGTGACTACGGCCAGCTCTTCGGTAGCGGTGCTCAGCCAAATGGCCAGGGGGACAATGGCCAGGGCTGACAGCCCAAATATGGTGAGGGCACCCCACTCCAACCGTTCTGCTGCGATCGAAATCGGAATAAAGAGCAGCATACCGAGAGAGACAACATTTTTTATTGACATAGATAACCAGCTCAAGGAATTAGGTGGGCACTGGAGCAGCGATATGACCCTCACGCAGCTTTGGGGCCAAGGTGCCACTGCGGGCACAGCCTGGCCAAAGAACTTAGAGCAGCCCATAGTGGCCAGCACCAAGCCTACGACCAAACGCCATCGTGACAGACCCTATTTTTCTGCCTATTGTCAGGGGAGAGGCCATTCTGCGCAATCATCTAGGCCCAGTTTGTTGGCACCAACGAGGCGACGCTACCCGACCCAACCAAGCCCCGGTGACTCTCCCCGCTCTTGATGCTGCTTCTGGGACTGCTTCTGGTGCGCGCTACAGCGACGGCACCACGACCCTGTGGAACACAGGCGAAGAGGTTCTGGTCGAAGTTGACGATACCGTAGTGCTAGCGGATTGTACGGTTCAAAACTAGGCCAGCAGCAGCGCCATTTGCTCCTGACTAATCACATTGCCTACCACCCGCCGCACGGGCTCCGGCGATACCTGAATCAGGGTTGGCGTGGCCGAGATGTGGGCAGCTTCGGCCTCGTCGGGGTGGGTGGTAACGTCAATTACCTGCAGCGTGTAGGCACTGGGCAGCATCGATTCTAAGGTGGTGTACAAAAACCGCAGCATTTTCTCGGTGGCAATGGTGTCAGCCCCACTGACAAACAGCTTAAAGCAGTGGGGCTGGGGCAGCACGCCTAGGGTATCTAGAGTATCGATTGGTAAAGGCTCTTCTGAGTGCCTCACGACCTGCTCAACTTGAATGACCAAATCATGGCATTCCCACAGCTGAGGAAAGGTGGGCCGGTATGACTCAATCAGCGCCACAGAACATTCTTCGGCGCTGCTGTAGTTTGGCTGCCACTGTAGGCTGCCCAAGTCAAACAGCGCGTTGAGCAGGGGCTGAAACCGCAGGGCGCGAGGATACGCCTCAGCCACCATAGCCTGAGCCTGAGTCATAGGGTTGACCCAGCGGTCTACGGTGGCCGTAAAGCAGGGCAGCAAAAAGTAGGGCGGCTCGGCTAGCCCCAGGTGAGTTTGGAGTGTGGCGCACAGGTCTAGGTGCCAGTGGGCGCGTTTTTGTTCGTCTAGGCAGTAGACACAGTCGCCCCCAGGGGTAAATAGGGCAATGCCCTTAAAGCTGGGGGCAACCGAGTTGGGCATGGTGAGGTTAGACACGGCCTCGCAGCATTTGGGCCATTTCGTTTTGCTTGGGCGACATTTCCAGCGCTATTTCTTCGGTAATCCGCCCCGACTCGTAGAGCTCATAGAGCGACTGGTTCATCGTACACATGCCGTCGAAGGTACATTTGGGAATCAGCGCTTCGACTTCGTCGAGCTGCCCCCGTAAGATGTAGTCTTTGATTGCGTCGGTGTTGATGAGGATGTCGTGGAAGGCGGCCCGCTTGCCGTCGGTGGTGCGGCAAAGACCCTGGGCGATTACCGCGACCAGCGACTCAGCTAGGGATACCCGCACCGGGGCCTGCTGCTCGGGTTCATAGAGGTTGAGAATCCGCTCTACGGTTTTGACGGCGCTGTTGGTGTGCAGGGTGCCCATGACTAGGTGGCCGGTCTGGGCAGCTTTTAGGGCGGTGTTGACGGTTTCTTTGTCCCGCATTTCACCGACCAGAATGATGTCGGGGTCTTCCCGCAGGGAGGCTTTCAGGGCGTTGTCGAATTTTTGGGTGTGCATGCCCACTTCCCGCTGTTTAATCAGCGATCGCCTGCTGGTGTGCACAAATTCCACCGGGTCTTCAATGGTGATGATGTTTTTGGGCATTTCGGTGTTGACGTAGTCAATCATCGCCGCCATAGTGGTCGATTTACCCGAACCCGTTGGCCCGGTAACTAGAACCAACCCCTTGTGGTAGTGGCACACATCCCTAAAGATGGGCGAGAACCCCAGCTGGTCGAGGGTGAGAATTTTTACCGGAATCAAACGCAGCACCATAGCCGGGCCGCGCAGCGAATCAAAAATGTTGATCCGGATCCGGGTGAAGTCGTACTGGGCTGCCCCGTCAAAGTCGAGGGTGCGACGAAACTCCTGCACTTCGTCGGGCTTCAGAATTTCTTCGAGCCAGGCATAGAAGGCGGCTTCAGTGGTGACTGGGTACTCGGTGGTGGAAATATCGCCGCGATCGCGGAATCGAGGGATTTCGCCCACTCCCAGGTGAACGTCAGAAAAGCCCTTGTCAAAGGCCTCGCGAATAATCTTTTCGAGGGTAGGTCCGCTGCTGACTTTGAGGGTTTCGGCCGCATTGGGCATGGGGGGCGGCGAGGCCGGGCGATGGCGAGGCTGGCCCGCAGCCGGAGGTGGCCCCGCTGGAGCCGGGGCGGGAGGTGGCCCCGCTGGAGCCGGGG
>JBARVV010000018.1:0-19814 GCA_049646445.1 Nodosilinea sp. | reverse complement strand
CCTGTTTGTCATGACCATCTTGCGGCACGATAAACTCTGGCACCAAGGGAATCACCTGAGACTGCCCTGGACAGACGATGACTGGCGTAACGACGCTGTGGAAGGAGTGCGTCTCTCCTGTCTTTAGTGTTCGGGTTGAGCAGGACGCGCAGTGTATTGAGCTCGACCTGAAATACTCCGTGCCATCCAACGCTATCAACAGGGTCCCTGCAAGGGAGCGAAAGCTCTCTAATGGCCCCTGCTGTTCCAAAACCTGCAAGATGTCCTCAAACACAGGAAAAATCTGTTCAGGGGACACCGGATCCAGCAGGTTGCGAATTTGGTTGTCGCTGGGAATCTGATGGACGCCAAACAGGCTTTGGGCGTTGCTTTTCCCTTTGCGGCCCTCCATCATGCGTTGATAAGCCAGAAAGGAGGGGGTTTGGGTGAAGAACACGCTAAACGCGCTCAAGGCGGCATCTTCCATCCCATAGCGATTGTTCTTGCCCGTGCGTTTGTCTGGTAGCGACGACAATCGCTGGCGAAACAATTCGACGATGCTGTTAAACAACCAGCGTGCTGGCAACGGCTCTGGCTCTCTTGGTGCTCTCAGATGTCATCACAATACTGCCATTCCCAAGGCCTGAACAGCGTTTCGCCATATTGAGAATTGCTGTGCTGACGCTGCACTAGTTTGACCCTTGCGCGCCCGTGATCCATCGCGACCCATCAACGCTAAAGCCCGCTGATTGCCTTAGCAAGCGGGCTTTGGGTACAGAATGGGTTATAAAAAACCAGGGGGTTTCTAGAGGGTTTCGACCGTTTCGGCGTAGGTGTCGCCATCGAAAGGCTGAACGCCAATGTTGGGATAGTTGTCGTCGTCGGGGCCAAAGATTCTACCGACGGGTTCGGCTAAATATTGCATTAACCCCTCAAAAAAATAGCCAAATACTGAGAGATTCAGACCTTTCATGACTGGCACCTCGCGGCTGAAGGATAGTGATATAGGCAGAGTGTAGCGATGCGTGTAGCGAGTTAGGGCTTAGCTATTTGGTGTAACCTGATACTTAAATGCTACGGGATCCCGCAGGGTCGACGGTGCGATGGTGATCATTCTTTACAGCGGTTGGCAAGTTGTAATATATGGAGTGCACCTTTAACGATTCGGCTATCAGTAAGGAGAGTTTCCTGTGAAACGCAGTCACGTGGCGATCGCAATGTTGTGTGGGTTAATGGGCGGCTGGGCCGTGAGCCCCAGCGCTCAGGCCGCTGCCCCAGTGTCGCCATTCCAATCATTAGAGTTTGGTCAGGCCCCAACCCCCCTGCCACCGCTGTGGGTCGCTCAAAACAGCAGCAGTGGCCTCAGCGCCGAACAGCAAAACCAGGTCGACGACCTGCTGCGCCAGGGGCAAACCAAAGTAACCGCCCGCGACTATGCTGGGGCGATCGCGGCCTACCAGCAAGCTGCCGCCATCGATCGCCAAAACCCCCGCCTGTTTTCGGGCATTGGCTACCTCTACGTGCAGCAGGGCAACTACGGTGAAGCCATTAACGCCTACCGCAGCGCGATCGCCCTCGACGGTGGCAATCTGGCCTTTCGCTACGGTCTGGCCCACAGCCAGTACAAAAATGGCCAGCTCGACGACGCGCTCTCGACCTACCGGGGCATTTTGGGCGTCAATTCCCGCGAGGTCAACGCCCACCTGGGCATTGGCGGCATTCAAATCGAGCGCAACAACTACGACAGTGCCCTAGAAACCTATCAAAGCCTGGCCCGCATTGCACCCGGCAACGCCCAGGTCTACGAGGCCCTGGGCTCACTCTACATTCAGCAGGAAAACTACGACCAGGCGCTCACTTACCTGAATCAAGGGCTGAGGGCCAACCCCAACGACGGCGATCTCCACGTCAGCGTGGCCAATATCTACCTGCTGCAAGAAAACTACCCCGAGGCCGCTAAAAACCTGCGCGAGGCGCTGCGGGTAGAGCCCCAAAATGCCAATGCTCAGCACCAGATGGGCTATATCCTCTACCAGCAGGGCGATCGCGAGGCCGCCTTTGACTACCTGCTGCGGGCGGTGCGCCTCGACCCCGAACTGGTATCGGCCCACGCCCTGCTGGGCGAACTCTTGCTAGAGCGCGAGCAGTACCTGCAGGCGGTGCTCTCCTACCGCAAGGTGGTCGATGCGATGCCCAACGACCCTGCCGCTTTCTATAACCTGGGGTTAGCGCTCCACGGTCAGGGGCTAGAAGCCCAGGCGATGTCCAACCTGGAGCTGGCGGCCATTCTCTACGGTCGGCAAGACAATCCAGAGGGGGCCGCCCGCGCCCGCGAGCTGATGGACCTCTGGGGCTACCAGCGGTAACCCCATGCCCGAAGGTCCCGAAATTCGCCGTGCTGCCGATAAAATCCAGCGGGCGATCGCAGGTGAAATCGCCTCTGATGTGTTCTTCGCCTTCGATCGGCTCAAACCCTACGAGGATGAGCTAGTCGGCTGCACGGTGACAGCGGTAAAGCCCTACGGCAAAGCCCTGGTTACCACTTTCGACAACGGATTGGCGGTCTACAGCCACAACCAGCTCTACGGCGTTTGGGTAGTCTGTAAGCCCAACGCCGTTGCCGATACCCGCCGCCAGCTCCGCTTTGCGGTACACACGTCGCGGCGGTGGGCTCTGCTCTACAGCGCCTCAGATATTGAGGTGTTGACGACCGAAGCGGTACCCGCCCACCCCTACATTGCCAAACTCGGCCCCGACACCCTCAATTCGACCATCACTCCTGCCCAGGTAGAAGCCAGAACGCTCAGTGCCCCGTTTCGCCGTCGCCAGTTTGCCACCCTGCTGCTCGACCAGGGCTTCCTCGGCGGCATCGGCAACTACCTGCGCACCGAAATTTTGTATGTGGCCCGCATTCACCCCGGCCAGCGCCCGGTAGACTGCACCCCTGGGCAAATCGCCGCCTTTGCCGAGGCCGCCCTAGCCTTACCCCAGCAGTCGTATCGCCACAATGGCATTACCAACGACCTGGCCCTGGCCACCCACCTGAAGCAAACCGGCTACCGCCGCCGCGAGTACCGCCACTGGGCCTTTGGCCGCCAGGGCCAGCCCTGCCACCGCTGCGGTGAGACCATCACCAAACTTATGATTGGCGGACGACGCTGTTATATTTGCCCTCAGTGCCAGCCAGCTAGCCACTTGTAATGGACAGCCCGTCTAGCAGCACCGAAGGCGTATAGCAGGATCCATTCCAGTCGGCATCACCGCCCAGTTCGATATTGTCTTTGAGCGCAGTGTAGACATTGCCTGCCACCATTGTGTCTTTGATGCGGCCCACCAGCTCGCCCCAGTGAATGCGGTAGCCCAGGTCGATATTCACCGAGAAATCGCCCGCAATGCCGGCCCCGCCACCCAAAATCTGATCGACCAGCACGCCGTTTTCAACGCTGGCAATCAGCTGATCCAGCGATTTTGTGCCTGGCTGCACCAGGGTGTTGTAGAGGCTAGGAGTGGGGTAGCTGCCCAGCCCAGGGCGAAAGCCATTGCCGGTTGACTCGGCTCCTAGAGTGCGACCCACGGCGCGATCGTTGTAGAACAGCCTCACCACCCCCTGATCTATAAAGGTCAGCCGCTGAGTGGGCGTGCCCTCGTCGTCAAAGGGGCAGCTAAAGGGGCCTGCCTCCGGGTCTTGCCGCAGGGTAATACAGGACGAGGTCATCTGCTCGCCTAGGGCGTTGCTCCAGGGGGACGATCGCTCTAGCACCCGCTTGCCGCTGAGGGCCGACTGCAGCGTGTCCCACACCATATCGGCGGCCTTAGCGGTAAAGATCACCGGCATTCGCCCTGTTTCGACCGCTGCCGACTGCTTAGCCCAGGCCAGTCGCTGCAAAACCTGGTCGGTCAGCGCATCGACATCCAGGCGATCGCGCTGGGTCTGACCATCGCTCACGCTCAAAAAGTCGTCGCCCCGCACCCAGTCTGCCGACAGGTAGCTGCTCAGAGTGGCATCGCTGTAGCGGCAGTCCAGCCCCTTGGTATTGAGAATACGAGTGGTCTCGACATCGCACTCAACGTCCACACTACAGATCACCTCGGGGTAGGCGCTGCGAATGCGATCGATCATCCCCTGTCCCCACTCGATCAGCTGCTCTACCGGCACCTCCTGGCCCATATCGGGGTAGGCGCGACGGCTGCCCTCGACTAAATCAACGGTTTCAGGGTCATTGAGGGCACTAATGGCCAGCGCCTTGTCGATAATGGCCTCGGGGTCAACATTGCCGTAGGCCACCGCCAGCCCCGGTCTGCCGTTCACCCACAGGCGCAGGGCCGTCCCCAGGGCAGCAGAGCTTTCCAGCTGCTTCAGGCGGTTGGCTTCAAAAAAGACGGGTCGCGATCGCGATCGCGATTGCAGCACCTCCGCCGCTTCGGCCCCCCGCTTGAGGGCAAAGTCTATCAGCTTCTCAGCCAGCGAATCGTCGGTTAGACCAGACACCATAGCAATCAGTGGCAGGGGCAAAAAGAATACTCATTCATCTTCCCGGATTGCGGCACCCCTGCAAAGAGCGTGTTCTAGATAGCCTATCCCAAATGCCCGCTTCACCGACAGTTTCCTACGGGTTTCCCGCAGCAATTGTAAATTCAGAAATAGCAACTTTTGTCAGTCAACCAGGCGCAAAACTCAGCCGTTGCTCTTCCATCGCATCGCCTCCATCCAGTTGTTCTAGCTTCGCGGTAGGACTCAAAATCTGTCAAATTCTGAATTTACAATTGCTGGATTTCCCGCTTTGAGGTCGCCTGAGAACCCAATTCAGCGGTAGAATAGCGAAACCGCTTGGAGAGGTGGCAGAGTGGTTGAATGCGGCAGTCTCGAAAACTGTTTGAGGGTCAAACCTCACGAGGGTTCGAATCCCTCCCTCTCCGTTGATTTTCAAGGCTTTCGGCCTTTTGGCTGCCACTAGATAAACAGCAGTTAGAGCAGCTCTGTATACTAAAAACACCTTTATTTACGTGAAAAATTAGATCAGAACAGTGGGTCATTTGGCATGGGCCTTGCCATTCTTGACATGACTGAGTAGGCGTCAACCTAGGCCTCGGCAACCTGAGGAAAGGTTTCTATCACCTGCCGCAGCAGCGTAGACTTACCTATCCCGCCAATGCCAAACACAGGAAACACCACCGGCCTTTCCTGGAGTGCTTTGATCGCATCGGCCAGGGCCGCTAAAAAGGCTTCAGCTTCAGGGCGAGAAGCGTAGGGCTGGGGCATGGCAGATTTTTCCCGATTTTAGCCTTGGCTACCAGAAATGCGAAATTAGACGCGATCGCGCCACTCCTCGCCAGAAACTGAATTTCTTCTGCGGGTTGCCAGGGTTTGCCGCCGCGAGCACAGAAACCCAGTTTCTCTATCCTGCGATCGCCCCACCGTTGCCCCCTCACCCATCTACCCCCTTCGCTCTTGACCAACTCTTACTGAATTAACTTCACAGCCTTGCCAGAGTATTGAATGATGGAGGTAGTGGATTCCTGTTATCCAACCTTGAGCGGTGGACTTGCTCTTATGAAAAAACTCGCTTTGCTCCACGCCTCTCTGTAACCAGCCTATAGGACGAAACACTTATGACAAGCTTTCCCATTGATCTGGGCGCGTACCAGCGAATTTCTCTAGATGCGTCCAACCCCACCCTCACCGACGAGCAGCGCAGCGCTCTGGCGGCCAACATTCAGCTGTGTCGGGATGCGATCGTGTTCTTTACCGCTACGGGTGCGGCGCGGGGTGTGGGTGGTCACACGGGTGGCCCCTACGACACCGTGCCCGAGGTGATGATTCTCGACGCGCTGTTTCGCGGCGCGGGCGACAAGTACGTGCCAATTTTCTTTGACGAAGCGGGCCACCGGGTAGCGACTCAGTATTTGATGTCGGTGCTCAACGGCGATATGCCCGCCGAGCAGCTAATGCAATATCGCGCCGCCAACGAAAAGCTGCCCGGCCACCCCGAGTTGGGGCTGACCCCCGGAGTCAAGTTTAGCTCGGGTCGCTTAGGGCACATGTGGCCCTACGTCAACGGTGTAGCGTTGGCGAATCCTGGTAAAACTGCCTTCTGCCTGGGCTCTGATGGAGCACAGCAGGAGGGCGACGACGCTGAGGCGGCCCGCTTTGCCGTGGCCAACCACGTCAACGTCAAGATTTTGGTGGATGACAACGACGTGACAATCGCCGGCCACCCCTCCCAGTACATGGGCGGCTACAGCGTTAAGAAAACCCTGGAGGGCCACGGCCTGACTGTTCTAGAGGGCGACGGCGAAGACCTCGACGGCCTCTACGCCAACATTTGCAAGGCGATCAACACCCCCGGCCCGGTGGCGGTGATCAACAAGCGGGCGATGGCGGTCGGCATTGAGGGCATTGAGGGCAGCACCCACGGGCATGACGTAATTTCGGTCAAGGCGGCGATCGCCTACCTCACCGCCAAGGGCCACACCGCTGCTGTCAAGATCCTCGAAGACATCAAGGCTCCCAAGAACACCTACGAATTCATGGGTTCCTCCAAGAACGTGGGCGCGAACCGCAACATGTTTGGCGACGCCATGGTCGAAGTGCTGGGCGAAATGGACGAAATGGCCCGCAAAGAGAGCGTGCTGGTAGTCGATAGCGACCTGGAGGGCTCCTGCGGCCTGGCCCAAATTCGCAAGGCCTACCCCGAGATCTTCATCAGCGGCGGCATTATGGAGCGGGGCAACCTGTCGGCAGCGGCAGGCTTTGGCATGGAGAAAGGCAAGCAGGGTGTATTCGCCACCTTCGCCGCCTTTTTGGAGATGTGCATTTCTGAAATCACCATGGCCCGGTTGAACTACTCCAACCTGCTGTGCCACTTCTCCCACTCGGGCATCGACGACATGGCCGACAACACCTGCCACTTCGGCCTCAACAACTTCTTTGCCGACAATGGGCTAGACGACGGCTACGACACCAAGCTCTACTTCCCCGCCGACCCCAACCAGATGAAGGCCTGCGTGAAGAAAGTGTTTGGCGACCCCGGTCTGCGCTTTATCTTCTCGACCCGCTCGAAGGTGCCGATGATTCTCGACACCGACGGCAACGAGATGTTTGGCGGTGACTACACCTTTACCCCCGGCAAAGATGAGGTAATTCGGGAAGGCACTGCGGGCTACATCGTCACCTTTGGCGACTCGGTCTACCGCGCCCTCGATGCGGTTGAGCGGCTGAAGCAGGAGGGCATTGACGTGGGTCTGATCAACAAGGCTACGCTCAACGTGGTGGACGAAGACACCATGTCCAAGGTGGGTAAGGCTCCCTTTGTGCTGGTCACTGAGGCCTTTAACCGCAAGACCGGCCTGGGCAGTCGCTTTGGTACCTGGCTGCTAGAGCGGGGCTACACGCCCAAGTTTGCTCACATCGGCACCCACGAAGAGGGGAGCGGCGGCCTGTGGGAGCAGTTCATTCACCAGGGCATTGACCCCGACGGCATCATGGCCAAGGTGAAAGAGCTGGTGGGCTAGACTTTCGGTTCTAGGCCAGCTTAGAACCCCGGTTTTTTCAAAAAACCGGGGTTCTTGTCGTATAAGCGAGTCGTCAATGGCGAAAACCGAGCGGGAAAAAATGCTGGCGAATGAGCCGTACCGGGCGGCAGACCCAGAGCTGGTGGCGCGGCGGCGGCAGGCTCAGACCCAGCTGCATCAATTTAACCAGTCTCGGCCTGAGCAGGTCGTGGTGCGGGAGACGATGGTGCGATCGCTGTTCGGTGCAATCGGCCCCAATTTTGAAGTTGCGCCGCCCTTCTTTTGCGACTACGGCAGCCACATCCAAGCGGGCAAAAACCTCTACATCAATGCCCACTGCACCATTCTCGACTGCAACTGGGTCACCCTAGGCGACGATGTGCTGATCGCGCCCAATGTGCAGATCTACACCGCCTACCACTCCACCGACCCGGCGGTGCGGCTGACAGGGGTGGAACTGGCGGCCCCGATTGTCATTGGCAGCAATGTGTGGATTGGCGGCGGCGTGATTGTCTGCCCTGGAGTGACGATTGGCGACAATACCACCATTGGCGCAGGCAGCGTGGTGACGAAATCGATCCCCCAGGGCGTGGTGGCGGTGGGCAACCCGTGCCGAGTGATTCGAAGCGTTTGAAGGGTTAAAAAAATACGGGCTGTCAGAATGGCTCATTGAGCTGTTTTGGCTGACTCAAAATAAAGCTGTCGGGAATCTCATAGAGTCGGCTTATCTAGAAAAATAAGTCATTTATCTTAACCCATAGCTCTCCCAAGATCAGCCTGGGAACACTAAGTTCCATATATCAACTGTTTGCGGTATTGAGCCATGGGAACATCTGCTTCTAAGACCTGTGCTTGCCAAAATGTTAAGCGTTGTCAAGCGAGAGAAGCAGGACGGCTGTTTCTCTGGTTTCCGGTTCCCCATACCTTAAAAAAGGTGGTTCCTTTTCTCAAGCAGGCACTGTTTGAGTTTGAACTTATGCAGGAGCGACCGGGCTTAAGCGTAGCCTGCAAGTCTGGGCAAGCTCAAGAAGTCGCTCACCACTTAGCCCAGCTTTTGGCCCCAAGAGAAGTAAGAGAAACCCAAGTTTTGTTTGTGCGCGGGGCTGTTCAACCGCAGCTTCAAGATTTTAGCGACATTGCTTCGCTGCAGCGATTTGTTCGGGCAAGTCAGTCTGATTGGCTGGTGGATATGCTGGCGACCGATCGCTTTACCAGTCATTTTCAGCCGATTGTATCTATTCAAGATACGTCTCAAATTTACGGGTATGAATCTCTTCTGCGAGGGGTAGACGAGCAGGGCAATTTAGTTATGCCTGGGCCAATTTTTGAGCAGGCTACCGAAGCCGGGCTGCTGCCGCAGCTCGATCAGGCAGCGCGGCTGAGCGCGATCGCCCAAGCCAGCCAGCATCAGCTAAATGGGCGTATTTTTATTAACTTTACTCCTACGGCTCTGTACGATCCGATATCTTGCCTGCGGAGCACCGTAGACGCGATCGACAAAGCTGACATCTCTCACGATCAGGTCGTATTTGAAGTAGTAGAGTCAGACAATCCGCAGAATTTAGACCACCTAAAAACGGTATTGAATTACTACCGGGAGGCTGGCTTTGCGGTAGCGCTAGACGATTTGGGGTCTGGCTATTCTGGCCTAAACTTACTGCATCAGCTTCGTCCCGATTTCATCAAGCTAGATATGGAGCTAATTCGAGATGTCCACATCGATCCCTATAAAGCTTCCATTACCGAGAAACTTTTGGAAATTGCTCAGAAGCTGAACGTTCGAACCGTTGCCGAAGGAATTGAATGCATCGAAGAATTGAACTGGCTTCAGGAGCGAGGTGCTAACTTTGCCCAGGGCTATTTGATTGCTAAACCCAGCGCGGTACCGACCCAGACAACTCCCCGTTTTGACCCCAAGGCGGTGACCCTAAATTTAGCGCCCTGCCTGCAGGTGCAGCATCAAAGCGAACCTGAGCGCATTGTTGCAGCTGTAACCCAGCGCATTCGGCAGTCGCTAGACCTAAACGAAATTCTGCAAACTACCGCCGATGAAGTGCGGCAGCTGTTTAAGGTAGACCGCGTAGTGATCTATCGCTTTGAACCTGACTGGAGCGGGCTAGTGGCGGTGGAGTCTCTAGCGGCAGGAAATCCATCTATTTTAGGTTTCCACGTGATGGATACCTGCTTTCAGACCACCCATGCGGCCTACTATCAGCAGGGCAATACCCGAGCGATCGAAAATATTGAAACCGCAGGGTTCAAATCCTGTCATGTGGATCTACTGAAGGACTTAAAAATTCGGGCAAACTTAGTTGTGCCCATTCTGCAAAAAGATCAGCTTTGGGGGCTGTTGATTGCCCACCAGTGCAGCCATCCTCGACAGTGGCAGCAGTCTGAGGTGAATTTGTTCAACCAGCTGGCCAGCCAGGCGGCGATCGCTATTCAGCAGTCGGAGCTTTACCACCAGCTGCAAACCGCTAATCATGAGCTACAGCGCCTGGCTTCGGTGGATGGGTTAACTCAGGTGGCCAATCGCCGCTGCTTCGACGACGGCCTGAGCGCAGAGTGGCAGCGGCTGGCCCGAGAGCAAGCGCCTCTGTCGATGATTTTGTGCGATGTAGACAGCTTCAAACTCTACAACGACACCTACGGACACTTGGCCGGGGATGATGTTCTGCGACAGGTGGCGAGCGCCATTGCCAAGGCTACCAAGCGCTCGTCGGATTTAGTCGCCCGCTATGGTGGCGAAGAGTTTGCGGTAATTTTGCCGAATACCCCAGCGGCGGGGGCGATCGCCCAAGCAAAAGCCATCCAGACCCACATCCAGGCGCTGCAAATACCCCATCCCCAATCTCAGACCACCGGCCTAATTACGCTCAGCTTTGGTGTCGCCACCATGGTACCCAGCAGCCAGCTGTCTGCTACGTCGTTGATTGCGATCGCCGATCAGGGACTCTACCAGGCTAAGGCCCAGGGCAAAAACTGTGTGGTACAGATCAGCCATGGCAAAACGGCGGCGGCGGTTCAGGCATGGCGACCCGTTAAATCAACTACGGGTCTTGATAGCTGACAACGCGCACCGTGGCCGCAGAAGGATCCTGGCTGAAAATTAGGACGCTTTCGGCACCGGAGCGGGCCGGGACAAAATCGAAGGTAGTGGTGGCGGTTTCGTCGGTATTAGCGGTCTCTAGCCTGCCTTCGACGGTAACCTGGGCAGCGGTGGCGTCGCCTTCATTTTTGATCGTGACGGGTAGATAGTACTGGTCGTTTGCGGTTCGCACCGGGCCGCGCTCTACCATAAATTTAGCGGGCTTGAGCGACGGATGCAGCCAGAGGGATATCACCGTGCCCACGACGCCCGCCAGTAAGGTCAGCGAAATGCCCAGAGAAATCCACTCGGCTCGATTGCGGATCGGCTGTTCGGTCATAGGAGTAGGGTTACATGGCCAGGCGGCCTGCGGCTCCGCCAATGGTGGAGGGCAAGCCCAAAACGATCATATAGCTTACCCACTGGTTGACCGGGTCGCCGATGCGAATGACCTGAAACAGCCACAGCATCAGCAGGGAGATGGCTAGCGAAATCAGATAAGAGGCCAGCGTCTCGCTGATGGGGCTTTGGAAAAAACCGGGCTGCGATCGCCGCTGTCGCTGAGCGCCCAGGTTGGCCTGAAACACGATGATGTACGACAGCAGCAGCGAACTGGCCATGATCAAGAGCAGGCGCGCGGGCGAGAGCGAGCTGGCAATCATGGGAATTTCATCGGTGAGGGCGATCGAAGCCCCGACGATGATCGCCCCCAGCAGGGCCGCCCCCGCATCCGACAGGGTGCTTCGCCAGGCGCGATCGTACCAGCTAGAGTCTATGAGCGCCCTTTCCTGGCCGTTGTGCTTTGGGGTCAAGTCGGCATCGGCACTGTCGGTTTGCAGCAGAATGTTGTTGGCAATGCCCACCCCAATGGCAAAGGGCAAGCACAGGGTAATCACTCTACCGAGAATGGCGTCTACGCCGGTTTCAAAGCGAAGGAGACCAATTAAAGCCAGACTGAGGGCGGCAGTGAGCAGCGCGATCGCCAGGCCTTCGGCACTTTCGGTCAAAATTTGGGTGTGGCTACGGGGCTGCCGGCTGCGAAACCCACCTTTTATGTTCAACAGCACTAGGGCCAGGTAGGCGATCCCCAAAATCAGCATCATCCGAGGCGGCGAGGTAAAGTTACCCTTCCACCAGACCTCCATGGTGTAGAGAAAGGGCGCACCAAACAGAAATGCCCCGGCAATGCCGCGCATCAGGTCTTCAAGTTCTGTCCGCCATGCCTGAGTTTTAAGTTGTGCCATTGGCTACCTAAGTCGTACCTGATTTTAGCGAATTCAGGCCTTTGATAAACGCTGGAGTGGTTGCTATAGCCGCAGGTGGGATAGCAAAAACCGGCTGGGTACTGGATATGGTGCTGGCAAAGATGGGCTCAGCAATTAGGTATGGACTAGAGGTGCCTTAGCGCAGTCAGCAGGGCCGCTACCTGCGATCGCTCCGGCATAGACGACTGCGCCCCAGGCACCATCACCGAGGCGGCGGCCACGGCGCTGGCAAACTGCACGGCGGCTTCTAGATCCATGCCCTCCGTCAGGGCCACAGCCAGGCCGCCGTTAAAGGCATCCCCGGCAGCTACGGTATCGATCACGCTGACCGGCAGGGCAGGCTGATGAAAACTGTGATCTGCTGTAGCGACCACGGCCCCCATCTCCCCCAGCTTGACAATTGCAATGGCAACGCCTCGCTGCACGATCTGGCGAGCAGCGGCGGTGGCGGTGGAAATATCGCTAATGCTCAACCCCGTGAGCTGACTCGCCTCGATCTGGTTGGGAGTGAGAATATCAACCGATTTAAACAGCTCAGCGGGCAGGTCGGTCTGGGCGGGGGCGGGGTCGACAATTACCGTTACCTCCTGGGCCTGGGCGGCGTTGGCGGCGGCAATCACGGCGGATAGCGGTAGCTCAAACTGCAGCAAAAGACTGTCGCCCGGCAGCAGTCGGGCCACCAAGCGATCGACATCCCCATCGTCCACGCGCCCATTGGCCCCCGGTACCACCACGATGGTGTTGTGGCCTGAGTCGTCGACGGCGATCGCTGCTACCCCGGTCGGTACCCCCGCATCTAGCCCCACGCCGCTGGCATCGACCCCAGCATTCTGCAAACCATCGAGCAGCTGCTGGCCAAAAGCATCGTCGCCGACCCGCCCAACCATAGCCACCGCCGCCCCCAGGCGGGCCGCCGCCACCGCCTGGTTAGCCCCCTTGCCGCCGGGCAGGGTGGCAAAGCCGGTGCCCAAAACCGTTTCGCCCGGCTGGGGCAGACGCGGCGTGCGGCAGACCAAATCCATATTCAGGCTGCCAAAAATGTGAATCGTCGGGGGAGGTGGGTCAACGGTCATGGCTACACAGGTCACCTAAAATAGGTCGCCGTCGTCACCGTCAAGGCGGTCGTAGGGCGAAGGGGGGCGATCGCTGCTCCAGGCCCACCAAGAGGTAGCGCACTCGCCGCAGTGGTAAAACTCCTGCCACTTGCGGCGGTGATTGGCTCCGTAGACCGGCGATCGCCGGTTGATCCAGACCGCCTTGGCCTGGCGGCTCTCGGCTCCGCACTGGGGGCAGCAAAACTGGGTGGCGTGGGTGGCCGACTGGGCCCAATCGGGCGGAAAAGGGGAAAAAGCTTCCATGGCGTAGGGCGGGGGGTCAGTTCCATTATGGGCCGCGTTGGCTCAGCCTGTTGGTCAAACGCACCGCAATTATCCCCCTATCTTCCCCGCCCGTCGCCCGCCGCCATTAGTTAAGTTCTAGAACGGCATGACTCACAGAGGGCATTCTTCGGCATAATCGGTGGCAGACTCGTGACTTTGGGCCAAAAGGAGAATGGGCACGCGATGGCACTGCGTTTAATTTCGCTGCTGGGAATTTTTGGTCTTTGCTTTATTGCCTGGTTGGGCTCAGAAGATCGGCGACAGGTGCCGTGGCGACTGATCCAGTGGGGGATTGGGATTCAGCTTTTGGTGGGGCTGCTGATTTTTTTGCTGCCCTTGACCCGCGAGTTAGTAGTGTGGCTGAGCGCGATTCTCAATGCCCTGATCGATGCCTCTGACGCGGGGGCGCGGTTTTTGTTTGGCCCCATTTTTGTGCCCAGCTTTAATCAGCCGGTTGGCCCTGCTGGGGCCGGTCGATGGATTGCCCGCGCCCTGACGCCGCCGTTTACCGCTGTGCCGGGCGATCGCCTGGGGGCCGACAACCTCAATTTGGGCTACATTTTCGCCTTTAGATCGCTGCCTCAGGTGGTCTTTTTCGCCGCCATCTTTTCGCTGCTGTACAACCTCGGGGTGGTACAGCCCATCGTGCGGGTGTTCGCCCGTTTCTTTCGCTGGGCGATGAATATTAGCGGGGCCGAGGCGCTGGCGGGGGCGGCGAATATTTTTGTTGGCATTGAGTCGGCGATCGCGATCAAGCCTTTTCTCGAACGCATGACCCGCAGCGAGCTATGCGCCATTTTGGCCTCCATGTTTGGCTCCATTGCCTCCACCGTGCTGGGGCTCTACGCTGGCTACCTGCGGCCCATCTTTCCCTCCATTGCCGGGCACCTGATGTCGGCCTCAGTGCTGACGATTCCGGCAGCCTTTGTGCTGGCCAAAATTTTGGTGCCCGAGCAAGACCTGCCCGAGACTCTGGGCAAAGTACCCGCCATTGAAATGGCCGATGATGAGCAAAAAAGCCCCATGGATAGCCTCATCCTCGGTGCCCTTGACGGGGTCAAAATGGCCGTGGGCATTGTGGCCGCACTGATCGCTATTCTGGGCCTAATTGCCCTGCTCGATCTGGTATTTGCCAATCTGGCAACGCTTGCCACCAGCGAGTTTGCGCTGTGGCGGCTGATCGGCCAGGTGTTTAGCGTCATTACCCTGCAAAACATTATGGGGGCGCTGTTTTTGCCCCTCACCTTTCTGACTGGGGTTTCGCTCGACTGGCCCGAACTGTGGCTGTCGTCGCAGCTAATTGGTCGCCGCCTGCTCGAAACCGCCATACCGCCCTATATTGGCCTGGCCAAAGCGGCGGCAGCGGGCACCCTCAGCGATCGCGCCCTGGTCATTGTCAGCTATGTGCTTTGCGGCTTTGCTCACCTGCCCTCGGTCGGCATCTTCGTTGGCGGACTAACCGGCATTGTGCCCTCCCGCCGCAAAGATATCAGTGAGGTCGCCTGGAAAGCCCTTTGGGCCGGAACCCTCGCCACCCTGATGACCGGCTGTGTGGCCGGCATCTATTTCTACGAAGGGGCCGCCGTACTGGGCAAGTAAGGTCAAGAGAAAGGCTAAGCGCTAGAAATTTCTTGTAAACGAAGAAAAATCTCTGATTTAGGCTTAGTTTCGTTATTTGTTAAGGATTCGCAAAGATCGAGTAGACATTGGGTAAAGAAGCTACAAACCCGCAACACAAAGAGTTTTAGCACGTCTTTAAAGACTAACAATCGGTAGCGCCGTGATTTCGGTTGATAGCGCGGGCAAACTGCGAGTGTCGCCTAATGACGCGGCGCTATGGGAGTGACTATCTACCATCACTATTACACTTCGAACGACTCTACAGGGAATGAACGAGAATGACTCAAACTAACTGGGCTAAACTGCTGCGTTTAGCACCTCTTTCGGCTGTTTTAGCGACCCTCACCCTCGGCAGCGGAGCTGCGATCGCACTGGCAGGTGAGCTATCCAATGGCCCTATTCAGAACTTTAACTGGCTCAAAGACGAAGCGTTACTAGACCAGGCCCTAGATGCTGCCCACACCAAAGACGACGACGACGACGACGACGACGACGACGACGTAGAATCGGGCGAAGTCATTTATCAGCGCCGCACCACAACGACAACGACCACCGTCAACCAGGTCAGCTTTAGCGATATTTCGACTAACTACTGGGCCAGCGACTTTGTCTATCGTCTGTCGGCCATTAATGTCGTCAGCGGTTTTCCGGGCGGTAATTTTCTACCGTCAAACAGCCTGACCAAAGCCCAGTATGCCGCGATGGTTGCCCAGGCTTTTGATCAACCTGCCACTCGCCAGACTGTCGCCCTGCGCAATGTCTCCAGCAGCTACTGGGCCTACAGCGCCATTCAAAAAGCCTACACCATGGGCTTTTTGGATATCTCCAACGGAGTTTTTGACACCAACGCTTCGATGACCCGCCTGGATATGCTGGTGATGTTGGCTAAGGGGCTAAACGTTACCGAAGTGACCTCAGGCCAGTCGGTCGATAGCCTGCTGAGCATTTTTAGTGACTCCAGCCAAATTCCTAGCCAGTACCGCGTCGTGGTTGCGGCGCTGGTAGAGCGGGGCATTTTGGTGAACTACCCCACCATTACCGAGCTAAATTTGTTTGAAGTCGTTTCGCGATCGGAAGCCTGTAGCTTTGTCTATCAGGCGATGGCCTACATGGGCAAGGTCGAAGCCATTGAGTCAGCCTATATCGTCAATAGCACCAATGTTTCTAGCCTGAGCGAAACCATCACTACCACTGAAACGACCACCACCGAAACAACCACTACTGGAACTAGCGTTGTTGACGATGACGACGACGACGACGACGACGATGACGATGACGACGACGACGATGACGACGGCAAACAGGCCTGTAACCAGGGCATTGGCAACGGTGCCGAGGGCTGCGACCCCGGCAATTCGCGTCCCCACGGCGGCAGCAATGATGAGGGCGGGCGCACTCCCGGCAACCGCTAAGCCTCTGTTTTAGTCCTTCCGAGCGTTTATCAAGGCGTCCTGCGGGGCGTCTTTTTTTTGCTCTTGCCCAGGGCCAGGCGATCGCCTTAGCACGACCCCAGGATCTGCTCTAGCCCTCCGCCAGTAGCCCACTCCCCCCGGCTGTGCTACACCAAAAGGGCTGAGCAGAACAACTATCGCCGCCCATGCAAAGCGCATTTCCCCAGGGGCTGACCAGCTACCACATCAAGCTTTTAGCGGCGCTAACCATGCTGATAGACCATATCGGCGTGGTGTTCTTCCCCAGTGCCATAGGGTTTCGCATCATTGGACGAATCAGTTTTCCGCTGTTTGTCTGGCTGCTGGTGCAGGGCGAGGCCCATACCCGAGCTATTGGGCGCTATGGCCTCAGGCTGGCGGTCTTGGGCCTGGTGTCTCAGCCGATCTATCAGCTAATTTTTGGTGTAACCCGGCTAAATATTTTATTTGAGCTGCTGGTAGGGCTGGGTTGTTTGCGCTTAGACCGCCAGTTTCCCCGGTTTCGGCTTCCCATCTGGTTAGGCGGTGCCGGGCTGAGCGAACTGCTCAGCATGGGCTATGGCAGCTACGGCATTGTGCTCATCTTTTTCACCCGCTACTTTCGCCCCAGGCTGTCGTGGATTATAGCCTGGGTGGGATTTCACTTAGTTTGGACTGCGCTAGCTGGGCCATTTCAGCTGCCCGCGATCGCGGTTCCACTGCTGTTTTGGCTAGCCAGTGGCGAACGGGGACCAAAGGCACGGTGGTTCTACGCCTTCTACCCAGGCCATCTAGCCCTTCTGTGGCTAATTCGACAATCAATGGTGTAGAAGCGGAGTTCACTCAATCTAGAAAGTGATCAATAGCCACGGCTGAAACAGCTGCAAAGGAGGTAATGGCCAGACCCACCAGCGGGTTTTGTCCCTGGGCTACCGCAAAGGAGGTGATAACGCCAGCACCGAGAGCCGCGATCGCAACAGAGCCAATCCAGTCTTTTTGTAGGTTATGCATAGGTGGTTTAAAAGCAGGATATAACGCAGGAGAATGAAGCCGCAGCGTTTAGAGAAACTGCGGATTTGACTCTAAGAGCCCAACCCAAAACTAGGTTGCTTTTCAGACCTAACGCTACCACCCTGCCTCTAGTCAAAGCGGGCCGCACCGGGGAACTGATACCAAGCTTAAGGCTTAGTTAAATTAGTTAACATTTTCCTCAGGAAAGCGGCCAAGTATACCGCGAGAACAGCCCCAGCTCAGGGGTTAAGGTTATTCCGCGCGGCGGGTATTGCCTGCCTTGACCCAGCCTTCCTGGCCGTTAGACACCACCCGCACCTTGACCCAATCCTGATCGGCGGGTTCTTCAAGCACTACCACCGCTTCGTTGACATCTACGCCCCCTACCTGGGGAAACTCGACCCCTGGCCCTTCGCGCATGACTAGACCGATAGGCTGCACCACCACAGCTTCGTAGGCACCGGGTTCGAGGGTGGGCTCGGGCGGCGGTTCTACCGCTGGGGCGGCTGCGGCTGCGGCCTCTGGATTTGCTGGGGCCGCCTCTAGAGCAGTTTCAGGCTCAGTAGGCATCTCATCGCCGTAGAGAGGTTTAGGTGGCAGCACCGAGAGGCGACCCATAAAGTAGCGGGCGGTAGCTACCCCAGCCATAGATAGCAACGTCAGGGCGATCACAACACCCAAAATTAATTTGGATAGGCCAATGAAAAATCCTTTCATGGACGGAAACGGCCAAAAAACGTTTACAGCTTGCTAATGGTACAGCACCCCCGGCTAATTGGTATCGGCCCGATCAGTTGGCGTCGGCCCGATTAGTTGGCGTCGGGCAGAGGCGGGCGCAGCCGGGGGTCGAGACCAGTGCGAGAGGCCATCCGGGCTTTACCCGCCGCGGCCCAGGCCTGCAGGGCTTCGATTTGCTCTTGGGCAGTGCGGGCCAGCGGCACCATTTCGCTGGCGGCGGTGAGAATATCGTCGGTGGTAAAGTCGCGGTCTTGGCTAAAGCCCAGGTGCATGGCTTCGACAATCGCCTGCTCAATTTCAGCCCCCGAGAAGTCGGGTGTTTCGTAGGCCAGTCGGGAAACATCAAAAGTTTTGAGGGTGTGGGGCCGTAGGCGAGAGAGGTGTACCTCAAAAATCGCCTGGCGATCGCTCTGGGTCGGCAGCCCGACAAAGAAAATTTCGTCAAAGCGGCCCCGCCGCAGCATCTCAGGCGGCAGCGCCTGAATATTGTTGGCGGTGGCAACCACAAACACCGGCGATGTTTTCTCGGCCATCCAGGTAATAAAGGTACCAAAGACTCGGCTGGCAGTACCCGAGTCGCCCCGACCATCCATGCCCGCAAAGGCTTTGTCGATTTCGTCAATCCACAGTACGCAGGGGGCCAGAGCCTCGGCCAGCTGAATCATCTGGCGGGTGCGGGCCTCAGACTCGCCCACTAGGCCGCCAAACAGCCGGCCTACGTCGAGCCGCAGCAGGGGCAGGTGCCAGTGGTGAGCGATCGCCTTGGCGGTCAGCGACTTACCCGTGCCCTGAATGCCCAGCAGCAGCAGCCCGCGCGGGTGGGGCAGACCGTACTGGCGCGCCTTTTCTGAAAACGCTGCCCCCCGCTTCAGCAGCCAGTCTTTGAGGTTATCTAGGCCGCCGATATCAGAAATTTGCTCTTTGGCAGGGTAGTAATCCAAAATTTGGGTCTGGCGGATGCTCTGACGCTTTTCTTCGAGGATGAGATCTAGGTCGTTGGGGTCAAAGGCCCCGTGGTAGGCGATCGCTCGGGCCAGCACCCGCCGAATCCGCTCCAGCGATAGCCCCTGGCAGGTGCGCACCAGCTCTTCGAGCATGCCCGGCATTAGGTCGGCGTGAGTGGCACTCAAGAGCTGCTGCACCTCCTGGCGAATGGCGGCAGCATCGGGCAGGGTAAACTCCAGCACCGTCACTGTTTCGCTCAGCTCGTCGGGAATCGTGAGCTGGGTTGCCAAAATCACCAGAGTTTTGGGCTGGGCCTTAAAGCGGCGGGCCAGGTTGCGGAGCTGGCGAGAAACGGCAACATCATCTAAGAAACGGTGAAAATCGCGCAGCACAAATACAGCCGGGGCGGTTGCAGGAAGTTTTTCTACTAGTTCTAGCGCCTGCAGCGGGTTGCGCTTGCCAAAGCCTGCGTCGTTGAGGTTACCCTGGTAGCCATCGACAAAATCCCAGGTGTAGAGGGCGCGGTTGCCCTGGGAGGCCGCACAGGCGGCAATATCGGCCTCGGCCCGCTCTTCTTCGGCGGTAGCAATGTAGATAATCGGGTAGCGGGCTCGAATTAACAGCCCTAGTTCTTCGGTAAAGCTCATGTCGGCGTGACTCGAAAATCCCAAAACTCTTGGTGCATGGCTCCAGCCTATCGGATTTTAGGCGTTAGAACGTTTTGACCCAGTGGTGCTGCACCTTAGTGGTGCAGAAAAGTTCTGAAAAGGTTGCTGTGCAAGGAGTCTCAAATGAGACAGTGTGGATAAAGCGGGGCATTTCATGAGAGGCTTGAATTCCCCAACTCAAGGCCAGGCTCATGGAAACA
>JBARVV010000017.1:0-87872 GCA_049646445.1 Nodosilinea sp. | reverse complement strand
TCACTCTAGCGATCACCTATTTAAATCAAAGTTGGCTTGCGGGCTAACGTTGGTTTAAATACTTTGAGCAACGTAGGCTCTAGCTTACAGGCGATATGAGAGGCAAATTTTTGTCCGGAGTATTGTTGTTGAAAAGTTTTTACGGAGTAGCATTTTCAGAGATAGTTTTTCCTCTCCTGATAAGGAAGAATGTGTCAGACGTGGGTGACCAGAAAGAGAGATCTTATAGGTCGATTTACAGCGCCTAACGAATGATATTCTTCCTGAACAATAGTCCGGACACTTTTTCGGGCAAACGCTGAAACCTCTGATCTCTCGTTGGCTCAACGACCATAGGAGAGGGCTGAAACCCGCATTCTACCGTTCCCTATCAAAAACTGTCCGGAGTGTTGCCTGAAAAGAGTGTTGTATTTCTGCGTATTAAGCCTGGAAGTTTTTGTCGAGCTCTGCAAAAATATCTTTGGCGACCAGTAGCGCATTCACCGCCGCCGGAAAGCCAGCATATATCGCCATTTGCATGATCACTTCAACAATTTCCTCTCTAGTGCAACCCACATTTAGACTGCCTTGAATATGCGCCTTTAATTCGGTAGGGGCGTTGCCGAGGGTAACCAGGGATGCGATCGTGGCAATTTGCCGCTCTTTGGGCGACAGCCCCTCTCGCGAGTAGATATCTCCGTAGGGAAATTCAATAATCAGGCGGGCAAAGTCGGGGGCAATCTCCTCCAGTGCGTTCATAACGTCTTCGCCAATATGGCCGTGAATTTGGGCTAGGGCGTCTTGTCCGCGTATGTATCGAGTCGAGTCCATAGAATGCTCACAGGTAGAAAGTAAAGCTGATTTTATCGCTTATTCAAGTTCAACTTATTTTTCAGAACTAATTTCCAATCAAGCTGCTTATTGTGTAGTCTAATTTTCTGTCTAGGCAGACGTTAGTGAATTAAGTAGTAGCGATCGCACTAACCCTTTAATAGCGATCGCACAATCTTTCATGTAATGTAAAGGTTCCATCGGCTGCGTCACTATCAAAGCCTGAGCCGTGTTCTAAGAGAGCGTTATGCTAAGGCTCTAGCCCTGTAGCTGCCCCCATGAGTCAAACCTACAAGACCACTGGTATTAATCTCAAAGCCATGCCTCTGGGCGAGTGCGATCGCCTGCTCACCATTCTCACGCCCGATCTTGGCCTGGTGCGAGCGGTGGCACCGGGGGCGCGGAAGCACCAGTCGCGGCTGGGGGGGCGTAGCGGCCTCTTTGTCATTAACGAGTGCCTGGTGGTCAAAGGCAAGCGCCTTGACAAACTCATTCAGGCCGAAACCCTGCGCACCTTTCCAAAGTTAAGCCAGCACCTGGGCCGACTGACCGCCAGCCAGTACCTGGCAGAGGTGGCGCTATTGATGGCCCTGAGCGACTGTACCCAGAGCGATTTGTATACTGTATTAGTAGAGCACCTAGAGCGCCTTGAAAACGCTGCTCCTGGAGCGCTGCTGGCGGCCCTTTGCCATGGGCTGTACCACCTGCTAGCCCTAGATGGGGTGGCCCCAGAGGTGCACCGCTGCACCCGCAGCCGGGTTGACATTGTGCCCAACCTGCTTGACCCCGACTGGCGAGTCGAGTTTAGTGCCGAAGCTGGAGGGCTGGTGCAGCTTGCCGTTGCCCCTCAGATGACAGAGGCGTCAGGGCGCTACGGGCAGGGCCAAAAGGGCCCTACTCTGCTGACTGCCACCGATGTCGCTTTGCTTCAGCAGTTGAGCAAGCCTGACATTGTTTCTACTCTGCCTATTGGCGTACCTGTTGGCCTACCTACCGGCTTAGATTCGGCTGGGCCTGGGAAAAGCCAGCAGCTGTGGTCGCGAGTTGAGCGGCTGCTGCGAGAGTATACTCAAGACTACTTTGAACGTCCTATCCGGTCGGCAGCTTTAGTTGATGTCTGTTTTGCTACCGTTTAAACTGCTGGGTAGTGAGCTACCTAGTGCCCTGGTTCGTTGGTTAACCCATGCTCCGCGAGTTCGATGCTGATACTAATAATTCCGAGGCAAATAGTTTGCCTCAGGCTGAGGCTGAAAAATCTGCCCCAAATAATATAGACTCTGCCCCAAATCAGCCGGGGGCAGCGCCAAGTGAAGACCTGCCCCCAGAGCCAGAAAACGGGTTTGGGGCTATATTTCACAACCGAAATTTTTTGATTTTGTGGACGGGGCAGCTGTTTTCTCAGCTGGCCGACAAAGTCTATCTGGTCTTGATGATTGCCATCATCGCGGCTCGATTCGAAACCCCTGGCCAAACCATCAGCGGCTGGGTGGCGGCGGTGATGATTGCCTTTACGGTACCCGCCGTGCTGTTTGGAGCCCTGGCGGGGGTATTTGTCGATCGCTGGCCCAAGCGCCCGGTGCTAATTTGGTCTAACCTGCTGCGCGGCGGGCTGGTGATGGCTGTGCCCCTTGGCCTTTGGCTTACCTTAGGCTGGGGCACGTTGCTGGGGTTGCCGGTGGCTTTTTGGCTATTGCTGGTCGTGACGTTTCTAATCTCTACCCTGACTCAGTTCTTTGCGCCTGCAGAGCAGTCTATTATTCCGCTAATTGTGGCAGAGGGCGATTTGCTCTCTGCTAACTCCCTTTACACCACCACCATGATGGCCTCGGTTATTGTGGGCTTTGCGGTGGGCGAACCGCTGCTGGCCCTAGCCGATAAGCTCATGCTCATGCTGGGCATTGCCGACAACGGCCCGGCTATTTTGGTGGGCTTTAGCTATTTGGTGGCAGGTCTGTGCCTGATGACGATGGCACCAGGCCAAGAAACACTCTCTGCCGCCCATGAAGATTTATCTCAGTTCTGGGCTGATATTAAAGACGGCTTGCGCTACTTAGGCCAGCAGGTGCAGGTGCGGGTCGCGATTATTCAGCTGGTGCTGCTGTCATCGGTGTTTGCGGCCCTGGCGGTGCTGGCCGTGCGGCTGGCGGAAATGATTCCGGCAATTAAGGCCTCGCAGTTTGGCTTTTTGCTGGCGGCTGGCGGGCTGGGCCTAGGGTTGGGGGCCGTGCTGGTCGGTAACTTTGGCCCGCGCTTTCCACGGCGCTTTTTGAGCCTGTGGGGAGCAATTGGCATGGCGGTATGCCTAATTGCTCTGGCCTGGACAACTAAGCAGCTTTGGGCCTCAATGGCCATTATTGCCGTCCTGGGCCTGTGTGGTGCTTTTGTGGGTATACCCATGCAGACCTTAATTCAAGAGAAAACGCCAGAAGCCATGCGGGGCAAGGTATTTGGCTTGCAAAATAACTTGGTGAACATTGCCCTTAGCTTGCCCCTGGCCCTGGCCAGCGTGATAGAAGCGCGCCTCGGTTTGGCAAACGTTTTTGTCGGTATGGGCGCTTTGGTGGGCGTAGGGGGAGTTGTAACCTGGTATATTGCCGATACGGCTATGAGAAAGGTCTAGGTTCCACGCTAGGCACCGTTTTTTTACCTTAGAACGGCTGGCGAATTGGTGCAGTGACCCGGGCGATAGCTAGAAAACAGCCCATTGAGGCGATTCGGCAACGGATGCTTATCCTGAGTCGGTCCCTGAGCGCTGCGCGATCGCGTCAGTGTTCTGCTGGTGCTTGTTTCGGTTGTTTAATGGGATATCGCTACACGGCATGCACATTGCGTGGCTAGGCAAGAAAACGCCCTTTTGTGGCAACGTCACCTACGGCCGAGAGGTTACTAACGCCCTGCTTGAGCGCGGCTACCGAGTCACCTTTTTGCACTTCGCCCAGCCCCACGAGGGGCACACTGTCGACCACCTCCAGCGCTCAGAAGAGGTGCCGTTACCCTTCTTATTCAAGTCTCAAATTCTGACCATTCCCTCGCTCAAGTCAGGCAAGCTGCTGGCCGAGGCTCTAGAGCGGCTGCGGCCCGATCTGGTCCACGCCTCGCTCACCCTGTCACCCCTAGACTTTCGGCTGCCCGAAATCTGTGCCGAGCTGAATATTCCTCTGGTGGCCACCTTTCACCCCGCCTTCGATCGCCGGGTGCGGAGCCTGACCTCGGGTACTCAGCACCTCACCTACCAGCTTTACGCCCCCTGTCTGGCCCACTACGATCGCGTTATTATCTTCTCTGACCTCCAGCGCGACCTGTTGAGTAAGCTGGGGGTGCCCGCTAAGACCCTGGTGGTGATTCCCAATGGCGTGGACACCCGCCGCTACTCGCCGGGGCCGTCGTCGATTAAGGCCGACCTGTATGCCCGGCGGCTATTTGTTTACCAGGGGCGAATCTCCCTCGAAAAAAATGTGGAGGCGCTGCTGCGGGGCTGGCGTCAGGCCGACCTGGGGCCAGACTGCAAGCTGGCCATTGTGGGCAGCGGCCCCCTGGAGGCCTCTCTGAAGCGGTTTTACGACGACAACGATATTATCTGGCTGGGCTACCTGGCGAGCGAACAGCGCCGGATTGATATTTTGCGGGCGGCGGACGGGTTTATTTTGCCGTCGTTGGTTGAAGGGCTATCGCTGTCGCTGCTGGAAGCGATGGCCTGCGGCGCCGCCTGCATTGCCACCGATGCCGGGGCCGATGGTGAAGTGCTGTCCGAGGGGGCGGGCATTGTGCTCGACACCCAGCGGGTGGCAACTCAGCTACAGACAATCCTACCCATTCTGCGTGACCATCCTGAAATTACTCAGCTTTTGGGGTATAAGGCCCGCGAGCGGGTGCTCCAGCGCTACACCCTGAAGGACAACATTTCTGCCCTAGAGACGATGTACAACCAGGTGACGGCGGAACAGCGGCTGGTGTGTGGGCAGCGGGCCTAGGGAAAGTGGGAGCGGGTTGTAGACGGGTGGTTAGGCGATCGCCTCGGCAAACCCATCATTACCGCCTGAGTTCTGCCCTCGCTTTTAAGATCATTGGCTCACAATTGGGCAATCTGGAAAAATAACGGATTGGCCTTTAAGAGCAAATGAATCTGGGTCAGGGGAGCATTGAGATGCAGAAGTCAGCGATCGCCTGTAGGCCGCTTGCCGATTGGCTAGGGCAAAATGTTCGCTTTCAGGGATATTTAAGTCATTGGGAAACGGCTGAAAAAACTGGAGATACGGCTTATCTGCTGCGCCATGTCAAGGTGGTTCCCTACAAAGGTTGTCAGGCGCAAATCAGAATCCTAGACCATGTTTGGCTGTATTTAGACAAAGATGTCGATGTCGAGACTAAGTTTGAACGGTTTGGCAGATACGCGGCGGTTGGCCGAGTGGTTAGCTATATCCGCAGCAATGGCACTAAAGACTTTGCGATCGATATTGAGCCCTATGTGCCGCTCAAGTGGCGCATAGAACTATTGAAGTCATGTGGAAAGCATAGTGTCGAGGATGTCAAAATCAAGACAATACTGCTCGAAAAAACCTTGACTTCCCTAGAGCTAGAAGAGATAGACTTTAATATTGAACAATCCTACGAGGAGGTTTATCGGTATTTTCAAGAACAATATGATTTTTATCGCAAACAGGTTGAGATCAACGAACGATATGAGGCACAGAAACAGCATCGCCCCAGACCGAATCCTGATATCCTCAAATTTGCTCCAACGTCATCGAAGGCAACCAAAGTAGCCTGTAAAGGCTTCGCCACCTCGTCGTGACTCTCCCTGAATTATTGTTGGTTATAGAGGCTCTGTGTACCAAAGTGGTATACAGCACGGTGCCCAATACGGATAACCCAGGGTTGAGCATCGGGATTACGCTCAAACAGGCGTTTGGTTGCAGGTAGAACTTTGTCGGCAACCTCGTATAGCTATAGCTATACGAGGAGCTGAGGGAAAACCCTTGACTCAACGGCTTCCCGATCGCGACAGCGCAGCGGGGCACTAAATTCTCCATCCACAAGGTAATAAATGGATACCACGGGCCGTTTAGGACTGCCGATGTAGCGAGCTGCCCCTAGTGCCTGGGGGTCTACAATCCAGTATTCGAGAATGCCTTTGGCTTCGTATTCTGCCAGTTTGTGGAGGTAGTCATCGGCAACGGAGCTGAGGCTAACGATCTCGACCGCTAAGATACAGCAATTCTCATTTTGAAACACATGTACTGTTTTTAGTGCTTCTGAGCGACTGTTGGACTCACCCTCCAGACGAGAGAATAAGACTTTCAGCCTTCAGTCCTAAGCACATTGGCCCGATTGGATAAGGCTCATTTCCATAATGAGAATTGCTGGCTAAGATAGCGGCCTGCTGCAAGATGGCAGTGCTTTCCCCTGCGTCTTGGATAGCCGCCATCGGCACGACCATAACATCTGGCAGCCGAGACGTTTCCTCATCGACTTGCTGCCCAGCCCGCTGTATCGCCAGCCAATCTGTGCCACTTTGCTCAATTGCGGCTTCAAACATACGCTCTAGACAGCGGGCAATGAGTAGATGCCGCCAGGTCGGTAGTGTCATGGCAACTAGGTGTCCTCGCACCAGCTCGTAACGGCTATCTGTGCCATCGTCATAGGCTAGGTAGTCCGCAAATGTGAGGGTAGAGGGTTTGGTTTGAACCATGGGTGCGGGGTGATGGGAAATACTCCAAAGCCTAAAGTCCAAAATACCCTACGATCGCTTGCCCAAGAGCTGGTCGCGCAGGGACTTAATGCGATCGCGAAATTTAGCCGCCTCTTCAAAGTCCAAATTCTTCGCCGCTTCTTTCATCTGCTTTTCGAACTGACCAATCAGTTCAGGAATTTCCTCCAGGGGCAGCTCTTCTTTGTGCTCGTAGACCTCCTCTAGCTCGTGGGCGTTGAGGCGGCGCGACACTTCGAGAAACGACAGAATCGAGTTGCTGTTGCGGCGAATGATCGAGGTCGGCGTAATGCCGTTGGCCTCGTTGTGGGCGGTTTGGATAGCGCGGCGGCGCTCGGTTTCGCTGATCGCCCTGGCCATGCTGTCGGTCAGGTTATCGCCGTAGAGAATGGCCTGACCGCGAATGTGGCGGGCGGCGCGACCGATGGTTTGAATCAGAGAGCGTTCTGCCCGCAGAAACCCTTCCTTATCGGCGTCGAGAATCGCCACCAGGGAAACCTCCGGCAGGTCTAGCCCCTCCCGCAGCAGGTTGACCCCCACCAGCACGTCGTATAGCCCTTCGCGCAGGTCTTGAATAATCTCAATCCGCTCGATCGAGTGAATCTCGGAGTGCAGGTAGCGCACCCGCACCCCGTGCTCCTCAAAGTATTCGGTCAAATCTTCGGCCATGCGCTTGGTCAGGGTGGTAATTAGCACCCGCTCCTGTTTGGCCGCCCGCTCTCTAATTTCGCCCAGCAGGTCATCGACCTGGCCCTCGGTGGGGCGCACAGAGATTTCGGGGTCGAGCACGCCAGTGGGGCGAATGATTTGTTCGACCACCTTGCCGCCGGAGATCTCCATCTCCCAGTTGCCGGGGGTGGCGGAGACAAAGATGCACTGGTTCACCTTGTCCCAGAATTCTTCGGCTTTCAGGGGGCGGTTGTCGGCGGCGCTGGGCAACCGGAATCCGTGGTCGATTAGCACCATTTTGCGGCTGCGATCGCCGTTGTACATGGCGTGAATCTGCGGAATGGTGACGTGGGACTCGTCGATGACCAGCAGCCAGTCTTTTTTGGGGAAATAGTCGAGCAGGCACTCCGGCGGTGCCCCGGCGGTGCGACCGGCCAGGTGACGGGCGTAGTTTTCCACGCCGTTGCAGTAGCCCACTTCGCGAATCATCTCCAGGTCGTAGCGGGTGCGCTGCTCTAGCCGCTGAGCCTCCAGAAGCTTGCCCTCTTTCTCTAGCTCGGCCAAACGCTCTTGCAGCTCATCTTTAATCGCCTGGCAGGCTTCATCGATGCGATCGTCTGGGGTGACAAAGTGCTTGGCCGGGTAGATGCTCACCCCATCCATGCTTTGCAGGGTGGCCCCGGTAATCGGGTCCACGTAGCGCACGGCGTCGATTTCGTCGCCAAAAAACTCAATGCGAATGATCCGGTCTTCGTAGGCGGGGCCAATCTCCAGCACGTCGCCCTTGACCCGAAACTTGCCTCGGCCCAGGTCTAAATCGTTGCGCGAGTACTGAATCGAGGCCAGATCGCGCAGCACCTGGCGCTGGTTGACCTCCATGCCCACCTTCAGCGGAATCGAGGCCTTCAGGTACTCCGACGGAATCCCCAGGCCGTAGATGCAGCTAATTGAGGCCACCACAATCACGTCCTTGCGCTCGAACAGGGAGCGAGTGGCGGAGTGCCGCAGCATGTCGATCTCGTCGTTGATTGAGGCCGTTTTGGCGATGTAGGTGTCGGTGGTGGGAATGTAGGCCTCGGGCTGGTAGTAGTCGTAATAGCTAATGAAGTACTCGACCGCGTTGTCGGGGAAAAACTCGCGTAGCTCGTTACAGAGCTGCGCCGCCAGGGTCTTGTTGTGGGCCAGTACCAGGGTGGGTTTGCCAATGTTGTCGACGACGCGGGCGATGGTGTGGGTTTTGCCCGTGCCCGTGGCCCCCAGCAGGGTTTGGTACTGGGTTTTGTCGCTGAGAAACTTGGTTAGGCCCGCGATCGCCTTGGGCTGGTCTCCTGCGGGTTCAAACGGAGCCTGAATATTGAAGTCGCCCATAGGTCAACCAGCGGTACAAAGACACTACTACGTTTCTTCATAATGACTGATTTTGCCCCCGATGGTGGTTACGGTGGCGACCGCCAGGGCAAATTGCCTGTAGGCATCGCCTGGCTACCTGGCTGTGAGAATCGACAACCACCCAAACTGAAAAAACCTAAAGAATACTATCCCCGATGCAGTGGGGCTGCTAGCGTTAGTGGAAATTAGGACTATTCCGCATTGTTTCGCACTGTGTTCAGACGTCGTTATGCAAGATTGGACTCACGGCTACGTTTCAGATATCAGTTACGACTACAGCTTTTTCCCAGAGCTAGCCCCCACTAGTATGGCGTTTAATCTGTTAGACCAGCGCTGCTTGCCGCCAGGGCTAGAGGCATTCACCTACTGCGAACTGGGCTGCGGCCAGGGGTTCACCACTAATATTTTGGCCGCCACCCATCCCCAGGGAGAATTTTGGGGCATGGATTTCAACCCCACCCACGCAGCAGAAGCTCAATGCCTAGCTGATGCGGCCCAGCTCGAAAATATCCGGTTCTCTGACCATAGCTTTGCCGAGTTTATTCAAGCAGACACGCCTAAATTTGATTTTATTACCCTGCATGGCGTCTACGCCTGGATTGGAGACGAGAACCGCAACAACATCGTCAACCTATTGCGGCAGAAACTAAAGGTGGGCGGGGCCGTTTACATTAGCTACAATGCGCTACCCGGCTGGGCAGCCCTCATGCCCCTGCGCCAGCTGATGCTGCAATCGCCCAGCAGTACTGGGGATTCCACGCTGCAAAAGGTTGAGGCTGGCATTACGTTTGCCAAGCAGATTCTGAGCCTAAAGGCGCGATATTTTGTAGAAAACCCTACGGTCAAGGCTGACCTAGAGGGTATGGAGGAGGATTCTCGCAACTATCTGGCCCACGAGTATTTTAACCAAAGCTGGCGACCGCTCTATCATTCTGAGGTGGTCGAGCAGCTGGCCGATGCAAAGCTAACCTACACTGGCTCAGGGGATATTGACGATCAGTTTTACAATTTTAAACTAACTGATGATCAGGTCAAGCTGCTGGCCGACATTTCTGATCTGACCCGGCGAGAAACCATTCGCGATTTCTTATTTAATACCCGATTTCGCCGCGATCTTTTTGTCAAAGGCCCAGTCAAAATCACCGCCTTAGAGCAGGTAGAACGACTGAGCAATTTTCGGTTTGCCTTAACGATCGCTCCAGACGATATGGAGTACGACGTTGACCTGGTCGGTCGGTCGATTAAGCTCGACCAGGCGATCTATCGGCCCATTGTTGAAGCTTTGGCCAAAAAGCCCAGAACCCTGCGGGATCTGATGGGGCACGCCGACCTCAAACGGTTAGATTTCGCGACAATTCTCCAGGCCGTGAAGATTTTGATCTCGACGTATCACATCACTCCGGCCCTGCCCGAAGCCGACGAAGATCGGCGCAGAAAATCGGTGGTAGGGCTTAATCAAGCCATTCTCAAACGAGCCCGGTTTGGGACCGATACCCAGATCCTAGCCTCCCCTGTGACTGCCAGTGGCATTGAGATCAGCCGGGCTGAGCAGCTCTTTCTGTTGGCGTATCTACGGCAGATCGATCCGGTCAAGTTTGTCTGGAGTATTCTGCAAGTCCAGGGTGAAAAATTGATTAAAGATGGCCAGGTTTTAGAAACGCCTGAAGCTAATCAAGCCGAACTGAGAGTACAGGCCCAGCGGTTTATGGATCTGCGCTTGCCTCTATTCCAGCGCCTCGGCCTGGTTTAGGTTTGAGGTTGAAACTAGCTTGTCGTTGCGGCTTCTAGATCTGTGCGCCAGAATCTATGCGCCAGAAGTGCTTAAAAATTCCTCTATGGCGATCGCGGCTTCATCGAGGTCGGCGGCTAAGGTCGATCGAAAGGCCGGATGATCCTGGGCTCGGTTAATGCGCCAGAGCGCCAGCGCCACCTGTTGCGCGGCTAGAAAGAGCTTGAGATGGGGGAGCTGCGCCGCTGGGAAGGGGCGAACCTGAGTATAGCCCTGGAGCAGTGGCTCTAAACAGGCGGAGTAGTGAGGCTCGGTGGAGAAATCATTCAAAAACCGAGCCAGATCGTAGCCCCAGTAGCCAAAGCCGCAGTCTGTAAAGTCGATAACGCCCAGGGTACTCTCCTGAATGAGCAGGTTGCCCAGCCAAAAGTCGCCGTGAATCAGACCAAACTGCTTTGGATCTTCCCCTAGAGAGGCCATGGCGGCTTTGACCCGATCGCTGATGGTCTCGAACAGGGGGCGATAGGGCGGCGGGGTCAAGGCCCAGACGCGATCGCCGTTGTCGCTGTAGCCCGCGCCCTGGCCAAACAGCCCGTTCCAGTCCCAGCGGGGGCGAGGGAAAGGGTCGGGCACCGGCCACTGCTCAGCCTGGTAGTGCAATGTCCCCAGCAGCCGACCGATCGCGGTCAGGGTCTGCGGCTGCGATCGCTCATCCCTGGGGAGATCGAGCAGCGATCGCCCCTTCAGCCATCGGGTTAGCGAACAGCCGCGCGGCGCGGCCATGCCCAGTACTTGAGCCGAGGGGCACAGGGCATTCTCTAGGGTCGTTAAAGGCTCGGGTACCCAGAGCTTAGCTGCGTGGCGCAGATAGGTGAGCCAGTGCAGCTCTGACTCAATCGCTGCCGCAGAGAGGTAGTTGGCGCGGTGAATTTTGAGGCTGAAGCGATCGGGCACATCCGGGCGATCGCTGGAGTCTTGGCTTTTTGACGTGGCGGCGGCGGCGCTTCCAGCTAGGGATAACGCCCTAGAGCCTTTCACCGAGAAAACAGTGTTGTCGCCGTGGGCGACGAGCTGCACATCAGCCTGGGCAAAGCCGTATTGTGGCAGCACGGTTTCGGCCAGTTTTGTGAGCTGTTGAGTCTGTTCTTTCGAGCTTAGGTCAACGAAGCTTTTCTGGGTTGGCGGTTGATTTCTGAGGGACTGATTGGCCCTCAGCATTTCTCGCTGACGGGTGAATAGAAACTGGTAGGGCTGAGGCACAGCGTCGTAGGCCTGCTGGGTGATAGAAAGCCGGGACTGCTGTTCATAGTTGACGGCCTCCTGAAACCACGAGCGGTAGTAAATAATGTAGAGAATGGGCCGCACGAGATTAGAGACATTGGGCGTGCCGCCGTGCAAGAGTTGGTAATCCATCAAATAGCATGAGCCCGAAGCCATGAAGGGCACAGCGGAGTCGGCTAGGGCCAGGGCTTGATCGCCAGCAACTCTGTGACTACCCTTCCACACTCGGGTAGAGCCGGTTTCTGGGGTTAGATCTATTAGCGGTACCACTAGGGTAATGGCAAAACTCGGTAAGGCTGAACTGAACGCCTCATCCTCAAATAAAGGGGGATGATCGCGGTGAATATGCTGTCCCTCAGCACCGGGCAGCGAAATCACCGCCCCAAAGCTGCCGAGCACAAAGTTTGTTCCCAACAACCCCTGCATGAGGGAGAGCAGCAGGGGGTTGCCGTAGAGGTGGGGATGACTAAACGGGGCTTGAAAATCGACCGTCAGCATCTGCCGTTTGTCGCCCACCTTTAAGGCGTCGGCATACTCTTGATCTTTAAAGTAGGAGCTATACCGGGCCACAAAAGCCTGATGCAGCTGGCCGATCAGCTCTTTAGCAAAAAGATTGTTGATTAGCAGCACGCCATTTTTCTCAAACAATCCCTGGGCGGCGGTGACTAACTCTTTATTCAGCAACTCTCGGGACGGCAGATTGGGCGGTAGGTTGATGGCCGGAGGCTGATTGGACTGAGTATTTTTATAGATCTGAACGGCAAAAGTGGACATTGGGGCAATCGCGCGAAGGCAGGGGACAAAAAAATCAGGGCGAAGCCGCGGAGGATCGCCCTGACACTTAAAATAACCGTCAATCTCCCGACTTGGCCGGGGCAGTTGAGATTAGTTAACCAGGTAAGGGGTGCTCAAACTCTCGACTTGGCCAAGGCCAGCCAGTGCCTGATAGACCAGGCCACAGGTTTCGGCTCGGGAAATCACCTGGGTGAGATTCAGGCTTGACGCATTGGGGTAGTTAACCAGGCCGCCGTTCTGGACCAGGGCCGCAATCAGGCCGCGATATTCTGCCGGGATGGTGTTTGCATCACTAAAGACGCTCAGGATTTCTTCGACGTTGGTGCCGCTGGCAACCTCGGTGTAGTTGAGCCCGCGCGCGATCGCAACTAAGACATCCAGCTTGGTCATGGAGCGGCTGGGGTTAAAGCCGGTGGCAATGCCATCGATAAAGCCCATGGCGTAGGCCTGCTGAATATCGCTATAGGCCCAGTAGCTGCGGGAGATACTGCTAATTGCCACTACTTCGCGCACCGAAGAACGCTGAAAGGCACGGCTGACCATGGCGGCAAAATGGGCCTGGGTCAGGGCGTTATCGGGGTAAAAATTACCGCCCGGAAATCCCTGAATCACCTGAAGCGACATCAGCCGATAGATGTAGCTGCTGGCCCAGTAGCTGGTACTGACATCGACAAAGGTGGCCGTGGTCTCGCTGTCGAAGATTTGCACCAGGGTCTCACAGTCGGTGTCGGTTGTGAGCTCGCCCCCGCTGGTCATAGTGCCCTGGATGACTTCGGCACCCTTTTTGCACTTTTTAGCCTTCTTAGCCTTTTTCCCAATCCGGCACTTGCCGCCTTTGTTTTGAGACACCACGATGTAGGCGTCATCGTCGTCATCGACGCTGCCGGTGACTACGGTGGTGCTGGTGGTTTGGGTCGTAATCTCTTGACGACGATACTCGAATGTCAGCTGACTGGATTGAGCTTCGGTGACAACAAGGCTGCCAAATTGTGCCCCTGAGGTCGCCGCATCCGCTCCATACACGACTGTTTGCAGGGCGGCTTCGCCTGCCACAAAGGAGGTCTCATCTTCAAAAATCTGAATCAGGGTTTCGGAGCTGGTTTCGCCTACCACTGTGAACTCAGAGCCGACCGTTGTTGGCCCCTGGAAGTAGACTTCGCAGCTCTTGTTTGTGGCCTGTTTGGCCTTCTTGGCTTTTTTCGCCTTTTTTGCTTTCTTCGCTTTCTTGCTCTGCTTTACTTCGGCCTCCGCGATCGCGGGGTCGAGGTTGTCACCGGCTTCCGCCGAGAGATACTCAAAGGTTAAGGTCTTGGGTTTGGCAAAGGTTGCGGCGGCGGCTGTTTCTGACTGCTGCTCTAGGTCGCTGGTTTCGGGAATATCGGCGGCATCACTCGGTTCGGCGGCGGTGAGCTGGGCCAGGGCACCCACTGGACTGCTGACGGCAAACCCAGCACAGAGCACAAGACACCGTAAAACCTTAAACCGTGGAGATTCAGTAGCCATAGCAGTCTAAACCGTCGTTAAATTACATCCTCAGGCTCTAAATATAAACAGCAAAGATTTATCAAGCATGGCTTAGGGCCAGAACTTAACATAAGCAACGCAATTTGTGTTACTCCAAGAACCCTCCTGCCCCAAAAGCCGTGACACAGACGCGAACTGGAGACATCGGGTTCCTAAAGGATTGAACTAGGACTTAGTGAGTAGCGCCCAGCGGATGTCTGCAAAAGTCTTCTATCGCTACGCTTTGCCCACCTGATAGGCATCGATACCCCCCGATTCTGGCGGGGGCAAAATGCTAGCGCGAGGGTGCCATAGGGCGATCAGAAGGCGATCGCTACTATGAGGCGCGTATAAAGAGGCACATATTAATTACGCTCCTTTACGATCTTCTATCACGGCTGGCATCACGGCTGGAGTTTTGTACTCTCCAGGCTACAGTCTTCGGGGTCAGCCTGAGCGGCTGGCAAGGCGGTCAAATACGTCTCCCATATCGACACTAGGACATAGAACGCTGGCTTCAATGCCGTCTAGGATGTATCGCACAACCAGCTGGCTCAAACCAGCGTGTGGGTTCTCTTGGTGGTAAAGTGATGAAAGTTCCTTCCCTTTCCCATTGCTTACGTTGCCGTGTGCTCCGCTGGATTTAAATGGTGGGAAAAAAGTCTGTAGGGGCTAAGTTTTCAGACACTCTAATGCGGTGGATAGGTCGCCAAAACAAAGCTGGCATACCAGCTTTTGCTGGTAGTCAAACCCTTTCGCTGAAGTGGTATTTGATTTTGCTGGTAGTGGGAACCCTGCTGCCGGTCGGCCTGTATGCCGGGGCCGTCATAGTCAGGTTGTCGCAGCAGCAGCAGGGGGTCTCCGAGCGACGCATGCTGCGGGAGGCCCGCAACCTGGCCCTAACCGTAGAGCGCGAGTTTTCGAACACAACCCGGACGCTTCAGGCCCTAGCGGCCTCTGACCATCTTTATGAAGGTGACCTAGAAAGCTTTTATAGCGATACCAAGCGCATGACGGTAACCCAGCCCACCTGGCTAGCCACTATCCTGCTGTCGCCTGATGGCCAGCAGCTCTTAAATAGCCAAAAGCCTCTGAACCTGCTGTTGCCCTCAGCCAACGAGCCAAGCAGCCTCAAAACATTAATCGCCACCCGCCAGCCTGTGATTGGTAATCTTACTCGGGGGCAGCAAAGCCAAGCCTTTGCTTTTCCAATTTATGTGCCTGTCATGCGGGACGACGACTTGCGCTATGCGTTGACCGCAGTTATTACACCCCAGGCGCTGGCCAGTGTGGTCGAGAATCAGCAGCCGGTGGAAGGCGAATGGACGCGCACCATTGTCGATGGCCAGGGTGTAGTGGTGACTCGCACGCTCAGTCCCCAGCGGTTTGTGGGGCAGCGGGGCACCTCGTCTTTTCTCAAGCAGATTGGCGAAACCAGCGAGGGTGTTTATCAAGACCAGACCCTGGAAGGCGTGGATGTCTATGTGGCCTTTAGCCGCATTGGCAACACCCCCTGGACGGCAGCTGTTACGGTGCCCGTCGACGATATTCAAGGCCCGGCCCGTAGAGCCATATGGCTGGTGGTAGGCACGGAGTTAGCGCTGCTGCTGGTGAGCAGCACGGGGGCTTTTTTGCTGTCCCGACAGCTGTCTCGCAGCATTACGGCGGCGGCCCAAGCGGCAGAGGCGTTGGCCAACGATGAGTATCCTCAGATTAGTCCAGTGTCGGTTAAAGAGGTGGTGCTGCTGGGGCGATCGCTGGAGTTGGCCGCCAATCTGCTGGCCCAGCGCGATCGCGAGCGAACCGACCATCTCAAACGGGCGGAACTGGCCAAGGAAGAAGCCGAGCATGCGAATCGAATTAAGGACGAATTTTTAGCCGTGTTGTCCCACGAATTACGCACGCCGCTAAACCCTATTTTGGGCTGGGCCAGCCTGCTTCGCAATGGAAACCTCAGCCCTGAAAAGACAGCGTTTGCCCTAGAAACCATTGAGCGCAATGCCAAACTGCAAACCCAGCTGATTGAAGATCTGCTCGATGTAACGCGCATTATGCAGGGCAAAGTGAGTCTCAACCAGGCCCCGATTAGCCTCAATGCCATCGTTGCTGCCGCACTGGAAACGGTGCGGTTAACGGCAGAGGCAAAATTGATTGACATTCAAACGGTTTATGATCCCAGCCTGGGTCAAGTTTTGGGCGATTCTACTCGCCTGCAGCAGGTAGTTTGGAACCTGCTGAGCAATGCGATTAAGTTTACCGACCAAGGTGGCCAGGTGGTGGTGGCGGTATCGCAGCGGGGTGAGCAGGCTCACATTCAAGTCAGCGACACCGGCAAAGGCATTCACCCCAGTTTTGTGCCCCACGTCTTTGAATATTTTCGCCAGGAAGACGGCACTACCACTCGTAAATTTGGCGGTCTGGGGCTAGGGCTGGCGATCGTACGCAATTTAGTCGAGCTGCACGGCGGCACCGTTGCCGCCGAGAGCCCTGGGGAGGGCCGGGGCGCGACCTTTACGGTCAGCCTGCCGCTGCTGCCAGGATTGCGGTGAAGGGGTGTGCGATCGCCGTTACCCTGGCAGCAGCGGCTTCTAGATTTAGGCTTCTATCTTTAGATAGAGTGAATCGCCGTGGCAGACGCTATACAGTTTTAGGCGGGGCTTTAGCCATTGTGCTGCTCCACCGTTTGCCAGTGGTCATGGTCTGGGCCTTAGCGGCAGTGGCCAGCGCTCCAGCGCTCCAGCGCTATAGTTGCGATCGCAATTTATGTCTTCTCAGCTCACCTCCGCTTCATCGCGATCGTGGCCCCGGCATCAGCCGGAGATTGGACAACTGATTCGTGGTCTGCGGCCCTGTACCAGGTTCACTCAAGCGCAGTTTACCAGTATCGTAGAGGTAAGCTTTAGCACCTCAAGCCACCGGGAAAACGGACGTACGCAGCCTTCTTCCCTGGCTGCCCAGAGTGGCAGCAAAGTGCTCTTGGAAAAGTATGGGAGCCAAGGCAGTTAAACCCCTCTATGGAAAATTCCGATTTACATAGCGTTCCAGAACCGGCCCAGAACGAGGATGTGCCCCAGACCCGCACCATTTTAGTCATTGATCGTGACGCCTGTGGCTGTGCTAACGCTTACCAGCATTTGCTGCAGCCAGCGGATGGGTTTTTTTATCACATTTTAAGCGCACGCTATGACGACCCTGTTTTAGATCTGTGCCAACGCCAGCGGGTCGACGGCATTATTCTAGAATCTCACCAGCCCGATCGGCTCGGCTTGGCGGTGCTACATCGACTCCAGGCCCAGTTTGGTAACGATCTGCCGGTGATTGTAATTGGCGACAACGATGTCAACCCGGCTAAACAGGCGCTGAGGGCGGGGGCGGTAGACTATTTGGTGCGCGATCAGGTGACAGCCGATATGCTGGCGCATGCCCTGGAGATGGCCCTACCCAGCCCCAGGGGCAAGATTACCCAAGAATGTGCAGGCTTGCGGCAGCAGCTTCAGGCAACAAAGGCCGCACTAGGTAACAGCATTGATGAACTAGAGCGGCGATCGCAAATCTTTGATGCCGTCCTTGCCGCCATTACCGACTTTGTCTACCTGTTCGATCGCGAGGGGCGCTTCGTGTTTGTCAACCAGCCCTTGCTCGACCTGTGGGGCCTAACGCTGGCCGAGGCCGTCGGCAAAAATTTCTTTGATCTCAACTATCCCAACGCGTTAGCGGCCAAACATCAGCAAGAGATTGGGCACGTATTGGTCACGGGCGAAACGGTTAAAGACGAATCGGTTTATGTCAGTTCCAAGGGCATCAGCGGCATTTACGAATACATTTTCACCCCCCTGCTTAGCCCCGATGGTGTTGTCACGTCGGTCGTTGGCTCGACCCGCGACATTACCAAGCGCAAACTGTCCGAAGCCGCTCTGCGGGAGTCGGAGGAAAAATACCGCACGCTGTTTGAGTCAATCGATCAGGGCTACTTTCTAGTCGATGTCGTGTTTAATGACGGCAATCAGGCGGTGGATATTGTTTGTTTAGAAACCAATGCGGCGGCGATCGATATTGTCGGGGAAGACTTTACGGGGCGGCAGCTCAGCGAAATTAGCCTGGTTTGTGAGCCGCACTGGTACAGCATTTTTGGCCAGGTGGTTCGCACCGGCAAAGGCGAGCGGTTAGAAGAATACGCCGAGCTCAATCAAAAGTGGTACGACTTTTATATTTCTAAAGTTGGCGACGAAGACAGCCGCCGCGCGGCGGTGATTTTTCAAAACGTTACCAGGCGCAAACGCCGCGAAGCAAATGCGGCTTTTCTGAGCGATATTGCCGCAGATTTTGCTCGGCTGTCGGCGGCCGATGAGATTATGCAGACTGTTGGGGCCAAAATTGGCGCTTACTTAAATCTGTCTGTCTGTGCCTTTGCCGAAATCGATGCTGACGAGCAAAACGCCACAATTAACTACGCCTGGCACGGGCCATACTCACACAATGTTGTTAACGTCTATCGTCTCTCAGAGTTTGTGACCGACCAATTTCTGCAGGCGGCTCGCAACCAAGAAACTATTGTCATTCGCAATACTCAGACCGATCCACGGACGGTGGCCGAAAAGTATGCCGCCATCAATATTCACTCGTTTGTGAGTGTGCCTTTCTATAAGGATGGCGAGTGGAAATTTCTGCTCAACATTTATGATTCTTATCCTCGTTATTGGCACTCTGACGAAATACACTTGATTCGGGAATTGTCGAATCAAATCTTTCCGCGACTGGAACGGGTTCGGGTCGAAGCGGCTCTGCAAGAAAGCGAAGAACGCTTTCGGCTGTCGACCTATGCCGTCGATGGCATGGTCTACGACTGGGATCTGCAAACGGGCAGAGTCTATCGGTCGGAGGGCCTGTATCGATTAATTGGCATTCACCCAGAAGCGGCCCCGCTGGCTAGAAACTGGTGGGGTAGCCGCATTCACCCTACAGATCTTGCCCGCGTTGAAAATAGGATGGCTCCTATTCTTGAGGGCAGCAGCGATCGCTACGAATTTGAGTACCGAATTCGCCATCAAAACGGCCACTGGGTTGACGTTTGGGATCGCGGCTACCTGATTCACAATCAGCAGGGCAAGGTGATTCGGGTGGTCGGATCTACAACCGACATTACCAACCGCAAACAGGCCGAGCAAGAGCGCGAACAACTGCTGGCCCGCGAACGAGCAACCCGCGAACAGGCCGAAGCCGCCAATCGCATCAAAGATGAGTTTTTGGCCGTGGTATCGCACGAACTCAGGTCGCCCCTCAACCCGATTTTGGGATGGTCGAAGCTGCTGCGCACTCGCCAACTCAGTGAGCAAAAAAAAGAGTACGCCCTAGAAGTAATTGAGCGCAATGCTCAAATTCAGGCTCAGCTGATCAACGACCTGCTAGATGTGTCTCGCATCCTGCGCGGCAAGCTGAGCCTGAATAAAACTAAGGTTAATTTGGGGCTGACTATTCAATCTGCCTTAGAAACGGTGCAGCTAGCAGTAGACGCCAAATCGATTCGGGTTTGCAGCGATATTGATCCAGCCCCGAGGCTAGTTTCGGGCGATGCAGATCGACTGCAGCAGGTGGTCTGGAATCTGTTGTCGAATGCGGTCAAATTTACCCCCCCGGAGGGACAAATTAGCCTGCGGCTCGAATACCTCGACTCCCAGGCTCAAATTACAATTACCGACACGGGCAAGGGCATTCACCCCAATTTTTTGCCCCATGTTTTCGATCGCTTTCGTCAAGAAGATGCCACCACTACCCGACAGTTTGGCGGCCTGGGCCTGGGGCTAGCTCTGGTGCGCTACTTGGTAGATCTGCACGGCGGCCAGGTGAAGGCCGACAGCCTGGGTGAAGGCCACGGGGCTACGTTTACCGTCACGCTTCCCCTGCTCCCGTCTCACACCACTGCCGAGCGAGAGCAACCGCCGGCTAAGCCCCTGACAAATTTGAAGGGCACCCAAATTTTGGTGGTCGATGACGATGGCACCACCTGCGAGTTTATTGCCTTTTTCCTAGAGCTACAGGGTGCCCGCGTGATGACCGCCGCCAGCGCCGGGGAGGCGATCGCGGTGCTAACCCGGTTCAGGCCCGATATTATACTGAGCGATATTGGCATGCCCGATATGGATGGCTATATGCTGATGCGCCAGGTGAGGTCGCTATCGCCTGAGCAGGGTGGCCAGGTGCCCGCGATCGCGCTGACGGCCTATGCGGGCGAAATTGACTACCGACAAGCGATCGCGGCTGGGTTTCAAAAGCACATTACCAAGCCGGTTGAGCTAGACCAGCTGATTGAGGCGATCGCGGAGCTGTTAGCGTGATTTGGCAGGGGCAAGGGGGGGCAGGGGAGATGGGGAGATGGGAGAATTTTTGGCTGAAACTGAGAGAGCCTCGGCAGTAGCGCTCTAGCGCGCGTAGAGAACGTTGATAGGATTCAATAAAAAAAGTCAGCGGAGATATTTTAGCCACAACACTATCATCGGTAGGAGGGAAGCGGGCGTTTAGCTCTGTACCCTATTAGTAATAGACCAGTAATAGCCCGAATTCTGCCGCCAAATAAAACAGTCGCCCAAGGAGCGTTTAGCATGATTGCAGCCACGCCCAGCAAGCAACACCCCCTCAGTGCCGATCAGCTCGAAAAACTGCACGCCTACTGGTGCGCGGCCAACTATCTCTCGGTGGGGCAAATTTATCTTTTAGACAACCCGCTGCTGCGCGAACCGCTGAAGCTGGAGCACATCAAGCCTAGGCTGCTGGGCCACTGGGGCACCACGCCGGGGCTGAACTTTATCTACGCTCACCTGAACCGGGTGATCAAAGCCCACGACCTGAACATGATTTACATTGCCGGGCCGGGGCACGGCGGGCCGGGTATGGTGGCCAACACCTATTTAGAGGGTACCTACAGCGAGCTCTATCCCAATATTTCTCAGGATGCCGAGGGAATGCGGCAGCTGTTTAAGCAGTTTTCGTTTCCCGGCGGTATTCCCAGCCATGCCGCCCCGGAAACGCCCGGCTCGATCCATGAGGGGGGCGAACTGGGCTATGCCCTGGTGCACGCCTACGGCGCGGCCTTCGACAACCCCAACCTGATCGTGGCCTGCGTGGTGGGCGATGGCGAGGCTGAAACTGGGCCTCTGGCCACCAGCTGGCACTCGAACAAGTTTCTCAACCCGGCCCGAGACGGGGTGGTGCTGCCAATTTTGCACCTGAATGGCTACAAAATTGCCAACCCTACAGTGCTGGCCCGGCTGCCCCAGGAGCAGCTGGAGAGCCTGTTTATTGGCTACGGCTATCAGCCCTACTTTGTGGAGGGCTCTGAGCCCGAGGCGATGCACCAGCTGATGGCCAGCACTATGGATGCGGCGATCGCCGACATCCAGCAGATTCAGCGCGAGGCCCAGGTGCACGGGTTTCAGCAGCGGCCCCTGTACCCGATGATCATTCTGCGATCGCCCAAGGGGTGGACCGGGCCAGAGTCGGTCGACGGCAAAAAAACGGAAGGTTCCTGGCGATCGCACCAGGTGCCCTTTTCTGAAATGGCCAGCAGTCCAGAGCACATTCAGCTGCTGGAAGACTGGATGAAGAGCTACAAGCCCGAAGAGCGCTTTGACGAGGCGGGGCGGCTGAGAGCTGAGCTGGCCGAGCTGGCCCCGGTGGGCGATCGGCGCATGGGCGCAAACCCCCACGCCAACGGCGGGCTGCTGCTGCGCGATCTGCACCTGCCCGACTTCCGCGACTATGCCGTCGAGGTAAACGACCCTGGCACCGAAATGGCCGAGTCGACCCGCATTTTGGGCCAGTTTTTGCGCGACGTGATGCAGCGCAACTTAGACAGCCAGAACTTTCGGGTGATGAGCCCCGACGAAAATAACTCCAACCGGCTGAACGCGCTGCTGGAGGTGACCGATCGCGTCTCCACCGCCGAGATTTTGCCCACCGACGACCATGTTTCCCCCACCGGACGGGTGATGGAAGTGCTGAGCGAGCACATGTGTCAGGGCTGGCTAGAGGGCTATTTGCTCACCGGACGCCACGGCTTTTTCTCCTGCTACGAAGCGTTTATTCACATCGTCGATTCGATGTTTAACCAGCACGCCAAGTGGCTGGAAAGCTGCATTGACATTCCCTGGCGGCGGCCGATCGCCTCGCTCAACTACCTGCTCACCTCCCACGTGTGGCGGCAAGACCACAACGGCTTTAGCCACCAGGACCCCGGCTTTATCGATGTGGTCACCAACAAAAAAGCGACGGTGGTGCGGGTTTACCTGCCCCCCGATGCCAACACGCTGCTCTCGGTGGCCGACCACTGTCTGCGCAGCCGCCAGTACGTCAACGTGATCATTGCCGGTAAACAGCCCGAACTGCAGTGGCTCGATATGGATAGCGCCATCAAGCACTGCACCGCTGGGGTCGGCATTTGGGAGTGGGCCAGCAACGACAAAGGCGGCGAACCCGACGTGGTGATGGCCTGCGCGGGCGATGTGCCCACCCTGGAAACCCTGGCGGCGGTAGACTTTTTGCGATCGCAGTTTGACGACCTCAAAATCCGGGTGGTGAACGTGGTCGACTTGATGACTCTGCAACCCCAGAGCGAGCACCCCCACGGCCTCTCCGACTGGGACTTCGACTCTATTTTCACCGCCGATAAACCCGTCATCTTCGCCTTTCACGGCTACCCCTGGCTGATTCACCGGCTCACCTACCGACGCACCAACCACTCCAACTTCCACGTGCGCGGTTACAAAGAAGAGGGCACGACCACGACTCCTTTCGACATGGTGGTACTGAACGAGCTAGACCGGTTTAATCTCGCTCAAGATGTGATCGATCGCGCGCCCAAGCTGAAGAATTTGGGCGCTTACGTCAAGCAAATTATTCGAGACAAGCTGATCGAGCACAAACACTTCGTCACCACCCACGGCAAAGACCTGCCCGAAGTTCTGGACTGGACCTGGCAGTACTACACCTCGGGCCAGGAGAACTCCCAACTGGCCGCAGACACCGTGGCGGGCAGCAGCGATACACCAGCTCAAAAGGGGGCAGAGGGCACGGCTAAATCGCGATCGTAAAGATCTGTCCAATACTGCATCCTGTTTGGCTTCACCTGGTTTGTAGGGGCACAGCATGCTGCGCCCCTACGAGATCTCTGCTTGGCACGGGGGTTTCCAAGGCGGCTTTTGTACAAGGCCGCGAAAAATGATTCGGGGGGTCGGGACAACCAACTGATTAGGATAGGAATGGCCAACGGCTTCGAACCAGCGGTTTAGACTGTAGCTTGGCCCCCTTTAGCCCTCCTTGATTATGCCTACTACGCTTCCCGGCTCTAGTACGCCATTCTGGCAGCGCGCCCCTAAGCTGATTTTGCGCCCGCTAGAGTATTTTGAAGACAACTATCGCCGCTACGGGCCGGTCTTTCAGGTCGGAAACGGATCGCCGCTGTCTATCTACGTGGCCGACCCAGCGGTGATTCAGGGCATTTTTCAGGCCGATGCGGCCCAGTTTCACGTGCCGCCTCAGAATGTTGGCAGCGGGCTGACCTTTTTGCTGGGCAATCAGTCGCTGCTGCTGCTAGATGGCGATCGCCACCGCCGCCATCGCCGCTTGCTGATGCCGCCGTTCCACGGCGATCGCATGCGGGCCTACGGTGATGTAATTGTCGAGCTGACCGAGCAGGTGATGGCGAACTGGCAGCCGGGGGTGGCCTTCAACCTGCGGGCCGCCATGCAGGATATTACCCTGCGGGTAATTCTCAAGGCCGTATTTGGGCTGGAAGACGGCGATCGCTACGCTCGCCTGCGCCAGCTGATCGGCACCCTGCTGGAGGGGCTGGGCACGCCCTTCAGCGCGTTTTTCATTTTCTTCCCGGGGCTGCAAAAAGATTGGGGGCCGATCAGCCCCTGGGGCCGGTTTGTGCGCATCAAGGCCGAAATCGACGCGCTAATCTACGCCGAAATTGAGGATCGGCGGCAGTCGCCGCAGCCCGATCGCACCGACATTCTCTCGCTGATGATGGCCGCCCGCGACGACCAGGGCCAGCCCCTCAGCGACGGCGAACTCCACGACGAGCTGATGACGCTGCTGGTGGCGGGCCACGAAACCACCGCTTCGGCCCTGACCTGGGCGCTGTACTGGGTGCACTGGCTGCCCGAGGTGGGCGATCGCCTGCGCCAGGAGCTCGATCGCCTGGGACCAGCCGCCGATCCCCTGACTGTGGCCAGCCAGCCCTACCTCACCGCCCTCTGCCAGGAGACCCTGCGTATTTACCCGGTCGCCCCCACTACGGGCATTCGCATCCTCAGCCAGCCGATGACAGTGGCGGACTACGAGTTCCCGGCTGGGGCCGTGCTGTTTCCCAACATTTATCTGGTGCACCACCGCGACGACCTCTATCCCGAACCCGATCGCTTTAAGCCAGAGCGATTTTTGGAGCGGCAGTACTCACCCGCCGAGTTTTTGCCCTTTGGCGGCGGCCACCGTAGCTGCATTGGCATGGCCTTTGCGCTGATGGAAATGAAGCTGGTGCTGGCCACCGTGCTGCGCCACTGGAACTTAGAACTGGCCCCCCGCGATCGCCGCCCTCTGCGCCCCGTGCGGCGGGGCCTCACCCTGGCTCCGCCGGGCCGCCTGAAGCTGGTGCCCGTCGGCCAGCGGGTGCCCCAGGCCCAGGCCCTACCCCTGGGCTAGAGCCGCATCCACCGGGGCAACGCCGCCCTGGTCTAAAATCTGGGGAATCAAATCTTCGCGGCGCACCGCCATCAGGTGTACGCCCTGGCATACCTGCCGGGCCGCCTGCACCTGCTCGGCGGCGATTTGTACCCCCTCCTGCAGGGGGTCGGCGGCGGCGGCCAGGCGATCGACAATGGCTTGGGGAATGGTGACCCCCGGCACATTGCGGTTGATGAAGTTGGCGTTTTTGGCCGACTTGAGCAAAAATATTCCGGCCATTATGGGGCGATCGCAGCCCACAGCCACCTGATCCATAAACTTAGCCAGGCGATCGAAGTCGGTGATCAGCTGGCTTTGAAAAAACTGCGCCCCCGCCTTGACCTTGGCCTCAAACCGGCGCTGCAACCCTGACCAACTCTGCGACTGGGGGTCAATCGCGGCCCCGGCAAACAGATCGAGCGCTCCGTCCGTGAGGGGCTTGTCGTTGCTGTCTACCCCGCAATTGAGCTTGTCGAGCAGCCTCAGCAGCCGCACCGACTCCAGGTCAAACACCCCTCGCGCCTCGGGGTGGTCGCCCGCCTTGATCGGGTCGCCCGTGAGGGCCAAAATGTTGCGTACCCCCAGGGCATAGGCCCCCATCAGGTCGGCCTGGAGGGCAATGCGGTTGCGATCGCGGCAGGCCACCTGGCACACCGCCTCCACCCCCTGCTGTTGCAGCAGCAGCGCCGCCGCCCACGACGACATCCGCATTACCGCCCGGCTGCCGTCGGTAATGTTGACGGCGTGCACCCGCCCCTTGAGCAGCTGCCCCATCGCCAGCATGTGCTCGGGGTTGCCTCCCTTGGGCGGCATCACCTCCGCTGTGACCAAAAACTGGCCCGCCTTAGCCGCTGTGCGCAGCTGATAACCCAGGGGTGCAGACGTCAAACAGAACCTCCTCAGGAGCCGTACCAGTAAAACACGGGTGATTGATTAGTATATCCCGCCAGCTACAGCGGTTTTGAGTACCCTAGGGCATCCTTGACCCGAGCCAGGGTGGCGTTGGCAACGTCGCCCGCTTTTTCGCGCCCGGTGCTAAGAATGCTCTCTAGGTAGGCGCGATCGCCCATCAGCTCGTTGTACCGGATTTGGATAGGGGCCAGCGCCGCCACCGCAGTTTCGGCCAGCAGGGGCTTAAACTGTCCCCAGCCCATCTCGCGACATTCTGCCGCCACCGCTTCCTTCGTTTGCCCCGACAGCAGCATGTAGAGGGTCAGTAGGTTGTTGCACTCGGGCCGGGCCGGGTCGTCGAACCACAGCCCCCGCTCCGGGTCGGTCTTAGCCCGCTTAAACTTTTTAAGAATCACCTCCGGCGGGTCGGTGAGATCAATACGGCTCTGGTCTGAGGGGTCTGACTTCGACATTTTTTTGCTGCCGTCGGTCAGGCTCATTACCCTGGCCCCTGCTTTACGAATCATCGGCTCGGGCACCTTCAGCACAGGGTTTTCTTCACTGCCAAACTGAAAATTTAGCCGATTGGCAATATCGCGGGTCAGCTCTAAGTGCTGCTTTTGGTCTTCGCCTACGGGCACCAGGTCAGGCTCGTAGAGCAAAATATCGGCGGCCTGCAGCACCGGGTAGTCGAGCAGGCCAATGCTGACGTTTTCCCCCTGCTTGAGCCCCTTTTCTTTGAACTGAATCATCCGCTCTAGCCAGTTGAGCGGGGTAATGCAGTTAAACAACCAGGCCAGCTCTGAGTGGGCCGACAGGTGCGACTGCACAAAAATTGTGGCCTTCTTGGGGTCAATACCACAGGCGATGTAGGTGGCCGCCACTTTATAGGTATCTTCGGCCAGCCGGGCCGGGTCGTGGGGCACCGTAATGGCGTGCAGGTCGGCCATAAACAAAAAGGCGTCGTACTCTTCTTGCAGGTCAACCCAGTTGCGAATTGCCCCCAGATAGTTGCCCAAGTGCAGGTTGCCAGTCGGCTGAATGCCTGAAAGAATGCGCTGTTTGGCCATAGATCAAAGAAAGGTGCGGCTAGAAAAATAAAACGGGCGCAGGGCCAGCAGGTGGCCCAGTCCCTTACGAATCTACCCTAATCTCTGCCCGCCGCAGTAGCCAGAAATGAGCCAGCGGTCAGACTTCCCTTGCAGAGATGAGTTTAGTTGTTTAGCGTTGTAAATAACAATCGTCAGTATTCACCAAGCCCTATGAATCCTTCTACCGACCTATCCAGCCGTTTGCAAAGCGCCATTGGTCTAGCTCAGCAAGTGCAGCAGCACCCCGAAGCCCACCAGGCGTTTCAAGACCTGCTAACAGACCTCAAAACCCAAAGCCCTGAGACCGCTGATTTACTGTCGCAGCTCTGGCAGGAGTACATCAGCGCGAAGCGCTCCTCGCTGTTTTGGGAGCAGCTCTCTGAAGTTGAGAAAAATCTGTCCGATCGCATGAGTGAGAGCCACATGCAGCTGAAGCAAAACTACCTGCGCCTGATGCAGGAGCAGTAGGCATAGGTAAACCTGGGCCTGGATGTGAACAAATACGGGGCGATCGCTGGCGGTAAGCACTGGTGTAGCAGAAACAAAAAATTGTACTTAGCCTTCCAAGCTAATGATGGGGGTTCGATTCCCCCCCCCCGCTTAGATGTAAAGCACAGCCCAACCGTTAGGTGAGACAGCTGGGCGCCCCAACCTGTCCCCAAATCACAATCACTGAAACTTGCGTTCTAGCGACTTGAGATATTCGGTGTTGACCCCCGACTCGCGAGGCAGAGAAATCTTGCCGGTGCGAGCAATTTCGCGGATGCCAAAGCGGTTGAGCACCTGCACAATGGCTACCATCTTGCCTGGGTCACCTACCACTTCTAGGGTGAGAGAATCCTCTGATACATCGACGACCCGAGCCCGAAAAATTTGGGCAAATTCAATAATTTCTGACCGACTGGTACTGGTAGCGTTGACCTTTAGCAGCATCAGCTCCCGCTCAACGCAGGGGGTATCGGTAACATCGTTGACCTTAAGCACATTGATCAGCTTGTAAAGCTGCTTGGTGAGCTGCTCGATGACCGCATCGTCGCCAGGTACCACCATAGTGATGCGAGAAATACCGGAGGTCTCCGCTGGCCCCACCGCTAGACTCTCAATGTTAAAGCCGCGCCGAGCAAAGAGACCGGCAATGCGGCTCAGCACCCCCGACTCATCTTCAACCAGAACCGAGAGGGTGTGCTTAATGGCCTGCTGAGAGGCTACAGCCGAACCGGGTAGTGTAGAGGGGTTAACCATAGGGCTGGAAATGAGGAATTGATAGCGGATGTCAGCAGGTCAGGCTAGCCCATGACCATACTAAAACTAGCAAACCTCAATACTATCTCGAAAGGCTCTGCTTTAAAGCTACTGTCTCCCGCCCCGAAGAATTCACAGTCACCTTATCTCTTACCCGTCTCAAACTCCGCCCGCACCCCATAGATTGGGTATCCTTGAGGCAATAGCCTACTGTTACTGCATTCTGCATGAGTTTATCTGGCCCGGTTCAAGACATTCAGTCGCTGCGGGGACGGTTTCTCGATATCATCAATCTGCGCTCTGGGGAAGAAGAGCGGACGTTGCTGATGTTCGCCTTCTACACCGCCACCTCCATGGGCATTTTGTGGCTGGAGGTGAGTTCGGCGGCGCTTTTTTTGGATGCCTATGGGGCATCGAGCCTGCCGTGGATCTATATTTTTAGCGCCGGGGTGGGGCTGGGGCTGAGCGTGGTCTATTCCTGGCTGCAGCGACTGTTTCCGCTGCGCCGAGTGATTGTAATCATTGCCATGCTGATGGCGATCCCCGTTTTGGGGTTTCGCTGGGGGCTAACTGTGCCCTGGCTGGCGGCTCCCATGGTGTTTTCAATGCGTCTGTGGATTGAGGCTATCTACGGACTCAATGATCTCAACCTGTCGGTGACGGCCAACCAGCTGTTCAATATTCGCGAAATTAAGCGGGCCTACCCGATCATCAGCAGCGGCAACCTGGTCGCCGACGTGATCAGCGGTTTTTCGGTGTACCTGCTGCTGAAACTGATTGGGCTGCAAAACGTGCTGCTGCTGTCTTTTGTGGTGATGGTGGTTGGGGCAGTCGTTTTGTATCACCTCAGCCGCAACTACGAGCACGCTTTCCCCGACTCGCCCCGGCGGCAGGCCGAAGATGCGGAGGCCGTCGAGAGCTATCGATCGCGGCAGCGGTTGCAGGGGCAGATCCGGCAGTACGTGGTGCTACTGTTTTCGTTCTTTGTGCTGGCTCAAATGCTGCTGTTCTCGATCGAGTTTCAGTTCTTTAACCAGCTCGAAACCACCCTAGAGGTGGCTGAGATCGCCGCTTTCTTAGGCTTCTTTAGCGGCATTCTGGGGTTGATTGAGCTATTTACCCAGTGGTTTACCTCCAGTCGATTGATCGAACGGGAGGGAGTGTTTAAGGTGGCCCTGGTGCTGCCCTCGGTGATTGTGGCGATTGGCCTGATCACCCTAGTGATCAGCTATCCGACCCGCCTGGCGGTGTCGGCCCTGTTTGTGGGGCTAGTCGTGCTGAAGTTCTTTGACGAATGGCTGCGCTATACCCTGGTCGCCACCACCCGACCGATCCTGTTTCAGCCTATTCCCGATCAGGTGCGCAGTACGGTGCAGTCATGGGTGAGCGGCATTGCTGAACCCCTGGCCATGGGGGCCACAGGGGTAGCCATCTTAGTCACCATTGCCCTGTGCAACCACATTGGCCTCAGCGACGGACTGGTGCAGGCGCGGCTGTTCTTGCTGAGTACGGTGGTGGCGGCGCTGGTGTGGTTTGCCATTATGGTGCTGCTGCGATCGCGCTACCTAAACCTGTTAGTTCGGGGGGCCGAGCGCGGTCTGCTGACCTTTTCTGACGCCAACCTGCGGGTGCTCAAGCGAGCCTTTATCGAACAGCTAGAGCAGCCGGGGCTAGAGGCCAACAAGCGATCGTGCATAGAACTCCTTAGCCACATCGACCCCAAAAACGTTGGCGAGATTTTGGCCCCGCGCCTGAGTGATCTGCCCGCTGGGTTACAGCGTCAGAGCTTAGAAGCCATGCTGGAGCACCCCAACGGGGCCTACACCGCTCAGGTGCAGAAACTGCTGCGGCGATCCAATCAGCTCCCAGAAATTTTGGCCCTGGCCTTGCGCTACGTGTGGCTGGCGGAAGAGACCTTCAACATCAACGACCTGCGCCCCTACCTGCAAACCGAGGTCGATGCGGTCGTGCGGGGCACGGCGGCTTCGCTGATGCTGCGGCGCGGCAACCTGCAGGAGCGGGCTGAGGCCACCGCTACCCTGCGCAAAATGCTGGTGCATGACGAAGAGCGCGAGCGAGTGATGGGCTGCCGCGCCCTGGGCGAGGCAGACTATATGGAGTCGCTCAGCATCTACATCGACGACCTGCTGCAAGACCCCTCGCTGCGGGTGCGGCGATCGCTGCTGGAGGCGATCGCCGCCACCCAGTACAAAAAGTACTATCCATCGCTACTCAAGGCGCTACAGTACAAATCAACCCGTGAGGCGGCGGTCAATGCCCTGACCCGCCTGGGCAACGAGGCCCTGCCCATGCTGCAAGAACTAGCCCTCGATACCTACCGGCCCGAGATATTGCGCAACCAGGCCTGGCAGGTGATCGGCAATATCGGCACCCTGCCCGCCCTAGACTTTTTAATTCAAAACCTGATCACCACCTGGGGCAGTACCCGCCGCCACATTCTGCGAATTTTGCTCAGCCTCTACCAGGAGTCGGGGGTAAAGCGATCGGTCCTGATTGACGGTGCCCTCGATCGCACGCTGGGCCGGAGCGGCATTGAAGACCTGCTCAACACCGAACTGGCATTTGCTGGGCAAATTCTGGCGGCCAAGGTCGACTTGGCGGCAGGCCGGGTGGCCGGGGTAGAGGCCGACCTGCTGCGCGAAGCCCTCGACGGACTGCAAAGCGACGCCACCGATCGCCTGTTTATGCTGCTGCGCTTTGTATCACCGGCTCAGGCCATCCAGGCCGCCCAGGTTAGCCTTAGCGGCTCGGCCTCCAGCTGGGCGCGGGGAATTGAAATTCTCGACAACGTAGTGGATGTCGCCAATAAGCGATCGATCCTGCTGCTGCTCGATCGCCGCCCCGATGCCGAAAAGCTCAAGCGGCTGGCCCTGTCTACACCGCTGATTGCCTACCAGCAGCTGCCCCCAGGCGATCGCCTGCGGCAGCTGCTCGACCTGCGCAACTTTTTGTCCGACTGGGCCACGGCCTGCTGCTTTCACCTGGCTCGGGTGCAGCGGTGGAACCTAACCGCCGAGCACACCCTAGCCCTGCTGCAACATCCCACCGGCTTTGTGCGCGAGGCCGTGATTGCCTACCTGGCTGTGGCCTCACCCCGCGCCCTCCGAGAAGTGCTGCCAGCTATGCAAAAAGACTCTAATCACCTGGTGCTGGCCCAGGTCAACCAGCTAATCAGCACCTATAATTTGGAGCCGAGCCCATCCCGTTAGCGATCGCGCATTGACCTCCTGGCCCGGTCTTTCTGACACCCCTAGACATGTTAAACAGCGTCGAACGACTCCTTTTTATTCGCAATGTCTCCATGTTCAAAGAACTGCGGGACGACTTTTTGGTGCGGCTAGCCTCGGTGATGGATGAAGTGTTTTACGAAGGCAACTACACCATCATTACCCAGGGGCAGGAAGGGCGATCGATGTATATTGTGGTCTCGGGCCGGGTCAGCGTACACATCGGCGGACAGCAGGTGGCCCAGCTCAAGCAGGGCGAGTGTTTTGGGGAGATGTCGGTGTTTGATGCCGAGCCGCGATCGGCCTCGGTCACCACCCTAGACCCCTGCGCCTGCCTGGTGCTCACCCAGCAGCAGCTCTACGATGCGATCGACGAGACGCCGGGCATTGCCGTTAACGTGATCCGGCTGCTCTCTCGCCGCATTCGCGAACTCAACCAGGACCTCAACCAGGTCAAGCAGCAGGTCAGCCAGCCGTCCCCCTTTCCCCAAACTCGGCCCCAGTGGTACCAACCCCTGCCGTTCCCCCCCGCCTAGCCGCTAGCGCATCCGGGCAGTTAACCCAACCTTCATATCAAGACGAATTTTTTCTGACCTCCATAAACCCCTTTAGGTCACTTGGGTAAGCTAACGGTACGATGCCGTTTTTGAGGACTTGCCCATGGGGGTACTGATACTGCTGGTGGCCATAGTGCTAATCGCGGCGGTCTTTTTCGTCAATCTTTACAACCGCCTGGTGACAGGACGCAACCGCTACCAAAATGCCTATGCCCAAATCGACGTGCAGCTGCGGCGACGCTACGACCTGATCCCTAACCTGGTGGAGAGCGTGAAGGGCTATATGGCCCACGAAAAAGAGACCCTGGCGGCAGTCATCAACGCCCGTAACAGCGCTATGAGCGCCAGTCGGCAGGCAGCCCAAGCTCCCGGCGACCCCCGCGCCATGCAGCAGCTGGCAGCGGCGGAAGGTGCGCTCGACAGCACCCTGGGCCGACTTTTTGCCCTTTCGGAGGCCTACCCCGACCTCAAGGCTAACCAAAATATGGCCCAGCTCATTGAAGAACTGCGATCGACCGAAAACCGGATTGCCTTTGCCCGTCAGGCGTTCAACGATGCCGTTACTCTCTACAACACCCAGCGGGAGGTATTTCCGGGCAACTTGGTAGCGGGCAGTTTTAACTTCAACCCCGCCCAGCTGCTAGAGGAGAGTGCTCCAGAGGTCAAGGCCGTGCCTCGGGTTTCGTTTAGCTAGCCATGAATTTTTTTGAGCACCAAGACCAGGCCCGTCGCAACACTACCAAGCTGCTGGTGCTATTTGGGCTATCGATCGCCGTTATCATCCTGGCTTTCTACGGAGTTGCGATCGCCATTCTCGCCGCCGAAGCCACTGGCCCCATCACGCTCTGGCGACCCGCAGTCTTGTTTTGGGTTGCCAGCGGTACCGTAGCTTTTATGGCAGTGGGCAGCGCCACCAAAATGGCCCAGCTCAGTCAGGGGGGCCACAGCGTTGCCCGTGGGCTGGGCGGACGGCAGCTAGATCCACTGACCACTGACTCCAGCGAACAGCGCCTCGTCAACGTCGTCAGCGAGATGGCGCTGGCCTCGGGCACCCCAATTCCCGCTATTTATCTGCTCGACGACGAGCCGGGCATCAATGCCTTTGCGGCGGGTTATACCACCGACAACGCTGTGATTGGCATTACCCGTGGCTGCCTTGATCAACTCAGCCGCGACGAGCTACAGGGCGTAATTGGTCACGAGTTTAGCCACATCCTCAACGGCGATATGGGCCTCAACCTGAAGCTGATTGGGGTCATCCACGGGCTGCTGCTGATCTACATCACCGGGCGCGTGATTTTGCGCATGGGCTACTACTCCGGTAGCTCGTCGCGGCGCTCTAAGGATGACAAAGGTGGCGGGGCGATTCTGGCGGCGGCCCTGGCTATGCTGGTGATCGGCTACCTGGGGGTACTGGGAGGGCGCTTAATCAAGAGCGCGGTGTCTCGCGAGCGCGAGTTTTTAGCGGATGCGGCGGCGGTGCAGTACACTCGCAACCTCGACGGTATTGCCGGGGCTCTGCGCAAAATTGGCCAGCTGTCGGCAGGGTCTACAGTGGCTTCACCAATGGCCGAAACCGCCAGCCATCTATTTTTTGGTGAAGCCAACGGTACCCTGTCGTTTTTGGGCGGCTGGTTTGCCACTCACCCGCCCCTACAAGAGCGACTGCGGCGCTTGGGTCAGGTGCCTCTGCCTGAAAAAGCTACTCCTGTAGATGGGGCTCTGGCACCAGCTGCCGCTGCAGAAGAGTCGCTGGTCATGGGGCTGCACGGGGGTACCAAAACCGCTGTGCGGCAGAGCGTTGGGGCGATCGCGCCGCCCTCATCGAACCAGTTTATGACCGCCCTAGGCACCACCGATGCGCGACGGCTCACCCAGGTGCGATCGCTGCTCACCCACCTCCCCGACGAGGTCAAGGCCGCCCTCCAAAATCCTAGCGATGCCGCCAATCTGGTGTACGCGCTGCTGGTCAGGACGAAACCTGCCCTGCAAGCCCAGCAGATCGAGTATCTAACCGCCACCTACGGCCCCAACGGCAAACAGCGAATTGGGCAGCTTTACAACTACGCTCGCTCTCTGGAACCAGGGCAAGATCTACTGCTGCTAGAGGCGTTGATTCCCGCCCTCAAACAGCTAGATCCGGATGCGGCCCGGCAGTTCATGCAAACGACCAAATCCCTCAGCCAGCCGGGAGGGCGCTTACTGCTCTCCAACTATCCTCTGCAGCTGATTCTACGCAAACGTTTGGTGGGTGGCTCGCCCTCACTTGAAGGATCCAATACCCTAAACGATTGCTGGAGCGATGCCCTGGCACTGCTAGCGCTGCTGGCGCGGGCCGGACATACCCGCCCTGAAGATGCCCTCTATGCCTTTAAGTTCGGCATCTCGCACCTGCCGGGTGCTAAAAAGCAGCCTTCTCCTAATCAGCTGCCCTCAGCCAGCGGCAGTAAAATCAACACCAGCCTAGGCCGCCTAGAGCAGGTTAGTCCCAAGCTGAAGCAGGCTATAGTCGATGCCTGTGCTCATACCGTGCTAGCCGACAACGATGTTACCCCTGCCGAGATGAGTCTGCTGCGAGCCGTGGTGATTACCCTCGACTGTCCCGCGCCACCCTTTCTGACCTAGGGCCAGAGCGAAATAGGTTGGGAACACAAAAGCCTATCCTTGCTCTTCAGGCCTATCTTTTGCGGGCATGCCAGAAGATTAGGCAGAGCTGAACGGGTATTGTCAAATATTGTATCTCGGACTGGCTCTGCTATAATTTAAAGCTGCGCTACTGCATCGTTTGATTATCGCCGGAGAATAACCCATGGCCCGTCATTGTGAACTGACCGGAAAGACAGCAAACAACGCCTTTTCGATCTCCCACTCCCACCGTCGCACTAAGCGGCTGCAGGAAGCTAACCTGCAAGAGAAGCGGGTATGGTGGCCCCAGGGCAAGCGCTGGGTCAAGCTGCGCCTGTCGACTAAAGCGATTAAAACCCTGCAATTTAAGGGCCTAGAAGCCATGGCTAAAGAAGCCGGTATCAATCTAAACAAGTGCTAAAGTTGGCGTTCAGCCAGCTAGCTGCGGCGGCGCAGTAGCGCCAGCCCCGCCGCCACAATACCTACAGCAAAGGCCGTGCCTGGTTCAGGTACGGCTTTTGACGTAGTCTGGCGCTGTACCGTCATGACAAACTCAAATACCACCGACTGACCCGGCGCTAAGCCACGGTCAAACTGAAAGGCTACAGTGGCATCGCCATCAATAAAGGGGCCAGGATTATTTTGTAGTCCGGTGGCTGGGGAGTTATACAACTGTGCCAGCAGCGGGCCGTAGGGGCTAATCTGCACCGCCGTTGGAGACTGGTCGACACTGAGGGTAGCTAGGGCACCGCTAGAGTCGGCTTGAGTGAAGGTGTTGTTTGAGAAGAAGGCGGTGTCATTGTCGAGTACGCCATCGAACTGGAGGTCGTAGTCGATGTATTTGAACAGACTGACGTCTAGCCAGTCGGTGCCGGTATTGGTAAGCGTTACGGTTTCCTGGCGAGCAGCGCGGTAGCTGCCTGGGGACCCGCCCAGCAGTACAGAGTTAATTGAGAAGTTGAGATTGGCTCCAAAGGTGGAGAAGGTGGCGCTGAAACGATTGTTAGCGGGCTGGCTAAAGGCCACCGATCGCAGGTCTTCAAGCCGTAGTTCACGAGGTGCGGCGCTGTTACCAAGGTTGAGAAAGTACAGATCGGTAAACAGCGTTTCAACGCCGTCTACTAACCATGATTGCTCTTCGCTAAAGCGCAGCAGGTCAGCTTGGTACGCTGAGTTGCCATCGGTTAGCTCAATCAAACCTGGGGGCAGCGGGTCTGCGGCTACAGCCAGCCCTGGGGTAAAGGCAGTGGCCAGGGCCACTGTCGCACCCAGAGTGGGTAAGGTAATAGCAGACCAGTGTTTCATGATGAATGCAGAAGGGAGTCAGCAAGAGGTTACAGCCGGGTTGGCCGTTCAGCTGAGAGATTGACACCAACAGACGATTGCAGGCACACGGCGGGCGCGTTCAGTCCTAGACTAGTCGGACAACCTCGGTTCTGAAATCCATTCTCTAAGGGTATTTACGGAATCCTTAAGCAGACTTTATCGATAATAAAGGGCGCTGCTGCTCATAAAGAACCAAATATTGAGCTTTTGATCGCGCACACTTTACCCGTATCAGCCAAACCTCGAGTATTCCAAGCCTCTACCAAAGCAGTAACGTAGACCCAAGGATGAATGTCACTGAAATAAGCTCTTGCAGATCGCCGAAAGCCATGAATTACCGTAGGGTGGGCACTGCCCACCAGCCTCAATTCAGTGCAATTCGATCAAGGGATAATCTTAGGTGTTCCTGGAGTATTACTAGCTACCCGGCCTACTTTAGTATTTGCCTGCTGGTTTACCGATGAACGATCGCCCCCCTACGCCCACTCTCGACAATCGCCAGACGGTGCAGCGGGTTCTGTTGATTACCCTAGCCCTCAACCTGGCGGTGGTAGGGCTTAAGGGTACGGTAGGTTGGCTAACAGGGTCGTTGAGCCTGCTGGCCGATGCGCTGCATAGCGTTACCGACAGCGCCAACAATGTGTTGGGCCTCGCTACCAACCGCCTGGCCGATCCCCAGCCCGATCGCGATCACCCCTACGGTCACCAAAAATTTGAGGCGATCGGTGCCCTGGGAGTGGCGGCCTTTTTGGGTATTGCCTGTTTCGAAATTCTCAAAAGTGCCGTGGAGCGCATTGTTTCGGGGGGTAACCCCGTCACTATGAGCGCTACCGCCCTCTGGATTATGCTGATGGTGCTAGCCATTAACATCTTTGTCGCCTTCTATGAACGGCGGGTAGGTCAGGCACTCAACAGCAAAATTCTCGTCGCCGATGCCCGCCACACCATGAGCGATATCTGGGTCACTATTGTGGTGCTGGCCGGGCTAATTGGTGTTTGGCGGGGGTTAAACTGGCTAGATGTTGCCCTGGCTTTTCCGGTGGCGCTGCTGGTTTTTACAAGCGGCTGGACGGTGCTGCGGGAAAATCTGCCCTGGCTGGTGGACGAAATGGCGATCGACCCCGAAGCCATTCATACCCAGGTTATGCAGGTGCCCGGCGTGATCAACTGCCACAGCATTGCCTCGCGGGGGCTGCTAGGGCGGCAGGTCTTTATTGACATGCACCTGGTAGTCAAGCCCACTGATATTCGAGCTGCCCATACCGTCACCGAAGCGGTTGAAGACCGCCTAGAGCAGATCTACGGCCCGGCCCGAATTACTATTCACGTCGAGCCCCGCGAGTATACCGAGGAAGAGATTACGTATTAGGTGAGGGCGGCAGGTACCCCCGCTTCTGCTCCGACCAACTGTTTATAAAGCGGTGTTTGGCCGTTCTCTAGCCTTTTTGAGCCACAGAATGGCCGCTAAAGTTGGTGGCTCAGTGCTATTGACGGAGGTACTGGCCATAGCCTGTCGCCGTTGAGAGTAGCTCTAGCCGACGCTGCTAGGCAAGGGCAGATTCATCCCCAGCGCTAAGCGATTACACTGGGAAAGGGGCAATAGCCTTGATCCCGTTGCGAAGATCCCGTTGCGAAGCACCTAATGAACTTTTTGACCAATCTGATTCCCGGTCGAGCCGACCAGACGACCCTGCCCAAGCGCAGCCGCCGGGTGCGGGGGGTAGAGCTTAAGAGCGAAGCCGAACTGGAGATTATGCGCGAGGCGGCTCGCATTGTGGCAACAGTGCTAAAGGAAATCGAGGCTCTGGTGCAGCCGGGTATGACCACCGCCGACCTCGATACCCACGCTGAAACGCGCATTCGCGAGATGGGTGCGACGCCCAGCTTTAAGGGCTATCATGGCTTTCCGGCATCAATTTGCGCCTGTATAAACGACCAGGTGGTCCACGGCATTCCCAATAAGCGCCAGGTGATTCGTCGGGGCGATTTGCTCAAAGTCGATACCGGGGCCTACTTCAATGGCTTCCACGGCGACTCATGCATCACCATTGCGGTGGGCGAGGTCTCGGCCCAGGCCAAGCAATTGATGACGGCGGCAGAGGCGGCTCTCTACGCGGGTATTGCCCAGGTGAAGCCGGGGAATACGCTGCTGGATATTGCCGGGGCGATCGAAGACTGCGTCGCCAGCTATGGTTTTGCCGTAGTAGAAGACTTTACCGGCCACGGGGTGGGCCGCAACCTGCACGAAGCGCCCTCGGTGTTTAACTTTCGCACCCGGCAGTTGCCCAATATGAAACTGCGGCCCGGCATGACGCTGGCGATCGAACCCATCCTCAATGCTGGGTCGAAGCAAACCCGCACTTTGAAAGACCAGTGGACGGTGGTAACCGTCGATCGATCGCTGTCGGCCCAGTTTGAGCACACCGTACTGGTTAGCGAAACCGGCCATGAAATTTTGACCGATCGCAACCAGGTGCCCCTAGCGCTGGCCTCATAGGTCTTTAGGCCTCTGAGTTGGGGTCGAGACAGGGGCGAGGGCCATAGTCAACAGTAGTTTCGACCGTTAGCACGTAGGCTTTAAGGCCGTCAGCCGGAGAGAACCTGTGGTTTTGAATCTCCTGCAGGGCTTTGCGATCGAGGGCCCCGTAGCCTGAGCTCCGCAGCAGAGTAGGCTCTCCTCGCCAGGAACCATCTGGGTTGACCACTGCGCCAATGTTGATATCCCCTGGCGTATCGCTCAGGCAAACTCGCTGGGGGTATACGGTCGAAAATTCGGTGCCGTTGATCTCGGGGGCAAGATTGGCCTGGCTGCTGTCTTGACGAATCGCGGTTTCCCACCGCTGCTGATTGGTATTAAACGCCTCACCGGTTACGGCGGCGGCATTGAAGGCAAATCGATTTTGAATAGACTCTGCGGCCCGATCGACTTGAGCCTGGGGCAGGTCGAGGGTAGCTACGTAGGCCAGCAGCCGTTCTCCCAGGGTGCCATCAAATAAAGGCCGACTGCTAGCGTCGGGGGCTGAGATCGCAGTAGCTGCGGCTGCCGCTGGAGGATCGGGGTTGGCCGGGCGGCTGGGCGCTGCTGGGCTAGACTGCGGCTGAGTCTGGGCCTGGGGCCGCGATTGGGGCTGAGCCTGCGCCCTTGGCTGCGGCTGCGGCTGCGGCTGCGGCTGCGGCTGCGGCTGCGGCTGAGGCACCATCGTCCTTGGCTGCGGCCTGGCCTGGGGTATAGCTACCGTCGCAGCAGACTGACCCGCTGGTACCGGTATAGTTGCTCCAGAGGTTGCCCCAGAGTTTACCTCAGAACCCGCGTCTGGTTCCCCTGCCGGAGGCACCCGAGTAATGGCCACGCTGTCTTGCTCTGGGTCTGGGGGCGGAATCACCGCTTCGCCACCGGAACCGGCTGGCAGCATCAAAACCAGCCCGTGCAGGCCCAAAGAAGCCAACAGCATAGGGGCTAAAAGGGTCTGCCAGATAGGCCTGCGATCGGACGGAGCCAAGCGAGAAGTCATACCAAACCAAAAGGGAACGTTATATTGCTCACTGACTATTATTCAGGCAACGTACCGAGATGACAGCAGGGTACCCAGAAGGCGAACCCTCAACAGCACGCTACCGATTCCGAGGATCGCGAGACCAGATGATGACTAGCCCCGAGGCTTGCTGCCCCGGAGCGTCTACCCCAATACCCACCAGCGACACAAAAAGATAGGGTTGTCCTGCCCTCATTACCTGCAACAGGGGGCGATCGCAGTCGCCACCGTCCACCTTATCCACCTGAAACTGAGGCGCTGGAAAGGGGCGGGGAATATCCTGGGTCTCGATCAGCTGCACACTGCGGGACAGGTATCGCAGCGATGCCGCACCGGGCGGCAGTCGGTAGTCAGCGTTGCTAATATGGGTCACTGACTTAAGGCTGGTGGGCAGTGCCCACCCTAGGATAAACCAAGGCTTTCGGCGATTTGCAAGAGCTTATTTCAGTGACATTCAATCCTGTTCAGCTATCCACTCACCAGCATTATTTCAGCACCCTATATTCAGTACAAATGCGCAGGTGATGCGGTCAGACCATCGCTAAAGCACCGTTACCTAAGGGCTAACCGAGGCTTTGAGGCATCGAGCGCTGCTGCTTTAGGTAGGTAAACACCGACTTATCGCCAATATCGGGCACGATAGGCTGCACGGCCTTGCGCAGAGCAAACACCAAAAACAAGACGGTCCAGGCCGCCAACAATCCCTGCTCTACACCCAGGGGTAACCAGCCCGCCAAATGCCCCAGCAGCAGCAGCGGTACCAGCGGGGTCAGCAGCTTGGTCTCTAGGCGATCGAAGCAGAAGGCCTCTTTGAAGAAAATGCCGGTGAGCGCAACGAAGGTAAAGCCTATGCCCCAAAGTACCGCAGGAGTGGACATTACCGTTTGAGCCAGAGGGCCATCAATGCCGTGGGAGAGTGCCAGCGACGCCAGCCCCCCCCCAAGCCAAACCCCCTGCAATAGCCGGTGCAGCGGTACTAAATAGATGTGAATAGTGGCCAAACTCAGCCCTAAGCCCAGCCAAAACAGCGTGTAGAAAATGCTAATGGCCTGCACCAACGTCGGGTTTTGGTTAAAGAAGAGCGCGATCGCAGCGCCCGCGCCAAAGGCCAGGGCCGCCACCATCAGGCCAGCACGGTAAAGCACTACCCCCCGGCGATCAGCCGCCGTGATGGTGTAGTCGCCAAACTGTCCTGAATAGGTCACCGGAGTTTCATTAATAGCACTATCCATAACGTTCACCGTGGGATGAGAAAACCTACTCTTATTTCTTATCCTATCGGGTTAGGGCCTATCGGGGCAGAGGCACCTGAATAGGCAAAGTAATAGTGAAGCAGGTCTGATTCTCATCACTGGTGACATCTACATTGCCGCCTAGGTGACCCACCAACTTTCTAACCAGGGCCAAGCCCAGACCCGTGCCACCCTGTTTCCAGGGGTCAGCGCTGGGGACGCGGTAAAACTTGTCAAAAATGCGGGGCACTTCCTCAGCCGGAATCGTCACCCCAGTATTAGTCAGGGCAATGGCCACCTGCTCATCTGGAGCATCGGGGTGGGCCGAAACGTCAAGGGTGATGTGTTTGCCAGGCGGGGTGTATTTGCAGGCATTGTTGAGCAACTCTGCCAGCACCCGCTCCAGGCTAGCCAGGTCGATATATAACACCGGCAGGGCTGGGGCGATCACCAGATGCAGGGTCTGATCGCGGCTTTTAGCCCGAGTCACAAAGCTATCAATCCAGCCAGCTAGCCAGGTATCGAGCGAAACTGGCTCGGGCTGAATCGGATGGTTGCCCACGTCTAGCCGCTGCAGGTCAAGCAAGTCATTAATCAGGCTGATTTCGCGCTCGCACTCCTCCTGCAAAATGCTGAAATAGCGGCCAATCCGGGTCTGCTCTGCCCTTGGTTTTTGCAGGTCGGCGGTCAGGTCAAACTCCTGGTTGAGGGTTACCCCCAGCAGCTGCAGCGCCACCCGCATGCTGGTCACCGGGGTGCGCAGCTCGTGAGAAACCGTGCTGAGAAAGTCGTCTTTGAGTGTGTTAAGCCGCTCTAGCTCGGCTACCTGTGACTGGGCCGCCTGGTACAGCCGCGCCTGACGAATCGCGATCGCGCACTGATTGGCCACCTGCTGCACTAAACGAATCTCAATATCGTTAAAGCTATAGTCACGCCCGTTGATCAGCCACAGATCGCCCAGGACGCCGCGATCGTCCACAATTGGGCAGGCCAGCATGGCTACGTAACCTCGTACCGGGTTTGGCTCCACCGAGCAAAACTGAAAGTACTGACCGTCCAGCAGCTGGTGATACACCTCCGGGAACGCCTCCATCTGAGCCACCCGCCCCTGGTAGGAAGGGCTAGAGCTGTTGTACTCGTAATAGATAGTTGATGTGCCCTGCTCCAGATCGTAGAGCGAGGTGTTTGACCCCTTCACATCCAGGGCTTCAGTCAGTTCTTTCACCGCCGTCAGCATAATCTGGTTCACATCCAGGCTGTCGCGCACTCGGTCGGTAATGCGCTTCAGGGTGGCCTCAAACTCCAGCGCTGTTTGCAGCTGCTCGGTACGCTGGGTTACCTGCTGCTCTAGGTCAGTGTTGAGCCGCTGCACCTGGTGGTAGAGGCGAGCCTGCTTGATCGCACCGCCCACCTGGGTTGCCACATCCCGCAGGGTCTCAATCTCCCAATCTGTCCAGGCACGGGGGCCGCTACAGTCGAGGGCACACACCAGTCCGTAGAGTGACTCCGCCTGTACAATCGGCATCGTCAGGCAGGCTTTAACCTGGGCCTGGTCAAACTTAGCCCGACAGGCAGGGGGCAGGTGAGCCGTAGCCATGTCATCAATGACTTCCATTTCCCCCTGGCGGTAGCGCATCAGATCGGCAGGAATAAACCTCAGATCGGTCTGGGCGATCGCCGAGTCAGCTATCGTGCCGCTGGCTGACTCGGCTACCACCCCGTTGTAGTCGGGGTCAAAGCTGTAGAACAGCACTCGGTCAATACGTAAAAAGCGGCGCACCTCGTTGACTGTTGTTTGCAACAAATCTTCAGAATTGAGAGACTGCAGCAGGTGCTGAGCGATCGCCCCCAGCAGCCGCTCTCGCTCCGACTGTCGCTGCAGCGTTTGCTCAACCCAGTGCAAGGGGGTAACATCCTGCAGGCTGACCATCAGCCGCAGTTCACCATCCGGGGCAAAAAATTGCCACGCCGTCGCTGTCAAGCGGCGGTATTCGCCAGCGGCATCGGTCATTTCTACCGCAAAGGGCTGAGCTTTGCCGCTGGCCATTGCTCGCTGCCCCGCCGCCATCACCGCCTGACTTACCCCCAGCGGCAGCACATCTATTTCTCGCTGCCCTACCAGAGCAAAGCGATCGTTACCGACCAGTGGGGCACAGGCCGCGTTGAGAAAAATCCAGCGGTGATGCTGATCAGTAATCCACAGCGGAGCCGCGATCGCATCTAACATCTCCCAGGGCATCTCCCAAGGAGTATTGGCAGCGAAATCGAGGCGAGGCATCTCTCCCGAAGGCACGGGGTCAAGGGGCAGAGTAGACATATCCAGTGAAGAAAGAGGGGGCGAGAGAATGGGGCGTATGCTCCATAAACACTATGCCCAGAGCCGCCCCAAAATGCCCCACTCAGCCCAACAAACGATCAATTACAGAAAAACATTAAGGCAGGCTATGACTTAACTACACCCATAGTCTATAATCATAGACCGTGCACATTTGCAGGCCCTATGAACGCAGAGGAAATCATCCGCTCAATTGAGGCGGAGCAGCTAAAGACCGATCTGCCTACCATCTACGTCGGCGACACCATCCGTGTTGGCGTGCGCATTCAAGAAGGTGGCAAAGAGCGAATTCAGCCCTACGAGGGCACCATTATCGCCATGCGCAATGGCGGCATCAATCGCTCCATCACGGTGCGAAAGATTTTCCAAGGGATAGGCGTTGAGCGAGTGTTTCTGCTCCATGCCCCCAAAGTAGCCAGCATCACCGTGATGCGTCGCGGCAAGGCTCGTCGGGCCAAGCTTTACTACCTGCGCGATCGCGTTGGCAAGGCTACTCGCCTGAAGCAGCGTTTTGATCGCCCAATCAACTAGAATTGGGTATAGCTGAGTTTTGGTGCCTAGCACCTGGCTCCATGCGTCCTTAGTTCAGTTGGTAGAACGCGGGTCTCCAAAACCCGATGTCGGGGGTTCGAGTCCTCCAGGACGCGCTGAGGGGTATGGCGGCGACAATGCCTAAAGCAGCTGGCACTTTATGTTTAAAGCAGTCCAGTGCAGCGGGTATTGTCACTGCCTTACACCTGTCAATTAGGCCAGGGGGTTTAGTTACTGTCTAGTGGCTAAATTTGCTCTTTTGCTTAGTTAGGTCAACGTTATCGATTCATTCTGCCAGTTAGACAGTTCGGACAAGCGCCAACAGGAGCCAAACCAGTGGTTAAAAAAGACACCGCAATAGAGTCTAAGGGTAAGGCTGCAGATACCCAGGTTGCCGAGCAACGCTTTAATGTCGGTACCTTTTTGCAGGGCACCAAGGAAGAGCTAGGCAAAGTGGTTTGGCCAAGTCGGCAGCAGCTGATTAGCGAATCCGCCGCTGTTATTCTCATGGTTAGCCTTTCTGCGACGCTGATCTATCTGGTTGATCGACTGTTTGGGTGGGTTTCGGGGCAAGTATTCTAATGGCGCTTGAAAACTTCAACTACGACAACGCTCCTATCGATGAGCCTTTAGATCAAGATCTCGAGGCTGAATCGCCAGAGCAGGGCTCCGGACCCACCGCAGAAGAAGGCAATGAAGGCGAAGCAGCCCGCTTCTTCCAGCGCAAAGCTCGGTGGTATGCCGTGCAGGTGGCATCTGGCTGTGAAAAGCGCGTCAAGCTCAACCTTGAGCAGCGTGTCAACACCCTAGACGTTGTCAACCGCATTTTTCAGGTTGAAATTCCTCAAACTCCGGCGATTAAGCTCCGTAAAGACGGCACCCGCCAGAACATCGATGAAAAAGTCTTTCCTGGCTATGTTCTGGTGCGCATGTACATGGATGATGAAGCCTGGTCGGTGGTTAAAAACACCCCCCATGTCATCAACTTTGTCGGTGCCGAACAGCGTCGGGCCTATGGTCGCGGCCGTGGCCACGTCAAGCCCATGCCCCTCGGCATGAGCGAGGTAAAGCGCATTTTCAAGCGCACCGAAGAACAGAAGCCAGTGGTCAAGGTCGACATGTCACCTGGAGACAAAATCACCGTGCTCTCGGGTCCCTTCAAAGACTTCGAGGGTGAGGTGGTGGAAGTTAGCCCCGAGCGCAGCAAGCTCAAGGCGCTGCTGTCCATCTTTGGACGCGACACCCCAGTAGAACTGGAATTTAACCAAGTGGAAAAAGAGAGTTAATTAATGGCTAAGAAAGTTGTAGCGCTGATTAAGCTGGCACTCCCTGCTGGAAAGGCCAACCCAGCTCCCCCCGTCGGCCCAGCCCTGGGTCAGCATGGGGTTAACATCATGGCCTTCTGCAAAGAGTACAACGCCCGCACCCAGGACAAAGTGGGTCTGGTTATACCGGTTGAGATCTCGGTCTTTGAAGACCGCAGCTTCACCTTCATCCTCAAAACTCCTCCTGCCTCGGTTTTGATCAAAAAGGCGGCTGGTATTGAGCGCGGCTCGGGTGAACCCCGCACTAAGAAAGTTGGCTCTATTACCCGTGCTCAGCTCAAAGAAATTGCTGAGACCAAAATGCCTGACCTCAACGCCAACGACATTGAGGCTGCAATGAATATTGTTGAGGGCACCGCCCGCAACATGGGCGTTACCGTTGGCGACTAGCCCTAAAGTCTGGTTCTCAACCAGCGTTTAACTATTCACATTACGGGGGAGAGGCGCTGCTTCGTTTGACCCCAAGGAGATAACCATGCCTAAAGTATCTAAGCGCCTGCGGGAAGCCCAGGCCAAGGTAGAAGAAGACCGTCTTTACGAGCCCCTAGAAGCCCTAGAACTGCTCAAAGAAACGGCTACCGCCAAGTTTATTGAGTCCGCAGAAGCTCATATTCGCTTGGGCATTGACCCCAAGTACACCGATCAGCAGCTGCGCACGACCGTTATTTTGCCCAAGGGCACGGGGCAGACCATTCGAGTCGCCGTCATCGCTAAAGGCGAAAAAGTTGCGGAGGCTACTGCTGCCGGGGCTGACCTGGTAGGTTCTGAGGAACTCATCGACGAAATTCAGAAGGGCATGATGGACTTCGACATCCTGATTGCCACCCCCGATGTCATGCCTCAGGTCGCCAAGCTAGGACGACAACTTGGCCCCCGTGGACTGATGCCCTCCCCCAAGGGCGGTACCGTTACCTTTGACTTGCCCCAGGCCATCAGCGAATTTAAGGCCGGTAAATTAGAGTACCGGGCTGACAAAACTGGGATTGTCCATGTTATGTTTGGCAAGGTAGACTTCAGTGCTGAAGATTTGATGGTTAACCTGAAGGCGCTGCAGGAGTCTGTTGACCGCAACCGTCCCTCTGGAGCCAAGGGTCGCTACTGGCGCACGGTAGCTATTACCTCTACTATGGGGCCTGCCATTCATCTTGATGTCAACGCCCTGCGTGATTTCAAAATGGACGATGCTGCCTAGGCTAATAAGCCAGGCAAATCAAGTTTTACCCCAGACCAACCAGGAGACTAAAAGGCTGAAATAATCCCCTAAAACCGCATAGACGACCGTAGACAACAGGTGCTAGCCAAGCGCTGCATAAACCCTGCCGAGGTTGACGTAACGACTAACGTGCTTTTGCTCTAGGCTAAGCACATGCGGTTGTTGGTCTAACCCCGGCATGGTTGTCGGGGTTTATTTTTGGCCGCTGCCGAAGCGGCATAGCCAAGTCCTAGATGGGGTAATTAAGTTTCCCTATCCCCAACTAAAAGGAGGTGAGATTGATATGGGGAGAACCCTAGCAAATAAGAAAGAGCTGGTAACTGAGATTCAGGCGCTGCTCGACGACGCCCAGCTAGCCTTTGTAATTGATTACAAAGGTCTCACTGTGGCCGAGATTAGCAACTTGCGCAACCGGCTGCGGCCCAAGGGTGCAGTGTGCAAAATCGCCAAAAATACGCTGATGCGTATCGCTGTCGATGGCAACGACAGCTGGCAGCCCATTACTGAGTTCCTCAGAGATTCTTCGGCCTTTGTGCTGGTTAAAGAAGATTTTGGCGGAGCCATTAAGGAATATCAGGCATTCCAAAAAGACACCAAAAAAACCACCCTCCGGGGCGGTGTCATGGAAGGTCAGGCCCTGAGCGAAGACCAGCTCAAAGCGATTACCGAGCTGCCCACGAAAGAAGAACTGATGGCTCGTCTGGCCGGGGCTATCAAAGCTATGCCGACCCGCGTGGCTGTTGGTATCAATGCCGTGCCGACCCAGCTGGCGGTGGGCGTCAAAGAGGTGCCTGCATCTCTGGTTCGTGCTATTCAGGCGGTCTCCGAAAAAGACGCAGCCTAAGCTCGTCTGTCACGTTTTTTGTGTTTGATTGTTTTTCTATCAGGAGTTAATCGGTAACTATGTCTGCTAAAACTGACGAAATTCTCGAACAGCTTAAGTCTCTATCTCTGCTTGAAGCGTCTGAGCTCGTAAAGCAAATTGAAGAAGCCTTTGGCGTGGACGCTTCTGCCTCCGCAGGCGGCGGCATGATGATGATGGCCCCTGGTATGATGGGCGGCGCTGGCGCAGCTGCGGCTGAGCCGGAAGAAGAAAAGACCGAATTTGATGTCGTTCTTGACGAAGTGCCCGCTGATAAAAAGATCGCTGTGCTCAAGGTGGTGCGCAGCCTAACCGGCCTGGGCCTGAAAGAAGCCAAGGAAATGGTGGAAGCAGCTCCTAAGGCGATTAAGGAAGCCGTTACTAAGGAAGATGCCGAAGACGCCAAGAAGCAGATTGAAGAAGCTGGCGGCAAGGTCACCGTTAAGTAGGTTGGTACTCTCGCTCTAAATTGACCATCAAGCAGCCCTCCGCAATATTGTGGGGGGCTGCTTGATGTGAGGTACTATCTGCCATGATGGTGATTCGGTTATCTTGCCACAGTCTTTAAGAGCCACAGTCTTTGAGGACAGTATGATTAGAAGAGAGTTAGGGTTAGCGTGTAATTTAGCCCCTGACGGATAGGAGAATAACTGTGGCACAGCACCTCAAGCGGTGGGAGTCGCCTCGTAAAGGAGGCCGCAACCACAAGGGTCGGGGCGGCACCGCCCGCCAGCGACAGCTACAAAAACGACAGCAAACTCTGCGTAAGCGCCTCAGCGATCGCCCTGAGCAGAAACTATCCCAAGAACCACAAACCCAAGAATCACAAAAAGGGGAGTCAATGGCTCCCCTTTTTGCTGGGTATGTAGCCTAGAGTTAAGTACTTTTAGCCAATCAATAGTTCTTCTTCGGGGTACTGAATAGCTGAGGGCTTAGAGTCACCTAGCAGCGCACCCATAAACAACAGCACCCCGACCCGGCCCAGGTACATGGTGAAGATAATCACGTATTTGCCAATATCAGAAAGATCGGCGGTAATGCCAGTGGAAAGCCCTACGGTAGCGAAGGCGGAAACCGATTCGAAGAGAATCTCGATGAAGTTTAGGGTAGGGTTGCTGACGGCGACCAGGGCAGTGGCGGCGACAACGGCAATGCCTGACCCAACGACGACCGCGATCGCTTTTAGCACCCGGCTAGTTGGAATTTGTCGCCTAAAACAGAGCACCTGCTCCTTGCCCTGAAGGGCCATCCGGGTACAGGCAATGACAATACGAATTGTGGTGGTTTTGATTCCACCGCCCGTGCTGCCGGGGCTGGCTCCAATGAACATGAGGGCAATCATGATAAATAGCGATGCATTCCCCATTGCTCCAATATCGATGGTGTTAAACCCGGCAGTGCGCGCAATAACAGACTGAAACCAGGCCAGCAGCAGCTTATGGTGGGGGTCTACCGGCCCCAGCGTGTCTGGATTTTGGTACTCGATGACAAAAAAGGCCAGCGTACCTAGGGCTAGCAGCACCACTGTAGTGCTAGTGACAACCTTAAAGTTAAGGGAAAATAGGCCTCGGCTGCGATCGCCCTCAATGCGGTTGCGTAGCCAAGTAAGCAATTCCATAATTACCTGATAGCCAATGCCACCCACGATCACTAGTGCCGTAATAATCGCATTGACCCAGGGGTTGAAAGCATAGCCGACCAGGCTGTCTTCAAATAGGCTAAAGCCAGCATTATTAAAAGCGCTGATGCTGTGAAATACTGATAACCACAGGCCATAGGCTGCCCCATAGTCTTGGCTAAATACGGGGTAGAGGCAAAATAGCCCAGTTAGCTCAAAGACAAGCGTCATGGCAATGATGGAGAGCACTAGCGACTTGCCCCCCGCCAGGGCGGAGTTATCCATCGACTGCTGAATAGCCAACCGCTCCCGCAGCCCCAGCCGTCGCCCCAGCAGGAGGACTAAAAAGGTGTTGGCAGTCATATAGCCTAGCCCTCCCACCTGAATCAGCGTCAGAATGACGGCTTCCCCAAACCCCGAAAAGTAGCTGCCGGTATCGACTACAATCAGCCCCGTTACGCAGACGGCGGAGGTCGCCGTGAAAAAGGCCACCAGCGGGTCGTTCCAATCACCGCTGGCGGTAGCAAAGGGCAGCAGCAACAGCACTGTACCCACGGTTATGAGCACTAAAAAACCAAGGCATATGGTGCGCGGAACCGTCATCTGCATAGGCTGAGCATTCCGCGAGACACGGAGGATAAAGGCAACCCTATATTTCCACGAGTTGACGCTCTCAGCCAACATAGCGGAAGATTTAAGCCGTTAAGCCCCTATAGGGCACTGTTCTTTAGCCCCGAGTTGCCATGGCCAATGCGCTGTACAAAAAAATTCAGACGTTTTATGACGACTCGTCGGGGCTGTGGGAGCAGATCTGGGGCGAGCACATGCACCATGGCTATTACGGCCCCGATGGCCGCCAGCGTAAAAATCGCCGCCAGGCCCAAATTGATCTAATCGACGAGTGTTTGGCCTGGGCAGGCGTTACCCAAGCTCCAGATATCCTTGACTGCGGCTGCGGTATTGGCGGTAGTGCGTTGGAATTGGCGACCCGGTTTAGTGCCAGAGTAACGGGTATTACCCTCAGCCCAATTCAGGCGAAGCGGGCGACAGAACGAGCCGCTGCGGCAAATTTGGGCGACAATACCCCTCCCTGTGCTCATTTTGAGGTGGCCGATGCGCTGCACACTCCCTTTGCAGACGCAAGCTTTGACCTAGTGTGGTCGATGGAAAGTGGCGAGCACATGCCAGACAAGGTGGCTTTTTTGCAGGAGTGCTACCGGGTGCTAAAGCCGGGAGGCAAATTACTGATGGCGACCTGGTGCCATCGCCCCATCAATTCGCTGGCGGGGCCGTTGACCTGGATTGAGCAGCAGCAGCTTAGCTGGATTTATCAGGTCTACGGCCTGCCCTACGTAATTGCCCTGCCCGATTATGAGGCGATCGCGCACAGCTGCGGGTTTAGCCACCTGCACAGCGCCGACTGGTCGCTAGCGGTGGCCCCATTCTGGGATGAGGTGATTGCCTCGGCCCTCACCCCGGAGGGTTTAGCAGGGCTAGTCAAGGCCGGCCCTAGCACCCTCCAGGGGGCGCTGGCGCTAGGCCCCATGCGCCAGGGACTCCAAAGCGGCCTGATTCGTTACGGGCTGCTGTGCGCGGTGCGCTAGGCGATAGTCAAAGACCGGCCCAAAGGGCGATCGCAGTTCACCCAACAGCCCGACAAAAAAGGGGAAACTCCCGCGGGAGTTTCCCCTAAACCTAACGCGTTGTCTCTGCCCTACTGGTCTGCTCTACTGGTCTGCTCTACTGGGGCCGACCGGCGGGGCAGTCGATGGCCCGAACAGCCACAGCGGCAGTGTAGTCGCGCAGCGCATTGGTGTTGGGAGCAAAGCTGGTGCCGGTTTCGTTGAGCGGCGTAGCGATCGCGCATACAGCAGCCATCTGCTTGATCGCATTTTCGCCCCAGTGGCCAGCAATATCGGTAAAGCTGGCTGGGTTAGGAATGTTGGGGATGAGCCCGCCCGTAACCTGATCGCGACCCGGTACTGGGGTACCGCTGGTCGTATCGCCAGCACCGGCATCAGCCCGAATTAGGGCCAACTTATACGTCATTGCCATCAGTTCGGCCCGAGAGACATTGTCGGTAGGCCGGAAGTTGCCGGTACCAAAATCGCCGGCCACAATGCCTAGCTGCTTTGCCTGCTGAATTTTGAGCGCGCTCCAGCGGTTGGCGGCTACATCGGGGAAAGGCGGGCTAGAGACCACTTGCGATCGCTCGGCAATCAGCGACGTGGGCAGAATCTTACCCGCCGTTTCGATGATTATCGATACCGCCTGCTCTCGAGTCAGCGGGCTAGTGGGCTTGAAGGTGTTATCCGGGAAGCCCGAAATCACGCCCAGACTAGCGGCACGGGAAATTTCAGAGGCATAGCGGTTGCCCCGAATGTCGGTAAAAGCCGCGGTGGGCGGATTGTCCGGTGGAGTAACCGGATCACCACCGCCAATTTCACCATTCTGAATCTGGGCCAGAGTCAGGTCATTGGTGAAGTACAACAGGTGAGAGCTCACAACTTGCCCATTGAAGGTGCGCTTAGTCAGCGACCAGCCGGGGTTGAGATCGATTTGGGTAAAGCCGGTGGGGCTGATGCCGTTGGCGCGGCCAATGGTAATGCGATTGCGCGAAACAGTACTAGGAGCAAACTGCAGCAGCAAATCGCCATCCTTTTGGTTGACCTCAAACCGAGCGCCCGACAGGTCTTGGCCTGCCAGACGAATGGCATAGCCATTTGTGTCGCGCTGGAGACGACAAACGCCAGTAAAGTCAAAGGTATTCCACAGCGCGTTGACTTGGGTAGGCTCACCACCGGGGTTAGCGATCGTCCAGCAAGGGGGGTTGGGCTGGAGCTGCTCTACGATATACAGCCGATAGGGCTGAGCTGTACTGCCAGGCACAGCCACCACGAGAAAATTGGCCGCATTGATGGCAGTATTACCAAAGGTTTGCGCTAGTAGCGTGCCTTCGCGCCCCATGGGCTGACCTGGAGCGGGGTTTTGGGCAACAGCCTGCCCGGTCCCACCCAGCACCCCAAGCGTGGCTGCCATCAGCGCAGCCGATTTAAGCATCGACATAGGATTCATTGTCACCCGTCCTAGATAGCGGTTTTGATATGGGGATAGTTTTTCTACCTTAAGCCCTGGAATTGGGGGGCAAACTCTAGCCTCAACCACTTACCAGACTGGCTGATAGCAGAGGTTAATGGCTCAACATTACAATTACGAGTCTGAATTACCCCAGCCCAAAAACCTGAATTAGCTAAGGGCCAACAACCATTGCCCTGAGGCAACGACCGGAACTTTCCCAGCCTGCACAGTCCTATCGCTGGAGGGCTGATGGGTGTGGTCAGCCTAGAAAAGCCGCACTTATTGTAGGGGCATCCCTGATACACAACCCTACTTTTTGCAAGATTGCCTAGAATTCGTTGCAAAACCTCACGGTTTTACCCTGCTCCTGGGCCTACGGTCAGATCTACGCCCTAGGGCTGAAACTCATCTAGCCCCGGCGAGGTGAGGCCAGGCAGGGTAATAGCGCGGCTGACAGAGGTTTTGTAGCTCTCCTGCTGGGTCACCATATCGATAGAAATGGCCTCAAACCAGGCCTCTAAACAGCCTAGGGGCACCGTCAGCTGCAGGTTGCCTTCTAGCTGCCCCTGCCCGTTAGGCAGCAGATTCATCACCTGCCGGGGCTCATCGGCAAGACTGCGCGTTTGAGGGTCAGTAATCCAAACCTTGAGGTACAGGCGGTTGGGATGAAACGGTACCCGTAGAGTCACCAAGACGGGTTCACCAGCGACAAGGTCGCCCTCGGGCAACACCAGCAGGGGCAGGGGCGGAGTAATCGCTTCAGGAGCGGCCTCTGCCTCGGTATCTTTAACCGCCACCGATTCAGCTGTGCTGACAGCCCTGAGGGCGGGGTCTTCATCGTCGTAAATCACTACCTCGCCCGCAAAGGGAATGAATTTTGGCTCAGCCTCAGCGGCCTCGCCTGCCGCAGCTGGTTCAGCCGCAGCGGTCTCTTGGGAGCGGTTGTCTAATGCCTCCTGCTGGAGGTTGACCGCTAGCTCATTGAGCCTGGCCCAGAATCGATCTTGCAGCTTCAAATCTTTGAACCCCATGGCTTCGTGAGAAATGAGCTGCGGCGCTTGCCCGCGAGGCTTGCTGCTAGAGATAGCAGGTTGTCTGCCCAGTGCGGCCAGGGGGTCAGCCGCCTGAAGAGGCGGTAAGCTCGGCGGCAGGCTCAGCCTGCGGGTAGGGTCTGCGGCGGCAGGTTCCCGGCTAGACGGAGCACTCGGCGACCCATCTGCTGAAGGGGAGGGAGTTGCAGCAGGAAATGGTTTAGGCTGGCCCACAGGGGGCAGCGTCGGTTGATGAACCGCCGCCTCGTGGGGAGAAGGGTAGTAAATTCTAGGCGGTAGGGCAGCGCCGCCACGGGGCAACGTCAGAATGGGCATCTCCCGAGGTGGAGCCGTGCGCCCAGATATATCCCAGACTTTGAGATCGGGGTGCGACGGGGGTGCAGCGGCCTCGGCCTCGGCGGTATCGGTGGGAAAGACGACATCTAAACTGGTGTCGGTCTCTGCCTGGTTCGCGATCGCATCAAATAGCGAGGCCACATCTACCGTGACCGTAAATCGCTGTAGGGCCACCACCTCGGCCCCAACCAGTAGCCCCACCTCCCCTAGCAGCAGCCGGGTTGAAAGCTGAGGGGGCACCGCGACGGTCAGCGTAACTGTACTGGGCAGCGTAGCCACAGCCAGCGGTGCCGGAGCCAGCGCTACAGTAACCGCCGTTTGGGGGTCAAACAGTCGTACCACCAGCGCTAGCGGCGAGCCGGGATTGCTGCCAGCCTGGCCCGTCACTGTCGCCGTCAGGCCCAGGCTTTCGCCCGTGCTACCCAGCAGCGCAGTATAGGGCAGGGTGAGCTGGTAAGGTAAGCTATCTTCAGCCAAGCCCGCCGCCAGCTGCGCCTGAAAGGCATCCATAGCGGCAGCCGTCGCTTCGAGATCAATGTCAGGCAGGGGCGCAGAATTGGGAGCCAAGCGATCTGATTGTAGATAGGACGGCGCGATCGCACCCAAGCCTTCACTGCCATCATCGGCAAACCAGTCCCCGTCATCCGCAGAGTCTTGGCCCACCACCCGCAGCTGCACTGCATAGCACTGGGCTTGGGTATCCTCGTCGGGTAAATTGACCTCACCCGAATTCGCACCACTGGCGCACCGAATATCCCAGGTGCCCTCTCTCAAGCGGGTGAAGGGCATCACTACCATCAGGCCGTTGCTGTTAGTCTCGCCCTGCCGACGTAGGGTACGACGACCAGGAGACTCGTCCTGAAGGGCCGATCGCTGCCCCTGACTATCATGCAGCATCTGACTAATCTGAATGCGCACAGGGGTATTGGTTTGACTGGTGTGAACCATCACCCGATAGCGGCCCTCCAACACTTCTACCTGGGAAGCATCGAGGGGTAACCAGCTTTGATCGCCCTCCTTTTGAAGCAGAAATTCCCAATACTCCATAGCCCCAGCCCTGAATTCACGTTCCGTTGCTAAACCAAGCCGCCTATGATGCTTCAGGATACTCCAATGCCTTCATTTTGGTAGAGCCCCCTCTCTGCCTCCCCACAGATCTGCCTCCCTACAGATGAATGGCCTGGCTGAGAGATCTAGACTAGGTAAAAAGTCAGTTTATGTGGAGATGATAAATAACGATGTCTATTGAAGATCGAGTCAAGGCTACGGCCAAAGATATTGAGGGTAAAGCCCAGGAAGCTGGCGGCAAGTTAACCGGCGATCGCGAAGCCCAGATCAAAGGTAAGGCCAAGCAGGCCGAGGCTAAGGTGCGCCACTCCGTTGAAGATGCCAAAGATCAGGTCAAGCGTACCATCGACTAAGCGCTTTATCCGCATCATTAAAGCAATCTAGCCTCATTTTAGGCTCCAATTCTTTTCAGAATTGGAGCCTTATTTTTGCCCTCACCGGCCTCACCACTTCGGTCTCATTTCACCGGCCCACCTACTTACCGAGCATCTCAATCAGCGTCGCCTCAGAGGCCCGAAACCCCACCAGCACCGCCTTACCATCCTTCACAAACAGAGGGCGCTTCAGCAGCATGGCATCCTGGCTAAAGGCCTTAATCCACTCAGGGTCACCCCAGGTTTGCTTCTCGTCGCCGAGGGCGCGGTACGACAGCCCTGAGGTATTACGCATGGCCTTGCTGCCCAAAGCGTTTATCCAAGCGCTCACCAGCTCAGGGCTGGGAGGATAGCTCTTGGTATCAACAAACTCGTAGGAGATGGCGCGGCTGTCGAGCCATTGCCGCGCCTTTTTGCAGGTGCTACAGGTGGGAATGCCGTAGACCACTAGCGCCATAGCTACCTCGATTGGAAAGGTCGGTTTTTCGGGAAGGTGTTTTTGAGAAAGGTGTTTTTTGGGCAGGTTTAAGGACGGCAAAAATGCCAGAAACGTCCCGGAGACCAGGACGTTTCTTTAGGATGTTTTAAGCTCTCGGAGACAATTCCCGATTCCTAGGTGTCGTAGACCCGGCACTCATCGGCTTCAGGATTGTTGTCGCAGTAGGTTTCTAGGGAAGTTTTGTCGGTACCCTTGTCGCGCTGGTGAGAGGCTTCAGCCTGAAGCTCTTCTACAGCATCCCAAGCAGCGGCACACTCCTGAGAGCTACTGCCAGAGACGTCGCAGGCAGATCGGGCGTCTTCAATTTCTTTCTCAATGCGCTCTTTGATATTGTCGCTCATTTGCTTCCTTTACCGTGTGTAAACAACTACCGTGGGGGACTGCCGCCTGGTAACTAAACAGGGATAAATCCACTGGCTTTAAGTGACATATCCCAGCTTCAGGCTTAGTATACTTCACTGTTTTAGCTGACCTGACGATGAAAACTCTACCCCACGAGGGGAGGGTTACTCCCTTGACAGGAAAAATCGCCGACCTGGTACCACCAGCTAATTGCTCGCCAATCGCTTGCCAATTGATCCTAGAGGTGAGGCCCAGTAGAAGTACCTACTCCCATATTACACATCTCGACCCTGCCGGGGGTGTCTGCTGAACATTGCTCGCTAGGGTCGATTGGTAAGCCCAGCTATTCGGTCGACCTTAGCGGGGTAATCAAGTTTCCGATCTAGACTGGAACCACAAGAGGAGGGGATATACCCGATGACCGACATTCTCCAACCGGGCCACCCGCCTATGGAGTGGGCTAACGCTGTGTCTACCTGCCCTTCCCTAGAAGGGGCAGTGAAGGAGGTGGCCGAGCAGCTCAAGGGGCGTTTAACGACGACCCCTGACCTGGGGTTAGTGTTTATTGCATCCTCATTTACCAGCGAGTTTGCCCGGCTGTTGCCCCTACTGCAAAGCCTGCTGCCGATACCAGCCCTGGTGGGGTGCAGCGGCGGCGGCATTGTTGGCACCGATGCTCAGGGTCAGCCTCAGGAACTAGAAGACATCCCCGCCCTCAGCCTGACGGTGGCCAAGCTGCCGGGTGTATCGGTACAGAGCTTTTATTTGTCGAGCGATGATCTGCCCGACCTCGACAGCCCGCCCGACGCCTGGTCAGATCTGATTGGGGTAGCGCCAGAGCAAAATCCCCAGTTTATTTTGATGGCTGACCCCTTTTCATCTAGCATCAATGACCTGCTGCAGGGGCTAGATTTTGCTTACCCAAACGGAGTAAAAATCGGTGGGTTGGCCAGCATAGGTGGGTTTAATCGCCACAGCGGGCTATTTTGCGATCGCACTCTACACGCCGAAGGTATCGTTGGCGTTGCCCTCTCGGGGCCATTGGTGCTAGATACCATCGTTGCCCAGGGGTGCCGCCCGATTGGCCCCATCTATCGGGTCGACAGCGCCGAGCGAAATATCCTCCTCACCCTGGGCACGGCTGCTGGCGACGACCCCCGCCCGCCCCTGGAGATCCTGCAAGAACTCTTTGAAACGCTATCTGAAGGCGATCGCAAGCTGGCCCAGAGTTCTCTCTTTATCGGCGTTGCCAAAGATAGTTTCAAGCTCACCCTCGACCAGGGCGACTTTCTCATTCGCACCCTGCTGGGGGTCGACCCCAAAGTGGGCGCGATCGCCGTGGGCGATCGGCTGCGCCCTGGTCAGCGAGTACAGTTTCACCTGCGCGATGCCCACACCTCTGCGATCGATTTAGAAAACCTGCTGCAGCGCTACCAGCGCCAGACCCCTGCCTCTACCACAACCGCCGGAGCGCTGATGTTTGCCTGCAATGGGCGAGGCGAAGGGCTTTACAATCAGGCCAACTTTGACTCCAACCTATTTGCTCAGTACCTGCCGGGGCTACCCCTAGGAGGCTTTTTTTGCGGCGGCGAAATTGGCCCCGTGGGGCAGACCACGTTTCTGCACGGGTTTACCTCGGTTTTTGGCATTTGCCGACAGCCGTAGTAAACGCAAGAGGATGCCCTTATCTGTTCCCAGCGCCCAATTCCGGCGATGGCGTCACGCCTCTGAGCGTCAGTGTATAGGTGACGGCGCTGGTACCAATGCCTTGCCAGCCGATTATAAATCCACCTTCGTCTAGCACGGGTCGGTGCTGAGGGGTGGTTACGGCGGCGTAGAAAACTCCTGCGGCGGGCAGCGGCCCAGTCTCTAACCGGGGTTGCAGCACTGAGGTAGTGCGGGCTTCACTCAGCAGCCGGCCCTCGGCGTCAAACAAGAAGAGTAGGGCACTGTCGTCGGTGTAGAGTATCCCTGGCCGCTGCTGAATGACGTCTAGAGCCAGACTGGCAGTATCGCCCTCAGCGCCCAGAAAAGCGTACACGTCGACATAACGGCTTACAGCTCCCGTAGAGACACCACTGCCACTGCGGGTGTTGATGCGCCGGGCCTCGGCCAGCGGGTCAAGCGGGGTGTCGGCGCTAACCCCTAGCCCGGCCTGCCAAAAGGCCTCCAGCTGTCGGATGGTTTGGTCTGGGATCAGAGTAGCGCTACTGAGGCCCACGCGAGATGCGGCGGCCCGCTCTAGCTGCAACGGTCGTCCGCTGTAGCCTGGCAGGCCAAACCCCTCCAGCACCGGCTGACAAGCCTCAATATTGGTCAAGACAACCTGATTTTGGCGCAGAAGCTGCATCTGACGGCGCAAAACCACCAGTTCGGCCTGGTTTTTGACCGGCAGGTCGGGCATCTGCTCAATTGCTCTGGCGTGGGCGATCGCGCTATCCCAATCGTTTAAACACACCGCTAGCTGTAGCGACGATTGCAGCGTAGCCGTGGATTGGGCCTGAACTGGAACCGCCGCCATCAGGGCTAGCCCAAGCGCCATGGGCCAAGCGTCCCAAAACCGCCTGATTGCCGACAGGCGTATCCATGACCAAACGTCCATCGCCGTTACCTCCTCAAGGGTGAGCGTACCTGGTGGTATCACTGTACCCACAAGTCTACCGAGGCGCGCCCATAGTGAGCCAAAAAGTCTTCGCCGCCGGTTTCTTGCCGCCGCTGCCAGGCCCACAGCTGATCGCCCAGCGAGAAATGCCACCACTCGTTGGGGTGGCGGCGAAACCCAGCCGCCGCCATCACCTGGTTCAGCAGCGTGCGGTGAGTGTGGAACTGCTGCTCGGCGGGGACAGTGCTGTCGGCAAAGTGGTCGGGGTGCGATCGCGGCGATACCTCGTCGATGGGCGATCCCATATCCACCACGGTGCCCGTTTCGGTCATGAGTGTGACATCCAACGCCGCCCCGGTGCTGTGAGGCGGGGGTGTGGCCGGGTCGTCGCTGGGTACGGCCCAAAACTGAATGACCTCGGCCATGACGACTTCTCGCTGAGCCGCTGTGAGTGCCTCAGCATCCCACCCACGAGCCTGCACCTGCTCTAAAAAGGTGCGCTCCACCATAAATCGCTGCACGGCCAGGGGGCGAAAGGCGTCAAACACCTGAATCGTCCAGCCCGGCTGCCGCTGGTGCAGCACCGCCTGAGCCTGGAGCAGGGCTGCCAATACGCCCGATCGCAGGTGGTAGGGCGACTGATGGCCGTAGGGTGCTCCCAGTACCTGGTAGGGGTGGGGCTGCACCAGGGAGATGCGATCGCCTGCAATATCACCCGCAATAGGCACCAGCGGTTCGCCACAGTCGCAGATCGGAATGGTCTGGTAGGGTTTCATAGCGCTCAACGGCTCCACACGCTGAGGATTATGGCAGACTTCTCCGGTGCTAACAGCCTTGCGCCCAGCAATTCTAGCCACGCAGTCCTAGCCGCACTGATTTTGAAATCTTGGTAAACCCGAGCTAGACCGCCCTTTGAGCAGAAGCTGTGGCCAACCTTCAGGGCACATTTAAGGAGTTTCTAAAAGCTCAGCAGTCGGTGATACCGTGATTGTATTGGCCTGGTGGCCAGGAATTTTAGCGGTGGGCGTAGGCCACTGGAGCTGGTGGCTGGCCGCCCTGGCGGCCCCCAAATGGGTTATTGTCGCTCAAAATCGTTCCACAACGTGGTCAAGAAATACCGCCGCCGCTGGAGATAAACACTTACCTTTCAGGTACGCCAGGTGCCATTGCTTGCGCAGCGAAAATTCTGCTACGGGCAAAATAGCCAAGTCAGTTGCAAGGTCTGTGCGAGACAATTCTGACGCGGGCAATACCGCAATGCCCAGCCCAGCCCGAATGCTAGCTTTAATAGCTTCACTACTGCTCAACTCCAGTCGTCTGCGCACCTTAATTGATTGAGCCGTAAAAAATTCTTCCAGCAGCTGGCGACTGGCTGAGCCTGGCTCACCCAGAATCCATGATTCCTGAGCTAGCTGCTGCGGAGATATCGCCGTTTGCCCGGCCAAAGGATGTTGTCGATGGGCCACGATATTCAGCGGCACATTCATGCAGGGAAACACCTCAACTCCATTTAAAGCAGGCGGTAGACTAAACAGATAAATATCGTCCTCATTGTTTTGCAGTCGTTCTAGTAGCTGATGATGATTACCAATATGCATCGAAAGCTCTAAGCCTGGATAGCGATCCATAAACGGTTTTAGCTGCTGCACTAGGGCCGTTTTGCCAGTTTCAACCGTGGCTACTTTTACCATTCCTCGCTCTAATTCTTGAAACGCCACTAGCGCCTCATCCAGCGTCGAGAGCTGATCTAAAACCTGATGACAGGTCGTCAATAGGGCCTCTCCCGCTCTGGTTAGATACAGCTTCTTGCTCACCATCTCAAACAGCGGTAGGCCGATAGTCTTCGACAACTGCTTGACCTGAATCGAAACCGTAGGCTGGGTTAAGTACAGCTCTTCAGCCGCCCTTGTATAGCTGCCGTGGCGAGCAACTGCTTCAAAAACCTCCATCTGATGAAGGGTGATTCCCTTTGTGCTGGGCAGTTGCTGGGTCATAGCAGGCAGTACACAGTAGAAATACTCATTGAGTTTAGCAACACAAAAGTTGTTAAAGCAAGCAGATACGTTTTTTTGTTTAATTCCCTAAATACAGGCGGCCCATCGTAGCCCTAGCCACGTCAACATTTGCACACCCGATCCGCACGCTACAGGTTGAAGAATTGAAGAATTGAAGAATTGAAGAGCTGGGTCGTTACAGATACAAACTCAGCTTGGGCAGCTAGTACCCCCGCTCCAGACAATGTATTGCTCGATATAGGATGTCGTGGTCGAATCCCGATAGGCTCGCTTTAGCATTATCGTGTTGCCCATGAACCAGTCGCCAGATCTAGACCCTACCGCTGTAGAACCGGCTCAAGAGACGCTACCGGCCCGTTTAAAGGAACTCGCCCTGCTTTTTTTGAAGCTCGGAGCGATCGGCTTTGGCGGCCCCCAAGCCCACATTGCCATGATTCACAATGAGGCGGTGGTCAGGCGCGGCTGGATGAAAGAAGATCAGTTTCTCGAAGGGGTAGCCATCTGCGAGATGCTGCCTGGCCCCGCCTCAACCCAAACCGGCATTTACACTGGCTACCTAAGGGCGGGACAGTTGGGGGCTGTTGTAGCGGGTGTTTGCTTTATTCTGCCAGCGTTTCTAATTGTGCTGGCGCTGTCTTGGGCCTACTTTCGGTTTCAAGGAGTGCCCCAGATTGAGCATCTGTTTTTGGGCATTTCTCCGGTGGTGATTGCGATTATTTTTGGCTTCTGCTGGAAGCTGAGCAAAAAGGCGATCAAAGACTGGCAGGGGATTGCGATCGCCCTTACCGTTCTGCTGCTCTCCCTACTCTTTCGCGTCAACATCCTCCTACTCTTTTTGCTGGCGGGCCTAGCCGGACTCGTCATCTATCGCCCCCCTTCGCCCCCTCCGGCAGGGCCGTCCCCTCGCGCCAGCGCCTGGTTAGCACCGCTAATTCCCATCACCCAGAGCCTTCCAAACTTACTGGCAAATCTATCCGCCGACCCCCTAGTCGTCTCTGGCTTTTGGGGATGGGATCGTATTCAAGATTACGCCATACCGCTAACCACCTTTTTTCTCAAGACAGGAGCGTTCATCTTTGGCGGTGGCCTGGTGATCATTCCCCTACTCGAAACGGCGGTAGTGAATGATTTTCAGTGGATGACTCGCAGTCAGTTCATTGACGGCGTTGCCCTAGGAGAACTGACCCCCGGCCCCGTAGTGATTACCGCCGCCTTTGTAGGCTATAAGGTGGCCGGGGTGCTGGGGGCACTGGTCGCCACCGTGGCCATCTTTACCCCATCGTTTTTGTTCATCATGTTTGCCTCGCCCTTTTTGCTGCGGCTGCGGAAAAACCCCTGGGTCAAGAGCTTTATCAAGGGGGTGCTACCGGCAGCATTGGGGGCGATCGCCGCCGCTGCCATCCCCCTCGCCGCCGCTGCGCTAGTTCAACCCACCCTGCCCGGCACCATCGTTGCCATTGTCGTCGGCCTCGCTGCCCTGATTGCCCTAGTGCGCTTCCGTCGCCCCACCTGGCAACTAGTGCCTGCTGGGGCGATCGCAGGGCTAATCGCAGGAGCCGTGGTTTGAAATGTTGGCTATGGCTATAGCACTAGCGCGATCGAGTGAAGAAACCCGGTTTCTCAAAGAAACCGGGTTTCTAGTCATCGACATCATCTAGACCCTCTGCCTAAGTGGTCACCATGCCGTGTTCCAGGGCAAACCGTACTAGCTCCGTGCGGCTGTTGGTGCCGGTTTTGCTAAACAGGCGGCTAACGTACTTTTCGACGTTGCGCACGCTGGTGTCGAGGCGGCTGGCGATTTCTTTGTTCATTAGACCCTCAGCCACCAGATCCAACACGCTCTGCTCGCGGGGGGTGAGGTCGATGCGAATGTCTGAGGTCACTTTGGCGATACCGCCTTTTTGGCTCAGCATGGCTTTGATTTCTTCGATCTGGCGGGCCATCACCGCGATGTCGGGCAGGTCGCCCGAATCTGGAGTTTGGGCGGCGCGGCGACCGATTAGGTTGCTAACCACCGCGACCAGCTCTTCGGGGTCAAAGGGCTTCGAGAGGTAGGCGTCGCAGCCTGCGTTGTAGCCCTGAATGCGATCGCTGGTCATGCCCCGCGCCGTCAGAAACAGCACCGGCAGCCCCTTAAAGCGCACATCGTCGCGCACCTGGGCCAAAAAGGCATAGCCATCTACCTGGGGCATCATGATGTCTGAAATCAGGGCGTCGGGGGTCTCCTGCTGTAGCAAGTCCCAGCCTTCCTTAGCGTTGCTGGCCGATCGCACCGTAAAGCCGCTGTCTTCTAGGTAGGCCTGCACCGCCTCGCGCAGACCTGGCTCGTCGTCTACCAATAGAATATTTCCGGCTTGATCAGACATGGAATCGCCCTAGATGACCTATCACTGCTCACTCTAACCCGGAATTGTCAGGGCGGAATCAGTCCGCCTCCAGAGTTTGTCAATTATAGAGCTTGTGAATCACAGACAGGCCAAGGCGTTTGGCTAAGTGCTAGGGCAAACAGCCGTCAGCAGAACCACTCATTTCCGATCGACTACTATTAAAGGTAGACCTCATCCAGGCCAAAGGCAGCTTTGGGCTGGGGCTAGCGATCGCAGGAGTGCTGATATGGATGGGTCATTTCCCCAGGGCATGCTCAAGAGCGACTTGCTCAACCGCTTAGCCATTAACCTCGACACCGCCGAAGCGTTTGGCCCCATTGCCGAAGTTTGGGTCAATACTCGTACCCACCAGGTTCAGGGCATTGGCTGTAGCACGGGCGGGCTGCTGCTCCACCGCCAGAATCGGCGGTTTCTGTGGTCTCAAATTGGCTCAATTGGTCGCGATGGCGTGGTGGTTAAGGCGGGGGCGCAGATCGAGGCCATTGATGAGCACTTGCAAAACTGCCTGCCCCTGGGCACAGTCGAGCTGTGGTCAGACCACGGCGATCGCGTGGGCCAACTCGCCGACTATCGCTTTGAACCGGCTACCGGCAATATTTTGCAATACCTGTTCATACCTGAAGAAACCAGCGGCCTAGCTCCCGGACTTTACGCCCTAGACCCCATTGCCATTATCAGCACGGGCCGTCGCCGTATGATGGCCGAGGATGCTGCTCTGCGGCAGGCTCCCCTAGTGCAGGCGGGCCTGCCGCAGCCGCCAGAGCCAGCCCCGCCGCAATCGCCCTTCGACCGCATTCCCTTCGACCGCCTGCCCATGGATCGAGTACCCGATCCTCGGCAGAGCTGGGAGACCGCCGTGAAATCAACGCGCCAGGCCCAGCAGCAGGTTAGCGATCGCATCCAAGACCAGCGCCAAAAGCTGGGGGCCGAAGCCCAAGATCGTCGTCAAAAGCTTCAGGCTGAGGCCCAAGACAAGCTGGGCGGTCTGCTAGGCAACGTCAAAAAGCGCACTCGTCACCTGCGCAACCAGCTGCGCGAGGCCGTTACCGATGCCACCGCTGGGCTGCCCTCGGGGCCAAATCTGCGCGACGACAACACGCCAACCATCGACGTTAACGCGATGGAACTTTGGCCGGATGACGATCTGACGCCAGACCAATCCCCAGATCGTCCTGCCTATCGCCCTCCAAATCGGCCCCAAGATCGCCCTCCAAATCGGCCCCAAAGCCGCTAGGGCTCGCTACAGGTCGCGCTGGTAATCGGCGATCGCATCCAGCAAATCGGCCTTGCTAACGGATGGAATCAAGTCAGCCAGAGTTACCGTTTTTTGCCCACCGCCGATCGTAATCGGGGTGCTGGCTAGAATATCGGCCACGGCAGCTTCGGTCACCTCATCCCCGACCACCAGGGGGTAGAGCTTTTCGGCTAGGGGGGTATGCAGCTTGGCATCGCCCAGGTACAGGTGCCACTTGGCGACATCGAGGTACACTTTGTCGCCAATCGCTGCGGCTAGGGCTTCAATCGCCCGAGCGGTAGACGCGTCAGACATGGCTAAGACTCTCCTTTAGGGTCAGGGTTGGCAGTGGGAGAAAGCGGCACAGGGGAATAGTCTGCGATCGCAAAGATGTAAACGGCGTTGCCCACCAACAGGGGCAGCCAGGTTAGCGTTACTTTGGCGACCCAGGGAACCCAGTTGAGATCTAGGGTGTGAAAAAACCACAGCCCCGAGTTCACGGCAGTAAACGCCGCTACATGCACCGCGAAGTTAATGCGGTCTTCTAGCTTGCGGTAGGCAGGGTCTTCTCGGGTGGGTTTACGGGGCCAACGGGGCGGCATAGGCCAAACATCACAATCAAAAGCTACATCCTTCATTCTAAAGGTGTGGGGGCTAAAGGCGACGCGACCCTGCCCCACTGGCTCTCCCACTGGCCAAGGTAGGTGTATACGGCTAGGGCCGCCGCCATCTGCACGGTTTGAACCAGGGTTAAGCCAAGTGCAGCTCGGGATCTGGAGTTCTCCCACAGGCAAAACTCCACTTCTGGACTTTGATAAGGTTTAGATCGCTCAGCACCAGGGTTTCTAGCCGAAAGGCTTCGCTAGTGCGGCAGAGCATGCCCAAGTTAATCGGATTTTACACTAGGGTGGCGCACACCATTAGAGCATGGCGGGGCAGGGTGGGGGACTGGGTCCGTAGCGCCATGAGCAAAAAAGCAGTACGCACAGATGCCGAAAAACTAAAGCCCCGCCCTGCCGGTTTAGATAGGACAGGTAAGGGATCATTCCTGCCCACACTATCTGACGCTTAAGCCTTCAGCAAAGCAATGTTAGAGAAGGCAAACTCCTGGGAGTCCTCTTGCATTTCAGCGCCGTTCTCAATCGTAGTTTCAATGACGCGGCGAGAGAGAATGTAGTAGCCACCCACCTCGGTATACTCATCTTCAAAATCGCTGAGGCCGCCCTTTTGCTCGCCAGATTTGGGGTCGTGGTAAACCGAATCGTAGCGATGCGACAGGTAGCCTGATCCGGTGTTGTGGCTGCTGTAGGTATGAATGGTGACGACCACGCCGTGGATGTGGCGGTGCACCATCGTCACTTCCTGATTTTTCAACTGGTAGCGATCGCCCTCGGACTTGCCACCCATGAGAATTTCGACCGATCCATCGGCCAGGGTTTCGCCATAGCTAAAGGTGTTGTTGCCGTGGGTCTCTTCAAACCCGCGCCGAACCCGGTGAATAGAGACCTCAAACAGCTGGCCATGCACAGCCTTTTGAGCCGTTTCATCGGCAATGCCCGTCACTTCGAGCTTCAGGTCAGCGCTGACCTTGACCTGGCCAGTGTGGGTTTGGCCGTTGTGGGTAAAGGTGACATCGGCGGTATAGCCGGGAAACGCGGCATCCCAGGTGTAGCGGTTTTCATAGGCCGTCCGAAAAAAGTCCCGTGCGGCGAGTTTAGTTCCAACCATCAAAAAAAGTCTCCTGGTGAATGTCGGTGTGCAACAGCCATCTGCTGTTGCACTGGGGCCTCTTTAGCATACCGATTCTAACCTTCCACCGTCTGCGCCTGAGCCAAATGAAGCAGATCAAAACAACGCTTTAGAGCCGATGAATTAGCGCCGATAAAAGTGTAGTCTGGTTTACAGTCTGACGGAGAATGATTCCTTACGATAAAAACCCCATGGCTCTACTTGGGCTAATGCGGCTAGAAATCTGGCCGGTAGACTAGCCGCCATAGGTTTGGTTTTAGCTGGCATTTTCCACAGGCTGATGTTTTAGCGCTGTTTTTGTCTGCTACTCTTAAACCCTTACCTACTCAGGGTTTCTAGCTTCAGCCAAAGTCTCATTTAATAAAATCAGAATGTTATCCACAGTTTTTTTAGCGATTGTGGATAACTTATGGTAACTATATGCTGGGCAACAGTGCGATCGCCCGAATGCCAGAGCGGGCGCAGTCAGGCGCAGTTTGGGTTTGCAATTTTAGGCTGAGATCCGCCCCTACTGTTGTGCCTGGGAGCTACACCCCAGGCCGCTAACCTATCCTCGGGCCTTCTCCGCGTAGTCATCTACCGCCAAAAATAGATCGCTTAACTGGGTCTCTGTGGTGAACGGGTTGAGCAGCACGGCCTTCAGCCACCGCTGGCCCCGAAAAACCGGCAGCGACAAAAACGTCTGGTGCTGGTTCAGCAAATACTGCTGCAGGCCAGCGTTCCAGCTGTCCCACTGCTCGGGCGGTAGCGCCGATGGGCAGCCCCGAAAGCAGATCAGGTTCATGTCTGGGTCGCTGGCCAACTCTAGCTGTGGCCGCTGGCGCACCTGGGCCACGAAGTGATCGGTGAGGGCATAGCTGGCATCGATCAGTTCGGCGCAGCCAGCCTTACCCAGATGGGCCAGGGTCAGCCACAGCTTTAGCACGTCAGTGTGGCGGGTGCCCTGCACCGACAGTTCGCCCAGATTAGCCCAGTCGGCTTCGGTATTCATGTAGGGGGCCGATACCCGAAAGTGGCTGTGCAGCAGGCCCATATCGCGAAACAGCACCGAGGCGCAGGTTTTGGTAACGTATAGCCATTTTTGCGGATTAAATGTGACCGAATCGGCCTGCTCAATGCCCACCAGGCGGTGGCGGTGGGTGGGGGAAAATGCGATCGCGCCGCCGTAGGCCGCATCGACATGAAACCACAGGCCGTAGGCTTGGGCAATGCGGGAAATTTCTAGCAGGGGGTCGATGTTGCCCGTCACCGTCGTCCCTGCTGTTGCCACCACCGCAAAGGGCTTCTGCCCGCGTGCGATCGCGTCCTGAATCTTCGCCTCCAATGCGCCAATATCCATCTGGGCACGGGCGTTAGTCGGCACAGGCACAACCCCATGCAGCCCTAGGCCCAGCAGCATGCCCGCCTTTTGAATCGAGGTGTGGGCCAGCTCTGAGGCAAAGATCACTGGCGGCGGGCCGCCAGCCAGCCCCTTATAGAGACAGTCGAGCTGCACATTGCGAGCTACGCTCAGCGCCTGTAGGTTAGCCAGAGTGCCGCCGCTCGTCAGCAGCCCTCCCGCCCTTTCACCTAACCCAAATAGCTGGGCGATCTCTGCGAGCAGCAAAGGCTCTAGCCGCGACAGGGCCGGAGACATTTCAACGCTCAGCATGTTGTTGTTGAGCGCCGCCGCCACCCAGTCACCAACGATGGAAGCCGTACTGGGCAGCGGGTCCATATGGCCCATGTAGCCGGGGTGAGACGGGTTCATTGATTGGGCCATTAGATCGCCCAAAGCGTCAAGCAGGGGTGCGATCGCCGTCGGCTGTTCCGGAATCCCTTGAAAAGGAATGTCTTGAACTGATGGCAGCGGTACGTGATCGCTTGCCCCAGCCAGGTAGTCCAGAATTTGCGCCGCCACCTGCTGAAATATGGCCTCAATGGCCGCTCGATTGTGGCCCTGGGGGTCAACAAAGGCATTGGCGGGCAGAGCAGGAAAAGCCAATGGACACCTCTAGCGGGGGAACATGGCTTAATTATCTCGCTAATCCGACCTGGCCCAGGCGATCGCCCTCAGCCCCGCCGCCATTTCTCCTCCGTTTCTAGCTCTTCATGCTTTGAGGGGATGCTCTAAAGCGGCTGAATCAGGATGGGCGGCGATAGGTGTGCCTGGGGCGCGTCGGCCCGTTCTTGGGTAATGGCGATCGCCCGCACCAGATTTGGATCGCGGCGGTACACCGCCGGTAAATCGATCGGTTGCGTCACATTGCCCTGCTCGTCTACAGTAAATACCGTAGTCAGGATGGCGTTCTTTTCGTCTGCGGTAGCTGGGGCGTTGGGGTCTAGTACCGTCCACAGCACATACACACTACCCGGCTCCAGCGGGGGCAAATTTTCTGCCGTTAGCGAGCCCGCCAACGTGTCAGGATTGAGCACGACCTGGGCCTGCCCCAGCGCAGACTCATCGGGCGAATCGGGCGACTCAAGGGCAACCGTAATCGTTTCGCCACTGGGTCGCTGTGCTCGTTCTAACTGCAATGTGCGCCACAGGATTAGGTTACTGAGGCTTAACCCCGCAATCAGCGCTGCTGCTGCCCCAAAGACTAGCCGCCAGCGCCGCGATCGCACCACTGGCGAAGGAGCCACTCGACCCGGTTCCGCCGCCAGCGCCGGTTGATTTGCCGCCCTATCTACGGTGCCCACCGCCCCCAGCACGGCCTGCCTCAGGTGGGCCGGAGGAGAAATCGGATCGCCGTCGTAGGCCACCTCTAGGGCCTGCTGCATCTGGTCAATGTCTTGCTGCAGGCTGGGGTCAGCCGCCAGCAGTCGGGCCAGGGTCGCCGATTCCTCAGGGCTGAGGTCGTAGAGCACGTAGCCTGCCAGCAGGTTTTGCAGCTGTTCGGGTGAAATAGACCCGGTCATAGTACTAGTTACCCCAACGTTCTTGGAGAATTTGCCGGAGCTTAAGCAGCCCCCGGCGAGAATGAGTCTTGACGGTGCCCAAGGGAGTATCAAGCTGCTCAGCAATAGTGGCTTGCGACAAACCGTCATAGTAGGCCAGTCGCAAAATTTGCTGCTGGCTAGCCGAGAGCTGGGCCAACGCCGCCCTAACCTCTTCACTACGTTCCCTTTGGGCTAGGGCATCGGCAGGGGTAGGCATTTGGGGCTGATCACCAGCCTGGAGGCGCGCCACGGAATCGCGGGCCGACTGGCGCGATCGCAGCCGGTCTATAGCCCGCGATCGCGTCAGAATAGCCAGATAGGTTCGAAAGGAGCCGCGCTGCGGGTCGTAGGCCGTAGACCGAGTCAATTTGACAAAGATATCTTGGGTCAAATCTTCTGCCTCCTGGGCCTGGCCCAGCACCTTGAGCGCTATTCCGTAGACCAAGCCGCTATGGCGATCGTACAGCGAGCCTAGAGCACTGGTCTGCCCTGCCTTGAGGGCCAACCACAGGTCTGCATCGCTCAGTGTTCCGGCGTCTGTCGAGATCAGTTTTTCAAAGTCCATATCCGCCGAAGGCTCAGACACTAGCCTCGCCATCTCGGTTGCCCTGAGGCGAAGATATATCACAGTCATTCTCTATACAATGCCATGATTTGTGTCTATTGCTGTCCTATCGAGCCGCTGCAATAACGACCGCCACCCGATAGGACAACGGGGACTGTGCCGTCTAGGCAGGCATCAGAATACCGCGCAGCTCGCCACCCCGATTGCGGGTAGTGTGCAGGTCAATGTACAACATGCCGTTTTGCAGCGCCTGAAGCTGCTCGGGGGTAAGGGTATAGTCACCCATGGCACTGCCGCCCAGGCCAGTATCATCCATCATCACCTCCAGCGCATACTGGAACGGCCCGTTTTCGCTGGGGCTACCCTGGTGAACGTGGAACGCGGATGTAATGTTGGGGTTAGGGGGATTTACGGGGTCGGTGCCATAGTCTCTCATGGCGCTGGTCAGCTCCCGAAAGCTGCCTCGCACCACCAGGCGATCGCCCGCTAAAGCCGCACCAACTACCCCACGGGCATTAGTCATCGGCGAGTTGGGCACCACATTCTGGCTGCTGAGCATAGCCAAATAGGTAACGATGGGGCGATCGGCACTGCCCTGGGCCAGCAAAGGAGCCGTTGCCGCCGCCAGGTTGACGTCAATTTGCTCACCGATAGCAAAGCGGTTGCTGTCGGCAGGCGCGGTGATCGCAGCCCTCGCTGCCGCCAGCGGCGACTGAGCCAACACCCGGCCTACCATTGGCGAATACAAGAGAACCACAAATAGGCAAGTCACCAGGACGATAAAGCTATTTCGCAGGGTTTTTCGTTCATTAAACATAGTGCTTCCATCCATCAAAATAATTGATGTCCCTGTAGGTAGAGACTCATAGCTAGTACGTCAACCGTTCTGGTTTGGATGCACACAAACTAGACCACAACGTACCAGAGACTTAACCGGGCGATCGCTTCAACCCTTGAAATATCCCAAGGCATACCAAAAGCGCTATATGTGGAATACCCTCTAACCTGAGCCGCGTATGAAGCTTTTCTGCCAACCCTTTACCGTCCATAAGCGTGTGCCACTTACTATCAGCCGCGGCACTACGGCTCAGTCCACTAACCTCTGGCTCAGACTTAGCGCTGAGGGTATTGAAGGTTGGGGAGAAGCAGCCCCGTTTTCGATTGGCACTCACCAGCAAACCCTGGAGATGCTGCAAACCGATGTAGCCCTCTTGCAGCAGGCGTTAGAAACGTTTCACCCCTTCGATCGCCAGGCGATTGAAGCGGTTGTAACCGAGCTATCCATCCATTCCGCCAGTCGCGCCGCTTTAGATGTGGCGCTGTGGGACTGGTGCGGTAAAGCTACCGGGCAACCGATCTGGCGGCTGCTGGGGCTAGATATTGAGCGAATTCAGCCCACCTCGGTTACCGTGGGTATTTCCTCGCCTGAGGTTGCCCAACAGCGATCGCAGGATTGGCTACAGCAAACCTCAGCTCGCGCCCTTAAGGTAAAGCTGGGTAGCCCCCAGGGCATTGAAGCCGATCAAGCGATGTTTCAAGCTATCTACAGTCATATCCCCACCAGCGTCAGCCTCAGCGTCGATGCTAACGGCGGCTGGACGCTAGAAGATGCCAAGATAATGGCAGACTGGCTGGGCGATCGCCATATCACCCACCTCGAACAACCCCTACCCGTGAGTCAGAATGCTGAGTTAGCCTTGCTCAAACAGCAATCGCCCATCCCGGTTTTTGTAGACGAAAGCTGCTTTGACAGTTCAGCTATTCCTTACCTAGCGAATTTAGTGGACGGTATTAACATTAAGCTAATGAAAGCAGGCGGGCTAACCGAAGCACTGCGGATGATTCACACAGCCCGAGCCTGCGGTCTGCAAGTTATGTTTGGCTGCTATTCCGATAGCAGCCTGGCCAATGGAGCAATGGCTCAGCTTTCACCCCTGGCCCACTATCTCGACATCGACAGCCATCTCAACCTGCGCGACGATCCTTTTACAGGCCTTACGCTAGCTGATGGCCGTCTGATTCCCTCCAACCAACCTGGACTTGGACTCGCCTATGCACCTCAAGCCCGATAGCCGTATCGCCCTACTCATGCACGAGGGCACCCAGAGCACCATGGGCAAAACGGGACTGGCCCTGCTGCGCTTCAGCCAGTCGCCCATCGTCGCGGTAATCGATTATCAGGCGGCGGGGCAATCGCTGCTCGACCTCACCGGCATCGACAAACCAATTCCTGTGGTTGAGTCGCTAACCGAGGCGCTCACCTTCACTCCAGACGTGCTCACCATAGGCATTGCCCCCTCCGGCGGCAAGCTGCCCGATGCCTGGTTTCAAGAAATCGAGCAGGCGGTCAAGGCCGGGTTGAGCATTGTCAATGGGCTGCATACGCCAATGGCCAACCACCCGGCCCTGCAGCCCTGGCTCAGAGCCTACCAGTGGATTTGGGATGTGCGAAAAGAGCCCGAGGGCCTCACCGTGGGCAGTGGCCAGGCCAGGCAGTTAGCCTGCAAACGCATTTTGACGGTAGGCACCGATATGTCTGTTGGCAAGATGTCGGCCACCCTAGAACTGCACCGCGCCTGCCTTCAGCGGGGGCTGCGCTCCAAAGTGATCGCCACCGGGCAGACCAACCTCATGCTGGGGGATGACGGCGTGCCCCTAGATGCCATTCGGGTTGACTATGCTTCGGGGGCGATCGAGCAGCAGCTCATGCGCTACGGCCCCGACCACGACTTTGTCTTTGTAGAAGGACAGGGATCGTTACTCAATCCGGCTTCGACCGCTACGCTGCCCCTGCTACGGGGCACCCAGCCAACTCATTTGGTGCTAGTACACCGGGCTGGGCAAAGCCATATTCACAACTTTCCCGATGTAAAAATCCCCGATCTGCCGAGCGTGATTGACCTGTATGAACAAGTAACCACAGCAGCCGGGGCGTTTTACCCGGCTAAAGTAGTGGCGATCGCCCTCAATACCGGCCACCTTAGCGCCGCCGAAGCCGATACCGCTGTGCAGGCTGTAGAAGCTCAAACAAACCTGCCCTGTGCAGATATCTTCCGTACAGGGGCCGAGAAACTATTGGCACCAATCTTGGGCTAGGCCAAGCTACTTCTTACGAAGGCGATAGGTAATCCGCCCCTTGGTTAAGTCGTAGGGGGTGAGTTCTACCTTGACGCGATCGCCCGGCAAAATCTTAATGTAGTTACGACGAATCTTTCCCGAAATGTGGGCTAGAACGTTAAAACCATTGTCCAAATCGACCCGGAACATCGCGTTCGGCAACGACTCGGTAATGGTACCCTCCATTTCAATTAGGTCTTGCTTAGACAAGCTGACTTCTCCCTAAGTACAAACTAACAGATTGACCTCTAGCATAACCCCAGCAACTATTCCATTACCAGGCGCTTGAGGTCGGCATACACTGCCTCCATGGTCTGATTTCCGTCTACCGATACTAGCTGCTGGCGGCTACGGTAAAACTCAATCAGCGGCTCGGTCTGCTGACGGTACACCTCAAGTCGATTCAAAATCACCGACTCTTCATCATCCTTGCGGCCTCGCTGCAGCAGCCGAGCCACAATAACATCATCCTCAACATCCAGGTTAATCACAAAGTCAACGGGCTGCTCAATCTGCTCCAGCAGCTTCTGCAAAAACTCCGCCTGGGGCACATTGCGGGGGAACCCATCCAAAAGCCAACCCTTCTGCGTATCCTCCTGGCCCAGGCGTTCCTCAATCAAGTCAAGAATCAGCTCGTCGGGCACAAGTTCGCCAGCGCTCATATAGTGGTCTGCTTTTTGGCCTAACTCGCTGCCTGCCGCCACCGCCGATCGCAGAATATCCCCAGTAGAAATATGGGGCACCTCACAATCTTGAGCCAACAGTGTGGCCTGAGTACCCTTGCCTGCCCCCGGTGGACCTAGAAAAATAAGTCGCGTCACTACTGTTTCACCATTCCTTCGTAGCGCTGGGAAATCACGTAGGTCTGGATCTGTTTAGCGGTGTCAATGGCAACCCCCACCAAAATAAGCAGGGAGGTTGCCCCAAACCCGCGAAAAGTCGGCACCCGAGTCAGGCTCTCGACGGCGCTGGGCACAACCGCAACCATACCCAAGAAAATCGCACCCAGGAAGGTCAACCGGTTCAGGATACGGCTGATGTACTCAGTAGTGGCCTTACCAGGACGAATGCCCGGAATGCTCGCTCCCATTTTCTTCAAGTTGCGGGAAACATCGTCGGGGTTCATCACCAGCGACGAGTAAAAGTAGCTAAAGAAGAGAATGAGCACCAGGTACAGCGAGACGTAGAACCAGGAGGTGGGGTTTAGGTAGTTATTTACAAACTGGCCAAAAGCCGGGTTGGCTACGTACTGAGTCAGCGAAATAGGTAGTACCAGTACTGCCGAAGCAAAAATAATCGGCATCACACCGCCCTGATTGAGGCGCAGGGGCAGATAGTTACTCTGCTCTAAATACAGCTTGCGGCCCACCTGGCGACGAGCAGAAACGATAGGAATGCGGCGAGTGCCCTCTTGAACAAAGACAATACCCACAATCATCGCCAAAAAGGCCAGCATCAGAATGATTACACCGCCGACCAGGCCGCGATCGCCGCTCTGAGCAAGCTCAATAGTTTGCCCTAGGGAACGAGGCAACGTAGACACAATGTTTAAGAAGATCAGCAGCGAAGCACCGTTGCCAATACCGCGCTCGGTAATCAGTTCACCGACCCACATTACAAACATCGAGCCTGCGGTCAGTGCAATCACCGTCTGCGCCACAAAGAGCGGACCGGGTACCTGAGCAAACTGGTACAGCAAAAACGAGGCCAGCAGCGTACTCTGCAAGATTGCCCAGCCCAGTGCTACGTAGCGAGTGATCTGAGAAATCTTGCGTCGCCCAGCTTCGCCTTCGTTTTTCTGTAGATCTTCTAGCTGGGGCAAAGCCGCCGTCAGCAACTGCATAATAATAGAAGCGTTGATGAAGGGCAAAATACCCAGGGCAAAGATACCAAGAGCCGACAAACCGCCGCCCACAAAGATATCCAGGAACCCCACAAAGCCTGCCAGGCTCCCCGACTGAATCGATGAGGCAAAAGCCTCGCGATCAATCCCCGGCACCGGAATGAAAATCCCCAGTCTGACCAGCACTAGCAGACCCAGGGTCACCAGCAGACGGCTACGCAGGCCAGCCGCCTGGGCCATCTGCATAAATGTTTCCTGCGCACTGGGATTTTTACCCCGACTTACGACCATGCAAAAGTACCTCAGCCCTAAATTTAGCAATACATTGACGGCAGTTAGTACCTACAGTCACCATAGATACGCTCCCAGATCTAGTTTAAGGGATGGGAGAACCATCTCGCTAGGCGATCACTTCGTAGGTACCGCCAGCCTGCTCAATCTTTTCTTTGGCAGACTTTGTAAATGCAGCTGCTCTAACGCTCAGTGCTACGCCTAGTTCGCCATCACCCAGCACCTTCAAAGGGCCGTCGTTGGTAGTCAATATACCGGCCTCTAACAGAGACTCAAGGGATACCTCGGTACCTGTCGCCAGGTCGGACAGCCCGCTGACGTTAATGATGGTGTATTCTTTCTGGTTTACCAGAGGAAAATGCTTGAGCTTGGGAACGCGGCGATAGAGAGGCATTTGACCACCCTCAAAACCGGGTCGAGTACCGCTACCCGATCGCGATTTTTGGCCCCGCATGCCGAAGCCGCAGCTGGCACCCTGCCCTGCAGAAATACCGCGACCAACGCGGCGACGGCGGTGCTTAGAGCCTGCTTGTGGTTGTGCGTCGTTGATTCTCATGGCTGAGGAAAATAAAAACAGCGATACCGACAGAAATTAAACGTACAGATTTTCGACCGGAATATCCCGCTCTTCAGCTACATCAGCGAAAGTACGCAGGGAGGCCAGGGCATCTGCAGCCGCCCGGGCGTTGTTGAGGGGGTTGTTGGATCCTAGCTGCTTGGCCAGCACATTACGGACGCCTGCTAGCTCCAGCACGGTGCGCACAGCACCACCTGCAATTACCCCAGTACCAGGGGCCGCAGGACGCATAAACACCTTTGCACCACCGCCAATACCGTTGGCGGGGTGAGGAATAGAATAGGAACGAGTGAGGGGCACATCGACTAGGTGCTTTTTGCCATCGGCTACACCCTTCTTCACAGCGCCAATTACATCCCCAGCCTTGCCGACGCCAACGCCGACTTGGCCTTTCTCGTTACCAACAACGACAATGGCGCGGAAGCTGAGCTTTTTACCCCCCTTCACCACCTTAGTTACGCGACGAATTTGAACGACGCGCTCTTGCCAGTCGGTTTTTTTCTCTTTTGTACGCGCTTCTTTGCGACGGTTTGCCATGCCTTTCCCAAGCCTTATTTACATCAAGCAGAATTAGAGTGTTCCAGCTAAATACTCAGCCAGGATGTCGGTGAGATCAGCCCGTTTGTTGAGTTCAGAATCTGTGGTACGGAAACTTTTCAGATGGAATACTCTTAGGTGTTTTCGATTCGCCGCTAATGGCTTACAGCCTAGAGGCTCAAGCCAGCTTCCCGAGCAGCATCGGCCAGAGCCGCCACTCGCCCGTGGTAAAGCTTGCCGCCCCGGTCAAAAACAACCTGAGTTATGCCAGCTTTTAAGGCTCGCTCGGCCACCAGCTTGCCGACTATCGCAGCAGAGCCCTGAGTTGCGCCCGTTTCATCCGTCAAAACATCAGGCTCAACGGTCGAAGCGGCCACCAACGTGTGATGGATTGTGTCATCAATGATCTGAGCATAAATATGCTGGTTCGAGCGAAATACGGCCAAACGAGGCCGTTCAGATGTGCCAACAACGCGGCGGCGAATGCGGGCGTGACGGCGACGAGTTAATTCTTTGCGACTTGCTTTCATGGCTTACTTCTTCCCTGACTTACCGGCCTTACGTCTGACCTGCTCACCGGCGTAGCGCACGCCTTTACCCTTGTAGGGCTCGGGAGGACGGCTCGCCCGAACGCTAGCGGCAACGTTGCCGACTAGCTCTTTATCAATGCCGCTGATGACCACATTGGTGTTGTTTTCGACAACAAATTCAATGCCTGTAGGCGGTTCAAAAACAACCGGGTGGCTATACCCCAGGCTGAGGTTTAGGTTACGACCCTGTAACTGAGCACGATAGCCAATGCCCTGAATCTCTAGGCGCTTTGTGTAGCCGTTAGAGACCCCTTCGACCATATTGGCCACCAGGGTGCGGCAGAGACCATGACGCTCACGGGCTAGCCGAGAATCATCCTTGCGATTCACCAGCACGGTGTCGCCCTCTTGAACCAATACGACACCGCTGGGCAATGTGCGAGACAGCTCGCCTTTAGGCCCTTTGACCTGAACATCCTGACCGTCAATTGTGACTGACACTTTAGCCGGAACCGGGATTGGCCGTTTGCCAATACGTGACATGATACAAAGCTCCTAAATCCTTAGCATTCGATAAACGCCCTTAATGACTACCGGTAGGGCAATGGCACAGGCTCGCCGCTAGCCCTAGCTGACTTCGCCTGACCTACCAGACATAGCAAAGTACTTCACCACCAATCCCCTGGCGACGAGCATCGCGATCGGTCATGATGCCGCTGGAGGTCGAAACAATAGCGATGCCAATGCCGCCCAGCACCCGGGGCAACTCTTTCCGGTTGGAATACACGCGTAGACCGGGCTTACTAACGCGGGTGAGATTACGAATGATGGGCTGACGAGTTTTGCCCTTGTACTTGAGGGCAACTACCAGCTGAGGCCGTTCTTCAACGGTAGTCTCAGAGTAGTCAGTAATAAAGCCTTCCTCCTTCAGTACCTTGGCAATACTCCGGGTCATCCGGGTAGAAGGAATGCCCACGGTTTGGTGCCGCGCTAGATTCGCATTCCTAATGCGAGTCAACATATCCGCAATTGTGTCGTTAGCAGCCATAGTTCTAGTACGCGTATAAACCTGTGTTAGTTGTCACGGAACGGCATACCCAATTCCTTGAGTAGCGCTCTGCCTTCTTCATCGGTGCTGGCGGTCGTCACTATAGTGATATCCATGCCGCGAATTTGATCGATGCTGTCGTATTCTATTTCAGGAAAGATCAGCTGTTCCCGCAGACCAAGGGTGTAGTTGCCGCGTCCGTCAAAGCTTTTAGGACTAATACCGCGAAAGTCGCGAATACGGGGCAGGGTTAAATTGATGAGACGATTTAGAAAGGCGTACATGCGATCGGAGCGCAGGGTTACCATGATCCCTACAGGCATGCCCTGGCGAATTTTGAAACCGGCGATCGCCTTCTTGGCGCGAGTCACGACTGGGCGTTGACCCGTAATCAGAGCCAGTTCGCTCAGGGAAGATTCCAGCGCCTTGGCGTTTTGGGAGGCTTCCCCAAGTCCACGGTTAACCGTCACCTTGATCACCCTGGGTGCCTGGTGAATGTTTTCGTACTTAAACTGCTCCATCAGTTTAGGTACTACTGTGTCTTTATAGATGGTCTTAAGCTGGTCGGTCATGGGTCGTTTCTTCTGCTTTCCTGGGCTTGGTCAGGACTAGATTTCTAAAATCGGCTACTGGGCCTAGTCGATGATTTCTCCGGTCTTTTTCAGCATCCGTACCTTACGTCCGTCTTCGGTAAAGGTATAAGCAACCCGGCTAGCCACTTTCTCTTTTTCGGAGTACAGCATTACATTAGAGCTGTGGACGGGAGCCTCTTGGGTAACAATTTGCCCCGATTCTCCTTCCTGCTGAGGCTTGACGTGCTTGGTGCGAATATTGACGCCCTCCACGACTACCTGGTTGGTTTTGGGAATAACGGTCAGCACTTCACCGACTTTGCCGCGATCGCGTCCGGCAATCACCTGCACCGTATCCCCCTTGCGGACGTGAACCTTATGGCGCACGGGTGTCTTAGATGTTGTTGCCATTAGAGAACCTCCGGTGCCAGCGACACAATCTTGGTAAAGTTTTTGTCGCGCAGTTCGCGGGCAACCGGCCCAAACACGCGAGTACCTTTGGGGTTGCCGTCCTGGTTAATAATCACCGCTGCGTTATCGTCAAAACGAATGCTCATACCACTGCTGCGGCGCAAACCCTTTCGGGTACGCACCACTACAGCCCGCACTACGTCTGACTTTTTTACACCCATATTGGGTAGGGCATCCTTGACCACAGCGATAATCACATCGCCAACTCCGGCATAGCGGCGATTGCCGCCTAGCACGCGGATGCACATGAGCTTCCGCGCACCGCTATTGTCTGCTACGTTTAAGTACGATTCTTGCTGAATCACAATCTCCCCCTATGCGTCTGCTGCGCGATTAACAATGTCAGCCACCACCCAGCGCTTGGTTCGGCTCAAGGGACGAGTCTCAAGAATCCGCACCTGATCGCCTTCCTCGCAAGTATTCTCCTCGTCGTGAACCTTGTAGCGCTTGGTTCGCACCACAATCTTGCCGTACTTAGGATGGGAGGTTCGACTTTCTACAGCAACCACGACGGTTTTATCCATCTTGTTGCTGACCACCATCCCCACTCGTTCTTTAACCGCCATCTGCTTCACCTATTTCCTACACTGATACCGATTCTGTTGTGGCCGCTGCCACTGCATTGGCCTTGGCCTCCACCTCTTCTTCTAAGGCGGCTAGCTGGCGCTCCCGCTGAACCGTCATCAGCTGAGCTAGGCGGTGACGAATATGCTTAAACTGGTGGTTTTGATTGTCTAGCTGCCGGATGGCCTTCTGAAACCGCAGTTGAAACAGCTCGCGCTTGGCTTCTGCGATCGCATTTAGCAGCTCTTCATTACCAAGACTGCGAGCTTCCTTAATCTTTGACAGTGCCATTGCCTATGCCTCCTTGCTGTCGCGAGCGATGAACTTGGTCTTGAAAGGCAGCTTAAAGGCAGCAAGCCGCATGGCTTCGCGGGCCGTTGCTTCGGGCACACCAGCGATTTCGAAGACGATGCGGCCAGGCTTTACCACAGCAACCCAGTACTCTGGATTACCTTTACCCGAACCCATCCGGGTTTCTGCTGGACGCATGGTCACAGGCTTATCGGGAAAAACACGAATCCAGATTTTGCCGCCCCGCCGCACGTAGCGAGTCATCGCCCGACGAGCTGCCTCAATCTGACGAGACGTTAACCAGCAGGGTTCAATCGCCTGGAGGGCAAAATCACCAAAGTTGATATCGCTGCCCCGCTGAGCCATTCCGCGCATACGCCCGCGGTGCTGCTTGCGAAATTTAGTTCGTTTTGGACTAAGCATGGATCGGCACTCGTGAAGTCACAGGTCAAAATCAGTCAAAGAAACGCGGAACCAGCTCTAGTCTTCGTTAGAGCGATCCTCAAACTGCGGCCGTCGCCGGGGCTGCCGTCGTCGGGGCTGAGCATTGGGAGTCGCCGGAACTTCTTCCTGCCCAGGGATAATCTCACCCTTAAAGATCCACACCTTGACACCTAAAATGCCGTAGGTCGTTTGAGCTGTGGTGTAGGCATAGTCAACGTCAGCCCGGAGAGTATGGAGAGGCACTCGGCCCTCGCGGGTCCATTCAGTACGGGCAATCTCAGCGCCATTTAGGCGACCGCTCACCTGAATCTTGATACCCTCAACCCCAGCTCGCTGAGCCCGCTGAATCGCCTGGCGCACGACCCGTCGAAAAGAAACCCGGCGCTCTAGCTGCTGAACAATGTACTCAGCGACCAGAGCGGCATCGGCATCTACTCGGTTGACCTCAACCACATTGACGCGAATTTGACGACTGGGATCTTTGAGCAGCTTTTGTACACCCGCGCGCAGGGCTTCAATACCAGCGCCACCCCGACCTACGACCACCCCAGGACGAGCTGTACGTACCTCAAGATCAATCTGATCAGCCTTGCGTTCGATGCGAATGTCGGCAATGCCAGCATTGCTCAACGTCTTCTGAACATACTCGCGAATCCGGTAGTCTTCCTGAAGTAAATCAGGATAACGAGTTCCCTCGGCAAACCAGCGAGAGCGGTGCTCTTGAACTACACCAAGGCGAAACCCGGTTGGATGAATCTTGTGTCCCACGAACTAACCCTCTGGAAATTGGTGCTTTAAAAACTGGTGTTTGAACGGCGGTATCGATCTAGCGCAGTCCCACTACTCGGCAGCCGGAGCCACAGCAATGGTGATGTGGCAAGTCGGCTTGCGAATTTGATAGGCTCGTCCCTGCGCCCGAGGACGAAACCGCTTCAGCGCCGGGCCAGCATCGGCAAACGCTTCGCTCACGACTAAGCCAGCGGGATCAAGTCCGTTATTGTGCTCAGCGTTGGCGACCGCAGAACGCAGCACTTTGATAATGGGTTCACAGGCTTTATAGGGCATAAACTCCAGAATGATCAGCGCATCCCGATAGCTCTTGCCGCGAATTTGGTCGAGCACTCTGCGCACCTTGCGGGGTGACATGCGCACGTAGCGGGCCACCGCTTTAACCTGCTCTGAGGTATCTACAGCCATTTCTCCAGTTCCTCTACCTAATACCTAACGACGAGCTTTTTTATCGGTCTTAGCGTGGCCGCGAAAAGTCCGCGTGGGAGCAAATTCGCCCAGCTTGTGGCCCACCATCTGCTCAGTGACGTAAACCGGCACGTGTTGACGACCGTTGTGCACCGCGATAGTGTGACCAATCATCTGGGGCAAAATTGTCGATGCCCGCGACCAGGTCTTAATTACCTGCTTGTCGCCCTTAGTGTTGAGGACTTCAATTTTAGAAAGCAGGTGATCGGCCACAAAAGGGCCTTTTTTCAATGAGCGAGACATGATGCTTCAGCCCCAATAACAATTCAAGAAACAGCCAACCGAGACAGAATACTTTGAAGGCAGCGCCTAAGCGTTACGGCCACCACGACCCCGCTTAGAAACACGGCGACGGCGGCGCACCACATACTTATCGCTATCTTTGTTTTTCTTGCGGGTTTTGTAGCCCAGCGCTGGCTTGCCCCAGGGGGTAACCGGACCAGAGCGCCCAATGGGTGCTCGACCCTCACCACCACCGTGGGGGTGATCGACTGGGTTCATAACGCTGCCGCGTACTTCGGGACGGCGGCCCATCCAGCGCTTGCGTCCCGCCTTGCCCAAGCTGACGTTGCGAACATCGGCGTTGCCCACTTGGCCAATGGTGGCATAGCATTCCCGACGCAGCATCCGCACCTCAGTGGAAGGCAGCTTGAGCGTGACATAGTCACCCTCTTTTGCGACTACTTGAGCTCCCGCCCCGGCTGAACGCACCATTTGCCCACCCTTGCCGGCCTGCATCTCGACGTTGTGTACCGTCGTACCCAAGGGAATTTTATAGAGAGGTAGGGCATTACCAATCTCTAAGGGAGAATCGGGCCCTGAGATGACCGTGCTACCAACGGCTATTCCAGCCGGGCAAAGAATGTAGCGTTTCTCGCCATCTTCGTAGTGGAGCAGCGCAATACGCGCATTTCGGTTGGGGTCATACTCGATGGTGGCGACCTTAGCTGCTACCCCAAGCTTGTCCCGGCGAAAATCGACGACCCGATAGAGCCGCTTGTGACCACCACCCCGGTGGCGACAGGTGATTACACCCCGGTTGTTGCGCCCCTTGGGGCGATGCTTGGAGTGAGTCAGTGATTTTTCTGGCTCGCTGCGGGTAATCTCGGCGAACTCGGAGACGGTTCGCTCGCGCGTGCCTGGGGTGTAAGGTCTGTAAGAACGGATGCCCATGGAAATACTTGCTGGCTACACGGCAAAAACGAAAACGGCTGAGAAATCTGAACCTAAAATCTGAAACAGATCTACAGATCCGGGAAGAGAGGAATGGAGTCTCCAGCAGCTAGGGTGACTACGGAACGCTTGTAGTGAGGGCGATGACCCACAAAGCGACCCATTCGACGCTTTTTCCTAGGCGGGTTGTAGGTATTGACCGCAACCACTTTGACATTGAACAACTCTTCGATCGCCGCCTTGATTTGCAGCTTGTTGGCGCGGGGGTCAACTTCGAAGACATACTGGTTGTTTTCCAGCAGGAGCGTGGCTTTTTCGGTTACCAGGGGCCGACGGATTAGATCGGCTAAAGACGGGGTGTTGGCGGCATTAATCACTGTAGACCTCCTGGATAGCCTCAAGGGCTGGGGACGTAATCACGAGATGGTCGGCGTTGAGCAGGTCATGGACATTGAGGTTGACAGCAGTAATCAGCTTTACGTTCTCAATGTTGCGGGCCGACAGATAAACTAGCTCTTGCCGCTCAGCAATCACCAGCAGAATTTTGGCGTTAGGGTCGAGACCCCAGCGGGCGATCGCATCGAGCAGATCACTGGTTTTGGGACGAGAAAACTTATCCTCAAACCCTTCGACTACCACTAAGTCATCTGCCCGACCTTGGAGAGCGGTTCGCAGTGCAAGTCGCCGCTCTTTGCGGTTCATCTTGACGCTGTAATCGCGAGGTTTGGGGCCAAAAATCACGCCACCACCGCGCCATAGAGGAGAGCGGTTAGATCCAGCCCGAGCCCGCCCTGTTCCTTTCTGCCGCCAAGGCTTGCGCCCTCCACCCCTAACCTCAGCACGGGTTTTGGTGGAAGCTGTGCCCTGTCGGGCGTTATTCATTTGCCGCACCAGGGCGCGGTGAACGATGTGAGAGGCAGACTCTTCTTTGGCAACCTGAAGGTCTAGGGATGCCGTGCCCGCCTCTTCGCCCTCCCAGTTTTTTACAACGCACTCAACCATTGTCTGAACCTATCCCTTAAAAAGCTTTGAAGGCCCAAAGGCCTGAACCGCCTACTGTCTGCTGAAACCTAAGCTTTGACCCATTGAGCTGGAGCAATGCTCAACAACCCACCGGGCTTGCCGGGGATAGCGCCTTTGATCAACAACAGGTTGCGATCGCCGTCTACCCGCACCACTTCCAGCTTGCGAATGGTCACCTTGGCATTGCCCATCTGGCCAGCCATGCGCTTGCCGGGATAAACCCGGCCAGGGGTAGTACCGGCACCGGTAGAACCAGGCTGACGGTGGTTTTTAGAACCGTGGGACATCGGACCACGACGGAAGTTGTGGCGCTTTTGATAGCCAGCAAAGCCGCGACCCATACTCTTCCCGGTAACATCTACCAGTTGACCAGCGGTGAAGGTTTCGGCGGTAACCGCCTGCCCAAGTTCAAAGCCATCGGCAGCCTCTACCCGATACTCCTTCAGATGACGCAGGGGAGCGCTGCTAGAACGAGCCAGGTGACCCAGTTCAGGCTTATTCAGCGCCTTCTCAGCGACCTGGTCAAAACCGAGTTGAATGGCTGCATAGCCATCGGTGTCTAAGGTTTTGACTTGGGTAACAACGCAAGGACCAGCCTGCACCACCGTTACGGGGATGGCATTACCTGCCTCATCGAATATCTGGGTCATGCCCAGTTTTTTGCCGAGAATACCGACTGCCACAGCCCTGTCTCCCTATTAACACACTACGAAATGCGCAGGACTCTCAAAAGTTGAGAGCTTTGCGCATCTACAACGACATCGACTTTTGAACACCCCACACTGGAGAAACTCACCGGGGTGAGTGCTACCGATACATGTCGGTCACGATTCAAAAGAAAACTAGCTTGCTCTAACTGACTTGTCTCAAACAGACTCTAGAGTCAAAACCGCGAACACCAGTGGTGGTGCGGGATTGGAGCAGCTAAATGCCAGGACTTGGGTAACTCGTTAAGCCACTCAGTATCCTTTTTGTCGGCGATTTACTATGGTACATCCTTAGCGTGGGTATGTCTATGCTTTTCTCTAAAAACTTTCTGGACGCAGAAATTTTCTAGGCAGCGGACAAATTAAAGCGGCGGGAATCCCATAGCTGACTTTACTCTCGCATTGAACACAGTACAATAGCAGCTGTATTGTTTGGCCGAGGGCAACTATGGCGCTGCTGACAACGGGTAAACCTTTCATCAAGGCTTTGGAAAGTAACGGCGCGATCGCCGTACGCATGCCTTTAGAAGGTGGGTTTGAGGGTCGCTATGAGCGCCGCCTCAAGGCCACTGGCTACGAAACGATGAAGCTCACCGCCCGTGGTTTGGGAGATATATCGTCTTACCTGACGGCTGTTCACGGCGTACGCCCGCCTCACCTGGGCAAAAAGAGCTTGGGCAGCGGTGCAGCATTAGGGTATACCTACTTCATTCCCCCCATGCTGACCTACCGCCTAGAATCGATGGCCCCTAAGGCCAAGGGCATGGTGCTGTGGCTGATTGAAGGGCACATTCTGTCGCACCAGGAGTTGACGTACTTGGTAAATCTGCCCACTATTGAGCCTCGGTCTAAGGTGGTCGTGGAAGTGGGTGGCGATCGCCACTTTAGCTGGGAACCGCTAGCCAGCTTGATCTAGCCTTGCTCTAGGCCTCAAAGCCAGCCTGCTACGTTTGAACTAGGCTGCTCTAGAAAAGCTAGCCGTCCCCGTCAGGACTCGCCACCTGCATGGATACTGAAACCGCCCCTGGGACTGCTGCCGGGAACTGCACTGTAGAAAATATGTCGCCATCTCCCTACCAATCGCTACAGGCAGGGAATTGGATCAAGCTAATCTGCGGTGCCAGCTACCAAGACATGCCGACGGTGCGGCGCTTAGCTATGCTCTATGCTCTGGCAGGGGTCGATTGCGTTGATGTGGCCGCCGATGGGGCCGCAGTGGCCGCTGCCCGCCAGGGGCTAAAGGATGCGATGTGGCTGGCTGAGCGTTTGGGCGATCGCAGCGGATCTGCGTTGGAAAATCACGGCCTGCCCTGGCTCATGGTCAGCCTCAACGACAGTGAAGACCCACACTTTCGTAAGGCCCATTTTGATGCAGCCCTCTGCCCGCCAGAGTGCGATCGCCCCTGCGAAACCGTTTGTCCCACCGCCGCTATTCAGTTCCAGTCGCCCACCCAGGGCGGAGTTAAGCCAGATCTCTGCTATGGCTGCGGTCGCTGCATTGCCGTTTGTCCTCTCGACAATATTGAAGCGCGGCCTTACCTGGCTAGGCCAGAGGCGTTTACCAGTGAACAACTGGCCCAAATTGATGCGGTTGAAATTCATACCCAGACTGGGCACCAGGCCCAGTTTGAGCAGTTGTGGCAGAGGCTTCAGCCCTGGCGATCTCACCTGAAGCTTATTTCCATCAGCTGCCCTGACCACGCTCAGGTGGTGCCCTACCTGCAAGACCTTTACAACCTGATGGCTCCCCTAGAGTTGCCGTTGATTTGGCAAACCGATGGCCGCCCCATGAGCGGTGACCTGGGTAAAGGCACGACCCATGCCGCCATTTGCCTAGCTCAGAAAATTCTACAGGCCGGTTTACCAGGCCATGTGCAACCCGCTGGCGGCACCAATGACTACACTGTAGGTAAGTTGCTCAATCTTGGCTTGATAAACAGCGCACCTTCTGCTTGTTATCCAAACGTTTTTCACCCTAATGGCCAGCCAGCCCCCCAGAGTGGTGGGATGGCCAGGCATGGTTCAGTCTTGGTTCGCAACACAATCTCAGGTATTGCCTACGGTAGCTATGGGCGATCGCAGGTGCTGCCGCTGCTCGCTGCCATTGACCACGAACTTCAGCCCTGGTTAGGAAACGCTTCTCTAGACCAGACTTCCAGCGGTCAGTGGGTTAAGCCTAGATCCAATGCCACCCTCGTTGCCCCTTGGCAGCGACTCGATGATAGTGCCCTGGGTCAGGGGCTGGCACTAGCTCGGCAGCTCGTGGGCCAGCTCAAGACGGATAGACATTTTTTATCAACACGGTATGGTTAGCTATAGCGACAATGACCGCGTAAGCAACGAAGTAGACAACGAATCGGGCAACGGTGCCCTTGCCAAAAGCCCCACTAACGACATCTCTGCCACCTATAATCTCGCCGTGGATTTTTCACCCACCGAACCTGAAGGAACAGCCACACACCAGCCTGTTTCTGCCCAAGCTCCCCCTATCGATGACCTAGATCAACTGCTGAGCATTTTGCCGCCTGCAATTCGTCTGCGGCTAACCCAGCACCCCCAGCGCCAGAGTCTGATTGAGGTAGTTTTAGATCTGGGTCGCCTGCCCGAAGCTCGGTTCTACGACAGCGTGGAATATTTGGCTGAGGAGCCCGTCACCCACCTTGACCTGGATCACTGCATTAAGCGCGTTGGTGTCTTTGGTGGCGACAATCGGGCCGGGATTGAGAAAACCCTGCACCGGATCAGCGCCATTCGCAACCGCTCTGGCGAAGTAATTGGCCTCACCTGTCGCGTGGGCCGGGCCATCTTTGGCACCATCGGCATGATTCGCGATTTGGTCGAAACCGGTCGCTCTATTCTCATGCTGGGCCGTCCCGGCGTCGGCAAAACCACCGCCCTGCGCGAAATCGCCCGCGTACTGGCTGACGACCTGCAAAAGCGAGTGGTCATTATCGATACCTCCAACGAAATTGCTGGGGATGGTGACATTCCCCACCCGGCCATCGGTCGCGCTCGGCGCATGCAGGTAGCCCACCCCGAAGAGCAGCACCGAGTGATGATTGAAGCTGTGGAAAACCACATGCCTGAGGTCATCGTCATTGACGAAATCGGCACCGAGCTAGAAGCTCTGGCCGCCCGCACGATCGCTGAACGCGGGGTACAGCTCGTCGGCACCGCCCACGGTAATCGACTCGAAAACCTGATCAAAAACCCCACGCTCTCAGACCTGATTGGCGGCATTCAGTCGGTCACCTTAGGGGATGAGGAAGCCCGTCGTCGGGGCAGCCAGAAAAGCGTGCTGGAGCGCAAAGCACCTCCCACCTTTGACATTGCGGTAGAAATGCTAGAGCGCCAGCGCTGGGCCGTCCATGACGATGTCACCGTCACTATCGACAACCTGCTGCGGGGGCGACAGCCGGGACTACAAATTCGGACCGTAGATGAAGACCAAAAGGTAGTGATTACCCACGAGCTGCCTGGTTCAGGCCGAGAGGTAGCTAAGCCCTTGCGATCAGGCTTAGGCTGGCGGGCGGCTGGGCAGATGGTGCCGCCTATCGCTAGCTCTGCCGTGGCTCAACGCACCTTGGGCAACAGTAATAATGTTCGTCCTCTAGGACAGGCATTCAACCCTGAACCGACCACAGACCCGATGTTTGCCCATCTGCTAGATACGGTCGATGACGGCGGTATTGTTGGCCCCAACGGGGAAGATGCCATGCGCCTCTACCCCTACGGTCTCAGCCGTCACCAGCTAGAGCGGGTAATTCAAACGCTGCACATGCCCGTGGTGGTCACGAAAGACTTGGATAATGCCGACGCAGTACTGGCGCTGCGATCGCATGCCAAAGCCCAAGCCAAACTCAAACACATGGCCCAGGGGCGACAAATTCCGGTTCACTTAGTCAAATCCAACAGCATTCCCCAGATTACCCGCGCCCTACAGCGACTGCTGGATCTAGACGACAACCCTACTGCTGTAGATCTAGAGCTGTTTAGCCACAGCGGCGGCGACGATGAGCTAGAAGCCCTAGAAGAAACCCGCCTGGCAGTAGAGCAAATTGTGATTCCCCAGGGGCAGCCGGTCGAGCTACTGCCGCGATCGGCCCGTATTCGCAAAATGCAGCATGAGCTGGCTGAACACTATCGGCTTAAATCCCTCAGCTGCGGCGAAGAACCCAACCGACGGCTGCGCATTTATCCCGCTTAGGGCAGAGAATCCCGATCAAAACGCGAAATACTATGGCCACAGGGCGCTATAGAATAAGAGCACCGAAATGACACCAGCGCAGCCTTAGCGCAGGACTCAGTGCCTATTTTTCAGAGCCTGTCGTTCGGCCTGAACTTTTTCAAAGAAGCCTATGAAATCCTTGATTGCTCGTCTTTTTGCCCTGGTACTGGTGGCCGTCGTCGGCCTAACAGGGTGCAGTGCAGGCACCAGCGGCATGCTCACTGGCGACTACCGCCAGGACACGCTGATGCTGGTAGATAGCCTCAGAAACTCGATCGCGCTGCCTGATGACGACCCGGCAAAACTTGAGGCTCAGGCCGAGGCCAAAGCCGTCATCAGTGACTTTGCCTCTCGCTATCGCCGAGATTCTTCAGTCGCTAACCTCAGCTCGTTCACCACCATGCGGACCGCGCTGAATGCGATCGCAGGTCATTACAGCAGCTACCCCAACCGTCCCCTCCCCGAGAAGCTCAAGACCCGAGTCGAGCAAGAACTCAAACAGGTAGAATCTGCCCTTAACCGGGGAGCCTAGAACCCTTTTCGCAAACTGATTAATGAGCTGGAACCGCCTGCGGGCGGTTTCTTTTTGCCCGCGTCATTGCCTCCGTCGTCGCAGCGAGCTTAACGGGTGACAAGGGCAGTCAACAACATACGGTACCAGGGTTTGAGACAATGGAGGGGCAAAAAAAAAGGGAGCTTCAGTGCAACTCCCCCTCATCAATATGTTTCCTGCATTCTACCAAAC
>JBARVV010000016.1:0-25215 GCA_049646445.1 Nodosilinea sp. | reverse complement strand
GGCAATCAGCAGGTCGTAGAGCTGACGAAGGTTGGCCTCAGTCTGGGCCTGCTGACGGGCCAGGGCATGGGGGGTGGGTTCGAGGGCGATGGTGGCCCGGTCGTTGCGAACGCCGATGGCATCGCGGGTAGTGATTACCAGGCTGATCAGGTCAACCCCTTCCAGGGACTCCCTGCGGAAGGTGATATCGCCCGTGGGCGAGACCACCCAGATATAGAGGGCGGCATAGTCATCATCTGGGGCGCGAATGAGCGAATATTGCACCAGGGTGCTTTGCTGCTGCTGGGCTAGGGCTTTAATCGCTTCCAGGTTGGGGGGAGCCGGGTTGAGTGCAGCTTCATCGGTGGAAAGCCGCTGGGAGAGTAGCTCAGCAAAGGCGCGCCCCCGCCCCCGCTCGGCTACCTCCAGCGCAGGGCCAACGTTTCCTTGGGCAACCAGTACCCGCTGGAGCAAGCGAAATGAGTTGCGCTGGGTTTCAAAGAGCGAAATCTTTTCCGTATCCTGTAGGTCTGAGTCTCTTAGGGCATCACGAACGTCCAGCGCTTGGGTTAAAGCCGTTTCGGCTAGGACAAATTGTTCTGTGTTTGAGTAGGCAACGCCCAAGTTATTTAAGACACTGCCTTCGCCAAGGCGATCCCCTATCTCGCGAGTGATGGCCAGGGATTGTTCGTGGATAGCAATTGCCAGTTGGTAGTCGCCCAGGCTGTAGTAGGCACTGCCTAGATTTCCTAGGGCAACTCCTTCGCTAAAGCGATTGCCAATCTCGCGGGCTATGGCCAAGGATTGTTCGTGGAAGGTGATCGCCTGGCGATAGTCGCCTAAGCTGTAGTGAGCACTACCTAAGCTCCCTAGAGCAGCCCCTTCGCCGCCGCGATCTCCAATTTCGCGGGTGATGGCCAGGGACTGCTCGTGGAAGGTGATCGCCTGGCGGTAGTCACCCAGTTTGTCGTAAGCATTGCCTAGGTTTCCTAGGGCAGCTCCTTCGCCAAAGCGATTGCCGATCTCGCGGGCTACAGCCAGGGATTGCTCGTGGAAGGTGATCGCCTGTCGGTAGTCACCCAGTTTGTCGTAGGCAACGCCCAAGCTTCCCAGAACACTACCTTCGCCAAAGCGATTGCCAATCTCGCGGGCTATAGCCAGGGATTGTTCGTGAAAGGTGATCGACTGTCGGTAGTCACCCAGTTTGTCGTAAGCATTGCCTAGGTTTCCTAGGGTAGCCCCTTCGCCAAAGCGATTGCCAATCTCGCGGAAGATAGCTAAGGCTTGTTCATGAAAGGTAATTGCCTGTCGGTAGTCGCCCAAGTTTTCGTGAGCATTGCCTAAGTTTCCTAGGGCAGCCCCTTCGCCAAAGCGATCGCCAATCTCGCGGGCTATAGACAGGGATTGCTCGCGGTAAGCGATCGCCTGGCGGTAGTCGCCTAAGTTGTTGTAAGCATTGCCCAGGTTCCCCAGAACACTACCTTCGCCACTGCGATTGCCAACCTCGCGGAAGATAGCTAAAGATTGCTCGTGGAAGATAATTGCCTGGCGGTAGTCACCCAGGTTTTCGTGAGCATTGCCTAAATTCCCCAGGGCAATTCCTTCGCTATCACGATTGCCAAGCTGGCGGGCAATAGCTAAGGATTGTTCGTGAAAGGTGATCGCCTGGCGGTAGTTGCCTAGGCTGTAGTGAGCAATGCCCAAATTCCCCAAGGCAGATCCTTCGCCACGGCGGTCTCCAACTTCTCGATAGATCACCAGCGCTTGTTCCCACGGCTGCAACGCCTCACGAAACTGGCTGGCGTTGTATTGCTGAACGCCTTGCTGCAACAGCCGATCTGCCTCGGCCTTTCGGGCTTCAGCGCTCTGGGCCAGGGCTGAAGGCCACAAGTACCGGGATTCTTCAGAGAATCCCGGTACTTTGACAAGGGACATCAAAGCCGTTGCAATAGCAACCGAACCCAACAGCTTTGCGACGTAGTGCATGGGGAAATGCTCATTCCTAAGGTGTCACAAGCTTATAGGTCAGGCCCCCTCAGACTTATTCACCTTCAGGCAAAATTCATCTTCGCCTCGTCCTCAACGGCTATATCCTCTTTGCTGAGCATTAGCCCGTTCGGCCAGCTGGGTCAACAACTGCTGACTGTGCTGTCGATACTGATCTACAGCCATGTTGCGATCGCATCCCCCATATTCCCAGAGCTGAGGCTCACTGGAGATCTTTCAGGCTATTCAACCGCATCTGGGTCAATCCCCAGCTCGCGCAGCTTCGCCGCCAGTTTTTCATTGCGCTCCTCTGGGGTAGGCACCAGCTTGCCCTCAGGAGTGAAAAACCGCAGTACAGTCTCGTGAATGCCCAAATGCAGCCCCAGCTGCTTGCTCCATAGCCAGCCCTGCCCGTTGGGCTCCAGCGGTTCATACTCCCCATCCACCAGGTGAAACCCCTGAAACTCCAGCGTATTGGGGTCAAACCAAAAGTAGTCAGGCGTGCGGAAGATGTCTTGATAGATTTGCTTTTTGAGCCCCCGGTCAGTGGCGGCGGTAGACTCCGACAGCAGCTCCACAATCACATTGGGATACTGACCATTTTCTTCCCACACCGTCCAGCTTTTGCGAGGGCAATTTTCGGTACCTAGCACCACAAAAAAGTCTGGGCCTCTAAAGTCTTCCGACTTGCGCTGGTTAGGGCTGTAGTAGATAGTCAGGTTGCCCGCCGCACAATAGTCGGTTCGATCTCGCCAAAGCCAGTTGAGGCATTTGAGCAGTAGCATCAACTGCTGCAAGTGGAGATGAGTTTCCAACGGAGGCTCGTCGCTGTAGAGGTCACCGGGCGGATAGCTTATATCTGCTGGGGTGTCCACCGCTGACGGCGTTGATAGGGTATCGGCGGGAGAAGCAGGCATGGTACTGCGATCGCATCTATACCGCCTAGTCTAACCTGGCGATCTCCTTACACCAAAAGCTCCACCGCATCGCGCGGTGGCTTGGCCTGACAGCAGATGGGCAAACCCCAGCAGCATCCACAGGGTTTCGTTATGGCCATTGAGGGTTGTTGCGCGGCCCAAAGACAGAGCGGCATCGGCAGCTCGCTGGCGTCGCTGGGGTTTGGGGCAGGCTAGTGGGTGCGATCGCGCTAGTGCCCATTAGGTCAGTAATCGTTGGCGGCTCGGGCGATCGAGCTAGGGCCGGGGGTAACCAACCCGCCAGCAGCGTCAGGGCCAAAACAAAGGGAAGCGATCGGGGTTTCGTCGGGGTGTTTCCTCAGATGATTTGGTGTGGATAACCTGTTTTTTTTGCTGACTTTAGGCCACAGGCTGGTCAGAACCCAGAGCCGGTGAGCACAAACGGTGCCCAATAGTAGGGGTGACTAAGGTCTCCTTGCCTTGTACTGGGGGCAGTTTCGCCGCCCTCTTCAACTGAGATGGTGGCTTTTAGCTGGCGCGTCGCCGGGGATGCCTGGGTAGCAATCAGCGATCGCTGGGCCTGATTCAAGGCAGCGGCATAGGAGGTGCCCTCTGTGATCGCCGCGTAGAATGCCTCCATCAGCACCTTGGTGCCAAAATCATCTACCTGCCACAGGGGAGCAACCACGGCAGCGGCTCCAGCATCGTGCATTAGATTGCTGAAGGTAATGACGGCTTGGCCATCGTCGAGAGTATCTCTTACCCCAGTCTCACAGGCGCTCAGCACCAGTAGATCGACCTGCTCTAAGAGCCACTGTTGCAGGTCGCGAAAGGAACGGCGATCGCCATTGCCAAACAGCAAAAACGACTCCTCGGGGCGATCGGGAAAGACCCACGTATTGGCGGCCAGATGCACAACGGTATGGTTTTCCAGTTCAGGCAGCAGCGCCTCTGGAGAAAAGGCCTCGTCTAAAAGCACGGTGGTGTTGGGAAAGCGAGCTGCGATCGCCTCTACTTCGTCTTTGGCAAAGGGGAATCCCTGAAGCTGGAGCGGTCGCTCGTCTCCCAGCGCAATCTCAAACTGTCCTGCCGTGTGAGCCGCTGCTAAAATCCGGGGCGGTTGTCGGTCAGAGCGGCTAGCAACGTCCATGGCGGCATCGGTAAAGGTGTTAACGGCGTACCGTTCGGCCAGCCACTGATCGCCTGTGTGGAGGGCGGCTAGGGGGACGTAGTGCAAAATGCCGTCGGGCACGTACAGAATGGTCTCGGCCCCTACCGCCGCTAACTCGGCCTGAATCGGCTCGATCAGCCACTGGTAGAGCTGTTGGGCAGCAGGTTGGGGGTCGGTGCGGGGATTGGTCAGCGCCTGGCGAAAGTCCAGAATGGGCTGCCGTAGTTCTGCTTCACCGACGGGGATGGTGTAGCGCTGGGGAGCGCCGTCATTGGTGGTCAGGGATAGCTCCAGGCGATCGCCATACACCTGCGGGGCCAAAATCACCGCTGTTTCTAGCTCGGGCAGCAGGCTCTGGAGCCGGGCCATTTGGGGGCTGGTGAGGGCCAGCGGTTCAGAGGCTTCGGGGGTACTGAAATCGCTGTGAATGCCTTTGACGGGGGCGATCGCCTGACTGGGAAGTGTGGGCAGCAGGCTCCACCCCAGGGGGAAGGCGGCCAGGGTGAGGGAGCAGGCGGCCAGGCGTAGCCATTTGCGGGGCTGAGGGGTGCGGGTCAGGCTCATGGGATTTTCTCCGGGTTTGATGAACATGAATTGGGGTTCTGTAGCTCCCTCGGTAGGGTTAGGTCGCTTTTTTCATCGTCGACCTTACAGGTTTTCAGGTTTGTATCTGGCTTTCCCCGGTGGATTTCCCCTCTTGGGGACACAGCATGAACGACTCCGCTCAGTTTCCGACAAATGCCAACTGAGCGGAGTCGAAAGCATAGTAAGGTTTTAGTTCCTTGCGGTCACTACCAGGCGATAGTTGCCTGTCGCTTGAGAACTGGGGGAGGCCACGCCAACGTAATAACTGCCGGTGCTGGGCAGCGTGACTTGCAGACCTGAGTTTTTGCTATTGGCGTCGTAGTTAGTTTCAACTACTTCTGAGGTGCTGCCATCGGCTAGCACTACTACGGTGTCAAAGTCTTGGCTGGTCAGCGTAATCGAGACTGTCTGCCCGCTGTGCCCCGCAAAGCTGTGCAGTGCCATGCGCATGGTTCTGCCGCTGGAGAGGGTGCGATCGTTGCTGGGGCCGAGGCTGCCGGTGGTGTCTAGCAGAGATGTCGTGGCGATGGCTGCTGAGGTTTTGAGGGTGACGGTGCCGCTGGGCAGGGTTTGCAGGCTAACGGGCACGGCGGGGGAAACGAGTAGGGTGGCGAGCCATAGGCCCAGGGTGCTGAGACGGTTCACGGTAGATGTTTTCATGGATAGGTGTTGGTTGCGGTCGAGGGTACCTACTGCTGGGCGATCGCAACTTATTCACTTCAGGTCGATTTTGATGATTTAGCGCAAGGGCTAGCGTACGGAACCAGAAACCCGGTTTCTTTTGCCAGAGTGAGCAGGGTTGGGCAACACTGCCTAGAAATCGGGTTTCTTTGCAAAGCTGAATAGGTTGACCTAGCCCAGAGATATATAGTGGTGACGTTTCACAGCACTGGGGGATCGGGCACATGGGGTACAGTGGCAAGCTGCTGGGGGTGATGGTCGCGACCGTGCTGTGGATGCCTGCGGGTGGAATGCTGCATCCAGAAAATACCCTTGCCCAGGAAGCCTCATCACCCAATAGGGAAGCTACTGCCCGTCTTGCCGAAGCCGATCGCCTTTTTCAGCATGGTATTCAGTACTGGAATGTGGGTCGACTTCAAGCTGCTTTGCAATCCTGGCAGCAGTCTCTGCAACTGTATCGAGATCCAGGTTTGCGGGCTGCATTTCCTCAGGAGAGCCGCCAGGGAGAAGCGGGATCACTCAACAATGCGGGTACCGTGTATCGGAACTGGGGTCGACATGAAGAGGCCCTGAACCTTCACGAGCAGGGCTTGAGACTGTTTCAGGCCATCGGCCATCGGCATGGAGAAGCCAGTGCCCTGATGAACATGGGAATTGTCTATCGCCGGACGGGCCAGTACCAGAGTGCGGTTGCAATCTACATGCAAAGTCTGGCGATTGCCCACGAGATTGGCAATCGCAGAATGGAAGGAGCGATATTGGGCAACTTGGGCAATACCCACCGAAATCTAGGGCAATATCAGGAGGCACTCCAGTTCCATCAGCAGAATCTGGCGATTGCCCGCGAGGTGGGCAATCGCCAGAGTGAAGGCATCGCTCTGGGTAACTTGGGCAATGTCTACTACGACTTGGAGCAGTATCAGGAGGCTGTTGCCGCCCAACGACAAAGTTTAACCATTGTCCGCGAGGTGGGTGATCGCAGAACTGAAGCATCGACCTTGGGCAACCTCGGTAATGCTTACACCGAACTGGGTCAGTATCAGGAGGCCGCTCGTGCTCATGAGCAGAGCTTAGTCCTCTTCCGTGAAATGGGCGATCGCCGAGGTGAAGCAGCAACCCTAGGCAATTTGGGCAATATTTACGGCAGTTTGGGCCAGTATCAACGAGCGATGGAACTTTTGGAGCAGCTTCTCAGCATTGTGCGGCAGGTGGGCGATCGCCGTAGTGAAGCGGATGCGTTAAACAATCTGGGATTGGCTGCCCTGGATTCGGGCCAGTTAGCCTCCGCGACGGACTATTTCATCGACGCCATTGGGGTCTATGAATCGCTACGAATCGCTGACCTACCCGACGCAGATAGAATCTCCATTTTTGACACCTACCTTCGCTCTTACCTGTTGCTTCAACGATCGCTAGTTACCCAAAACGAGACCGAGCGAGCCCTGGTTTATGCCGAGCAAGGTCGAGCCAGAGCCTTTGTTGAATTGTTATCCACGCGCATCACAAACAACGGCAATCTTGATGTTGCAAGTTTAGAATCCATCAATAGTCTCAACCTCTCACAAATTCAACGAGTCGCCAGAGAGCAAAACGCCACCCTGGTCAATTATTCCGTTATTTCAGACAAGGCTCTGTTCATCTGGGTGGTTCAGCCCACTGGGGAAATTGCGTTTCAGCAGGTAGATTTGGGCGATCGCAACCTCACCGAATTGGTCGGCCTGGTGCGATCGGCGATCGGGGTGCGGGGGCAAGACAGAGCTACCGTCGCTATTGAGCCTACGCCTGATGCCCTAGAACGGCAGCAAGCGCGGCGGCAGCAGCAGCTACAACAACTCCACCAACTCCTAATTGAGCCGATCACCCCATCGTTGCCCACTGACCCTAACCAGCGGGTGATCTTCATTCCCCACCAAGACTTGTTTCTAGTTCCCTTTGCGGCCCTAGTCGATGGCAATGGCGACTACCTGATCGAAAACCACACCATTCTCACGGCCCCCTCCATTCAAGTGCTCGACCTCACCTATCAGCAGGCGATCGCCAACAATGCCCGCAGCGATCGCCCCACTAATTCACTCATTGTTGGCAACCCGATCATGCCCTCGGTCTGGAACCCTCAGACCAACCAGACCGCGCAACTCAGCACCCTACCCGGAGCCGAACGAGAGGCGATCGCCATTGCCGAAGTACTGGATACCGAAGCCCTCCTCAGCGGCAGCGCCAGCAAAGCCGCCGTCGTGGCCCAGATGCCCAACGCTCGCCTTATTCACCTGGCCACCCACGGTTTGCTGGAATATGGCACCCCTGAAGACTCTGGCGTGCTTGATGTCCCCGGTGCGATCGCCCTGGCCCCTTCCGCCAGCGAGAGTGGATTGCTCACCGCTGCCGAAATTCTGCAAATGAACCTGAACGCCGAACTGGTGGTGCTGAGCGCCTGCGACACCGGGCGGGGACGGATCACGGGCGATGGGGTGATTGGCTTATCCCGCGCTTTTGTAACAGCGGGGGTGCCTAGTTTGATGGTGTCGCTGTGGGCGGTGGATGATGATGCCACCGCTGAGTGGATGGTGACCTTTTACGACCAGTGGCAACAAACCGGAGACAAAGCCCAGGCCGCCCGACAAGCTATGCTCACCACCATGGAGAACCATCCCGACCCTCGGCTGTGGGCGGCGTTTACCCTGATTGGCTCGGCAGAATAGTGACAGCGATTTTTTGGCCGTTGGGGGCCAAGTGGTATGCAACCCTGAGAGGAAGTTTTCATAAAGTGAATAAGCTCTGCTGGGCCAGACCTATATGCTGGTGTCAACCCAGCAACGCGGTTGCTGAATCGTAGAGGAATAACCCCCATGCGGCCTAGGGCAAAGTGGATAGGATGGGTGGCGCTGGCCGCAATCATGGTGCCGACGGTACAGGTACCGGGTTATGCAGAACCGCCGCGCTCTGCGTCTCGCACAGAAACTACGCTAGCCCAACAAGGGGCCAGTGCCCAGGAGCAGTTTGCCGAGGCCGATCGCCTGTTTGCTGAAGCGGTACAGCTCTGGCGCACCAGCCAGTTTGAATTGGCCTTTGAGACTTTTCTACAAGCGCTAGAGCTGTATCGACAGCCCAATATGCAGGCCGCCTTTCCCCAAGAGAGCCGCCAGGGTGAAGGGCGAACCCTCACCGGGTTAGGCGCAGTTTCTCGGGCCTTTGGGCAATACGAGCAGGCGCTGCGCTACTACACCGATGCCCTCGCCATTCGTCAAGAAATCGGCGATCGCAGAGGCGAGGGTACCACCCTCAACAACATTGGGTTGGTGTACGACAATCTGGGGCAGTACGAACAGGCGCTGGGCTACTACACCGATGCCCTGGCCATTCGTCAAGCGGTGGGCGATCGCGCGGGCGAGGGTACCACCCTCAACAACATTGGGATGGTGTACCACAATCTGGGGCAGTACGAACAGGCGCTGGGCTACTACACCGATGCCCTCGCTATTCGTCAAGAAATCGGCGATCGCGCAGGTGAGGGCACCACCCTCAACAATATTGGGGGGGGGTACGACAATCTGGGGCAGCATGAACAGGCGCTGGGCTACTACACCGATGCCCTCGCCATTCGTCAAGAAATCGGCGATCGCGCGGGCGAGGGTGGCACTCTCAACAACATTGGCTTTGTGCTAGAAGCTTTGGATGAGCCAGAGCTGGCGATCGCCTTCTTCAAGCAATCGGTCAACGTCAGAGAAGACATTCGCGGCGACATTCGCGGCCTCACCGCCGAGCAGCAGCAGTCCTTCACCGAAACCGTTTCCCACACCTACCGCCGCTTGGCCGACCTCCTGCTCCAGACCGATCGCGTACTCGAAGCCCAGCGGGTGCTAGATCTGTTGCAGGTGCAAGAGCTAGACGACTATCTGCAAGACGTGCAGCGCACCGCCCAAACCGAGAGCGGCGTGCCCCTGCGCCCCGAGGAACTAGCCGCCCTGGAGCGCTTTACCGCCAACCAAGACCAGATTGTGGCCCTGGGGCGCGAGCTGCGGCAGCTAGAAACCATTGCCACGGCAGACCGCACCGCCGAGCAAACCGCCCGCATCCGCGAACTGCGCCAGCTCCAGCAAGATGCCCGCTTCGCCTTTGAGCAATTGATTACCAGCCCCGAGGTGCAGGCCCTAGTGGAGCGGCTGCGCAATACCACTGGAGCCGCCAACCTGGAACTGGCAAACCTCAACCAGCTGCAAAACAACCTGCAAACGCTGCGGCAAAACACCGTCGCCCTCTACCCGCTAATTTTGGAAGATCGCCTGGAGCTGGTGGTGGTCACCGCCAATGCGCCGCCCGTGAGCCGCACCGTGGCGGTGGGGCGCAAAGAATTGAACGGGGCGATCGCGGAGTTTCGCTCTGCCCTGGGGTCGCCCCGGCAGGATGCGATCGCCCCCGCTCAACAGCTCTACGACTGGCTGATTCGCCCCATCGAGGCCGACCTAGCCCAGGCCGATGCCGAAGTGGTGCTCTATGCCCCCGATGGCCAATTGCGCTACATTCCCCTGGCGGCGCTGCACGACGGCGAAAGCTGGCTGGCCCAGCGGCTCCAGGTCAACAACATCGTGGCCGCCAGCCTCACCAACCTGGCTAATCGCCCCTTCACTGGCGGGCTGAATGTGCTGGCCGCCGCCTTTACCGAGGGGCAGTACGATATCCCCACCAGCACCCGCACACTGTCGTTTGACGGCCTCACCTACGCCGGGCGCGAAGTCGAAAACATCGCCCGCTTGGTGCCCGGTACCGACCAGCGGCTGAACAAAGCCTTTGACCAGTCGCTGGTGCTGGATATGAACGACTACAACGTGGTGCACCTGGCCACCCACGCCAGCTTTAACCCTGGCCCACCCGAGGACTCGTTTATTCTGTTTGGCGACGGCAGCCACGTCACCCTCCAGGATGTGGGCCGCTGGAACTTTCCCAACGTGGATTTGGTGGTGCTGAGCGCCTGCGAAACGGCGGTGGGAGACATCATCGATGGCAATGGGGCCGAAATTTTGGGCCTGGGCTACCAGATGAAACAGGCCGGGGCCGATGCGGCGATCGCCTCCCTGTGGATTGTCAGCGACGGCGGCACCCAGATGCTGATGGATGCCTTCTACGCTAATTTGAGCCAGGGCATGAGTAAGACCGAGGCCCTGCAACAGGCTCAGATTGCCCTGATCGAGGGAGACTTCACCGCGTCAGGGGTCGATCGCAGAGCGGGTATTGACGTTGTCAGCAGCCAAACGGGGCTGCCCCTAGGCGTAGCCGATCGCCTCAACCATCCCTACTACTGGGCACCGTTTATTTTGATCGGCAATGGCCTGTAGAGCAGGGGTATTGAGCTATCGGAAATTTGTCTAAAGGTGAATAAGTGGCTCTGGCCCAGACCTATATAGTGATGTCAACTCTCCTACCCAGAGCCTGTCTCTATGCGCCACCCCGCCAAGCTGCTTGGTTTAGCTGTTCTTGCGGCTGCGATCATCTCTGTCATTCATCTCCCTGGGTTCACGCAAGAATCTAGGAATTCAGAGCATCAACCACAACCTCAATGGAGCTTGCTTCTAAAAAATACCACGCCCAATCGTAAAGCTGAAGCAGATCAACTTATTCAGAAAGGCAACCAATATGTTCGCTTAAATCAGTTTGATGCAGCGTTAGAAACCTTTGAGCAAGCTCTCAATATTTACCGTGAGATTGAAGATCGTCAGGGAGAAGCCGATGCGTTGACCCGCCTGGGAACTGTACATAACATTCATTTTGGTAACTATGGGCAGGCTCTGCGTTTCTATGAACAAGCTCTAGCAATAATTCGCAATTTTGATACTGACCTATGCGAGATCTGTGCCTTGACACGTCTAGGAGATATTTATTCTTCTCTTGGACAAAAAACTTTAGCAATTGACTTCTACACCCAAGCTTTAACTTCTGCGCGCGCAATTAATGATCGAAATCGTGAAGCTATTGCACTTCATAACCTTGGCAATGGATATTACTCCTTAGCACACTACGACTTAGCTCTTGATTTTTTGCGCCAGTCATTAGCGGTTGCTAATGAAACTAACAATCAGCAAGGTAAATCTGCTGCATTAAATGATCTGGGAAATGTCTACAATACTCTAGGCCAGTATGACCAAGCTATTGACTTTTATCAGCAAGCGCTAGTCATAATTCGTGAGCACAGCACAGCTGGATGCGAAGGCTGTACTCTGGGTAACTTAGGCATTGTCTATGACGCCTTAGGCAACTACGAGCAAGCTATTGATTTTTATGAACAGGCCCTTGCATCAGCTCAAGCTAGCAGCAACGCAGCAAGAGAAAGGCTTTGGCTTAGCAAGTTAGGTCATTCATGGTTCCATCTGGATCAACCTGAGCTTGCCACTGTTTTTCTTAAAGCGTTTGTTGAATCAACTGAGGCTACCAGAAGTGATCTTCGGGAGCTTGATACTACTCTACAGCAGTCTTTTATCAACACTATCGCCGACGATTATCGCTTTTTTGCCGACCTTCTGCTCCAGCAGGGGCGCATTCCCGAAGCACAGCAGGTGCTCGACTTATTGCAGCTCGAAGAACTGCGCGAGTTCACCAACACCCGCGCCGTGTGGACGGGCACCGCCCTGGCCTTTACCGACCCCGAGCAAACCGTCATTGAGGCCCACGGCAGCCTGATTGCCCTGGGTGGCCGCCTGCGGGAATGCGAAGTGAACCAATGCGCCAACCTCGACAGCCTCTCAGACCAGCAGGAAGCACTCAAAGCCCAGTACGATCGCCAGGTGGCGGAGTTCAACCGTATCGTTCAGGCCAACCGGGCCGACGACGACGTTTTCCAGGACCCCCGCAGACTCAGCGGCGACGCTGAGGAATTGCTAGCGGCCTATGCCGAGGCGGGGGAAACAGCAGTGCTGATCTACCCCTTTGTGCTGGAAGACAAGCTGTGGCTGGTGTGGGCTACGGCGGGCAACGTCATCGGCAGTGTGGAAGTACCCGTACCCCAGGGAGGGCTATCGGCCACGGTGCAGCGATTTGGCGAACTGCTAAATCGAGGGGCACTGGATGACCTTCAGGCCACCAGTCAGCAGCTCTACGGCTGGATTATTGAACCGTTGCAAGCAGAGCTAGAAAAAAATGGCGTTGACCACCTGATTTTCGTCAACGATCGCGTCACCCGCTATATCCCCATGGCGGCACTATTCGATGGCGAAAACTTTTTGATTGAGCGCTACCGGGTCTCTACCGTGCTGGCCCCCGCCGTCACCGAAACCGGCGGGCGACTGGGGGCGGTGGACGAGTCTCAGGTGCTGGGGCTGGGGTTGACCCAGGCGGTAGCGGGGCTCAACCCGCTGCCAGCGGTACAAGAAGAACTAGCAGCGATTGTGCGGAATGACAGCTTGGGAGCGGGCATCTTTCCAGGGCGGGTATTCCTTGACGAGGCCTTTACCTTTGATGCCTTGCGGGACAATGTGGCCAGCCATCGGGTGTTGCACATGGCTACCCACGCCGCCTTCGTGCCCGGTCGCGCTCAGGACTCGTACATCGTGCTGGGCAACGGCGATCGCCTCTTCATTCCCGACATCGAAACCATCGAGCGCCGCCTACGCAACCTACACCTAGTGGTGCTCTCCGCCTGCCAAACCGCCCTGGGTGGCCCTGCCGGAGACGGTACTGAAATCGCGGGTCTCAGTTCCTACTTTCTCCGTCCAGGGCGGGCCGAAACCGTGGTCGCCTCCCTGTGGAAGGTAGATGACGACAGCACCAGTATCCTGATGCAGCGCTTCTACGAGTTCCTCGCTACAGGCGAACTCACCAAAGCCGAGGCTCTGCGCCAGGCGCAGCTCAGCCTGCTCTACAACGAAGACACCGCCACCCGCCTCGCCGCTTCCCGAGCCTCTATATCGATTGAAACCCGCGATGGCAGACCGCTTTCAGCGGTGGGCTCCCAGCACCCCTACCACTGGGCACCATTTATTCTGATCGGCAATGGCCTCTAGCCGTGCCGTACCATCCCACAGGCTGTCTCCCGTTGAAAGACACTGCATAAACGACTCCGCTCAGTCAGCGGGCTCTGTTACCTGAGCCGCTCAGCCAGTGGACTCTATTCCCGGATAAGCAAGACTTGCCAAAATTACAGAAACTCCATGAATAAGTTCCCGGTGGTCAGCAATAGTTAATAGTGGCGGGGGGAGCAACCCTGCCACCCTGACCGTTACCGTTGACCCACAAGCACCAGTCACCTATGGATACTGCTTCACGCTATTGGCAACTGGTGCGTTTGAGCAGCTCAGGCAATTGCCAGGTGCAGGTACTACCCCAGGTGCAAACCTGGTTTCAGAGCGCCATTGCCGATGCCCCCGAGACCGACTGGCCACGGCTGCTGCTAGGCCAGTGGTCATCGGGCCAGGCCGAGGCAGATCTGGCTCAGCTGAGTCTGCGGTGCTTCGTCACCCACCATATTCAGCAGGTGTGCATTAGCCTGGCCCAGCGGTTTGGGCGAGACTACGACTTTACCGATACCGACCTCTTCTATTTAGTGCTCGACGACAATGGGCGGCTGGCCTCTGACTACGCTCCCTTTACCCTGGAGATTCTCACCACCTACGACCCCGCCAAAGCCGCCCTCAGCACCTGGGCCAGTCGGCGCACCAACCACCACCCGGCCCTAAACCGGGCGCTGCTAGAAAAAGGCCTGTATCGGGTCAGCGACTGGGCGATTTTGAACGACACCACGCCCGAGCAGGTGCAGCGGATTTTGCGCCAGTACCACCTGTGCAGCGAGTACGAAGTTACCCAGGCGGCGGCTTTGCTGGAGCGCTACCAGCAGGTCTACCAGCGCGATCGCATCGCTCAGCGCCTCAACCGCCAGGGGGGGCGTTGCCAAACCCCCACCGCCGAACAACTGCGGGCGATCGCCCCCAACCTACCGCCCAAAGATATACTGGCCCAGCTGCGGCATCTGGCCGGGCAGCTGCGCCAGTACCGGGTGCATGTGCGGGGCGGGCCAGCTCTGGCCTACCAATCCAGTAATCCTGATTGGGAAAAAGTGGCCGATGCCCAGGCCAGCCCACCGCCAGATACCGGCGATGACCAGGATGAGTTTTTGCAGGCCTATCGCCAGGCCATGGTGAAGGAGCTAGATGGCGCGATCGCCGCCGTGATCCAGGCCAACATTGACCGGCTGCGGGGCCGCAAGCCGCCCCAAGATCGGGCTTATGTGCAGGGGCTGCACCTGTTCCACTGCCAGGGGCTGGGCATGGGCAAGCTGGCTCCCGACATTGGCCTAGTCACCCAGGTGCAGGTGAATCGATTGCTCAACCTCAAACGGCTGCGATCGGATGTGCGCCACCGGCTGCTGCCCCAGCTCTACGAAACCGTGCGCCGCCAGGCCCTCGCCTACGTGTCTGCCGATCGCCTCAAGGCTCTCGACCAAACCCTAGAAACCCTGCTGGCCGAAGAAGTAGACGACATGCTGGCCGCCGCTGCCGCCGAGGCCCAGCAGCCCAAGGGCCGCACCGCCAAAAGTCTGTTTGCCCACCAGCTCTGCACTACCATTCATCCTTTTATGCCGGGTACCGAGTCATGATTTTGCTCTCTTTCGCCACCTACCCATTTCCCCATCTATGTCCTATGAGCTATTCTGCCGAGTCTGCTGAGTTTGAGTTCGAGCCCTGGCGCTCATCCACGGTAACCTTGCCCGCCACCGCCATCGACTGGGCGGTGCAGGTCTGCCAGCAAGAGCCCGATGCGGCCCAGCAGTGGCCGACATTTTTGCGGGCCATGGCGGTGCAGGGGCTGCAACAGTGGCTAGAAGCTGGGGCTCAAGATATTGCCCTTTATTACGATCGCAATCGCCCCCCCAACCCAGCGGTCACCTGCGGGGTCAACGACTTTCGCCTGGCGGTGGTGGCCCAGGGCAGCCTCAGTGACGAGGTAGTGACCATTTCCCAGAGCAGCCTGGAAGATGCGGCCAACTTTGCCCACCTCTACGTGCTGGCCGAGGTGCAAGAAGAAGCCGACCAGGTGACGATTTTGGCCGGGCTGCGGCGCGATCGCCTGCTGGCCCACCAGCGCCAGGGAGAGCTCGTCGCCCAGGCCGACGGCACCTACCGCGTGCCCGTACAGTACTTTGACACCTCTCCTGAAGATATACTGCTGTACCTGAACTGCCTTGCCCCCGAGCAACTGGCGGTAGCCAGCCCTGCATCTGCCAGTGCGCCGACCCCAGCCCGGATCTCTCTACTGACCCAGCGAGCGGGCGACTTGATCAACGCGGGCCGCTGGCTGCGCGACCAGCTCGATACTGTCGCCGATGGCTTGGCCTGGACGCTGCTGCCGCCCCTGGCCCCAGCCCACGCCATGATGTCTACCAGCACCCCCGCCGAAGAGCTGGAGGCTGTTTTGAGAGATTTGGAACCAGCGGGGGTCTCAATTCCCATTACTGCCAGGGGAGCCTACACTGACCTCCAGCAGTTTGGTCTACCGTTTCGGCTCTATGCCCTCACCTGGACGATGTTTGAACCCCGCCCGCCAGAGTGGTCGCTGTTTCTCTTTCTGGGGCCGGTACCGGGAGAACAGCTGCCGCCCGGCACCCGGCTTGTCGTGCGCGATGCCGAGGCGATTTTGGCGGAGCAAACCCTGAGCCCAGATCTCGATGCTGCCTACCTCTATGCCCAGGTGATTGGCACCTGGGATGAGCAGTTTACCGCCATGGTAGAACTGCCCAATGGCACCACCCTCAACTGGCCGCCGTTTGTGTTTCGCCCTTAAGTGTGAGGCCATCGTGGGCGTAGGCCGTGGGTTTCATTGTGAGGAACAAGGGAACGTTCGCCAAGGCTGAGACCGCTTGGCCCACGAACCCTCTCAGCGATCGCAGCCATTGTCATAAGTGCTGTGTTCACTGCTACGGTGGTCTCTAGATCCCTGTGGCTATTATGCTAGCGGCCCTTTCCCTGTAGAACTAATGTCCACGCTCCGTTGTGCATCACCTAGCCAAAGATAGTTGCTTGGGGTTAGATCCCGTTGGGTGGCCCAAACTGCAACTTAGAGGTGCGTCAGAGCTGTGCGGCGGCTGAAAATCGTCAGTTGACGTAGAGTCTACTTATTGGAGCACACACATAGTGAATAGTTTTTCCCAAGCCTATAGACACGTCCTCAGAAACAGACTTATGGTCGGGGGAATCTGTCTCTTAGGGTTTTGGCTAGCTCCTCCTTCGCTAGAAGCCCAGGCCGAAGTAGAAACCCGCATGAACGGCGACAGTCTGGTGTCAGTGTCATTGCCCTGGGCGGCCAGCAGATGGCCTTTCAACCAGGTGGTAGAACTCCAGCGCAACAGCATTGACTCTACGGTGATGGGACGGGTGGTGTTTGACCGCCACGGCATTGATGAAAACCCGGTACTGGGGCTGGTTCGGGCTCCTTTTGCCAGTCCCTACCCCGGCCGGCTCGTGTTTGTGTCCACCTGGGGAAGCCAGAATAACGGGTGCTACATGGAGCTGGTGCTGCAACTGGCCGCCGCCAGAGCCATCCAAAACACCCAAATGGTGGTGCCCACCGAAGTGATGCTCAACATCGGTGGGCAGGTGGTCACCCTTCAGGCTCAAAGCAGCGCGGCTCAGTTTTCCAACGCCCAGTCTTTTCAGTACACCGAGTACGACAGCAACACCTCTAGTAACGTCAGCAAAGCCGGGGTATGGTACACCGGTCGTCATCTGTTTAGAATTTCCGCCAGCGACGCTGCCATTCTCAGCAATGCCCCAGCCCAAAATGTACCGATGCGAGTGGTGCTCAACAACCGATTGCCCGTTACCTATGAGATTGGCGGCGGTACGGTGCAGCGGTGGCGCAGCGTGTTTAACTACAACCCCAGTTGCAGTGGTTCGGGCAGTACCCCCCCCAGCCGCAGCGCTGGTAGTGGCCCAGCCGTAGCGGCCCAGCCCAGTGCCTCGGCGGGCTATCTGCTGCGGCAGCAGGGGCGGCTTACCACCGGTGGCCCAACTCTGGAGGATGGCTCCCTGTTCCAGATCATTCCCTTCGAGGGTCGGGCTGGGCAGTCGGTGCGCATTGTGTTGCAGAGTGGTGAGTTCGATACCTACTTGATCTTGGCTGACACTGAGGGCAACACTCTAGCCTCCAATGACGATGTGGCTTCCGGTAACACCAACTCTGAGGTACGCCTTACCCTGCCCTATACGGGCAGCTATAACCTTGTTGTCAATGCCTACGATGGCAGTGGCAGTGGCCAGTACCTGTTGACAGTCGAGTAGCGATCGACAGCTTAGAAGTCAGTATTCGCAAATGCTAGCCCCGCAAATGATGTCATTAGTAAAAGAGGGAGTAAAAGAGGGCGGCACTACCGCAGGCTGATCGGTAAAGTTGGGGGCATTGGCTGGAGCGAACTGGCCACTGTTAAAGGCAAAATCGCCAATCAGCGAAGACTCGTCCCAGGGGAGCTGCTGACCGCCGGTAGCCTGGTCGACATCGTTGCGTACCTGCTTGAACATTTGCTCGATGGACACGCCAGGGGTACCGATGTGGCGCAGCAGAGCATTGGTGTAGGTACCATTGCGCCCGGTGCCGTCGGAGGCGACATGGCCAGGGCGGGTGGCGTAAGCGATATAGAATCCGCGAGCCGCTTGCACTGTAGCTAGACCCCGCTGGGCGCTGCGATCGCCACCGGGAAAGGGATTGTTGCGGCAGGCATCGAGAATAATGATGTTGGCGGCACTGTTGGCGTCGCGCATGCGATCGAGCACGGCATTAAGGGGGAGAGCGTAGAGGTCTAGGTCGTTGACATCCTGGAGGGGGGCATCTACGGGAATCAGGTAATTTTTGCCCTGGTACTGAACGCCGTGGCCAGCAAAATAGAACAACCCCACACTGCCCTCGCGGATGGCAGCGCGGAACTCCTGGAGACGGCGTTGCATAGTCTGGAGGTCGGCGTCGATCGCTGCGATCACCTCAAACCCTAGACTGTCTAGGATACGGGCCATGTCTGCGGCATCGTTGGCGGAGTTGTTTAAGGGGCCAAGAGTGCGATAGTTGGCGTTGCCAATGACTAGAGCCACTCGTCGCCCGGTAGACTGGTGCGGCCTCTCTTCAATGATTACTGTGCCACGGTCATTGGCGATCGCCTCCTCCGGGGCATGGATTTGGGTGCCTAGGGCCACCAGGGTACCCACTAGGGCAATCGCCGTAGCGCGACGGGCTGGCGTGAGACAGGAGGAATTCATAGCGCTGGTAGCCTCTTTTTACAGACGTAGGGTGGGCATTGCCCACCGTTGCTACAGAGATTGATTGATGTAGAAATATGCAGAGAACGCTCAGAAAGACTTGGTAGGTAACCTTAATTACCCTCACCTTACGCTCAATATACGGCAGAAACCCAGGGAGCGGAAGATGAGAGTTGGCACCCCCATCTTCCGCCTTCCGCCCCCGCTTAAACAAACTAGAGCGGGGCTTTCTATCTCTGACCTAGGCCGCTAATGGAGCCCATAGGGCTTCAACCTGGGGCGCACCCAAGTCGATCAGTTCTCCCTGACCTTCGGCGAGCTGGCTAAACACCAGATCCGATAGGGCGTCGCCCAGCGGGGTAGTGGCGGCCTGGCGCACGCTATCAAGGGTCATCGGCAGGGCATCGGCTTCACGGGCTGCCGTACCGTCGCTCCTATTCTCCCATGTGGGTAGTACTGCCGATGTAGAGGCTGCCAACAGGTCGTTGACTACGTCTGCTGCTATTGCTCCAGAGGACTCGGCACCAACCAGGTCGCCCGGAACTGGCAAGGCCAGGGTCAGGGCGTCATTGGCCAGCAGGGGCAGCGCCAACAAACCCTGGGCCTCGGCGGTAGTGCCGCGCAGGGGCACGCCTGCTAGCGTTAAGGCGCGGCGCACGGCGGCATCGGCATTGACCATGCCAGCCCCGTACTCAAAGTCGTAGCCTGGGAACCCCAGATCGACCGCAGTCTGCTGCATGATGTTGTGCACTTGTCCTGCGCTTAGAAATGGATTAGCACTCCATACCAGAGAGGCCACGCCGCTAATGTGGGGGGCTGCTGCCGAGGTGCCATTGAAAGGCGTACCTGATGGAGCATTGCCGTAGTAGCCAAAGCCAACGGTGCCACCACTACTGCGCACCGCCGCCGTGGTGATCACCTCCGAAGGGGCCATCAACGACAGGCCAGCGCCGTAGTTGCTGTAGTCGATGCGATCGCCTGGCGTAGTCGCCCGCCCGTTGGCATCGTTGAGCCCCCAGGAGGCCCCCACCGCCACTACATTGCTGTAAGTGTTGCTGAGGATCGCCGGGTAGGCTAGCCTGCCCGCACTGTCGTTGCCCGAGGACACCACAAACAAAGCGTTGTCGAGGTTTTGGGCAATCAACTGCTCTAAGGCCGGGATCGCCACTCTCGTTTTCAGGCTCATGTTGACTACCAGCCGCTGGCCGGTTTCGCGGGTGTAGTTCAGCATGGTTTGGGCCGCCGCATCTAGTCCGATTTGGTCAGGGCCAAACACATCAATATTCAGCACCTCAGAGCGCCAGTTGAGGCCAGCCATGCCTGCACCGTTGTTGCCCGCAGCAGCCATAATGCCGTAGACCGCCGTACCGTGGGAGGTATTGCTGTCTAAGAAATTGTCAATGGTGTTGTTGTTGGGGGTGTAGGACAAGGTGCGGTTGGGATCGATGTCGGGGTGCAGGTTGCCACGGCTGTTGACCCCCAGACCAGAGTCGATAATGCCCATAGCCACCGCTGCCGACCCTTGGGTAAAGCGCCAGGCGTGGTGGGCGCCAATCATGTGCATATTCCACTGCTGGCTAAATAGTGGGTCGTTGGGCAGTACTCCCTGGTTCAGATTCAGAAACCCGTCGCGAAACTGAATACCATCGAGCCCCTCCATCAGCACATGCTGGCCGTTGCTTAGGCCCAGGGCGTCAAAGACGCGACCGCCGTTGCCGGGGTCGTAGATGACGCCGCCGCCTGTGGCTGTAGCCGGGTTCCAGTAGCTGATGCTGCTGCTGTTTACCGCCGAAAGGTCGAGCACATCGCGATCGCCGTAGCCAAAGTCAACGTTGCCATTACCCGATACTACGGTGTAGACATTGGTATCTGACAGGCCAAAGGTGTCAGCCCGTAGGTTGCCGGTGCGGGTGTGAATGCCGCCGTCGGGGCTGGCGGCGGCGTAGAGGTTGTAGCTGGTGCTGCCGCTAGACTGCCGCACCGCTACGTAGTAATTTCCCGCCAACAGATTGTTGAGGGTGATGGCATCGACTTGGGTGCCGCCCCGCTGCGAGTCGGCCATCACGTCTCCGCTATCTACAATCCTGTTGCCGTTGATGTCGCGAATCAGGTAGAGGTCGGCGTCGCTGCTGAGGCCCGCCAGCATCAGGTTGATGTCGCTGCGGGCATCGAGACGAAATTGGTAGAAGTCCAGTGGGTAGCTGACGCTGACGCCATCGCCAAAAGCGCGCCCACCGATCAACACGCCCATGTTGTCAGCGGTTCTGAGCGTGTTGTTTTGGGCCACCAGGCCGTCGGTGGCGGCCCCACTGCCGTCGAGAGAAATCCCCAGCAGGTCGTCGCCTTTGGTGGCATTGGTAGCCTCTAGTCCGGTGGCACTGAGGTCAGGGGCGCTGGTGGCTTCAGCCAGGGCAGCGGCCAGCACTGCATTGGCTGACTCAAACAGTTCGGTGGTGGTGTTGAGGCCATCGGCGTTGGTGAGTAGCACCTCGGGGCCTAAGGGTAGTCCGGCATCGAGGCCGCCGAGGCCAGGGGTAGGCAGGTGGCCCAGTCCACTGCTGGCCATAATATTGCTGTCGGTACCTCCGGTGGGTGTAATGGTAGATCCACCCAGGGGGCTAGAGGTAGCACTGGCAGCGATCGGGTCAAACTCGTACATAGTTATGCATTCGATAAACAGCGGGTGAGTGGCCACTCGCTGATATCTCTCTCTGGGGCGATCGCACTTATTCACTAACCCAGCTGCCCTAGCCTTGGTTCTAAATTGCTACCGCATCCAAAACATGTTCTGTATTGCGTTGGGTGGGTCGTGCTGTGCTGTCAGCAACGGCCTCTAATACTCTGCGGGCACTGTGCGGGTGAATAAGTTCTGCATCGCTAGCCATAGGTAGGGGTGTCCCCATTCACTCCCGGTGTTTTTTATGAGTGCCAAGCTGTCTTTTTACTGTGCTGTTGCCACCGCCGCACTGATTGTGAAAGAACTAGCCGACGCTGCTGACCGCTGGACAGCCGCCCCCACCAAAGCCCAGATTTACAGCACTGAAGGGCTACTTTATTTGCAACTAGGGCAGTGGCCCCAGGCAATGGCCAGCTACAAAAAAGCTCTAGTCGAGTTTCGCGCTGCCGATGATCTGATCGGCATTGGGCAAACCTGCCTTCAACTGGGAGCTATGATGATGCAACAAAACCAGTATGGGCTGGCTCGTCGCTGGGCAGAGATAGCGGTTTATAGCTTTACCAAAGCAGGCCGCACCGCCGACAATCGATCGCTGGTACGCATTCACTATGCGGCAGCGCTGCACCTATTGGGCGTTGTCAACTTTTATCAGGGTCACTATGTTTTGGCGGCCAAACAGCTCGAAAAGGTACTGGCTATCCGCTACGAGTTGCAAGATGAAATTGGCGAAGCGCTGGTTATAGCGGACATGGGCCGAGTCTACCAGGCCCAGAAAAAATTTTGGTATGCCCTGGCTTGCTACGAAGGCGCACTGGATATTTGCCAACCGCTCGAAGCCGCGTTTGAAGGCGGCTGGTTTGAAGCCAAGGTGCGTCGTTTGATTGCTCAGCTCTACCGCATCTGCGGTCATCGGGATCTAGCTGTGAGGCACCATTTGGAGGCTTTGGTTTTGGGGCAGGAGGCTTAGCGAGGCCAGGAAAGTAACTTGTGATTGCTGAGTCGCTTTTATGCGACAATGATACTATGGAAAGTAAGCCAAGGCTAGTCCAGTCCTATGTGACATCCGACGGCAAAACGCCATTCAAGACTTGGATCAAGGATCTGAAGGACAAACGCTCCAAGGCTAGAATTTTGCAACGCATTGATCGGCTACGACTGGGCAATTTTGGCGACTGTCGCAGTGTGGGATCTGGGGTGTACGAGTTGAGGCTCAGCTTTGGGTCAGGGTTTCGGGTTTACTTTGGGCTGGCTGGGGCTGAGCTAGTGATTCTACTCTGCAGTGGCGACAAGGCATCACAGCCACAGGATATTCGGAATGCCCATGACTATTGGCAGGAGTATACAAGCCATGCCGACTGAAAGCTACGACGATATTTTGGTGGAAGAGCTGCAAGATGTTGAGGTCGCGGCTGAATATCTCTCAGCGGCCATTGAGGGCGGGAATGTTGCGGAGTTTTTGATGGCTCTGCGCTATGTGACTGATGCCCACGGTGGGGTTGGCATCTTGGCCGAGATTACAGACCTTAATCGTCAGAGTTTGTACAAGATGCTGTCTGAACAGGGCAACCCGACGCTAATTAATTTGATTGCGGTTTTGAAGTCAGTGGGTTTGACCTTGACGGTAAAGCCGATTGAGTCGGATGCGGCATAGTCGAGGGTGCTGCCAGCACACGTTTCTAGTTGCTGGGATGGTGGCCATGGTAGGGCATGGGGGGCGTAGCGACTATTTCTATCGTAGTGGCCTGGCTAAAGCTAAAGACTATCTGGGCAATGCTGAATAAGTTCGGTGCGGCCAGGAATATGAATGATGGAATGAAGCCCCCGTTTGCCAAAGTCTACTCCTAAGAGGCCGCTATGACATTGCTATCACAGCATATCCGCAGGTTGGTTTGGGCTATGCAGAAGGGGCGGCCCACCCACATGGTGAGCCTGGCGCTGTTGGTGGCGCTGCTGGTGGGCCAGAGCCCCAGCGCTTGGTCGCGGCCCCCGGCGGAGGCGATGAGAGTGGTCCAGTCGGTTCCGGCGATCGAGCCGTTGACCATTACGGGAGTACTGGATGAGAGTAGCCAGGTTCTGGAGGATGGCCGTTTCTTTAATGTCCACACTTTCGAAGGCGTAGCGGGCCAAATTGTTGTTATTGATCTCATCAGCGATGAGTTTGACTCAGTGCTAACTCTGTTTGGCCCGGATGTTGAACTTATTGCCATCGATGACTACAGCGGAGAGGGTACCAATGCCCGCCTTGTTCTGAGCTTATCTGGCACAGGTAGGTACCTGGTTAGTGCGCTCTCTTTTACCCCTGGTGGAATAGGACGTTACCAATTGGCTGTGCAACCGGGGACAGCGGCAGATATAGAACGGGCCGAACAGCTAGCCGAAGCAACTCGTCTTAATGCCCAGGTGCTTGAGCTGTATCAAGCAGGGCGCTACGGGGAGGCCGAACAGGTCAATCTAGAGGCACTGAAGATTCATCGCGAGCAATTGGGCGGAAGCCACCCTGCTGTCGCCACCAGTCTCAATAACTTGGCCGAGCTGTACCGGGAGCAAGGGCGCTATGAGGAGGCCGAGCCCTTCTACCAAGAATCGCTGGCTATCCGGCGTGAGCAGTTGGGTGAAAGTCATCCCGATGTCGCTACAAGCCTCAATAACCTGGCTTTGCTGTACCGGGAGCAAGGGCGCCATGGGGAGGCCGAACCCCTCTATCAGCAGTCTCTCGCCATCCGCCGCCAGCAGTTGGGTGAAAGTCATCCCGATGTCGCTACAAGCCTCGGCAACCTGGCCGGGCTGTACCAATTTCAGGGACGCTACGAGGAGGCCGAAACCTTCTACCAAGAATCGTTGGCTATTCGGCGCGAACGATTGGGCGAAAGCCACTCCGATGTCGCCACCAGTCTCAATAATCTGGCTGGGCTGTATCAAGATCGAGGACACTACGGAGAGGCCGAACTCCTCTATCGAGAATCGCTGACGATTTGGCGCGAACAGTTGGGTGAAAGCCACCCCAATGTAGCCACCAGCTTCAATAATCTAGCCACACTCTACTGGGAGCAAGGAAAACACGAAAGCGCATTAAGCTGGCTCCAGCAGGGGGTATCTATAGAAGAAACTAACCTCAGCTTTAACCTAGCCATTGGCTCCGACGATCGCAAACGCGCCTACATTGCCACCATCTCCGGCACCACCAACGCCGCCCTTTCCCTGCACCTGCAAGATGCCAACCCCGCCGCCGCCCACCTGGCCCTAAACACCGTACTGCACCGCAAGGGCCGAGTCCTGGATGCCGTCACCGACACCCAGCAACTCCTACGCCAAAACCTCAGCCCCGAACTTGCACCCCTGCTGGATGAGTACACTGCCGCCCAAACCCAGCTTGCCACCCAACTCTATGGCGGCCTGGACGACCAAGACCCGGAAGTTTACCGCGCCCGCATCGACGACCTCCGCCAGGAAACCAGCCGCTTAGAAAATGAGCTGTCCCGCCGCAGTGCCGAGTTCCGGGTCGAAACCACACCTGTTGAAATCGAAGCCGTCCAGGCGCTGATCCCCTCCGATGCCGCCCTGGTGGAACTGGTGCAGTATCGCCCCTTCGATCCCACACTTATCCGATCCCAGCGCCTCGGCGTTCCCCGCTACGCCGCCTACATCCTCCACTCCACAGGCGACCCCCAGTGGGTCGATCTCGGCGATGCCGAAGCCATCAACACCGCCGCCCGCGCCTTCCTCGCCGCCACCCGCACCCCCAACAACCTCTCCCAAGCCCGCACCACCGCCCGCACCCTCGACGAGCTAGTCATGGCCCCCATCCGCCCCCTCCTGGGCAATGCCACCCACCTGCTGCTCTCCCCCGACAGCCAGCTCAACCTCATCCCCTTCGCCGCCCTGCTCGACGAGCAAGACCGCTACCTGGCCCAAACCTACACCCTCACCCACCTCACCACCGGGCGCGACCTGCTGCGCCTGCAAAACCCCGCCCCCAGCCAGCAGCCCCCCATCCTC
>JBARVV010000015.1:0-3089 GCA_049646445.1 Nodosilinea sp. | reverse complement strand
TTGGTGACAATCCCGCCGTCAGGGATTTTGATAACCCCGGAGCAGGGCGAGGTGTTTAGTCTGCTGAGGCGCGATCGGCAATTAGACTGAGGCCGCTCTAAGGGGTCAGGTGGCAAGGGGTCAGGTGCCTTTACTGCTGCGATAAGATAACTGTCATGGCTTAAAAGGCACCTGACCCCTGATGCCGTCATGGCTTAAAAGGCACCTGCTCCCTCTTGTTAAGCTTTGGGTCAAGATTTGGGGGTTACCAGAATCTGTGGTTAAGGTTTGAGGGAAGGAAAAAGCCCTGCCGCCTTGCCTACATGACCCCTGACGACACCCAACGCATTCAAGCGTTTATCGCCAAATGGCAGCACTCTGAAGGCAACGAGCAAGCCAACTCTCAGCCCTTCTTTGTAGACCTTTGCGCGGCATTGGGGGTCGATGGCCCGCCGCCTAAAGACAGCTCTGGCAGCGATACCTACTCCTTTGAGAAGGCGATCAAGACCTTTAGCGCCAAGGGGCAGAGCAGCAAGCGCGCCGACTTCTATAAAGAAGGGTGCTTTTTGCTAGAGGCCAAGCAGGGCAGCTTTAGCTCTAGTAAAGGGCACGGCAAGCGAGGCACCAAAATCTATGACGATGTCATGCAGGGATCCTTTAACCAGGCGCGGCAGTACATTCAACTGCTCGATCGCCCCACCAAGCCGCCGTTTTTAATCACCTGCGACATTGGCTATCGGTTTGATATTTGGCAAGGTTTTAGCGGCGAGTATGGCAGCTACGGGGCCAGGCAGCGGGTCAACCTGGCCGAGTTGCAGCAGCCGGAGGTGTTCGATCGCTTTGTTGCCATCTTTACCGACCCGCAATCGCTCAACCCCGAGAAGCTGCGGGCCAAGGTAACGCGGGAGGTAGCGGCAGAACTAGCCAAGCTGTCGCGGTGGCTAGAAGACCAGGGCCACGACCCCCAAACTACAGCCAGCTTTCTCATGCGCTGCATTTTCACCATGTTTGCTGAAGATGTGGAGCTGCTGCCCGGCGAAGTGTTTACCAAAGCTCTGCGCGATCGCTGGATACCCAACCCCGCCACCTTTAAGCCCGAGATCGAGCAGCTCTGGCAAACCATGAATACCGGCGGCACCTTTGGCTTTGAGCGGGTGTTGCAGTTCAACGGCAGCTTTTTTCAAGACGCCACGGCGTTTGATTTGCCCAAGGCCCAGCTTGAGGTGCTGCTAGCCGCCGCCGAAAAAGACTGGAAAGAAGTAGAACCCGCCATTTTTGGCACCCTGGTGGAGCGGGCGCTAGAGAAAAAAGAACGCAGTCGCCTGGGTGCCCACTACACGCCCCGGTCCTATGTAGAGCGGCTGGTGCGCCCGGTGGTAATGGAACCCCTGCGCCAGGAGTGGGATGAGATTGAGCTAGAGGTGAAGCGGCTGCTAGAGCCAGAGGCGGGCAAAGAAGACCCCACCGCCAACCAGCGCAAAAAGGCCGAGCAAGAGATTCGCGTGTTTCTCGATAAGCTACGGCAGATCAAAATTCTCGACCCGGCCTGTGGTACGGGCAACTTTCTCTATGTGTCGCTCGATTTGCTCAAGGGGCTAGAGGCGGAGGTGCAGACGCGCCTGGTGGATGTGGCGGGCAATGTGCAGCTCAATGTGCTGGAGCAAATTAACCCGTCGCAGTTTTTGGGTATTGAGATCAACCCCAGGGCAGCAGCGATCGCAGAGCTGGTGATCTGGATTGGCTATTTGCAGTGGTTTTTTAAGCGCTATGGCAATGCAGAACCGCCAGAGCCGGTGTTGCAGGCGTTTAACAATATCGAAAACCGCGATGCGGTGCTGGCCTACGATGGCACTGAGCCAGATGTGGATGCCAAGACGGGGCAGGTGAGAACGCGGTGGGGTGGACGGATGATGCGGCATCCGGTAACGGGCGAACAGGTGCCCGACCCCAGCGATCAGGTGGTGATTTTGAAGTATTTGAATGCGCGGGCGGCAGAGTGGCCAGAGGCAGATTATGTGGTGTCGAATCCGCCTTTCCTTGGAAAACTTTACATGCAGGAACGGCTTGGAGAGGGGTATGTCACGTATTTGAGAAGGACATATAACGGTTTGGTTCCCGACAGTTGTGACTTGGTTATGTATTGGTGGTGTAAAGCTGCCCGAAGACTTTCACAGGGGGAGATTGCGGGATTTGGCTTTGTTACGACAAATAGTATTACACAAACCTTTAATAGACGTGTTATTGAAGAAGCTATTAATAGATCTCGCCCAATCCACCTGAAATTTGCAATCCCTGATCATCCGTGGGTTAACACAGAAGATTGTGCTGCTGTGAGAATATCCATGACTGCATGTGAGACAGGTAAAGGTGATGGGAAACTCGCACTAATTACTCGTGAGAGATCAGATAACGAGAGTGGTGATTCCACCATTAAATTCACATCTCAAGAAGGACTCATTTATAGTGATCTGAGCATCGGTGCGAATCTTTTAAGTGCAGTTCCTCTAAAATCGAATTCAAGTTTGGCTGGAATTGGCGTGATGCTCGGAAACGATGGTTTCGTTGTCGAGGATAGTGATAATTTTTCTAATGATTCACCTGTCATTCATCCCATCACGAACGGAAGAGATTTAATGACTAAGAGTAGGGGGTTAAAGGTCATTGATTTTTATGGAATGACTATTGATAAAGCTAAGCAGAAAGCTCCCTATGAGTTTCAGAAGATTTTACTCAGAGTGAAGCCAGAGCGAGATTTGAATAAAAGAAAAATACGTCGAGAAAACTGGTGGCTATTTGCCGAAACCATGCCAAAAACGCGCGACTCGATTCGTGCATTACAAAGGTATATTCCAACAGTAGTGACCGCCAAACACCGTGTGTTCACATTTCTAGATGCAAATGTCATACCAGATGTGAGTATCGTAGCTATTGCTTTGCAAGACACATATCACTTAGGAATTCTTTCAAGTCGAATCCATGTCACTTGAGACTGATCAGAATTTTGTGTAAGCGGTCTAGAATCCCGATACTTGAGGAGACCGCATCATGGTACGCAAGAAGAAAGAACCGAATCGCATCGACGATATGCTGGACGACCTCTTGGCCGACTG
>JBARVV010000014.1:0-96749 GCA_049646445.1 Nodosilinea sp. | reverse complement strand
GTTTGGTAGAATGCAGGAAACATATTGATGAGGGGGAGTTGCACTGAAGCTCCCTTTTTTTTTGCCCCTCCATTGTCTCAAACCCTGGTACCGTATGTTGTTGACTGCCCTTGTCACCCGTTAAGGGCAAGGATACGACCTCAGCTCGTTAGGTCGGTAGCGGTAGCCCTCTAGAGCCGCATTTGGCCAAAACACTCTAAGGAGATTTCTAGGAAAGAAGATACCAACTTTAATTCAGCGACTATAGCTGCTGTAGTGGGCACTGCCCACCCTTGGGGAAACCATTTTTCAGAAGTCGCTTAAACAGGATTTTCTCCCTGTGTCCGCAGGGGGGCCAGGGCCTCATCTGCCTCAGAGTCTGAGCGATCGCCATTATTCAGGCTAGTTGCGGTGGTCATAGGCGGTGCCCCAGGCCCGCCGGGTAGCACCCGCTCGGCCAGACCTTTGAGAATGACGTAGAGCACAGGCACCACCAGCAGGCTCAGCACCGTGGCCACCAGCAGCCCCCCAAACACCGTATAGCCCACGGCCCAGCGGCTAGCGCTACCGGCACCAGTCGCCACCAGCAGCGGTGAGAACCCCACCAGCGATGAAATCGCCGTCATAATGATCGGTCGAAAGCGCTGTTCGGCGGCGGCGATCGCAGCGGGTACTAGGCCCAGCCCCTGGCTGCGGGCCTGGTTGGCAAACTCCACAATCAGAATGGCGTTTTTGCTGGCCAGGCCAATCAGCATCACCAGACCGACCTGGGCGTAGATGTTGAGGTCAATCCCGCGCAAGAACAGAAACACCAGGGCTCCCAGCACGGCCAGCGGCACCGTCAGCAGAATGATGATCGGATCGACGTAGTTTTCGTACTGGGCGGCCAGCACCAAAAACACCACCAGCACCCCCAGCCCAAAAATAATCGTCGCCAGGCCGCCGGAGGCAATTTCTTCGCGGGCAGTGCCCTGCCAGGCCTGCCCCACCACCGGCAGCGCCGCCTGGGCATGGGCCTCGCTCATGGCCGCAATCAGCTGACCCGAGCTAGCTCCCGGTGCGGGCATACCCTCCAGTTTGATCGATCGCAGCAGGTTGAAGTGGTTAATTGTCGAGGGGCCAACCACCTCGCTCAGGCTCACCACCTCGCCCAGGGGCACCATCGTGCCCTGGCGCGATCGCACATAAATGCTGTTGATATCTGACGGCTCGTTGCGAAACTCTGCTTCAGCCTGCACGTAGACTCGGTAGTTGCGCCCGCCGCTGGTAAAGTCGTTGACGTAGCGCGACCCTAGGTAGGTGCCCACGGTGCTGAGGGCATCGTTGATATCAATATCGAGAGCCTTGAGGCGATCGCGGTTGACATCGACCTGCACCTGGGGCGAGCTAGCGGTGAACTGGGTAAACACTCCCATGGAGGCAGGCGACTGATTAGCCAGGCCAATAATTTCGTAGGCGTTGCCCAAAAACTGATCGATGCTCATTTGGTTGCCGCTGCGGTCTTGCAGCTGCATCTCCAGCGCGCCGGTGGGGCTAAAGCCGGGCACCGGCGGCGCGTTAAAGGCAATCACCAGCGCCTCTTGAATGCCCGAGAGAGCCCCATTGACCTGGGGCAGCAGCCCCGCCACGGTTGACTCCTGGGCGCGGCGGTCTTCCCAAGGGGCCAGGGTGGCAAAAAACACGCCCTTGTTAGGAGAAGGGCCGTCAAAGCCAAAGCCCGACAGCATAAAGGTGCTCGTCACCTCCGGAAACTGCGAGATCAGCGTATCGGCTCTGGCCATTATCTCCTTGGTGTACTCCAGAGACACGCCATCGGGAGCCTGCACAATGCCCAGAAAATAGCCCTGGTCTTCCTCGGGCACAAAGCCCGTGGGTACCACCCGCAGCATACCCACCATCAGCAGCAGCCCTACCGCAAACAGGGCCAGTACGCCGTAGCGCAGCCGAATCAGCATCCGCACTAGCCGCCGATAGCCCTCAATAATCCGCGCGAGCTGGCGGTTAAACCAGTTAAAGAATCCGGTCAGGGGGCCACGCCGCCGTCCCGCTGTTGGACGCAGCAGCAGGGCCGACATGGCGGGCGAAAAGCTCAGCGCGTTAAAGGTTGATACGACGATCGCAAAGGCGATCGTGAGGGCAAACTGCTGGTAAATTTTGCCGGTGCTGCCCGGGAAAAACGCCACCGGAATAAACACCGCCATCAGCACCAGCGACGTCGCAATCACCGCCCCCGACAGCTCCTGCATGGCGTCGAGGGCGGCCAGGCGAGGCCGCATACCCTGGTCAATTTTGGCGGCAATGGCCTCCACAATTACAATGGCGTCGTCCACCACCACGCCCGAGGCCAAAATGCAGCCAAACAGCGTCAGCGTGTTGATCGAAAAACCAAACACCAGCAGAAACGCCATAGTGCCAATCAGCGATACCGGAATCGCGATCGCAGGCACAATGGTCGCCCGCCAGTCCTGGAGAAAGATGAACAAAATCAGCAGCACTAGAGCGATCGCGGTAATCAGAGTGATCAGCACCTCCCTCAGCGACACCCGCACAAAATCAGTGGTGTCAAACACCAGCTCGGCCCGATAGCCCGGCGGAAAGCTGGCCTCAAGTTCGGCCATGCGATCGCGCACCGATTGTGCCACCTGTAGAGCATTGCTACCCGGTAGCTGGTAGACCAGCAGTCCAGCCGCTAGCTTGCCCTGAGTTTTGGCATCAAAGCTGTAGTCTTCGGCCCCCAGTTCGGCTCGACCCACGTCCCGCAGCCGCACCAGGTCACCGCCTTCGCCCACCTTGATCACCAGGTCTTCAAACTCGCTGACATCCTCTAGGCGACCGGGCAACCGCACGGTGTACTGATACGCCTGATCAGCATCCATCGGCGGTGCCCCCACCGAGCCGCCACCCACCTGCACGTTTTGCTCCTGCAGGGCCGCCACTACATCGCCAGGGGTAAGCTGCTGACTGGCCAGGGCAGGCGGGTCTAACCACAGGCGCATTGCGTAGCGCCCCGCCCCAAACACCTGGGCACTACCGACACCATTGATCTGCTTCATCTCGTCAAGAATGAACAGATCAGCATAGTTGCTTAGAAACAGGGCGTCGTAGCGGTCATCGTCGGTAAAAAAGCGGTACACCAGCAAGATGCTGGGCGACTGGGCAGTCACGGTTACCCCCAGTTGACTGACCTCTGGAGGCAGCTGAGGTTCGGCCCGCGACACCCGGTTCTGCACATTGACCTGAGCTAAATCTTTGTCGCGACCGGGGCCAAACACAACATTGATAGTGCTTTGGCCTGTGTTGGTGCTGCTGGAGGTGATGAACTCCATACCCTCGACGCCGTTGACTTCACGCTCTAGTACCGTGGTGACATTGTTCTCTACGGTCTCAGCATCGGCCCCGGTGTAGCTAGAGGCCACCTGAATTTGCAGCGGCGCAATCTCGGGCAGTTGCTCAATCGGCAGCAGCGGAATGGCCACCGCCCCCGCTAGCACAATCAGCAGCGTACACACGGTCGTTAATACCGGGCGACGAATAAAGGTATCGGCAATAGAGAACAGCGCCATGGGTAGAATACCGGGGGCTTAGGGAATAAAAGGGCCGTGATTCCGGTCGGAATCGCTGGGCGAATCGCGCCATCAGACGCCAGAAGGTAATCAAAGCAGGAAATACCCAGTCGCCCGCTAGGGCGTTGCTGAAGCCTGGGCTTCGGGGGCAATCGGTCTACCGTCTTGTAGCTGCAAAAGATTGGTCACAATCACCTCATCTCCGGCCTGTAGGCCGTCAATTACCTGGTAGTTGTTCCCCTGAATTTGCCCCAGCTGCACCGGACGCTGGGTAGCCACCTGCAGGGTTTGCCCGTCTTCCTGGGGCTGGTCGGTGGCCACAAATACAAAGTTTTGCCCGGCAATGCGCGTCACCGCCACCGTGGGCACCAGCAGGGTTGCGGTGGTGCTCCAGATTAGCCTGGCTCGCACAAACTGCCCATCACGCAAGTTGCCCGCCTCATTTGGGAATCGGGCCTTCACTAAGATCGATTGTCCCTCTCCATCAACCTCCGGTGAAATAAAGTTGATGCTGCCCGTGGCCAGGGGTTCACCCGTGTCAGAGCTGAGCAGCTCCACCGGAATCCCCGTCCGCAGCTGACTGGCCCGCGTAGAGGGCACCTGGATACGCAAAAACAGCTCGCTATTTTGGGTAATGGTAACTAAGGTTTCTCCCACATCGACAAAATCCCCCACCCTGAGCGAGACATCGCCCAGGCGGCCTGTAACTGGGGCGACCACCTGCTTAAACCCCAAATCTTCCTGGCTGACGTCGACCTCGGCCTGGGCCTGATCAAACGTAGAGAGCGCCTGCTGAAGCTGTGACTGAGCGGCCCGCACATTGTCTTCGGCCTGGCGCTGGGCAGCTCTGGCTACATCGAGCTGGTTTTGGGCATTGTCTAGGTCTTGCTCACTCAGCGCCCCCGCTGCCACCAGCCGCTCGGTACGGCCAAATTCAACCACCGCTAGTTCCACATCGGCCTGGGCGCGGGCAACCTGGGCCTGGGCCGCTTCTACCTGGGCCTGAGCTGCTTCGCGGCCAAAGCGAGCCGCCTGAGCCCCAGCCTGGGCAGCAGACACCTCGGCCTGTACCTGGTCAGGGCTTAACTGCACGACTGGCTGGCCTTGGCTAATAGCGCTGCCAGAGCTGACAAATATCTGGGTGACACGACCGGCCACCTGCGGCTTGAGTTCGACGCGCTGATCAGCTTGCAGTGCCCCTACAAAATCAGAACTTTCTTCAAAGCTGCCAGGCTGCAGCTCTTGCACCTGCACCTGCACCGCCTGAGGCCCCATCGCCCCAGGTGGTTGGGTACGACTACAGGCTACTAAGGCCAACGACAGGGCGAGGGCAGCCCCCACAGCCCGGCCCGATCGACGAACAGTTACTGGCAACATAGGATCGCTAGACTTTAGATTGCACATTAGACATCAGATGCCATTACCCAATGGTAATTCAGGGAACCTTGGCGTTATGCTCTAGGGCTTGGCGAGGCCGGTTATCGCCAAGGCGTAGATAATAACCGTTAATGATTAAGGGAACGTAGCGAACCTTGGTCGGTGAGATACAGCTTTACCATATCGACTAGCAGATGAGCCTGTTCGCGAAACGAGCAGTTCTGCGGCTCGTAGATGCGGTGCAGCAAAATGCCGTCTACCGCACAGCAGAGAAAACTGACTAGCTGTGGGTCATCTAACCCTAGCAAGGCCGCTATCTGCTGCTTACTTTCTTGCCAAACCTCATGAAACACCTCAATTGGTGCGACGTTTTCCCGGTGCTGATGCTGATAAAACTCAATCCAGATCAGCATTTTCTTGCTCAAAAAATCGTCGTTCTGAGCCACGAATTCTAGAGCAGCCTCTACGCGCCCCAGCACACACTCATGCTGGCCAGCAGCGGCGATCGCGTTTTGGATATCTCGCAGCGTGGTCTCGCGCACCAGCTGCTCAAACAGCCCTTCTTTGCTGGGAAAGTAGTGATATAGCGTACCGGTCGACACCCCTAGCTCCTGGGCAATTTGGCGCATAGTCAGCGCGGCGTAGCCTTTTTCAGCAAACAAGTCAAAGCATTGATCTAGTATCTCCCTGCGGTATTGGTCGTGATCAACAATCTTGGGCATACACGTTCAGGCGCTGCGGCCTAACCTCTAAGCAGCTTTTAAACGACACCCCAAACACCAGGAAAATTTAGGCTGGACGATTTATGTTGGACGATCGATATAGAAACAATAGTCCCTTTGCCCTTGCCTGTAAACCTTTTTGATTCAAGCGCCTGGTAGGAAGCAGGCTCAGGCCGTCAGCCACCATTCGGTCATCCCGGCCTCGGCGTGTATTTATAGTTACAAGGGTATTGAGAGGGGGGCTTTGCTGTAGCTGGGCACAGGGCTGAACGCCCCATCGGCGATCGGAAGCCTGTTTGGCGATCGCCCCAGTTTGAAAGCACGACATTCAGGCTTTATTAATGTGTTGAAAATATGAGTTATTTTGAGTTCTAGATTCCTCTAGGAGGTGCATTTTACTGAGGCTTTTAGCAGCCTAAACGTCAGCTGAATACATTCTTTTAATATTTGAACATTGCTGCCGTCGCAAGTGTGTTTATTTGGTTTAGCACCTAGACGTTGCCGCTGATGTGGTCTTACATGGGCATGGGTTGAGGAACATTTAGTAGGTTTGGGCACCGTTTACAGCCCTTTCCAGCCTAGTGAGGTACAGCGAAAGACCTAAAACCCTTGCAGCATAGTAATTTCAAATCTTGATTCGTACCTCACTAGAGTGGGAAACGCTGTATCATGCTTTCTCGGCATCGGTTCTCGACTATTAGCCAGTTAACTACCCCAAGTTGTTCTACAGCAGCTAATCTGCCCCTGGTCGGTGGGTTACTGGGGTGGTGTCAAAGGTAGGCACCACCTCCCAATGTTGAATGGTTGTTTGGGTTAAAAGGAGGCACATTGAACATCTATCAGCTGGGACTTCGACGGCTAAAACCCCGCAATCTAAGACGAGAGTGGTTGGCTAACCCCAAAGCCGATATTTTAGCTGGGGCCGTGGTGGGGCTGGCGCTGATACCCGAGGCGATCGCATTCTCGATCATCGCTGGGGTTGACCCCAAAGTAGGGCTCTATACCTCCTTTATTATTGCCGTCACCACGGCGTTTTTGGGCGGACGTCCTGGGTCAATTTCTGCGGCCACCGGAGCCATGGCCCTGCTGATGATCGACCTGGTGCGCGAATGGGGGCTGGAGTACCTGCTGGTGGCGACCCTGCTGACCGGCATTTTCCAGGTCATTTTTGGCGTACTCAAGCTGGGCCGTCAGATGCGCTATGTACCCCGAGCGGTGATGGTGGGCTACATCAACGCTTTGGCGGTGCTGATTTTTCTGGCCCAGCTGCCCCAGCTCACCAATGTGCCCCCGGCGGTATACGTAATTGCGGCATTTTCTCTGGTGATTATTTACGGGCTGCCCCGGTTTACTAAGGTGATCCCCTCGCCCCTGGTAGCGCTATTTGTCATGACTACGGCGGTCATTACCCTGGGCATTGAGGTGCCTACGGTGGGCGACATGGGCGAACTGCCCACAACGCTGCCCATCTTTGCCCTGCCCCAGGTGCCCTTTACACTCGAAACCCTGCGTATCGTGCTGCCTTACTCGTTGACCATGGCGGTTGTAGGGCTACTGGCCTCGTTTCTGACCGCCTCTCTAGTGGATGAGCTAACTGACACTCCCAGCGATAAAAATCGGGAGGCTAAAGGCCAGGGCATTGCTAATATCATCACCAGTTTCTTTGGCGGTATGGCGGGCTGCGGCATGATTGGTCAGTCTGTCATCAACGTGCAGTCGGGAGGGCGAGGACGGTTATCAACCCTGTGCGCTGGAGTGTTTTTGCTGTTCGCTATCTTGGCTCTGAGCGGCTGGGTACGCCAGATACCTATGGCGGCTCTGGTAGCTGTGATGATCATGGTTTCGATCGGTACCTTTCGGTGGGCCTCCTTTCGCGATTTAGCCCGCATTCCGCGCAGCGAAACGGTGGTGATGCTGACCACCATGTTAGTGACCATTTTTACCCGCAACTTTGCGCTGGGGGTAGCGACAGGCATCGTGATGAGTACGGTATTTTTCTCGCGCAAAATTGCCCGGCTGGTGCTGGTCGATCGCATGCTCAAAGATGACGGCAGCCACCGGGTTTACACTGTGTCGGGGCAGATTTTTTTTGTGTCGATCGATGAGTTTTTAGGTGCCTTTAACTTTAATGAGTTTGTCGATCGCGTCACCATCGACCTGACCCACGCCCATCTGTGGGACCAGGGGGCGGTGGCAGCCTTAGATAAAGTCGTGAATAAGTTTCGCCGAACTGGAGCAGATGTGGAGGTGATCGGTCTCAATGAAGCTAGCGCCACCCTGGTCGAAAAGCTGGCTGTCCACAGTCGGCCTCCCGTTAGCTCATTAACGCCTGACTGAACATAGAGCGCTGGCCCGCTCGTTTAGGGATGCGTTCCCAAATAAAGTACCCGCTAGCCAAGCTGCTCAACTCTGGATTCCCGCTTGTGCGGGAGTGACGCCGGGATGCCGTTTGTTGGCAAGTCGCTTGAGACATGCCTGATCGGCTCATCGCAAAACCTGAGGCGGCTAACTCGTAACGGCCTAAAGATCTGTCGTTAAAGCGTCTTAACTAGTGTGGCGGTTGCTATAGCTTTGACGGAGATAGTTTGATACCTATACCGACTGAGGCTCTACTACCGTGTCGATTTCATTGGTCAATACCCTTAGTTTTCGCCACTGGCGAGGAGATGTGTTTGGCGGAGTGACGGCAGCCGTGGTGGCGTTGCCCCTGGCGCTGGCTTTTGGAGTGGCCTCGGGAGCTGGGGCGATCGCCGGCCTCTACGGAGCCATTTTCACCGGGTTTTTCGCGGCACTACTGGGTGGCACCCCCACCCAGGTTTCTGGCCCCACTGGCCCTATGACGGTAGTAATCACCACCGTGATTGCTAGCCTAATCGCTCGGCACCCCGATACTGGCCTGGCCATGGCGTTTACCGTGGTGATGATGGGTGGACTGCTGCAAATCGTGTTTGGGCTCATGCGCCTGGGGCAGTACATTACCCTGTTGCCCTACACCGTGATTTCGGGCTTCATGTCGGGCATTGGGGTGATCATTGTGCTGTTGCAGCTGCCGCCGCTGCTAGGGCACCAGGCGGCAGGCGGCGTAATTGGTACCCTGCAAAGCTTGCCCACTCAACTCAGCCAGCCCAACGGAGCGGCGCTCGGGCTGGGGCTGCTGACCCTGCTGATTGTGTTTTTGGTGCCGCCAAAGATCAATCGGGTGCTACCTGCCCCCCTGATTGCGCTGGTAGTGGTGACGGCGCTTTCAGTGGTGGTGTTTGGCCAGGTCGATCTGCCCCGCATTGGCGAAATTCCAACCGGGTTTCCAATCCGGCGCATGCCGACGTTTAGCCTGAGTGAGCTAGACGATATGCTGCGCTACGGCATCATGTTGGCGGTGTTGGGGTCGATCGACTCGCTGCTGACGTCGCTAGTGGCCGACAGCATTTCACACACCCAGCACGACTCCGATAAAGAACTGATCGGCCAGGGGATTGGCAACGTCGTGTCGGGCCTGTTTGGCGGGCTGCCGGGGGCCGGAGCTACGATGCGTACCGTGGTAAATGTGCAGGCCGGAGGGCGCACGCCCCTGTCGGGCATCATCCACGCCCTGGTGCTGCTGTTGGTAGTCTTTTGGGCCGGGCCGCTGACGGCGCAAATTCCCAATGCGGTGCTGGCGGGAATACTGCTCAAAGTAGGCTTTGATATTTTGGACTGGGGCTTTATCAAGCGGGCTCCCCGCATCTCACTGCGGGGCACTGGCATTATGTATCTGGTGCTGTTTTTGACGGTGTTTATCGACTTGATTACGGCAGTGCTAGTGGGGGCCTTTGTGGCCAATGTACTGACCATCAAGCGGTTGACCGATGTGCAGAGCGATCGCATCAAAACCATTACCGCAGATACCGAAGACAGTGACCTAAACGCTGTCGAAAAAAGCATTTTGGCGCGATCGCAGGGCGATATTCTGCTGTTTCAGCTCGGCGGACCGATGAGCTTTGGGGCCGCTAAAAGCATCACCCGCCGCCTCTCTTACGTCAGAGATTATCAGGCTCTAGTGCTGGATCTCAGCGAGGTGCCCACTATTGGCGTGACGGCGGCCCTGGCAATCGAGTCGATTGTGCAGGATGCGGTGAACCGCGATCGCACCGTGTGGATTGTGACTCAGCCGGGGCAGGTCAAAAATCGCCTCAAAACCCTCGAATTACAGCGCTTTGTGCTCGATCACAAACGGACTGAGGGTGTTGCCCTCAACGCTATTCACCTGGTCGAAAATCGTTGTCAAGCCCTAGAAGCCGCTCTGGCGCTGATTAAACCAGAAGTGGCTGTTTAGGGGCGATCGCCTGTCGTTTCTGAGAAAAGTAATCACTAAAAGGCAAAGCAGACTGGCAGCATAGATACTAGAAATAAGCCGCTTATCAAGAGCCTTTCCGATGCACATTAAAGACCTCACTGTAGATGAGCTTAAAGCCTTAATTCGTGAGACCGTTGAAGATACCTTACAAGACCTGCGGCTTGATCCAGATACAGGCAGGCCAGTGAAGAAAGCTATTGAGCAACAGCTAATTACTCTCCGAGAGAGCAGGCAGACAGGACAAACGCAGCCCTTATCCTCCGATGAGGCGATGAGAGCCCTGGAGCTGAAGTAAATTATGTCGTACAGGGTTGAGTACGATCCTGAAGCCATTGCTGATTTGAAGCGGTTATCGATCAGTGTGCGTAAACGCATCGTGACCAAAATCGACTGGCTGACCGAAAACTTTGATGGCGTTCAACCTCTACCACTGGCAGCCAACCTGGCAGGTTTCTTCAAGCTCAGAGTCGGCGACTACAGAGTGATCTACGAATTTGACCGTACTCTTCGAGTTATCACTGATCGGGTAGGACATCGCAGCGAAATCTATGGCTAGCCATTCACAATTCCTCCGATCAAAGCTCCTACACCTCTAGGCAGGCGGCGATGGTAGCCAGCACCGATTGGCTAAGCGCCTCGTAGTCGTAGCCGCCTTCGAGGCCAAACAAAATTTTGTCGGTAACGCTCAGGCACTGGCGGGTGAAGGTGCCATAGTCCTGCGGATTTAGGTTAACGCTGGCCAGGGGGTCAGCGGCGTTGGCGTCGTACCCGGCGCTGACGATCAGCAAATCGGGCGCAAACGCTTTGAGAAAGGGAATCACCTTCTGCTCGAACTGGTCTTCATAGTCGCCGCTGATGCTGCCGGGGGGCATGGGCACATTCAATACATTGCCGTGAAAGCCTGTTTCGCTGCTGTGGCCGGTGCCGGGGTAGCCCGGCAGCTGATGTAGCGAGCAGTAGGCGATCGCCGCATTCTGCTCGACCAGGGCCTGGGTGCCGTTGCCGTGGTGCACATCCCAGTCGAGGATAGCAACGCGGGCGATGCCGGGTTGCTCTAGGGCATAGTGGGCCGCGATCGCCGCGTTGGCGAACAGACAAAAGCCCATACCGCGATCGCGCACGGCATGGTGCCCCGGTGGCCGCGCCAGCACAAAGGCCGAATGCCCCGTTGACCGCACGTAATCGACGCCATCCAGCCAGGCGCTGACCGCCAGCCGCGCCACCGCATAGCTGTCGGTTGATACCACGGTATCGCCGTCGATTTGGCCACCGCCGGTCTGGGCAATCTCGCGCACGGCGGTGACGTAGCGAGGGTTGTGAAGCTGGGCGATCAGGGTATCGACATTGCGCTGATTGACTGGAGTCGGCGATCGCCAGTCGAGATGATTGGCCCAAGCCGCCTGCTCTAAAGCGGCCACAACGGATTTCAATCGGCCTGCGTTTTCAGGATGAAAATGGCCGGTATCGTGGCTTAAAAAATCTGGCGAATAGATAACAACAAAATCGGCCATGGTAAAAGCGTGGTGTACGGCAAACTCTCGGGAGACAACCGATCAGAATGAGGGCTCCACCGGGCAAATCAATGGGGCCGCAAAGTATTGCTGAATCAGGGATCTAGAACCCACCCTTCTACCATAGCAACCTCTGATTTGACCGAGGAATTTCGTGCTAAAATATAGCCTGTATGCAACCCCAAAAACACAACTGATTAAGCGCTATTCAGCACTGCTCGGTGCGAGGGTCTGACTAGCGCTTTGTTGTTCGCAAATTCGGAGTTTTTGAGCCTATGGCGACCCCAGAAGAGCGCATCGTCCCTACGGATCTGCGCGCCGAAATGCAAAGCTCTTACCTGGAATACGCCATGAGCGTAATTGTGGGTCGAGCGCTGCCAGACGCCAGGGACGGGCTTAAGCCTGTGCACCGCCGCATTCTCTACGCTATGCACGAGCTGGGGTTGGCCGCCGATCGCCCCTTTCGTAAGTGCGCCCGCGTGGTCGGGGAGGTGCTGGGTAAGTACCACCCCCACGGCGACACCGCCGTATACGACGCCCTAGTGCGGATGGCCCAAGACTTCTCCATGCGCGTGCCCCTGATCAACGGCCACGGCAACTTTGGCTCCATCGACAACGACCCCCCGGCGGCGATGCGATACACCGAATGTCGCCTGCAGTCGCTGACCAGCGACTCGCTGTTGCAAGACATCGAGTCTGACACCGTCGATTTTGCCGACAACTTCGACGGCTCCCAGCAAGAGCCGGTGGTGATGCCCTCGCGGCTGCCCCAGCTGCTGCTCAATGGCTCCTCCGGCATTGCCGTGGGCATGGCCACCAATATCCCCCCCCACAACCCTGGCGAGCTAATCGACGGCGTGATTGCGCTGATCAACAATCCCGATATTTCCACCGCCGAGCTGATGGAGCTGATCCCCGGCCCCGATTTTCCCACGGGCGGGCAGATCTTGGGCCGCAGCGGCATTCGCGACGCCTACATGACCGGGCGCGGCTCGGTCACCATGCGCGGTGTGGCCAGCATGGAAACCATTGAGCACCGGGGTCGGCCCGATCGCGAAGCCATCATCATCACCGAGCTGCCCTACCAGACCAACAAGGCGGGCATGATCGAGCGGATCGCCGAAATGGTAAACGAGCGCCGGCTGGAGGGTATCTCAGACATTCGCGACGAGAGCGATCGCGACGGCATGCGCATCGTCATCGAGCTAAAGCGCGACGCCTACCCCCGCGTGGTGCTCAACAACCTCTACAAGCAGACGCCGCTGCAGAACAACTTTGGCGTCAACATGCTGGCCCTGGTCAACGGAGAACCCCAGCTGCTCGGCATCAAACGTATGCTGGAGGTGTTCCTAGAGTTTCGCGAAGAAACCATTGTTCGCCGCACCCGGTACGAGCTACGCCGGGCAGAGGAGAAAGACCACATTCTCCAGGGCTACCTGATTGCCCTGGCTAACCTCGACGCTATCATCGCCCTGATTCGTAGGGCTGCCGACACCCCTGCCGCTAAACAGGAGCTGATGGACACCTACAGTCTGTCAGATTTGCAGGCCGATGCCATTCTGCAAATGCAGCTGCGCCGCCTCACGGCCCTGGAAGCCGACAAGATCCAGCAGGAACACGAAGAGCTGGTCGCCAAGATTACTGATTTGCAAGATATTCTGGCCCGCCGTGAGCGCATTCTCGACATTATCATCACCGAGCTGGGCGAGCTCAAGGCCAAGCACGATAACCCCCGCCGCACCGTCATCGAAATGGACGACGCGGAACTCACCGACATTTCGCTGATCGCCAACGAGCAAGTCGTTATTCTCGTTACCGACCAGGGCTACATCAAGCGCATGCCGGTAGCTACCTTTGAGGCCCAGAGCCGCGCCACCCGTGGCAAAGCCGGGGCCAAAATGAAGGAAGACGACGGGGTGCAGCACTTTATCACCTGCTACACCCACGACTATCTGCTGTTCTTTAGCGATCGCGGCGTTACCTACGCCCTGCGAACTTACCAGATCCCCGAGGGTTCCCGCACCTCGCGGGGTATGCCAATCGTGCAAATGCTGCCCATTCCTAAAGAAGAGGCGATTACCTCGGTGCTGGCGGTGCGCGAGTTTACCGACGAAGACTACCTGGTGATGCTCACCCAGGGCGGCTTCGTGAAGAAAACCGCCCTGTCAGCCTTCGGCAACATTCGTACCAACGGCCTGATTGCCATTTCTCTCGAAGAGGGCGACCAGCTCAAGTGGGTGCGGCTAGCCCGCGACACCGACAGCATTTTGATCGGTTCGCGGCGGGGTATGACGATTCACTTTAAAGCCGACGGCGACCAGCTGCGGCCTCTGGGGCGGCCCACTCGCGGCGTCCGAGCAATGTCTCTGCGCGATGGCGACGAGCTGATCAGCATGGATATTTTGCCTAGCCAGGTGGTTGAAGCGGTCGTACAAGCCACCGAATCTAACCTGGATAGCGACAGCGATGACGACGATGACGACAGCGTATCTAGCGGCACCGAGGGCGGCCCCTGGGTGCTGGTGATTACCGCCTCGGGTCTGGGCAAGCGGGTGCCGGTGGCCAAGTTCCGCCTGCAAAACCGAGCCGGTATGGGGCTAATGTCGATCAAGTTCCGCAAGCGCGACGACGCTCTGGCCGCCCTGCTGGTGGTGGGCGACGGCGATGAGCTAATGCTGGTGACCAACCGAGGCATCATTATTCGCCAGCGGGTGGGCGATATTTCCATCCAGTCGCGACCGGCTACCGGGGTGCGTTTGCAGCGGCTAGATGGGGAAGATGCGATCGCAGCGGTCGCCGTTGTGCCCCCCGCCCTACAGATCGAAGGTCTCGACGATGCTGAGGAGGCTACCGGCGAGGACGCTGAGGAGGTTATTGAAGCGATCGCTGAAGCCATTGCCGAACCAGGGGTTGAGGCAGTAACCGAAGAAGATTGACCCACTCCCACGGTTAAAAGCACGTGGGATTCAGGGTTCAGACAGGTAAAGGCTAGTTCTGGGAAGGATGCTGAGTAGGCGATCGCTCGGACAGCATTAAGAGGGTGGAATCGGGTAGACGAAAGCGTAGGCAGGGCTATTCTGGATTAATCAGTAGAGCCAGCAGGGGCGGCATCGTCCTGGGTTGCACCACCATCACTAGCAAACAGCCTTTGGATTACCCATGACTCAGCCTTTGACCACCCGACGACTAAGCCATCTGGCCAAATTTCTAGGAGCCAGGTTTCGAAAGGCCAGGTTTTTGGGAGCTGGTTTGCTGGGGGCCGGTTTGCTTCAGCCGCTCGTGCTGGTAGCGCCTGGGCTCAGTGCTGAGCGGGTCTATGTCAGCTACGGGCCAATTGAGCGCGCCATTGCCGTTGAAGACCTCCGCACCTACGCCCGCACTGGCCAACTCACCGATGACCTCAACGGGTACCGCCGCTTTTTGACGCCTGAGCAGCTGGAGCAGTTTCGCAACGGGCTGACCGTTAGCGCTGATCTCGACGTAGTAACCGTTTCCCAGTTTCTCTACACCTCCCAGGGAGAGGCGATTTTGCAGCAGCTGGGGGAAGTTATTCAAACGTCGGGACGCCAAAACGGGGCATTGGCGATCCGGGGAGCGTTGATTTTGGCGGCGGCTGACTCCGACGGTGAGTTTAACCTGCTCAACATTCTCGACTATTTTCCGACTGAGGGGGTGCGGGTTAATCTGCAGCAACTCTCGCGGGTCGCTAATATCGTTCTCAGCGAAATCAACCAGACTCAGCGGGTCACCGCTCAAATTCGGGAACAGGCTGCCGCTGCTGCCGAACCCGATCGCACCATGCTGCCAGCGCCCGCTGACCCAGCGGCCCCAGGCCCATACCGCTGGGAGCGGCGATCGCTTGACCTGCACCTGCCCACCGATCTCTACCTGCCAGATGGTCAGAAGGCTCCCCTAGTGGTGATTTCCCACGGGCTGGGGGGAAATCGGTCTACCTTTGCCTACCTGGCCGAACATTTGGCCTCCCACGGCTTTGCAGTGGCGGTGGTGGATCACCCCGGCAGCAGCGCCGCCCAAATCGAAGCCCTCCTCGGTGGCCGAGCGAACGAAGCCATTCGGCCAGAAGAAATGATTGACCGACCAACCGACATTCAAAAGGTCTTAGATGACCTGACGCAGGCGGCTCGCGTGCCGAGCCTGGGTCGCCGCATAGATCTAGAGCGCATCGGTGTTTTGGGTCAGTCGCTGGGAGCCTACACAACGCTGGCCCTAGCGGGGGCTACTGTCAGCCCTGATGTTTTGGAGCAGAGGTGTCCACCCCTGCTCTCTAGTCAGGTCAATCTATCGCTTCTGGTGCAGTGTCCGGTGCTGACCCTAGCCGAGCCGCTGCCGCCATTGAGCGATCGCCGCATTCGAGCTGCGATCGCCATCAACCCGCTTGATAGCGCCATATTTGGTTCAGAGGGCATGGCCAATATCGACGTGCCGCTCATGATCGTCTCTGGCAGTGCCGATACCGTAACGCCAGCGCTGTCAGAGCAAATTCGTCCGTTCACCTGGCTACAGTCACCGGAAAGCTATCTATTGCTGATCGAAAATGGTACCCACTTCTCCACTATCTATGATCCACAGACCACCGGAGAAGCTTTACCAGTGCCCCAGCAGGCGATCGGCCCCAATCCTAGAGCCGCCCAAACCTATATCAAAGCGATGGGGGTAGCCTTTTTCAAGACTTATTTGACCGCAGATGACGCCTATCGCCAGCACTTAGATCAAGCCTATACAGCCACCCTGAGTCAGGCCGACCTGCCTGCTTACCTAGTGCGCGATTTCACGTTCCCAGAATAAGAGTCTATTCAAAGGCTGCGCTGGGCATGGTCTAGCGCAGCGGTACAGCATGGCTAATGCCCGCTTTCTTCGTTGCTGCTCTAAGGGCATAACTTGCCTTCTGGCCGAGAAACCGGGTTTCTGTACTGGCGTTCTAGCCGGTCACGGTCTGGATTAGGCGGCCTGGCCTGTAGCTTCGGCAGCTTCAGCGGCGATCGCTAGGGGAACAACCACGGCATCGGTAGAGTGAGTCTGTAAGTGATCCCAGTGCGTCAGGTAGGGGGCGAGGTGGGCGTCGCCCTGGGCAATGCGATCGCGCACCACCACCCGCACCCGCTCCTCTTCGTCAACATATTGCGCCTGGCTAAAGAAGCCGGCAAATCGTCCGGCCCGCAACCACACGAGGTAAGTGCTCAAGGCGTCGTACTGGCTCTGCGCCACAATCGATTGCAGATCGCCTGTGACCCACCAATCCACCACATCATGAGGCTCTGGCCCCACCTGGCCGGGAATGCCCATCGCTGCCGCCAGTTCGTGCAGGGTGGGGGTGGCAATGCCCCAGCCGCTTAGGGTTTGCTTTAGATCAATGTGGGCATCGCCGTGACGGCTAAAGTAGTCGCTGCCCCAGCCTTTTTCGGCGCGGCGGCAAAACTCTACTGCTGAGATGCCTACCACTAGCCCACGCTGAAGCAAAATCGGCAGATCAGTGGTTTGCGAATTAAAGCCCACCAGCTGAGGATGGTGCTGCCCCAGGTAGCCCAGAAAGGTGGAAATCAGCTCTCCTTCATCGACTAGCTGATCAATTTGTCTCGGTAGGGTGGTCAAGCGCAGGCGAATGTCGCCATCGGTCTGCTGCTCTCGGATCACGGCGGTGACAGCGACCACTCGGCACAGTGCCGTTTTGAGGTGCGGACGGGGTTTTTCTGCCGTGGCCCCAGCCTTGGCCCACATCACGTCGAGCACGTCGGCATCGGGCATGGTTTGAGGCAGGCCGTACACCCGCCGCCCCGAGCCCGGATCGGGCACCCACTCCAAATCAAAAGCACACACGTGCCGACCAACGGATTTGAACATGGCTGCCCCCTGGGTTTCGCTAAAAACTTACCCAGGCCGTTGCCCAGGCGCTGTTTCTATCATTCCCAGCCCCCAAGACCAAGGAACCCAAGCCTAGGGAACTTGCCAGGCCCGCTGGTGGTAGTCGTCGGGTTCTGGAAATAGGTCAACGGGTTCGCCGTGGTGATGTCCATGCCCATGATCGTGCCCGTGGTCGTGGCCATGACCCTGATCGTGAGCATGTCCATGCTCGTGCCCGTGGCCGTGCTGCCCGCCCCCGGCGGCCAGGCGAAACTTGCACATTTCGCAGTTCATCGCTACCTGGCCTAGGTGAGTTTCTAGCTCGCGATCGCGCAAAATCTGCATCAGCTGTGGGTGGCTGCCCATCTCAGGTAGGTAGGTCACCACCTGATCTGGGTGTGTCGCCTGTTCTTTTTGGGTAATGTCTACGATCTTCTTGATCAGCACCCCGGTAAAGAGAAAGTAGGGCAGCACAATAATGCGCTTGGGGCCATACAGCCGGGCGCGGCGAAAGCCTTCTTCTAGACGGGGGTGAGTAATGCCAATAAAGCAAATCTCGACGGTTTTGTAGCGGCTGCCCTCCCACACAATCCGGGCTAGCTTATACACATCGCCGTTGGCGTCGGGGTCGCTGGCCCCACGGCCCACAAACAGCAGCACCGTGTCTTCTCGGCCAGTGCCGTCGGGGTTAAAGCGAGACGTATCTAGCTCTGCCAGGCGCTCTTGCCAGAGCTGAACGATCGCGGGGGTAATACCAAAGTGGCGACCGTAGTGGAAGGTCACCTGGGGATGGCGCTGGCGAGCGCGATCGAGCTCGTTGGTGACGTCAAACTTGTTGTGGCGGGCCGCAAACAGCAGAATGGGCAGCACCGAGATGTCGGTGTAGCCCTTCGCTACGCAGAGGTCTACACCGTCTTGAATGGTGGGCTCGCTCAGCTCCAAAAAGCAGGGAATCACCGGGCGAGAGGTGTCGAGTGCCTGGTAGGCAGCGGCAAATTCGAGCACGCGATCGCGCCCCTCGGTATCTCGGCTGCCGTGGCCCACCAGCAGCAGCGGGCGCTGGCTGGGCAGGGGCGACCAGCGATCGGGCGCACTGGGAGAAAAATCGTGGAGGTTGGTAATAATGGGGGCGATCGCCATAGGTATTCAAAGTGCCGCAGTGATACTAAATCTAACCTTCAGCTCAGTCAAAAGATATCGGCTCAAAAGATATCGGCAATGGCAATCTGACGAGTGGTCGTCTGGGCAGAGGGGCAACGCTAACCTAGACCCAGATCGACCTTAAAAATGCCAAGTCAGCCACCGGATCAATTTTAAGATCGGAACCATGACTGCTAAAAAAATCGCAGCCAGATAAAAATCAGTCTGCCTGGTTATCTTAGCCCAGGGCAGAGCGTAGAACCATCCTGGGGGTGGGCATTAACACCATGGACGAGACTATAGACGAACAGCAGCATACCGGGTGCGATGGTCGAAAACCCGCGCTACGCGATCGCCTGCGCAACAGCTTAAATACCACCGATACCCTAACGGGTCGGGCAATCAACAGCGCGATCGTGCTGCTGATTTTTCTGTCCGCCGCCATTTTCGTGATCAAGACTTACCCAATCTCGCCGACCTTTGACGCCTGGCTCAACACTCTCGACTGGCTAATTGTGCTGGCCTTTACCCTCGAATATGGCCTGCGACTCTGGGTAGCCAAACGCCCCTGGCGCTACGCCCTCAGCCTTTACGGCTTAATCGATTTAATCGCTATCCTGCCCTCCTGGATTGGCGTCTTTGACATTCGCTTTCTGCGCTTCTTTCGGTCGCTGCGAATTTTGCGTCTGGTGCATATTTTTAACAATCGGCTCTGGTTTGGTCAAGTCACCAGCACCGACAGCCTGATTTTGATTCGCATTTTGTTTACCCTGGGGGCAATTATCTTTATTTACTCGGGCCTCATTTTTCAGGTTGAAAATCCCAGCAATCCAGAAAGTTTTGGCACATTTCTAGACGCGCTCTATTTTGCCGTCGTCACCATGACCACCGTCGGCTATGGCGATGTCACGCCCATTTCCGAGGCCGGTCGCGGGCTCACGGTCATGATGATTCTCACCGGCATTGCGCTCATTCCCACCCAGGTCAGCCGCCTGATTCGGCAGCTGGGCAAAGTAGGGCAGCCTCAGCACCTGCCCTGCCCCAGCTGTGGCCTTACTCCTCACGACGACGATGCCCAATTTTGCAAACGCTGCGGTACTCTTCTAGAGTCATAGTTTTAGAGCCTTAGCCAGCTATGGCTGACGCCGTTAGTCCTTCAGTCAGTCCCGACAGAAGCGCTGTCTCCTGGATAACAGAACATAACGATTATTGAAAAAACACATAGGCCTTTTGACGGACACAGTTTTTCCGGTACAATAGCCACCCAAAAGCTATGTCAGCCCTGTTTCCTGGCGCTGGCTGCGCAGTTCATACGTTTCAGCTAGGCTCAGGCTCGAGCCAGCCCAACCCACCTCAGTTAGGACGTTCCATGACCTCTGTGCTCCATCGCCCCACCGCCGACGCCAAGCTCGCCGACACCAAGTTCGCCGACACCAGGCTCTCCAGCCTTCCCAAGGACGTCAGAGCTAGACTGCAAGACCGCTTCAAACTTGTGGTGCCAGCTCGCTCCGCCGCCGATCCTTCCCCCTCTCCTGTGCTGGAAGAGGATCCGAGCGACCCCAACGTCCAGCCCATTGTCTCGCTGGCCGATGTGTCAAAAACCTATACCAACGGCAGCCAGGCCCTGGCTGGCGTAAATTTGACCGTTAACCCCGGCGATTTTCTCTTTGTGACTGGCCCCTCGGGCTCTGGCAAATCAACCCTGCTCAAGCTGCTCTACGGCTACGAGCGCCCCACCACTGGCAGTATTTTGGTTGGGGACGAGCCTATCTCTACCCTGCGCGGCGATCGCCTAGCCATGATGCGTCGCCGCATTGGGGTCGTATTTCAAGACTACAAGCTCATTCCCAAGCGCACCGTAGCCGAAAACGTAGCTTTTGTATTGTGGGCTCAGGGCTTCAGCCGCAAAGAAATTCACCGACGCCTCTGGCCCACCCTCAAAATGGTGGGGCTACAGGCGAAGGCCCAGTGCTTCCCTGATGAGCTATCTGGGGGAGAGCAGCAGCGGGTCAGCATTGCCCGTGCTGTCGTCAACACACCGCCCCTGCTGCTGGCCGATGAGCCCACCGGCAACCTAGATGCCGACAACTCCCTTCAGGTGATCAAAATTCTCAAAAAGCTCAATTCCATCGGTATTACCGTTATTGTCACCACCCACGATGAGCACCTGGTGCGAATCTCTAATCACCCCGTAGTGCAGATCAAGAATGGCCGCCTGCACCACCTGCGCCGGTAGCGCTACATTCCTTAACATCAACAACTCCGCCTTATCCAATCAATAGGATAATGATCAGAGCTAACATTCAGATGGCCTAGGCTTAGGCCACCGAATGATTCTGGACTCTGAGAGGAACGTGCCTTGGTCAGTACAGCCCCATTTAAGACAGCGAAATCACAAGAAATTTTTACTGCCGCCCAAAACCTCATGCCGGGCGGCGTTAGCTCTCCGGTACGAGCCTTTAAGTCAGTGGGTGGGCAACCCATTGTGTTTGATCACGTTAAGGGTGCCTACATTTGGGATGTAGACGGCAACCAGTACATTGACTACGTGGGCACCTGGGGCCCTGCTATCTGCGGCCATGCCCATCCTGAGGTGCTGGCAGCCCTGTCGGCAGCGCTCGAAAAAGGCACCAGCTTCGGTGCCCCCTGCTACCTCGAAAACGTGCTGGCCGAAATGGTGATCCAGGCGGTGCCCAGCATTGAGATGGTGCGCTTTGTCAACTCTGGCACCGAGGCCTGTATGGCGGTGCTGCGGCTGATGCGGGCCTACACCGAGCGCAACAAAGTCATCAAGTTCTCGGGCTGCTACCATGGCCATGCCGATATGTTCCTGGTGCAGGCGGGTTCTGGCGTCGCCACCCTGGGTTTGCCCGACTCGCCAGGGGTGCCCAAATCGGCCACCAGCGATACCCTCACCGCTCCCTACAACGACCTTGAGGCGGTTAAGGCTCTCTTTGCCCAACACCCTGACCAAATTGCCGGGGTGATTCTAGAACCCGTGGTGGGTAACGCCGGGTTTATCACCCCCGATGGCGGCTTTTTAGAAGGGTTGCGAGAAATTACCCGCGAGCACGACGCGCTGCTGGTATTTGACGAAGTGATGACCGGCTTCCGCATTGCCTACGGCGGTGCCCAGGCCAAGTTCAACGTTACCCCCGACCTCACCACCCTGGGTAAGGTGATTGGCGGTGGTCTGCCCGTGGGGGCCTACGGCGGTCGCCGCGACATTATGGAAATGGTTGCCCCTTCTGGTCCGGTGTACCAGGCCGGTACTCTATCGGGCAATCCCCTGGCGATGACGGCGGGCATCAAAACCCTGGAGCTGCTGCAGCGCTCTGGCACCTACGAGGAGCTCGACCGACTGACGGCAAAGCTCACCGAGGGCCTGCTACAGGCGGCGCGAGATGCAGGCCACGAGGTCTGTGGTGGCCACATTAGCGCCATGTTCGGCATGTTCTTTCATCCTGGTCCGATTACCAAGTTTGAAGAGGCCAAGCAGGCTGACCTGGAGAAGTTTAGCCGCTTCCACCGGGGCATGCTGGAGCGCGGGGTGTACTTAGCTCCGTCGCAGTATGAGGCAGGCTTTACCTCCCTGGCCCACACCGATGCAGATATCGAGGCCACGATCGCCGCCGCCCGCGACGTACTGGCAACGCTGTAGGTAGTGCACTGATATCTAGCTAGCAAAAATCCGGCTTCTTTGAGAAGCCGGGTTTTTTAGGATTGTTTTGTTGTAACTGAGGGCTACGACATCGCCTGAATGATGTAGTCGAAGTAGGGCCGGGCTTCGGCAGCGTCTTCGTCTGGCAGCAGATTAAGGGAAGCCTCTTTGAGGCAGCGGATGGCTTCGGCCATACCGGGTACAGGCACGTCTAAGGCGTTGTACATTTCGCGGACGCCCACTAGGCCAATGCTCTCAATGGGGTCTTTATCGCCAGATAGAACGCCGTAGGTGACTAAGCGCAGATACCAGCCGTAGTCGCGAATGCAGAGGGCACGCTGCTTTTGGCCGTAGGCATTGCCGCCGGGAGCAATAAAGTCTGGCCGTCGCCGCCATAGCTCTCTACTAGCCTGGTCAACAATCTTTTTCTCGTTCTCAGACAAGGCAGCGGCGATGCGGGTGCGCTGGTCGCCGGTCTTCAAAAAATCTTCAATGGCCTTGAGCTCGCCGGTGGTTGGGTAGCGCAGCTCGTCGTCGGCATTCAAAATAACTTGGCTAACAACAGACATAGTTAAAAATGACGGGGATGACCTATTTCATTGCTAGTTTAGCGACTTGAGGGTCGCTAGGGAAAGTTAAATTCTCATTTAGTTAGTAATAGCGGACCGTGGGCCAGGTCGACAGCACCAAGGAAAAGCCCATTAAAACAGGCGATATAGCTAGAATCTAAGGCTTTTGCCCTAGAAAATGCCTCTGAGAGTATGGGGAAATTTTGTAACTTTATCGCAACAGTCGGGCTAGGATAGCCGCTCGGCGCGGGGGCGAAAACGCTCGGTTTGGCGCAGTTCTTCGTAGAGGGCTTTTTCGCGATCGCTTAGCCCGGTCGGCACTACGACCTCTAGTTCCACGATTTGATCGCCACGGCGCTCCTGCCCGGCCAGATATCCCCGCCCCGGCAGCTGAATCATCTGCCCCGTCTGCGCCCCCTGGGGTAGGGAAGTACGCACGGGGCCATCGAGGGTAGGAATGTCGATGGTGCTGCCCAGGGCGGCCTCGCTGGGCGTGATCGGCAGCCGGCAGTACACGTCGTTGCCCTGCAGGGTATAGAAGGGGTGCGGGTCGACCTGAATGCGTAGGTACAGGTTGCCGCCGCCAATGCCCTGGCCTCTGAGGCGAATGCGCTGGCCTGTAACCATACCGGCAGGCATGTTGACTTCCAGCGATCGTCCGTCCTCCAGGCGAATGCGCTCGCGCCCGCCCCGAAAGGCTTTCTCTAGGGGAATGGTTAGATCAGCCTCGGCATCGCGGCGGCTTGCTGCTGTCGCCGTTGCCTCGCCGGAGGAGTAACTATCGGCGGTACTACTGGCAGCGTCGCCTGCCCCCCGCCGCGGGCTGCGGCGGTTGAGCAACTGGTCTACAAAGACGTTGAAGTCAGGGAATTCGCCGAAGCCGAAGTCTTCCAGCGAGATGCGCCCGCCGAAAATATCGCTGACGACTGACTTGCCCTGACCTTTCTTGAAGCCCTCCTGCTGCCAGTATTCGCTGAACTTTTCGTACTGGGCCCGCTTTTCATCGTCGGCAAGGACGGTGTAGGCTTCGCTGAGCAGCTTGAACTGATCCTCTGCGGCCTGGTCGCCGGGGTTGAGGTCGGGGTGGTACTGCCGAGCTAGCTTGCGGTATGACTGTTTAATGTCGCTAAAGGTCGCTTCTCTAGAAACCCCCAGAATCTCGTAGTAGTTCCGAAAGTTCTCCATCGAGTTGTAGGTGAGTGATTAGGTGAATGGTTAGTAGCTCTGTGACTTTAGCCCAGGGTGTGGGTGGGTGAATTAGAGCCACTCGTCGCGATCGCTCCAGTTGTCGTCATCGTAGCGGGGGGCCGAGCGGCGATTCGCAGAGCGTTCGGAACCCGACTCAAAACGAGTATCTGTTCTAGCCTGGCTATTAGCACCTCGGTCTGGGGCGGCGGCACGGGGTCGGCCTGCGGGAGGCTGAGCCTCGGAGGGGCGACTGGCGGGTGGAGACTGGCCCCAGGGGTCGTCATCCCAGTTGTTTTGAGGAGCTGCTGCGGTCGGCGAGCGGGGCCGGTCGTAGGGATCGTAGCCCTGAGCATCGTAGCCACGATTTACAGAGCGATCGGAACCTGGCTCGGGGCCAGTACCCGTTCCGGCACCACCTGCTCCGCTGTCTCGATACCCGGCATTGCCGTAGCCCCCGCTCTGTTCTGGGTCTCGGGGGTCGCTGTAGCGCGGGTCATCGTAGTCAGTGCTGCCATAGCCCGAGCCATCGTAGCTAGGACGGGCAGGGGCAGGGGGCTGCGCGTAGTCTGGGCGATCATAGCCTTGGCGGTCATAACCAGACTGGTCGTAGTCAGGACGATAGCCTTCAGGGGCTGGCCCACGCCCTTCGTCGGGCTGACCGTAGTCTTGCCGGTCATAGTCTTGCCGACCGTAGTCTTGTCGGTCATAACCAGACTGACTATAGTCTGAGGCCGGCGTTTGGGGACGATTGGGCGCTGGAGGGCGATTTCCCGTCGGGGGCGCGGCGCGATCGTAGCCTGGGTCGTTGTAGCCCTGGCTGCCGTAACCCTGGTTGTTGTAGCCTTGACCGCTATAGCCCTGGCTGCCGTAGGCGCGGTTATCGTAGGCCGGGCTGCCGTAGCGTTGTCCACCCGCTCCACCGCGATTGTCGTAGTCCCAATCATCGTCCCAATTGCCCCAGGAAGAATTACCCTGGTAGCCGTAGTTGGGCCGTGCATCGAGGTCGTCGTCAAAGGCGAAGGTTTTTTTCAGGGTATTGCCAATCTGACCTAGGATGCCGCCTTCAGGAGCATCGTCGGCCTCGTACAGATAGGCCTCGCGGTTAAGGTCGTAGAGTTCGTCCTGGAGCTCGGCTTGGGCGATGTCGATACCACGCTCGTCGCTTTGCTCTAGGTAGTCGCGCAGCTCCTGCACCAGTCCTTCAATACGGCGACGGCGATCGCGGGCAAACTGCATACCAAAGTCGAGCGCTACCTCCCGCAGCAGCCGCTCGGCCTGGAATGTGAGCGCCTCGGCCCGGTTGCGCTTCTCAACCCGCTCTCGCTGCAGGCGATCGGTTTCGGCAAATTCCTCCGCCTCACGAATCATCCGCTGCACTTCGCCCTCTTCCAGGTTGGAAGCTCCCTGCACCGTTAGGCTCTGCTCGCGGCCCGTAGTCTTATCCATCGCTGAGACTTGTAAAATGCCGTTGGCGTCAATATCAAACGACACCAGCACTTGGGGCACACCGCGCGGGGCAGGGGGAATGCCCATCAGCTTAAAGCGGCCCAGCGATTTGTTATCGCCTCCCATTTCGCGCTCGCCCTGCAGCACATGCACCTCCACCGAGGTCTGGTTATTCTCAGAAGTCGAGAAAATGTCCGATCGCCGAACCGGAATAGTGGTGTTGCGCGGAATCACCTTCTTCATCACGCCGCCGATAGTCTCCAACCCCAGCGATAGGGAGGTGACATCTAGCAGCATGATGTCTTGAACTTCCTGAGTGATAATACCGGCCTGCACAGCGGCACCGACGGCCACGGCTTCGTCGGGGTTCACCGCCTGGCTAGGTTCAAGGCCAATCAGCCCGCGCACCAGATCTTGCACCATGGGCATGCGGCTGCCGCCCCCCACCAGCACCACTTCATCAATATCATTGGGAGTCAGGCCCGCATCGCTTAGCGCCTGCTTCAGAGGTGCCCGCAGAGCACTAACCAGGTCGCCACACAGCCCGTCAAACTGCGATCGACTGAGCCGCGTCTCAATATGCTTGGGGCCGTCGGGAGTCGCGGTAATGAATGGCAGACTAATTTCGGTGCTGGCCACGCCAGAGAGCTCAATTTTGGCCTTTTCGGCGGCCTCAGTTAAACGCTGCAGTGCCTGGCGATCTTTGCGCAGATCGATGCCTTCTTTTTCTAGGAACTGGTCGGCCAGCCAGTCCACGATTTTGGTGTCAAAGTTGGTGCCCCCCAGCTGGGTATCGCCCGAGGTCGATCGCACCTCAAACACGCCATCGCCCACGTCGAGAATGGACACATCGAAGGTACCGCCCCCCAAATCAAACACTAAAATGGTTTCGTTTTGGGCCTGGTCAAGCCCGTAGGCCAGCGCCGCTGCCGTGGGTTCGTTGAGAATGCGCTTGACTTCCAGCCCCGCAATTCGTCCGGCATTGCGCGTGGCCTGGCGCTGAGCATCGTTGAAGTAGGCGGGCACGGTAATCACAGCCCCACTAACCGGCTGGCCCAGGTAGCGGCTGGCCTCATCCGCCAGCTTGCGCAGCACAATGGCCGAAATTTCTTCGGGGGAAAAGTCTTTTTCCAGACGGGGGCAGCGAATTTTAACGTTGCCCGCCTCATCGCGACGAATGGTATATGGCACTCGTTTAGACGACTGGTCTAGCTCAGCATAGCGGCGACCCATGTAGCGCTTCACACCGTAAAAGGTGTTTTGGGGATTGAGCACCGTCTGCCTGCGGGCCATCTGACCCACCAAGCGCTCGCCTTCTTTGCTAAAGGCCACCACTGAAGGTGTCGTGCGCATCCCTTCAGCGTTGGCAATTACCACCGGCTTGCCACCCTCCATTACAGAGACCACTGAGTTGGTCGTGCCTAGGTCGATGCCAACTACTTTTCCCATTCGCTCTGGCGTCTCCTTATCTGTCTGTCTGTGGGCTCAATGAAGGTTAGCACCAGGAGGGCATCGCTTCTGCCAACCTACTTACATCAACTTTCTTAATGATAGTCTGTCACAGGCTGGCCTAGATCCTACCGTATGAGTCCGTATAGGTTGAAAGGGGGCAGAGGGTGGGTTTTAGGTGCTAGGGTTCAAGTTCAGGTCTGGGGAGAAGGCGATATACCTGTTTTAGACTCTGAGCCAGACATCGTATACCTTTACATCAGATTAAACTGAGCATAATCTCACCGAACCCTCCTATGGTGCAGACTCGGCCCAGGTTCTATAGCTTTGACGATAGCTTTGGCGATTATCGGGCCTACGGCGATCGCCACCCAGCCCAAAGAGGCCAGTCGCAAATCCATTTGAAAGGCGCAAGGGTTGGCCAGTCGTGGGGTCGAGCTGGAATTTGAATTGTCTTTCCCTTACCTGTGTCTCTTGGTCAAAATCATGGCTATCAAAACTCAGCTCAGGCCCCTAGCTGAGCTGAGCACGCCCCTACAATGAGTCGAGAGTATATGAGAAGACGAGCATGGCCGGTGGTGAGTCCAAAGTTTCAATCTATGCCGCATTAGGCGCAAATGTAGCCATTGGCATTGCCAAGTTTGTCGGTGCATCGATCAGCGGTAGCTCGGCCATGGTGTCAGAGGGCATTCACTCTGTAGTCGATTCCGTCAATGAGCTGCTGCTGCTCTATGGCCTCAAGCAAAGCGAAGCTCCACCAGACGAAAAATTTCCCCTAGGTCATGGGCAAGAACTGTACTTTTGGTCACTGATGGTCGCGGTGCTGATTTTTGCCCTCGGGGGTGGCGTGTCGATATATGAGGGGTGGCATAGCTTTCAATATCCTGAGATCGGGAGCCATGCTTTAATCAGCTATATCGTGCTGGTCACCGCTGCCGTATTCGAAGGTCTAGCCCTAACCGTTTCGATTCGAGAGTTTAATAAAAACTATCCCCGCAAAGCTGAGGTTAGTTTGTGGCAGGCCATCCGCGATAGCAAAGATCCCAGCTCATTTATTGTCATTGTGGAAGATGCCGCTGCGCTGGTCGGCCTTTCAATTGCCTTTGCCGGGGTCATGCTCACCCAAGTGTTCAACAATGCTATCTACGACGGCATTGCTTCCATTGTGATTGGGCTATTGCTCACCGTAGTCGCCATTGTGTTGGTCATCGAGACCAAGAGCCTGCTCACGGGAGAAAGTGCGTCTGTAGCGGTGCGAGACAGCATCAAAACCCTTGTCAAGGCCGACCAGGCTGTCTCTGACATGGGGCCACCAATTACCCTGCACCTGGGCCCTAGGGATATCATGCTGGCGATGAATATCGAATTTTGCGATCATCTCTCTGCCGATGAAATCGAAGCGGCAGTACGCCGTATCGAGCAGAGCATTCGCGCTACCCATCAAGACGTGACCCGCATCTTTATTGAAGCGGCCTCTATGGACGGAGCTAACTAAAAGAACACCATCCTGAATCTCTAGCAACGCCAAAAACTTTAAGCCAGAGGCAAGGAAGAGCCCAATGTCACTGACTTAACCCGAATCAGGCTACCAGCTTAGTTTTGGGTGTAATGTCCAAAGATGCCACACTCATCGCTGACTGAGGCTTGTACTTTGCCAGGGTTTGGTCAAAGTTACCAGAGAGAATATCTAGCTCAATCTCTCTAACCTTCATATCAGCTAGCTTTCGCCCTTCTGGGCTATCGGACAACCCTATGGAAATATAATGCTAATGCCGTTCGCCAGCATGTCGAAATCGGAGTTGCAACCGGCCATTAGAGGTGATTACCGTAACAGTCCCTTTAGGAGCTTTGCCAGTAGGGGTTTTAGAGTACATGGGCTAACCTTAACAGTACGTTTGAATTACACCCAATTTACACCCAAAGAACCTGAAAGATACCCAAAAGCACGATGAATTTAGAACATGGGTACTTGGTCTTTATAGGTTTGCTGGCGATAAAAAACCCCTGAAACCTTTTAATTTCAGGGGTTTTGGAGATAAGCTGGTGACAAGACTCGAACTTGCGACCGGCTGATTACAAATCAGCTGCTCTACCAACTGAGCTACACCAGCAAAAGCATACCCAGTATAGCAACGTTACCGGGCAGCTTTAGATCTTTAGAGCACCCGTCTCTACGACCCCACTTCGTCAGCGGTTTCCAACTCCGGGGTGGCTTCAACGGTCGCCATCTCGCCCTCATCTTCCTTAAAGACCACTCGCAGTAAGGGTGGGGCTAAGAACGTAGTGAAGATTACCATGACGATGATGGCGGCCTCTAGAGATTCTGTGAGCACGCCGCTGGCGGCCCCTACGCCGGCAAACACCAGGCCCACCTCACCGCGAGGAATCATACCGACCCCCACCGCCAGGCGGTTGATATTCGGTTGACCAACGATAACGAAGCCCGCTATGACCTTACCGACAATGGCGACTACCACCAGAAATGAGGCAATCACCAACCCTGCCCGATTAGCGGGTTCTAGGGGGTTGAGCACGCTCAAGTCGGTGCGTGCCCCCACCGTGATAAAGAAAATCGGCACCAGCATATCGGCAATGGGGCTAATTTGCTCCTCTAGCTCTTTGTGCTTTGAGGTTTCGGCCAAAATAAGGCCGGCTGCAAAGGCACCCAAAATGGCTTCTAGCTGAATGGCAGCAGCAATGTAGGACAGCACAAAGGCAAAAATTAGCGAGCTGGTAATGACCTGCCCACGGGTTCGCATCTGGTTGACCACCATGACAAAGTAGGGGCTAAGCAGCCGGCCCACTAAAATTGACCCCACCAGAAACGTAGCGGCCCCGGCAATCAAGTAGACGACATTGAGAATTTCGATTTCGCCGGTTTTTGCCAGGCTGGCCACTACCGCCAGCACGATGATGCCAAGCACGTCATCTAGGACGGCAGCCCCAATAATAATCTGGCCTTCTTTAGAGCTAAGCTGCTGCATTTCGGCCAGCACCTTGGCGGTAATGCCAATGCTGGTGGCCGTGAGAGCGGCCCCGGCAAATACCGCCGGAATGGTATCGATGCCAAACAGCGCAATGAGGCCTACTGTACCGGCGGCAAAGGGAGCGACGACCCCCACAACGGCGACCATAGCAGCCTGAGGGCCAACCCGAATCAATTCTTTAAGATCTGACTCTAGGCCGATTTCAAACAGCAGGATAATGACACCTAGCTCGGCCAGGACTGAAACAACCTCGCTTTCGCCCTGAAATACCTTAAATAAACCCTCTGGCGATAGGCCAGCGGTCATGCCCACCAGCTTCATGAGCAGCGACGGGACTTCGCCACCACCCTCGGGAAAGACAATCAAGTGCATAGCCGAGACGCCCACAAGGACGCCCCCCACGAGCTCTCCCAATACGGCAGGCAGGTTAATGCGGGCGCACAACTCACCGCCGATTTTGGCGGCCAGGTACACCACAATTAAGCTCAGCAGCACGCTGGCCAGCACTAGGGGCTCTAGCTCCGCTTCCGATTCGGCTACTTCGGCCAGCCAGAAGCCAGGACCAGACTGAAAGAGAAAAAATGGGTTGGAAAAATTAATCAGGTCGCCGCCGATGAGGGCACTCATCCAATTTGCCATGCAGACCGCTACAACTCGTCCCATACAATGTACATGAGATTTCTCCCTGTAAAGAGTTCGTGGGGATCGTTCTGGCCGTATTTTTACTTAAGGAAGCTAGGGTTAGGCAAAAAATCGGTGGGCCAAGGATGGCATCTGACGGCGCACCTGGGAGATGCGATCGGGGTTAATTTCGGCGATCGCAACGCCTGTATCTACCCCCGCATCGGCCAGCACCATGCCCCAGGGATCGATGATCATGGCATGCCCGTGGGACTGGCGGCGAGCGTTGTGAAAGCCGGTTTGGGCGGGGGCAATCACGTAGCAGGTATTTTCGATCGCCCGAGCCTTGAGCAGCACCTGCCAGTGGTCTTTGCCGGTAAATTCGGTAAAGGCGGCGGGCACCACCAGCACCTCGGCTCCCTGCTGAGATAGATGGCGGTACAGCTCTGGGAACCGCACGTCGTAGCACACCGACAGGCCCAAAATGCCAAAGAGCTTAGAGGGAAACACGTCGGGCAGCAGGTGGCCAGAAATAACCGTATTGGACTCGCGGTAGGTATTGCCGTCGGGCAGGTTGACATCGAACAGATGCACTTTTTCGTAGCGCAGCAGCTCCTGGCCCTCGGGGGACACCAGCAGGGCGGTGTTGAAGACTTTGCCCTCTTTGGCGGGCACCGGGTAGCCGCCGCCAATCAGCGTCACCTGGTAGCGCTGAGCCATAGTTTTGAGAAAGGCTTCGCTGGCCCGGCTGATGGCGTCAGCTTGGGCAATCTTGGCGGCTTCATCGCCCAAAAACGAGAAATTTTCGGGTAGGGTGACCAGTTCTGCCCCCTGACGTGAGGCTAGGTCAATTAGCTCTTCGGCCTGGGCCAAGTTTTTGGCCAAGTCTGGCACACTGGTCATCTGGACGGCGGCGGCCCGATACGCTCTCATAAATTACCTGACTGGATGGAGAAATCTGGAACAGATCTGTTCCCTACGCATCAATTTTATTCGCTCAGGGGAACGGTTTACGCAGTTACGCCAAAACAGCCTGTCAATTACCTACTGCCAGTCAGCCTGGGTTTGGGCCGACTGGGCCGCCACCGCCGCCTGCCAGCCCAAATCAGTTCCCCTGCTGCCAGGGAGAGACAGCCAGGTTGTTGAGGGTCAGCCCTGGGGTCGGGGCTGGGGCGCTGGCGGTGGATAGGTAAGACGTACCGATAAAAATGGCGGCGATCGCCCTTACCCCGCCAATACTCCAGGCCAGTGGTAATTTTGCTAGCTGGTGCACCATAAATCTCGCGCTATGGGCCTTACGCCGTAGGGTAGACCCTTAATTTTCAGCGAGGCTGGAGCTACAGCTGAGAAGTTTTAGGTACAGCTTTAGGGCTTAGGGTTGTCGCCTGCACCCTAAGCCCTAAACTGGACTAGATCAAGCAGTTTAGGTCGCCCGACTTCTGGCTGAATAAGAGATTTTCGCGGTAGTCCACCGGGCAGTCAATCACGGCGGGCACATTGTCTTCTAGCGCCGTTTTCAGGGTGGGAATAAAGTCTTCGGTCGACTCAATTCGGTAGCCCTTCAGGCCCATGGCTTCCGCCAGCTTGACAAAGTCGGGGTTGGTGAAGTGAATGTAGGTCGACTCGCCGTAGTAGTTCATCTGCTTCCACTCGATTAGCCCGTAGCCACCATCGTTAAAGATAATGGTGACAAAGGGCGTACCCACCCGCAGAGCGGTTTCGAGTTCCTGGCAGTTCATCATAAAGCCGCCGTCGCCAGTCACCGCTACCACCTTGCGATTAGGGTGCACTAGCTTGGCCGCTAGCGCCCCCGGCAGCGCAATGCCCATGGCCGCAAAGCCGTTCGAAATCAGGCAGGTGTTGGGGCGCAGGCAGTGGTAGTTGCGGGCCATCCACATTTTGTGGGCACCCACGTCAGAAATCACAATATCTTCGGCGCTCAGCACCTGGCGCAGGTCGTAGATCAGCTTTTGGGGCTTGATGGGGAAGCCGTAGTCGTCGGCGTACTGTTCATAGTCGGCGCGCATTTCGTCGCGCACCTTGAGACTGGTGGGGTCGGGGTGGCCCTGGCGCTTTACTCGCTTGAGAATTTCCTCTAGCGAGTCAGAGATATCGCCAATCACCTCTACTTTGGGGATGTAGCTGCTGTCGATCTCGGCGTGGGTGAGGTTGATGTGCAGAATGGGCAGCTTGCCGTCGGGGTTCCACTTTTTGGGCGAATACTCGATCAGGTCGTAGCCTATGGCAATGATCAAATCCGCCTGTTCCATGGCGCAGCTAATGTAGTCGCGCTGCTGCAAACCCAGCGACCACAGCGCTAGCGGATGGGTGTAGGGAATCACCCCTTTGCCCATAAAGGTGTTGGCCACCGGAATATTCAGCTGGGTGGCAAACTCAGTCAGGGCTTCGCTGGCGCTGGCCCGAATCGCGCCGTTGCCCACTAAAATCATTGGGTTGCTGGCCTGGGAAATCGCCACCGCCGCCTGCTGAATGCTCTGCAGCGAGGCGTAGGTTTTTTCCTGGCTGTCTTTGCGCAGGGCGGTGCCCTCCACGTCCATCTCAGCAATGTTTTCGGGCAGATCAATATGCACAGCACCGGGCTTTTCGCTCTGGGCCAGCTTAAAGGCCTTGCGGACAATCTCCGGGGTGTTGCTGGGCCGCACAATCTGGGTATTCCACTTGGTGACCGGCGCAAACATTGCCACTAGGTCCAAGTACTGGTGCGACTCAATGTGCATGCGATCGGTGCCCACCTGTCCGGTAATGGCCACCAGCGGGGCGCGATCGAGGGTGGCATCGGCCACGCCGGTCATGAGGTTGGTCGCCCCTGGCCCCAGGGTTGAAAGACATACCCCCGCTTTGCCGGTCAGCCGCCCGTAGACATCGGCCATAAAGGCCGCCCCCTGCTCGTGACGGGTGGTAATAAACTGAATCGAGGATCGCTTGAGCGCCTGGAGCAGCTGCAGGTTTTCTTCCCCTGGCAGACCAAAAATGTACTCGACGCCTTCATTCTCAAGGCACTGGACCAGCAATTCGGCGGTGTTCATAGCGTGATTTGGGGGGTAATTGGTCGAGAAACGGGGGTGAATGGTAGTCGATGCAACGGTCAAAGCAGTAGAAAGCGAATTGCGTGTGGGTCTACTTAACCCACACGGTTTTGAGGTTGACAAATTCGTGAATGCCCTGGCGACCCAGCTCTCTTCCATATCCTGAGCGCTTAATACCGCCGAAGGGCAGGCGCGGATCAGACTTTACCAAACCATTAATAAAGACTGCCCCGGCCTCTAGCTCGGCAATCAGACGCTCTTGTTCGACGGGGTCTTGGCTCCAGCCGCTGGCTCCCAGCCCAAAGGGAATGTCGTTGGCCCGCGCGATCGCCTCATCTAAACTAGCGACCCGAAACACCAGCGCCACCGGGCCAAAGAACTCCTCTTGATCGGCGGGAGTACCCGGTGGCAGCGCGGCCAAAATGGTAGGCGGAAACCAGTTGCCGTTTTGCAAGTCAGCGGGCAGCTGAGATTTTAGAGCAGCAACATCCCCGCCAATCAGGGCGGTGCCCCCCGCAGTCAGGCAGGCGTTGACCTGCTGCTCTAGCTCGGCGGCAATGTCGGGGGTAGACATGGGGCCGACCGTGACCCCGTCGTCTAGAGGGTTGCCCACCACCAGGGCGGCAAATTTTTCGGTTAGCCCCTGCTCAAACTGCTCGGCGATCGCCTCATGGACAATAAACCGCTTGGCGGCAATACACGACTGACCGTTGTTGAGCATGCGGGCGGTGGCGGCAGTGGCGATCGCCCTCTCCAGATCGGCGCTGGGCATGACAATAAACGGGTCGCTGCCGCCCAGCTCCAGCACCGTCTTTTTGATCTGCTGACCGCAGGCGGCGGCCAGACTGGCTCCGGCGGGTTCGCTGCCGGTGAGAGTGGCGGCTTTGATCCGATCGTCGGTGACCAGCTTGGCAATGCGATCGCCGCCAATCAGCAGGGTTTGAAACGCCCCCTCAGGCAGCCCCGCCTTCTGAAAAATTTCCTCAATCGCCAGGGCGCACTGGGGCACATTCGAGGCGTGCTTGAGCAGCCCCACATTGCCCGCCATCAGGGCCGGGGCGGCAAAGCGAAACACCTGCCAAAAGGGAAAATTCCACGGCATCACCGCCAGCACTGGCCCCATGGGCTGGTAGCGCACAAAGCTGCGGCTGGCGTCGGTGGTGGCGGGCTCGTCGGCCAAAAACTCGGCCCCGTGATCGGCGTAGTAGCGGCAGACCAGGGCGCTCTTTTCGACTTCGGCCACAGCCCCAGCCAGGGGCTTGCCCATCTCTAGAGTCATGATTTGGGCGTAGGCGGCTTTGTTGTCGTCGAGCACCTGAGCTGCCTGCCGCAGCCAGGTGGCCCGCTGCTCAAACGATGTCTGACGGTAAGTGGCAAAGGTTTTAGCAGCCAGGGCGAGCTTCTGCTCAATCTCGGCCTCGCTTAAGGGTTCAAATGCCTTAAGAACCTCTCCGGTGGCGGGGTTAATACTAGCAATAGGCATGATTTAACCTCCTGTTAGTCAACTGAGGTCGGCGACCGCCGATCGCTCCTTTGATCGCTCCTTATGATCGCTCCTGGGGCACAGCTACCTGCGATCGCGGCAGTCAAGTCGCGATCGCAGGTAGCGCATCTGGGTTCAAAGCTCGGCAACCCAGGCCAGTCGGCTATGGAGTAGATTGCCTCTCGGAACGAGTGCAGCTTTGGCCGTCAACCTCTGAAACGTAAGTCTTCTTAACTGTGCCTTGAAGCACAAAAAGTTACCCTCTCATCCTATTACTTCTGCACAAAACATAGTGTTATGTAACGTTGACCAAACAACGCCTACTTTTGAGCGGTTTGAGCCTCATTGAGGGGGCTAGCCATAGCGCTGGGCATAACCGTCCCAGAAATTTAACCGGGCTTAGAGAGTGTGGGCCAGAAGCCCCAATAATTGGAAACGATGAGCGACCAGATCGAGATAGCTGGAATCTGGGTACCGAGACTCGAAACTGTTGGCGATAGACGGGAAAGCCAATCAGAGTTGAATGTCACTGAATTAGGGCTGGTGGGCAGTGCCCTACGACCATGACAGATCAAGGCTTCCAGCGATCTGCGAGAGTTAGTTTCAGTTATTATTTATGGAACGTACAGGTGAGTAAATCGGCTTAATCCACCTTTTTCTCTACCCCAAACCCGACCAGTGCCAGGGTGTCCATAGCCTCTCCTTCGGCAGGGCGCTGGTAGTTGAGAATGCGGCGAATCCGCATGTTTGGGTTGACCAGCAGAATTGAGTCGACCGAGACGACCTTGGTATAGAGGGTGGTCATCACTAGCTCGTGGTTGCTCTGGTCGTAGGTAAAGCTGGAAACAATCGGGCGATCTTCTTCATAGGCGCGATCGCGCAAATAATCGCCGCTGAGCACCGTTCCCTCTTGCTGCTTGGGCACAAACAGCGCCCGCAGTTCTTGGGAGACTTCTTCACCCTTGTCAGACAGGGTGCGAAAGGCCAGCTGAAAACCCGGCAGTTGGTCAATATTCCCGACCGGGTCATAGCCGTTGTCGGCTAGCACCTTGCGCCGCAGCTCGGGGGTAATGGCATCGACTCGAAAATCAGTATGCGATCGCTCGATCTCCTGGTGGGTGAGGTAGTGGTAGGTGCGCTCGATCGACCACTGACCTATGCAGCAGTCAAAAAAGTAGGTAATGTCGGCCAAATTCATAGTGTTTCCCCCAGGGCTGCTCAATATCTTATCTGGTACTGAGGCTTGCGAATGCCCCAGCACCAGATAACTAACCCGAACCCACTATTCCAGCCCTCTAGCTCCCCCGCGATCGATATGCCGATAAATTAAGTATTTATTAAGTATTTATGCTTACAGAATCTCCTCGTGAACGACGTAGGATTATCGGCAGATTAAGCCAGCAGATTGAGCCAGCAGACTGAACTAAATGACAATGACCCTGCCGAGTGATTGCCGGAGCCATCCCAGCCGACTATGATGTAGTCATTCAAGGTTAAGAAATTTAACAAATCCATTCTCTGGATTGACTTTTGTTACTTTAGCCCCCGTCTGGACGAGAGATTATGCCCTTCTCCGCTGATACCGCCCGCATTTTAGCCGAGCCTCTGGTGCAGGCTTTCTTTCGAGACACTGCCGGAGACTGGCGATCGGAGCGCCGCTACTACACGCTCCAAAGTGGCGAAACTCAGGAAGTGGTCAGTCAGATCACGATCGCATTTCTAGAGGCTGGAGCACCCCAGCTAGTCGAGCTGGCCCAGATGCACCAGCTCGACCCCGCTAAACCCCTAATTTGTGGCACCACCGTCACTTGGGAGAGCGACTATGTAGGTACGGGCAAAAAGCCCGTGGTGGGTAGCACTATCTTTGGGGTGCGGGGCACGACTCTGTATCGCGATCGCGGCTTTGCTACCCCCAAGCCCGTTACCGCCCAGTACCACTTCAACGACAACCGTACCCTAGTGCTCAAAACCCAGTACAACGATTCCAGCTTTGAAGAAGAACTGCGGCTGATTGGCCAGCGCTACCGCACCCGCCAAACCCTGATCTCCCGCGCCGGAAAAGAAATCATGATTGGTCAATACTTAGAAACTCGGGTCTAGAGCGATCGATCAACCGGGTTTCTTTGCGACATTGCCGTAAATCTAGCGCAATGCCTCAACGACGGTGGGGCTGACTAACCCCCAGTGGGGATTGCCTTCCCCCGTAGTCAGGCTGACCCAGCCCAGCCCTTCGCTGGTGCCCGCCCAAATCTTGTTGCCGGTATTGGGCGAAAGCGCCAGAATTTGCCCCGAAGGCAGCGAGGGCACCTGGCCGAGCAGCTCGCCGCTGTCGGGCTTGAGCTTAAACAGGCCGCTGGTGGTGCCTACCCAGACATTACCAGTTTTGTCAAACTCGACGGTTTGCACGCTGCGCCCCCGCATGGTGCCGACCGATCGCACCAGCTCAGCTCTGACCGGGTCTACGACTAGCAGGCTGCTGGCGGTGCCCACCCAAAGGTTGCCGCGCGGCCCCAGGGTGAGCGACTGCACGGCCCCCCCCGGTAGGTCATCTACTTCGCGAATGGGGAAGGCGCTGGCGGTATTGATCTGCACCAGCCCATCGAGGGTGCCCACCCAGAGATTGTTGTTGCCATCGAGGGCTAGGGCGTTGGCGCTAACGCCAGGCAGATCTTGCACGGTAGTCATCAGTAGGCCGCGATCGGGGCTGATCATGACTAGGCCGCGATCGGTACCGGCCCAGAGAAAGCCGCGACTGTCGATTAGCAGCGACAGCACCCGGTTCGAGGGCAGCTGAAAATTTTGGGCCGTAATCACGTTGGTACGCGGGTCAACCCGCACCAGCCCGTTAAAGGTGCCCACCCAAATTCGCCCCACCCGATCTTGGGCTAGGGCTTCGAGGGTGCGGCTGGGCATGTTGACCCGCTGCAGCACCCGACCCGTTTCAGGATTGATGCGAGAGAGGCCCGCCCATGAACCCACCCAAAGATCGCCCGTAAAGTCGGGCTGCAGCGCGGTGACTCGGTAGTCGTTGGCGATCGGGGCCTGGGCCAGGATGGATGCCGCCGGGATGCTGGAGTCAAGCGGAGAAAGTAAAGGTTTAAAGTCCCCTGTTGACAGCGCTAACGACGATAGAACCAGCAGGCTTAACATAATCTCTCCCCACGGTTTGCGGTGGCGTGCGACAGCCCCGAATAGACTGACCTTCAAGGCTTTAGAGCACCTCAGGCGTTACAGTATATCGGCAATCTCAAGGGTTGGAGTCTCTAGATAGAATTTGTTAGCCAGCACTCCACGGACGCAATCTACGAGCAGCTTCAAAGAACTTGAGAAACCCACACCTTGGTTCACCTACATTCATAATCTTAAGTTATGAATGTATACAGATCTTCCAAAATTAAACTTATCCATTCGCTGATAGTATGCTAACCATACGGTAATTAAAAATACTAAAAGCGCTTGCGAAGCAGCCGTTTTGAATGGTTGCTTCGGGGGGCGGCTTGGGTATTTCTACTCGTCTCACATTGGCGTGAACTGACCGGAGCTTGGGCTAAGCAGAGGCTTCCTTTGTTGAGGAAGCTTATTTGTGTGTGGCCGGGCTGTAGGGGTTCGCTCGAGGGATTTCTTAGATTCACAGGAAAGGGAGATATGTCTTACTCTCAGACAACGACTCAATCAAAAGCTGGATACAGCGCCGGGGTTAAGGACTACAAACTGACCTACTACACTCCGGACTACACACCTAAAGATACGGACATCCTGGCGGCGTTCCGGATGACTCCCCAGCCCGGTGTGCCTCCTGAGGAGTGCGCCGCTGCTGTAGCAGCAGAATCGTCTACCGGTACCTGGACTACGGTGTGGACCGACCTACTGACCGACATGGATCGGTACAAGGGTCGCTGCTACGACATCGAGCCCGTGCCCGGCGAAGATAACCAGTACATCTGCTACGTGGCCTATCCCCTCGACCTGTTTGAGGAAGGTTCGGTCACCAACCTGCTGACCTCCCTGGTGGGCAACGTGTTTGGCTTTAAAGCCCTGCGCGCCCTGCGTCTCGAAGACCTGCGCATTCCGGTGGCCTACCTCAAGACCTTCCAGGGGCCTCCCCACGGTATTCAGGTTGAGCGCGATCGCCTCAACAAGTACGGTCGTCCTCTGCTGGGCTGCACCATTAAGCCCAAGCTGGGTCTATCGGCTAAGAACTATGGCCGCGCCGTGTACGAGTGCCTGCGCGGTGGTCTCGACTTCACCAAAGACGACGAGAACATCAACTCCCAGCCCTTCCAGCGCTGGCGCGATCGCTTCCTGTTTGTAGCCGACGCCATCCACAAGTCTCAGGCTGAAACTGGTGAAATCAAAGGTCACTACCTGAACGTGACTGCGGCTACCTGCGAAGAGATGATCAAGCGGGCCGAGTACGCCAAAGAACTCGAAATGCCCATCGTCATGCACGACTTCCTCACTGGTGGTTTTACAGCCAACACCAGCCTGGCTCACTGGTGCCGTGACAACGGTGTGCTGCTGCACATTCACCGCGCCATGCACGCCGTAATCGACCGTCAGAAGAACCACGGCATCCACTTCCGCGTGCTGGCCAAGTGTCTGCGGATGTCTGGTGGTGACCACATTCACACCGGTACTGTGGTGGGCAAACTGGAGGGCGATCGCGCCGGTACTCTGGGCTTCGTTGACCTACTGCGCGAAAACTACATCGAGCAAGACAAGTCTCGCGGTATCTACTTCACCCAAGACTGGGCCTCTATGGGCGGCGTCATGGCTGTGGCCTCCGGTGGTATCCACGTGTGGCACATGCCCGCGCTAGTCGAAATCTTCGGCGACGACTCCGTGCTGCAGTTTGGTGGTGGTACGCTGGGCCACCCCTGGGGTAACGCGCCCGGTGCTACCGCCAACCGCGTGGCCCTCGAAGCCTGCGTTCAGGCCCGTAACGAAGGCCGCGACCTGGCTCGCGAAGGTGGCGACATCATCCGCGAAGCTTGCAAGTGGTCGCCCGAACTGGCTGCCGCCTGCGAACTGTGGAAGGAAATCAAGTTCGAGTTCGACACCGTGGACACCATCTAAAACGGCCAGTGGGTGCTGCGGTACCCGCTTTGGGGCGGCTGAGGGCGCGTTGGTTAGTCCATCGATCTACAGGTTCTCGAAAATTTTGAGAATGCTGCTTAAGTTACCGAATCTTCCAACCGTTCGGGCTTAGATCAGGGCTACCAACCGCCCCTAGTGGGGTCTGCGTCAATCGTTCGAGAGACACCGATGGACCTTAAGCAAACGGCTAAAGACACCGCCAAGGTGCTCACTAGCTACCTGACGTTTCAGGCCGTGAAAACGGTGCTGAACCAGCTCAAGGAAACCAACCCTGCCCGCGCCTATTGGCTCAATGCGTTTTCAACTAAAGAAGCGCTTCAGGATGGCGAAGCCTACCTGAGTGCCCTGCTAGCAGAAAGCGCAGACCTGGCGATTCGAGTGATGACCGTACGGCAGCACATTGCAGAGGGCATCTGCGAGTTTTTGCCCGAAATGGTGGTCACCAGTATCCAGCAGGCCAATATGGAACACCGCCGCCAGCATTTAGAGCGGATTACTCAGCTCACAGACGCTGAACCCGCTCTGGAGACCACTTTTTCTGAGGATGCTGATGTGTCCGAAGAATCTACTGCTGACGCCGAAAATGCCGCCGAATAGGCCGCTCATTTAACTCAGTCTGATCATTTATTTCGTTCACGGCTTCAGCCGATCGCACCCTAGTTAACCTAGCGAGGAACCATGAAAACACTGCCAAAAGAGCGTCGCTTTGAGACGCTGTCTTACCTGCCCCCCCTAACCGATGCTCAAATTGAGCGCCAAATTGCCTACATTCTCAGAATGGGCTATTTCCCCGCTATTGAGTTCAACGAGACCTCCGACCCCGAGGCCTACTACTGGACCATGTGGAAGTTGCCCCTATTCAACGCTAACTCTACCCAGGAAGTGCTGAGCGAAGTGCAGGCCTGCCGCTCTGAGTACTCCAACTGCTACATTCGCGTAGTGGGCTTTGACAACGTCAAGCAGTGCCAGATTGCTAGCTTCATCGTGCACAAGCCCGGTGCTACCAGCAGCGGCTACCGCTACTAAGGTCTTGCCGCTAAAGGGTTAGACAACGAGATAAAGGGCGGAGAGGAAAAACCTCTCCGCCCTTTGTGGCTTGGAATGTGTTTTGGGACGATGCCGAGGTGTCTAGTCGACCGCAGGTTATCGACTAGAGCAGGTAGCCAGCAGCTGCTGGTCTAGTTCAGAGAGGGTGGCGATCGCATACATCCCTTCTATCTGTGCGGGTGCGCCTCCACCGCTAGTGCCAGCTACAGTAGAATTTCCCACCAGGGCCACCGAGTAGGGCGACTCGCTCTGGTCATAGGCATCGGTAATCACCAAATCGAGAGCGCCATTTGCCACGGTGCCGCGCACGCAGTCGAAGGAAGACGACGGCTGATAGATGGCTCCGCTGAGGCGGCCTTCCCTAGCCTCAAACACAACGTAAACCGCCCCCACGGTATCAGCGACTGGCGATTCCCCGTAGAGGTAGGTGCCATTGGGCAAACCTGGGGTGCTACCCACTGCGCTACTCGCCATAGCAGAAAGCCCAATCACAGCGGCAGCAGCCGTCGCTAAGCGGCGGACGCTGGTCGGAATGTGATTGCCCCAGGTGGGGGATTGGCTGAAGAGGGTGGGGGAAGATGCCATGACGGGGTTTTTAAGCGACATAAGTAATATCCCTCAACGGGCGGAGGCCCGTGGTGATAGCCCCCCTTGGCAAGGGTGATGTTGGTAAGGTGAGCATGTGATCTCGATCAGTTTTGCCTTTTATGCTTAGGCCTTTGCAGAAAAAGCTCCCCGTTTGGTCACTGTGGTGGAGAGCCGGGCTGCTGGGCCTGGGTCTGGGTCTAGGTCTGGGCGGATGCTCTATAGGTCAGACTGAAAACCATGCCCTCAGGCCTATGGAACCGGCTCTGGCATTGCCGACTCTAGCCCATGCCGCGCCAGCCGACTTAGCACTTAGCTCGGCGGCACCTTCAGCCCCAGTTACCGTGTGGGACCACTTGCAGCAGGCTCAGGAGCGACTTTACGTGGTGCTGCTGCGCCATGCGATCGCCCCCGGTACGGGCGACCCAGCCAACTTTCAGCTCGGCGACTGTGCGACCCAGCGCAACCTGTCGGACGCGGGGCGATCGCAGGCGCAGCAAATTGGGGCTGCTTTTAGAACGCGCGGTATTGCTGTGACACAGGTGCTCTCTAGCCAGTGGTGTCGCTGCCTGGAAACCGCCGAACTGATGGATTTAGGGCCAGTGGAACCCTACCCGCCGCTAAACTCATTTTTTCGCGATCGCAGCACCGCTACGCAACAGACTGACCAGGTGCAGGTGTATGTGCGCAACCAGCCCAATCAGGGCGTGCTGGTAATGGTGACGCACCAGGTCAATATCACCGCGCTAACTGGAGTCGTGCCTCGGTCTGGGCAGGCAGTGGTGATGGCGCTGAATGAAGCGGGGGAGTTAGAGCAGGTGGGGCTGCTGGATGCGGGGCAATAAAAAAGGAAGGAGCTATGCTCCTTCCCGAATTCAACAATTTAGGGGGTTAGATCAAAATCGAGCTTAGACCTCTTCAAGGCGAGCGTAGAAAACGCCCTGCACCTTGATGTCTACAGGCTGGGCAGTACCCATGTCGGTATCAGAGGGTTGCTCAGCTTCAAAGGTGCCGCCGATTTCGCCCGTGTTACCGTCAATCTTAGACACCCGCAGGGAAATATGGCCCTGACCGACATCAAAGGCTTTCATATTCTCTTTGGCATACTCTTCACTGTCGCCGCTGGCGGGCAGCGCTACTGCTGTGTCGTAGCCGGTGGCCAAACCACGACCTTTGGGATCGAGGAAATTAGAGGTGCGGTAGGAAGGCACTTTGTAGTCACCCTCAAAATCGGTGGAAGTGGTCAGGGCGTTTTGACCAGGCTGCGACTGAGCCATTAGTCCCTTCACAGTAAACAGAAAAGGCTCTTGCTGGCCGCCGGGTAGCTGCACGGTAATGGCCTGAAAATCCATGCCGCCGGTCTCAGCGAAGAGCAGGCTACCGTCAGGCTTGAGCGACAAGTTGCCGCGCACCTGATCGAGGCTGGAGGTGTAGCGGGTCAGCACCTTGCCAGGTATGTAAGCGGCGTCTTGGCGCTTGGAGGCTTCTTCTTTAACGAAGTAAGACGTGGGCTCGATGCACATGCCTACTAGCTGATAGGTTTTGCCATCTTCTAGGGCTAAGCTGCCCCGGGTCATTTCAGAAAGCTGTGGGCACTTGTTGGCTAGGCCCGTATTGCGGATTTCGTCGTAGGTCAGGGGCACACTACTGCTGGCACTGGGCGCTTCGCTACAGGCTGTCAGTACACTCAGGCAGATGGCCAAGAATGCAACTAAGAGGGCGCGATACCTCATGGTCTACCTCAAAAATTAGTATGTAAAAGGCGCTGTCAAACTACTCAAATAATGCGACAGCCGTTGGCTCTGGGCTTATGGCGCTGGCCAGAATAGCCCTGGCGCGATCGCCCCTAGGGGCTGGTCTGACTCCTCCGAGGAGGTTGCGCCAATGACCATTGCGAGCGGCGGGAGAGTAATTTGCTCCTAGAGTCCAGCGACAATGCTGGGTCTGCCCTCAGCCTAGTAAAGCCTCAGGTAAGCATTCTACATGGCTCTGGGCCTCTTTCCTACGATTTGAAATCCCTAACCTAGACAAGCCCAAAAATGGTGGGTCTGGGGCATAAAGCTCAGACGGAGCTAGCTTTATAAAAAACTGACGTGGCTTTTACTGTTAGGCAGCTAACATTAGGCTATTTAACAGATATTTGGCCTAGCCCCATGACCGACTATCCGCACGGCGATCGCCGTGAAAGTCTGCCAGAAGACCTCAAAGCATTGTCACAATCGATCGATCGGGCCGCCCTGGCCCGCCGAGGGCAGAGTATCAGCCTTTTGGCGCTGCTGCGGCTGCTAGAGCAGCAGCACCGAGACATTCGCGAGACGCTCTTTCGCGATGCCCTGCCCGACAACCGCCAACACCTCTATGCGTTGCTCAGAGATATCGAGGTCAGCGGCGGCTGGCCCTACATTCAGCGCATGAAGCTAAAAGCCCTGCTGGCCAACGTGCCCGACCTAGATCTTGATACTCTTTTCCCAACCACCGTACCGACTATTGAAGAAGACCGGTTTCCGAGGGAAGAAAAGTAGAGCGTTTTTTCGTCCCACCCGTTACCCTAAACGTCGATACGCAAGGCTCCATCCCCTATGGTCAGCTATCTTTCTACAGCTCAATTTCGTGATTCGCTCCAGCGGCTGACAAAACCCTTACTTTTGCAGGGGTTGGCCCTAGTGTCTGGGTTGGTGGGGTTAGGGGTGATTCCCCTGGCGGGCACGGGTCGGGCGCTGGCCCTTAATGCCTACTGCCAGGTCAACCAAGCCGATGCCCTGGCCAAAGAAAATTTGCGCAAAACCGCTCTCACCGGAGACACTGCCGCCCAAGAGCAGTACCAGAGCCTAGTACGCCAGCACACCGAGGCGTTGAACCAGTGCCGCAGCCGCACCTGGCCCCAGAAACAGGCGGTGTGGCTGCGCCTGTACCCCTGTGATTTGCAGCCCGGCATTTTAGATGCTCTGTTCGATCGCGTGGTCAACCTGGGCTACAACGAAGCGTATATCGAGGTGTTCTACGGCGGTCAGGTACTGCTGCCCCAGGCCGATAACCCCACGGTGTGGCCCTCGGTGGTGCAAACCCCTGGCTATGAGCGCCGCGACCTGTTTGCCGAAGCCCTGGAGAAGGGTCGCCAGCGGGGGCTTAAAGTTGACGCCTGGGTGTTTGCCCTCAATTTCGGCTATTCCTATGGGCTAAGAGCCGATCGCGAGCAGGTGCTGGCCCTTAACGGTCGCGGCCAGACCACCTATACCTATGCCAAGTCCGGGGCCTCTAGCAACCCCGATGAAGTCTTTGTCGATCCGTACAACTCTCAGGCTCAGGCCGACTACAGCCGGATGCTGGGCGCTGTGCTGCGCCGCCAGCCCGACGGCATATTGTTTGACTACGTGCGCTACCCCCGTGGCGTTGGCCCCAACTCGGTGGTCGATAGCGTCGATGACCTGTGGATTTACGGGCAGGCCTCGCGGGATGCGCTGCTGCGTCGGGCGGTCAATCAGCAGGGGCAGGAGCTAATGCGTCGCTACATTAGCCGGGGGAACCTAGTCGATCGCGACATTCAAGATGTGCGCGACCTCTACCCCAGTGAGCCAGAACCCCTGTGGCAGAGCCGCACCCCTTCGCCGCCGCTACAGCCAGGCCAAGAGCTGCCTACCCCGGCCAGCCTGCGGCCCCGGCTGCAGGCCGAACTGTGGCAGCTGAGCGTCGCCCACGCGGTGCAGGGCATCGTGGATTTTGTGAAGCTGGCTGGGGAGCAGGCGCAGCGCACGGGCATCCAGCCTGGGGCGGTGTTTTTCCCGGAGGGCAACCAGACGGTGGGAACCGGCGGCTACGACTCGCGCCTGCAATATTGGGAGCGCTTTCCTACCTGGATGACCTGGCACCCGATGGCCTACGCGGTGTGCGGCCACACGGGCTGCATTTTAGACGGCGTGCGCCGCGTGCAGACGATGATACCTAGCGGCACGTCTCCCACCGTTACCCCAGCGCTGGCGGGAATTTGGGGGCAGGCTACCTACAATCGTCCGGCGCTCGAAACTCAGATGGAGGCCCTGCGCCGAGCCACCCCAGAGATTACGTCAGTGAGCCATTTTGCCTACTCGTGGCAAGACCCCGAGTTTGACCGGGTGAGAAAATTCTGTTCGCTGTAGGTCTCGCTGGGAATAACGCTAGGGATAACCGATCGCGCGTGGGACGGAGCGAATAGCGGCAACCCTTGAGTGTCTGTATTCTTGAGGTTGCTATTTGACTCACCCATTCTGCTCCTATGGACGCGATTCAGCCGCAATCTGGCCCGGTTACTCTGGTGATCTCAGAGGTGGTTGACCCGAGCCAAGTGCCCGCCTACGAGGCTTGGACAAAGGGCATTAACCACGATGCCCGGCAGTTTGAGGGCTTTTTGGGGGTTGACGTGATTCGTCCCCGCGATCACAACCATCCTGAGTATGTGGTGATTGTGAAGTTTGAAACCTACGATCGCCTGCGCTGCTGGCTAATGTCGCCCACCTACCGCGACTGGATGAATCAATCCTATGGGTTAATCGCGGCCCGATCGCAGCAGCAGCAACCTAGCGGTTTAGAGCTGTGGTTTACGCTGCCTCAGGCCCGATCTGAGACGCGATCGCCGCTGCCCAGCCCGCCCTACTACAAGCAAGTGGTGCTGGGGGTATTGGCGGTCTACCCGCTGATTTTGTTGGCCAATGGACTGTTGGGGCCACTGCTGTTGGGGCTGCCGTCGCTGCTGGCGCTGTTTATTTCGGTGATTTTTGTCTCGGCGTTGCTGACCTACCCGGTCATGCCGTGGTTGAGCAAGGGGCTGGAGTTTTGGCTTTATCCAAAGGCGCGGCGATCGCGGCGGTAGTGAGCTTAGGCCTAGAAGTCCTAGGCTCACAGCCAAAATCCTCTGAAGAGGCTGGGGAACCTGGATTCCCAGCCTGCTTCAGCAGACTTTTGCTATGACCAGAGCGTTCACTCCCTGGTGGTCGTGGCCGAAGTCTTCTTCTATGTTTCAGCGCCTGTGACATCATCATCTGGGTCGATCGCCAACAGATGCAGGATGCGCCGCAGGGGAATTTTGACGTGGGTCGATCGATCGACTAGCTCTCGGCCTAAGTTGTAGATGGCCTGCTCGATCACGTAGTTGTCAAGCAGCACCTCCATCTCTTGCTGGGTCTGGGGCAAAAAGCCGTCGCGGGTAGCGGTGGTCAAATACGCTTTGATAAACGTCGTGCTGACCCAGCGATACCAAAACTCTGCCCACTGCTGTAATTGTTGCCGCTGTTCGGGCTGGCTGAGGCCACTTTCAATCTCGTTGTCAAGGGCAATGTTAACGGCGTAGTAAAACGATTGCAGCATGCCCGCTACGTCTCGCAGGGGCGATCGCTTCATGCGGCGCTCGTTTAGACTGCGGGCTGGGTCACCTTCAAAGTCGATGATAAAGAAGTCTTTGCCCGTATAGAGCACCTGCTCCAGGTGATAGTCATTGTGGCAGCGAATTCGCAGGGCGGTAATTTTTTGATCTAAGACCGCTTGAAACCGCTCTAGACAGACATCCTGCTGGTTTAAAACGGTCGTGGCCAGCGATCGCGTGTCAGAGGGCAGCGTATTCAGACGGTTTTTGAGCAGCAAAAACACTTGCCCAGTTAGGTTGCGGCTGTACTGGTAGATCGATCGCTGGTAGAGCGAGGTAAAGGGTTCTGGGGCAAAATCGGGGGTGTCAGCATCCACCGTGAGGGCCATATGGAGCTGGGCGGTGCGCTGGCCCAGCAGCTGCATGTTGGCCAAATAGCTGTTGATCGACTTGCAGGCCGGAATCTGGGACTCAAGGGAGGGGATCGGGCAGTAGGGCAGCGGGAAAAAGACCTCGGTGGGGTCTGAATCGCCTGCGGTTGCGGGTTCTAGGGCCAGCGCCGAGCCTATGGGCATGGGCGCTTCGGCCACATTAGACTGATCCATGACCACAAGGTCAAAGAAGTCGCGCAGGTGGTCGAGGGTGTAGTCCCAGGCGCTGCGGGTATCAGGGATAAACTCTTGCAGAATGCCGATCGTGATCGGTTCGGCAGCGGAGCGATGGTAGGTCAGGGTGCCTGCGATCGAGGTGATGTTGTTGAAGTGATGATGGTCATCTAAAAAGCGACGCACTTCTAGGTCGGGGTGCTGGCCTTCGTCCACTTTTTGGAACAGCTTTAGAATCAGTCGATTTTGGGCCGCCCCCCCCCCTGTTTTGGCGTAGGCGATCGAGGTATTGTTGTGTGCGCCCTTCAGCAGAGTGGGCTCAAAGTGCGGTTTTGGCTGCTCGCTTGACTCATCGCTGCCAGAATCGTTACCAGAGGCACTGGCGAGGGAGGCACCAAACTCGCCGCCGCTGAGTTGGTCGAACAGAGCGGTGGTGGTAGCCGTCAGCCTGCCGGTCGCGTTCTCATAGATCTGGTGCCGGGCAATGCCGTCTAGCAGGGCGGTTAAAAACGGCTTGTCGGCGATCGCATCGAACAGCACGGCGACATCATCGCTTTGGGCCAGCTTGAGCCGAGCCACTACAGCATGGGAATTTTCAGCCAGCAGGTGGAGCGCCTGATCGCCCTCGGCAACGGCCAAAAACAGCACGTAGGTTTGCGGATTGCCCTGAATATAGTCGACGTGCAGCTCAACCATTTGGGCGTGGCTGTGACCGTAGGGAATCGCGATCGCCCCCACGATCCGAGCCGCCTGCACCGTCCGGGTTCTGCCGCCAAACCAGCGGTGGTTGGCCAGATAATGGGGCAGCAGATTCTCTAAACTACTGGCAAATCGACGGGTTTGGGCCGACTGCAGCCGAGCAAAAGCCCCGTGCCATGCCCCATCGAGCGCCAGCGTGGGCAGTTCGGTCTGGGGATCGGTGGCGGGCAGCGGCACCGCCTGGGGCTTGAGGGTAAACCAGTAGACCGCGTAGGCCCCAATACTGAGGAAATAGGGCAGATCGTCAATGGGCGGAAACTCGGTGCGGCCAAAGATCTCGACCGGCATCCAGCCCTTAAACGCCGCCAGGTCTAGCTCAACAGTCTGCACAAAGCGCGACAGGTTGGCGACAACCAAAATTTTCTCGTCATCGAAGGTGCGGGTAAAGGCCAGCACCTTGCGGTTTTCGGGGTGCAAAAGCTGAAAATCGCCGCTGCCCAGGGCGCGAAAGTGCTTACGCATGGCGATCAGCCGCTTGGTGGCGTTGAGCAGCGAGGTGGGGTTGGCCCGCTGGGCCTCTACGTTTACCGTGGCGTAGTGGTATTCGGCTTCGACAATCAGCGGCAAAAACAGCCGCTGGGGGCTGGCGCTGCTAAAGCCCGCGTTGCGGTCATAGTTCCACTGCATGGGGGTGCGCACGCCGTTGCGATCGCCCACGTAGACGTTGTCGCCCATGCCAATTTCGTCGCCGTAGTAGAGCACCGGGGTGCCAGGCAGCGACAGCAGCAGGCTGTTGAGCAGCTCGATCTGGCGGCGATCGTTGCCTAGCAGCGGCGCTAACCGGCGCCGAATGCCCAAGTTCACCCGCATCTCCGGGTCCTGGGCGTAGACGCGATACATAAAATCGCGGTCTTCATCGGTGACCATTTCCAGCGTTAGCTCGTCGTGGTTGCGCAAAAACAGGCCCCACTGGCAGTTGTCGGGGATGGCCGGGGTCTGCTGCAGGATGTCTGCGATCGGAAAGCTGTCCTCCATCCGCAGGGCCATAAACAGGCGCGGCATCAGCGGAAAGTGAAAGTTCATGTGGCACTCGTCGCCATCGCCGAAGTAGGCGGCGGCATCCTCGGGCCACTGGTTGGCCTCGGCCAGCAGCATGCGGTTAGGAAATTTTTCGTCGACGTGCTTCCGCAGCTGCTTCAAAAAGGCGTGGGTTTCAGGTAGGTTCTCGCAGTTGGTGCCTTCGCGCTCGTATAGGTAGGGCACCGCATCCATGCGCAGGCCGTCTACCCCCATCTCTAGCCAAAAGTCCATCACGTCGAACACGGCCTGGGCCACCGCCGGATTGTCGTAGTTGAGATCGGGCTGGTGAGAGTAAAAGCGGTGCCAGAAGTAGGCGTCGGCCACCGAATCCCAGGTCCAGTTGGAGGTTTCGAAATCCTGGAAGATAATCCGCGCTTCCTGGTATTTTTCGTAGGTATCGCTCCAAACGTAGAAATCACGTTCGGGGCTACCCTTAGGAGCCCGCCGCGCCCGCTGAAACCAGGGATGTTGGTCAGAGGTGTGGTTAATAATTAGCTCAATAATGACCCGAATGCCCCGCTGGTGAGCGGCCTGCATCAGCTCCTTAAAGTCGTCCAGCGTCCCATAGATGGGATTCACACTCATGTAGTCGGCAATGTCGTAGCCATCATCGCGCAGCGGCGACGGAAAGAACGGCAGCAGCCAGATCGCCGTCACGCCAAGGTCTTGAAGATAATCCAGCTTCTCGGTCAGGCCCCGAAAGTCGCCAATCCCATCGCCGTTGCTGTCGGCGAAAGCGCGCACCGGCACTTCGTAAATGATGGCGTTCTTAAACCACAGGGGATCATTCTTCAAGGTCAACGACTTCCTTAGCGCGCAATACCAGCCCCTACGCTAGCGGAAATGGTAGAGCGCGTCATCGTCCTGAGGTAAGAGCGATCGCGCCTAAGATGAGTCATACCGCACCCCGATCTCTCTATCCAAGTCTTAGGGAGGATGCCTGCGGCCAACCCTTTCTTCTATGAATAGCATGGCCGATTCTGTTGCCAATACCTGTCACCAATTTTGCGGGGTGGCTTTGCGGGGTGGCGTTTTCCCCAGCGGATTTGCTGCATGTTGAATGCAGGCGGCTAATTCGGCTTTACACAGCAAAGATTCGGCAGTTATCTACAATTCAGTAGCAAATTTGTATGAGTTTTCAACGTGCCAGCGGCGTTTTACTGCATCCCACCTCTTTACCAGGTCGGTTTGGCATTGGCGATTTGGGGCAAGCCGCCTACGCCTTTGTCGATTTTTTGGCTAGAAGTGGGCAAACGCTGTGGCAGGTTTTGCCGCTGGGGCCGACCGGCTACGAGCATTCGCCCTACATCATGAACTTCAGCACCTTTGCGGGCAATCCGCTGCTGATTGATCTAGAGCAACTCGCCGCCGAAGGCTTGCTGGAGGCGACCGAGTTGACCCCGTTACTCGACGTAGATCCTGAAAAGGTCGATTTTGACAAAGTCATTCCCCACAAAACTCACTTTCTCAAGCTGGCCCACGATCGCTTTTTGACCCAGCAATCGCCCGACCAGCAGGCCAAACTGGATCAGTTTTGCTGCGAGCAAGCCGCGTGGCTGGATGATTTTGTGCTGTTTATGGCGCTGCTGGAGGCCAACGAGGGCAAAAGCTGGAACCACTGGGAACCCGCGATCGCCCGTCGCGAACCAGAGGCACTTGCAGCCCAGCGAGAAGCGCTAAAAGACCAGATTCACTATCACCAATTTTTGCAGTTTAAGTTCTTTGAGCAGTGGCAAAACCTGCGCCAGTACGCCAACGATAGAAACATCAAAATCGTGGGCGACATTTCAATTTATGTGTGCCACAACAGCTCAGACGTATGGGGCGACCCAGAGATCTTTAAGCTCGACCCCGAGACCTTTGAACCCGCCTTTATCGCAGGCGTACCGCCCGACTACTTCAGCGCCACCGGGCAGCTCTGGGGCAACCCCGTCTACAACTGGGATCAGATCGAAAAAACTAACTTTGCCTGGTGGATTAAGCGATTTCAGGTGACGTTGCAGTATGTGGATATCGTGCGGGTTGACCACTTTCGCGGCTTTGAAGCCTACTGGCAGGTGCCTGGTGGCGAAGAAACGGCCATGAACGGCGAATGGATTGAAGCACCGGGTGAGCGGTTTTTTACCGCCCTAGAAAAAGCGCTGGGAACGCTGCCGATTATGGCCGAAGATCTCGGCATTATTACCCCTGAAGTGGAGGCCCTGCGCGATCGCTTTGACTTTCCGGGCATGCGAATTTTAATGTTTGCCTTTGGCGAAGATCCCAACAACCCCTACCTGCCGCATAACTACACGCGCAATACCGTGGTCTACCCCGGCACCCACGACAACGACACGATTATCGGCTGGTGGCAGCAGGCCAGCGACAGCGATAAAGAGTTTTTGGCCCGCTACGCTGGCTATGCCTCGCCCGAAGCGATCGAGGCCATCAATTGGCTATTTATTCGCACGGCGCTGGCCTCGGTCGCCGATTTGGCCGTTATCGCCCTGCAAGATCTGCTCGATTTAGACGGCCACGCCCGCATGAATGACCCCAGCCGCAACCACGGCAACTGGCGCTGGCGCTACCGCAGTTCTACTCTGCTGACCCAGGCGCTGAGCGATCGCCTGCTGGCCATGACTCAGCTCTACAGCCGCTAGTCGCTCACCACCTCCTGGATTTGAGGTGACTTTTGGAAAACAATTTTCCCAGTGGTGGGCAGTGCCCACCCTACAGCTGGCCGGGTTTAAGGTGCAGATCGTTTGTCGTGTTTAGCGATCAGATCGTTGAGGTTGTGCTGCATTTGGTCGCGGACGTGGCTGTAGCAGGCATCGACGTAGGCGCGATCGCGGGCGGCCTCGGCCCCGTAGCGCTCAAAATAGATCGGCGGGCCGACGCGGGTCGCGATCGGTCGAGGCCAGGGAATATTGGGCACGGGGCCAAAGGCGATGCCCCACGGCAGACCCAGATAAACGGGAAAAACTTCCGGGTCGATCCCCAAAAACCAGGGCATGCCCTGGTCGTGCAGCTGCTGCATAAGGGGATAGATATCGGCTAAAACCAGCAGTGTATCGTGGGCACCCCAGGAGACAGCGGGAACAATCGGCAGGTGGCGCTGTAGGGCGATTTTGACAAACCCTTTGCGATCGCCCAAATGGATTTGGTCGCGCTGGCTAAACGGGCGAAAGGTATCTTGAGCACCACCGGGATAGACCAAAATACTAGCCTTGCGATCGAGGGCTGCCAGGGCCATTTTGGGATGCGCGGCGATCGCCCCAGCCCGTTCGGCCAGGTTGGCCAACGGTGGAGCCACTTGCCACACCTTGGGGTGCATGAGGCCGTAGACGGGGCGATCGGGGCCAAAGCGCCTGACCCAGTCGTAGATCATCATGAACATATCGGGGGCCGCCAGGCCACCATTGTGAGAACCGACCAGCATCACCTGACCCGCCGGGATCTGCTCCCACCCTTCGGTCTGAACCTGAAAGTAGTGCTCGTAGAACCAGCCCCATAGCGGCTGAAAAGCTTTAATAAAGTGAGGATCTCGGCGATCTAATGACCAGCCTGGACGATGGGTCGCCATAGGGCCGTAAAGTTTCATCTAATGAGCATTCTCAACCATACTCTAGAGATGTAGCTTTCTCAGCATTTCAGGAGGCATCGTTGATCAGCGGGGATACTAAAAGTTGAGTAGATTCGCCAGCTAGGGCTGCTCTATACCTTTTACTAGATGCCCCAGCCCATTTCTATGGAGTAGCGTAAAAATGCTTGCCCGATCCCTGACGTTATCCTGACTCTATGAAGATGGATTTCAGCACCATTCTGAATCAAAAACGCGACACAATTATTGATTTGTGGATTGGTGCAGTTTTTGAAGATCAGCAAATTGAGGCAACCAACGAATTGACCTTTAAGGCGGTGCGCGACAGTTTGCCCAGAGTATTGGAATCTCTCGCCGACATGCTGGCCGATAGCGATTTAGAAAACTTTCAAATCATCGATGAAGCCAGTTTAGAACATGGCTTAATTCGGGCCGAGCAGGGGTTTGAACCGGCAGAAATTGCGCGAGAATATCGACTGCTGCGATCGGTCATTTTTGAAGAGTTAGAAACTGATCTGGTTCAGGCTTCATCTAAGGATGTGCTGTGGGCAACGCGACTGATCAACACAGTGGTCGATGAGGCGATCGCCCGCTGCTTCGACAGCTATACCCAGAGCCGCATAGAAGAGTTAGACAAACTCAGAACCCAAATGCAGCTTACCAATCAAGAGCTAACCCGCTTGGTGCGGGCTAGCCACGACAATATGTCGAAACTGACCCACGAACTCAAAACTCCCCTTACGTCAATCATTGGCTATGCCGACTTATTTCTGCGCCAGCAGCAGCAGCCCAGCCTAAAAGAATCTTACGCGCATTTAGAAAGTATTGAACGAGTCTTGCGCAGCGGACGGCTCCTGCTGCGGCTGATTAATGACACCTTGCAGCTGCAGCAAAGCGATGGGCAAATTAAGCTGAAGGTGGCAACGATTGCCCCGATCGATTTAATTCAGTCGGTAGTAGAAATTGTCGAGCCCCTGGTGCGCGACAAGGGACTCGACTTGCGGATAGACTGCGATCGCGCTCCGCAAACCGTGCAAACCGATCCCCTGCGCCTGCAGCAAATTGTCACCAATCTGCTGAGCAATGCCATTCGCTATACCGAAAGTGGCTATGTCTCTATTTCTGCCGAAACCCTTGATAACAACCGCTGGTCGATTGCCGTTAGCGATAGCGGTATTGGCATTGCTCAGGCCGAGCAAAAGTATATTTTCGAACCCTACTACCGCATTCACCACGGCCCCACGGCTGCCACCGATCAGGGCACAGGGCTGGGCTTGGCAATTGTTTCACAACTGGTGGCGTTGATGCAGGGCAAAATCTCGGTGTCGTCGCTGGTCGAGCAAGGCTCAGCGTTTACGGTGATCTTGCCTATTGAGCAGCGTGAGCCCGAGTCAGCTTAGTCAGACCTTAACCAACTTGGGTCAGTGCTGGCTCGACTACCGGCGATCGCGGCCGCAGATAAACCGGCATGCCATCTACCGGGTAGATCAGCAAATTCTGCTTCAAATTCTCCAGCGACGACCGTCCGTTTACCAGCTCCCAGCTAAAGTGCCGCAGCAGCTGAGCCAGCATCAGGGTCGATTCCAGCATGGCCAGGTGTTCGCCCAGGCAGCGGTGGGGGCCAGATCCGAAGTCAATCATCGGTGGGGCAGGCGACTGGCGATCGTCACTGAGCCAGCGATCCGGCCAAAATTTGTCGGGCTGGGGGTAGGCGTCGGGGTCGCGCCCGGCCCCCAGCATCGACCAAAACAGGCGCGTTCCGGCGGGTAACTCTAGGCCATCGACCACTATGTCTCGGGTCGCCTGTAGTGATGTAGTACCCGATGCCACCGAATAGAGCCGCAGGGTTTCTTTGATTACCCCAGGCAGGTAGCTCAGCTCCTTTAGACTGGCCAGGGTAATGGCTTCGTGGTGTTCAAAAACGCGATCGACCGTGGTCTGGGCTTTTTCAAATGCTTCTGGGTTGAGGGCTAGCTCGCCCACCGCAAAGGAGAGGGTGTGAGCGGTGGTATCTGTGCCCGCAATCAGCATCTCGATAATTTCGGGCAGCAGGCTGGCGCGGGTGTAGCGAGGTTCTTTGGCCGCAATTTTGACCAGCATTGACTGCTGAAACAGCGGGCTGGCTTTTGCCAGGGCATCGGGGTCGCCGTCGCGCAGCTGCAGGGCCAAGTCTATGCGCGACTGCAAGAAGGTTTCAAAATGGCGGCGGGCGGCCCAGTAGTCTTTGGCGGCTTGGGTGGGCAGGTATTTTTGCCAAGGCTTTTCGCCGACGGCCACCCGCAAAAACCGATAGGTCAAGACCGACATGGCGTTGTAGGTCGGTTCAATCTCTAGGGGTGGGCCTTCGGGGCTGGGCTGGCTGGGGTCGATGGGAATGCCCAACACCAGGGCTGCAATCACCCGCATGGTCAGCTCCACAAACAGCGAATCGACCGGGACGGGTTCGCCCGGTGGGGCGGTGTGCAGCTTGGTGATCACCTGGCTACAGGCCTGATCTACCAGGGTCAGGTAGTGGTTGACGCCGCTAGAGCTAAATTCTGGGTTCCAGGCCTTGCGTCGCCACTGCCACGCGGCCCCATCCTGACCGATCATGATTGGCCCCATCAGGTCGTTCCAGGCGCGCTGCGACTGACCGCTGCGCACTAGGCTACCGTCGCGGCTGCCCTGCACAATGGTGCTGTCAATCAGTTTGGCCTGGTTGAGCACCACCACCGGGTAGCCCACCCAGTACACATACTTGGGGCCAAACTCTTTAGACCAGTCGAACAAGATCTGAAACAGCTGTCGATTTTTGACTGCCGCCAGCAGGGGCGGAATGTGACCCAGCAGCCAGTGCTGGGGAGGACAGGGGAGCGATCGCAACGACTTGTACCGCTGCCGCTTTGCCCATCGCTGCCACCCCAGCCTACCAACAGCGCCCAGGCCAGCCAATAACGACATACCCAACAACCAACCCATATGGATGCACTCGCAGCGGAAAGGGATGCGCCGATTATACAGGTACGGGTTTGGGCAGCTAGGGGCGATCGCTCAAACGCTGGCTGCTGCGATCGCCTGCCCCGCCAGCCAGCCCGTCGTCCAGGCGTTTTGAAAGTTAAACCCGCCCGTGACCCCGTCGATGTTGAGAACTTCGCCCGCCAGGTATAGCCCTGGGCAGCGGCGGCTTTCCAGGGTTTTGAAGTTGACCTCGGCCAAGGGAACGCCGCCGCAGGTGACAAACTCGTCTTTGAAAACGCCCTTGCCTGCGATCGCGTATTCTCCCCGCGTCAGCTCGATCACCAACCGCTGCACCTGGGCCTTAGACAGGTCGGCCCAGTTCAGCTTGGTGCCCAACTCTGCCCGGTGCTGAGCCAGGTACTGCCACAGCCGCCGCGACAGCGCTGGAAACGGCGAAAACGCCGCCACTTGGCGATTGCCCTGCTCCTGCTTGAGGGCCAGCAGCTTTTGGCGCACCTGGTCTTGCTTGAGGGCAGGCAGCCAGTTCACGGTTAGAGTGGCCCGGTAGCGCTGGCGGTGCAGGCCCACCGCCCCATAGGCCGAAAGTTTGAGCACCGCTGGGCCGCTCATGCCCCAGTGGGTAATTAGCAGCGGGCCGCTCTGGGTCAGCGCCGGGACATCGTCTAGCCCCAGGCTGAGGTGGACAGTTTCTACCGAAACCCCGGCTAGCTCGCGCAGGGCCGGGTCGGGAATATTGAAAGTAAACAGAGAGGGGACGGGCGGCACCAGGTCGTGACCCAGTTTGAGGGCCAGACGGTAGCCGCCGGGGCTGCTGCCGGTGGCCAGCAGCAGGCGATCGCAGCGCCACTCGGCCCCAGCCCGCGTGGTCAGCCCAAAGCCAGCGTCGTCGGGCTGAATTTGGGCGATCGCCTGGCTGGTGTGAATGCGAATGCCCAGCCGCCGCGCTTCCCCCAGCAGACAGTCAACAATGGTGCCCGAGTCGTCGGTAGTGGGGAACATGCGGCCATCGGCCTCGGTTTTGAGCTGCACCCCCCGCTGCTCAAACCAGGCCACCGTATCCTGGGGCTGAAAACGGCTGAAGGGCCCGCGCAGGGCGTTGCTGCCGCGCGGGTAGTGGGTGACCAGCACGGCGGGGTCAAAGCAGTGGTGGGTCACATTGCAGCGCCCGCCGCCGGAAATTCTCACCTTGGCCAGGGGTTCGCGCCCCGCCTCAAAAACGTGGATGGAGGCGCTGGGGTTGGCTTCGGCGCAGGCGATCGCCCCAAACAGCCCCGCCGCCCCCGCCCCCAGCACGATCAGCGAAGCGGTTTGAGATGGGTCTAACAGTAGCGGCTGAGCCCTCACGGAATTTGCCCCGGTAGAAAGACTGCAGAGCTAATATTGCCCTGGCGCTGGGCGCGGCGGTGGAGAATCTCAAGCTTGCCCCCCGCCTCCTGAATAAACGCCCGCTGGCGGCGATACAGCCCCTGAAACAGGTTAGCCAGCAGCAGCGCCACCAGGGCCACCACCAGCCCCGCCGCTGTCGAGATCAGGGCCTCGCTCACCCCAGCGGTTACCCCGGTAGCGGCTGGGCCGCTGGTATCGCCCAGCCGCAGGGTCGAAAATGTCTGCATTAGGCCCAGCACGGTACCCAGCAAGCCCAGCAGTGGGGCCACGCCAACTACGGTTTCAAACAGGGCTTGGAATCGTTTGAGCAGAGGCAGCTCGGCCTGGGCGGCACTCTCTAAGGCGAGGCGAAATTCTTCAGGGGTAGCATCGCCCAGGGTGAGCGCGGCTAGAAAAATGCGGGCAATGGGCAACTGCTGGTGCTGCTTGAGTTTTGCGATCGCCCGCTGAGGATTTTGGCTAAAGGTGCTCAGCACCTGGGGCACCAGCCCCCGCTGCTGGCGGCTGACTCGCAGCCAAAACCAGCCCCGCTCTACCGCCAGGGCCAGGGTCAGCAGCGAACACAGCAGCAGGGGCCACATGACAATGCCCCCCGCTACAAACCAGTTACCCATAGTGATGCCTACCCGAGACCCCCACTATGATACTGGCCAGTCAGGGTTTGGGGGCCAAGGTTTGCGGCAGGGGGCAGACCCGGCAACCCTAAACGCTTAAATTGAGCCGAGGCTCGCTACATCGTGCCGGGGAAATGCTCAATTTGGGCGTAGCCGCTAAAGATGAGCTGATTGCCCTTAGTTTCAAGCCGGTTTACCCGCAGCAAAACGCCATCTAGGTTAAATCGCTCTAAGTCAACCATCCGGTTGAGCACTTCGGCAAACCCCTTCGTTAGCGTGGCCGAGAGCGGCATCATGTCATCAGGAATGCCATCGGATAAAAATTCGGCATCGGCAAAAATAATCCGTCGCCGCTTTTCTACGGTGACTCGGGCCAACAGCTGAATGGGTACATCCTCACGGTTGGGCAAATCGGTTTTGGCCGTAATTTTGACCTGCTGGTCGGGCATCAGGCTGATGTGGACATCCCGAAAAGTCACCGGATCTCCCCCCGACATAGAGGTCACCGCATCATCGGTGACCCCCTCTAGGTGCTGGCGTACCAGCTCAGCCTCAAAAGCGCGGTTAATAGCATCTTCGTTTAAGACCACCTGAGCCACGGCCTGAGTCGGCTGCCGCAGGCGAATCTTGCCGCTGATAGCCGATCCGACGTCAATAGAAACCGCGTCGGTCTCAAACATCATCTCAGCGGCCTCAAACTCTTTGCGAATGATCAGGCCGCGCCCTTCCATTCGAAAGCTATCGATAGTGCCCTGCAGCATTTTGCTGGGCGGAGAGCAGCGTACGGCAACTTCTACAGCATCACTGCTGCTAAAAAGGTGCCGCAGCGACTGGGTAGCCACAGAGTTGATCATCCTTTCACCAAAGTCGTTGGACCCTTTGGACTGAAACCCGGTAAAGCCACCAAACATAGAGGTTAGTACCACCTAATTCCCCTACTGTTGTAACAAAATATGAAGCCGAATGACAGCGCTCATTGCTAATGCCTTCCATTGGAGATACTGATAACTGACTTAGGCGGCGATCGCGATCGCCCCTGAAACCTGCTCCAGGCCTGGCATAGAGGCTGCACCCGCAGGTGCTAAGCGGCGACCTAGTGCCCCAGCAATAGGATCGAGGCTGTAGGCTAGCGCAGCCATCTCCTCCAGGGTAAGGGCTTGGCGCGCATCTGACACAGACTGCTCGGGCACCGGGTGGCATTCGACCATTAGCCCGTCGGCCCCAGCGGCGATCGCGGCCCGGGCCAGAGCCGGTACCAGCTCGCGCTTGCCCGCAGCGTGGCTGGGGTCGACCATCACCGGCAGGTGGGTAATCTGCTTCAGCGCTACTACGGCCCCGAGATCCAGCACGTTGCGGGTGTAGGTATCAAAGCTGCGAATGCCCCGCTCACAGAGAATCACGCTGGGGTTGCCGTGGCTGAGAATGTACTCCGCCGCCATCACAAACTCTTCGAGGGTGGCCGCTAGCCCCCGCTTTAGCAGCACCGGTTTGTCGGTGCGACCCAGAGCCTTGAGCAGATCGAAGTTTTGCATGTTGCGGCTGCCCACCTGCAGTACATCCACGTAGTCGGCCATGAGGTCAATCTGATCGATCGCCATCACTTCAGAAATTACCGGCATTTGGAACTGCTGGCGCACATCGTCTAGAATTCGCAGCCCGGCCTCCCCCATGCCCTGAAAGGCGTAGGGCGACGTGCGCGGCTTGAACACCCCGCCCCGCAGCGCCTGCACTGGCGTAGCAGAGAGACGCTGGGCCACCTGCTCCATTTGAGCAGCGCTTTCGACGGCGCAGGGGCCGCCTACAATCAGCAGGGTTTCGCCGCCAATGGTGACGCGATCGCTCAGGGCAATCACCGAATGGTGGTCAGCAGCAGATTTTCGGGTCAAAGTAGCATCTTTCATAGCTAGAAAACTCAGGGTAAAGAACGGGAAGACAGCGATCGCAGCAGAAAATAAAAAACCCGGAGCGTTAGGCTCCGGGTCAGGTAGGCGGCATAGGACGACCTATCACCACAAGCCTGACCCGGTGGTGTAAAAAAATCCGTAGTACCAGTTAGACAAGGGCGAATCAGGGGTGCGGATTTGCATCGTTTAAGCGCAGAAATAGGACTACAAAAAACAAAACCGCAGAGGGTAAGCTCCACGGTTCACAAGGTTGGCAGCACAAAAGTGCTCACGGCCTGTGAACCGAGGGCTGCCACCAAAAATAAAATACTCGTACTGACGCAAACATGGCTGCGGGTTGAATTGAAACGTATCTGCAATCTAGCAGGGCTTTAGGGAAGCGTCAACCGAGTCCAAGCAGTCGGCCTCCAGTCCAAGCCCAACTTATTCAAAGTCTTGTGGGATAACCGTCTCGTTTGTGGGGGCAAACGGCGTTTGCCCTGCCCAGCAGGGGCAGATGCCGTCAGGCCTCCCAGAATCTACGCAAGGCCCGAGTTCATGGGTTTCCCGGAGTACACCCACCGCTGTTAAACCTACGATGAAGACAGTCGGCCAGCTATGAAGCGGCCATGAAGTCAGACCCTCCGTTTGTTTGGGATAGCCATTAGGGAGATCGCCATGGTTTGGGAACTTTGTGTTCGGTACGCCAACGGTAGAGAAACTGTTTTAGACGTATTTCAGAGCCTAGAAATAGCCCAAAACCGGGTAGACAAGCTCTACGCCGAAGGCTACCCCATGCATTTTGCCTACTTTGTCAGGCCGGGATGCGCGGCCTAGCCTCAGTTGTTTGCGAAACCGTCAATCAGCGGCGGTCATTCCGGTGGTTGCGACGCGAGGCCAGCGGCCCTATACGGGAATCCACGCGAGACAACCCTTGCCAGAGTGGGTTGCCGCCTAAGCGGCAATGACCATGTTCAGTCAGCTCATGAACCATGCAGGCTAGAGGCGTAACTCATCGCCGCCGGGTTACACGGTCATGATGTCTTTTTCTTTAGTGGCTAGGGTGTTATCGAGCTTGGCGATATATGTATCGGTCAGCTTTTGAATTTCGTCCTGGGCATCGCGCGACTCGTCTTCCGAGATATCGCTGGCTTTCTCCAGCTTTTTCACGGCATCGATACCGCTGCGCCGCTGGTTGCGAATCGAGACGCGCCCCTCTTCAGCAATTTTGCCGGCTGTTTTGACAAATTCTTTGCGGCGTTCGCTCGTTAGCGGTGGAATGTTCAGACGCACTACTTTGCCGTCGTTATTGGGCGTTAGGCCCACATCAGACATCGAAATAGCCCGTTCGATATTGGACAGGCTGCTGGCGTCGAAGGGCTGAATCATCAGCGTGCTGGCATCGGGGGTAGAAATGCTAGCGATGGTTTTGAGCGGGGTGGCCGCACCGTAGTAGTCGACCTCGATTCGATCTAAAAGAGAGGAGTTAGCGCGACCCGTGCGAATGCTGTTGAAGTTGCGCTGGGTAGCCTCGATAGACTTCTGCATCTGGTCTTCGGTTTCGAGCAAAATATCGTCAACTGACATCACAGTTCTCTCCTACAATCGTGCCGATAGATTCGCCCATCAGCGCTCGCTTGATGTTTCCGGGCACCGACAGGTCAAATACCATGATAGGGATCTTGTTGTCCTTGCACAGGGCGATCGCGGTGCTATCCATTACTTTTAGGTCGTTTTGGAGCACATAACTATAGGTTAGGGTGCGAAAGCGCTTGGCCTTAGGATTAATTTTAGGATCAGAATCGTAAACGCCGTCAACCTTAGTGGCCTTAAAAACCACCTCGGCATTGATCTCCGCCGCCCGCAGGGCCGCAGTAGTATCGGTTGTGAAGAACGGATTGCCGGAGCCGGCCCCAAAAATAACCACCCGGTTTTTCTCCAGGTGGCGAATGGCGCGGCGGCGAATGTAGGGTTCGGCGACCTCCTGCATGGCGATCGCCGTTTGCACTCGGGTTGGCACCCCCATCCGCTCCAGCGAGTCTTGCAGCGTCATCGCGTTCATCACGGTGGCAATCATGCCGATGTAGTCGGCGGTGGCCCGGTCCATGCCCGAGGCCGAGCCTTTGATGCCCCGAAAAATGTTGCCCGCGCCGACGACGACGGCGATTTCAATCTCTTCTTTAATGACCTCAGCGATTTCCGCCGAGATGGCTTCTACGATACTTTGATCGATACCGTAGTCCATGTCGCCCATTAGGGCTTCACCGCTTAGTTTTAGCAGTACTCGCTTATAAGGTTTATCCATATAGGTTGCATCCATAGGAAGCTGGTGTAGTAAGGTCTAGAAGTCCCACCCCACTATACTTGCTTCCCTTGCCATGATGGCCACTGCGCTCGTGCAAATTGGACTGGTCGCCGCCTGGCTGGCGGTAGTGGGGGGAGTGGCCGAGGGGCTGCGCCGCACCGCTCGACTCAACACCGAAATTACCCGCAAAATTGTCCACATTGGGGCTGGTCACGTTATCTTGCTGGCCTGGTGGCTGCATATTCCAGCCTGGATGAGCATAGCCGCCTCGGTGATGTTTAGCGGCGTGGCGCTGCTGTCGTATCGACTGCCGATTTTGCCGGGCATTAACGGCGTCGGGCGCAACAGCCTGGGTACGTTTTTTTACGCCGTCAGCATCGGGGTACTGACCGCCGTGTTTTGGCCCTTGGAGCTACCCCAGTACGCCGCTATTGGCATTTTGGTGATGACCTGGGGCGATGGGCTAGCGGCGCTGATTGGGCAAAATTTTGGCCGCCATCCCTACAAAGTTTTTGGCAACCAAAAAAGCTGGGAAGGCAGTCTGACAATGTCCCTGGCCAGCTTTCTGGTGTGCTGGCTGGTGCTAGGCTTCACGGCGGGGTTTACAGCGTCGGTTTGGGGTACGGCGCTGGTGGTTGCGATCGCCGCCACCCTGCTCGAAACCCTCTCGTTCTATGGTCTCGACAACCTCACCGTACCACTGGGGAGCGCGGTGCTGGCCTACGGGCTAATAGAGTGGATGGGGTAGGAGCGTGAGGGAGTTACCGCTGGGCAAACTCATCGGTCGCCTCAATCAGAGCACTGGTAATACCGGGTTCCATTGCGGAGTGTCCGGCGGCTTGCACCATGACAAACTGGGCTTCGGGCCAGGCGCGGTGCAGCTCCCAGGCGGTAGTGGCGGGGCACACAATATCGTAGCGACCCTGCACAATGATGCCGGGAATGTGGCGAATGCAATGCACCTGGCGCAGGATGTGGTCGTCTGTGTCGAAAAAGCCCCGATTGATAAAGTAGTGGCACTCGATGCGGGCAAAGGCCACCGCAAACTCGTCTTCGCTGAAGTGGTGCAGCAGGTTGGGGTCGGGCACAAGCTGGCTGGTGCTGGCTTCCCATACCGCCCAGGCGCGGGCGGCGGCCAGGCGTTCTTCGGCATTGTCGCTGGTGAGGCGGTGATAGTAGGCGGTCACCAAGTCATCCCGCTCGGGCTCAGGAATGGGGGCGAGGTACTGCTCCCAGGCGTCGGGGTAGAGGTAGCTGGCTCCATCCTGGTAAAACCAGCGAATTTCTCGCTGACGCAGGGTAAAAATGCCGCGCAAAATTAGGCCATCGCAGCGATCGGGGTGGGTTTGGGCATAGGTGAGCGCCAGGGTGCTGCCCCAGCTGCCGCCAAATACCGTCCAGCGATCGATCCCCAAATGAACCCGAATTTTTTCGATATCGCTAACCAGGGCCCAGGTAGTGTTGTCGTCTAAGCTGGCGTGGGGAAAACTTTTGCCGCAGCCGCGCTGGTCAAACAGCACAATGCGCCAGCGCTGGGGATCAAAAAATTGCCGATAGGTCGGGTTGATGCCGCCGCCTGGCCCGCCGTGCAAAAACACGACGGGCTTACCCTCCGGGTTGCCCGCCTGCTCTACATAAAGCTGATGCCGATCTGATACGGCCAAATATTCAGCATGGTAAGGCTCAATGGGTGGATACAGTTGGCGCATGGCAGTCGTTTAATGCGTTTAGGCTACAGGGAGAGTGAGCCATACTAAAGCCCAACTGCCCTGGATCTAGTATGGCTATTGCAGATGCCTTTTTTCTCTCTCTAATGGCGGTAGCGATCGGGCGGTAGCGATTGAACCGTTACGCCTTGAGCCTCAGTTTGTAACTCCTGCAAGATAGTCTCCCCAGGAATTACTGACGACTCCTGGGGAGAGTCTTTACCACCTGCCACTCCCCGGTGTGGGGATCGCGCTGGGTGGTAAATGGATTGCCTTTGAGGGGTTTGCTGCAGGGGTTAGCCATAGCACTTACTATTGCAGAGCTCACCCCATAGTAAGAAATGACACATCATCTACGCGTGACGGGCTAGGCTCTCTCCCGGTGATGTTGTCAGACCTAACCAGTGATCTAGATCACCGAAGCGGTTTTACAGTCTGCGCCAGCTCAAAATTGGCGCTCCATTTTGCGTTATTGGCGCTCGATTTTGCGTTAATAGTGATGCGGTTCTCAAAAACTGCGCTACCATCCTCAAGACATATAGAGAGGACGGGCAACTAAGGCGTTAGTGCTTGACCGTCTGCCGGTTCACCATCTAAGTAATGGGCAGGAGTCGTGATGGCAATGCAGAATATTTCAACAAGGTTTGAACGACTGGGTTTGGGACGAGTAGAGTTTGGCCAGGAGGCTAGTCAGTGCTGGTCTACAGGGGCGATTCGCAGGGTAATTCCAGCCGGAATTGCTGCTGCTGTAGCGGTTTTGGGCATTGTTTCCCACGGGCTAGCCCAGGGCTATGAGGCGGTGCCGCCGCTGCCCGCCGGGACAATGCCGGTGCCTGGAGCCGCCACACCCCAGTTACCCACCAGCGGTCAACAGTATTTGATCTACGTTAGCGACACCAGCGATGCCACCCTCAGCCAGGTTCGACTGGTTGAGCCGACTGCTTTCCGCACCACCTTTCAGGGGCGATCGGTGATTCAGGCTGGACGATTTAATATGAACGGCAATGCCCAGCAGCGGGTCACTGACCTGGGTGGTCTAGGGGTAACAGCAGAGGTGGCCCAGGTTGCCGCTGCGGTGCCCTACTTCGCTCAAACGCCTGCGATGCCCAATAATGTCTATGCTTCCAATGGCGATCTGCCGCCCTTGCCTGATGCGGCATTTCCCCAGGCACCCACCACAGGGGTACCTGTACCCGCGCTGCCGCCCAATGTAGCCCAGGCCCCACCGACGCCTGGCAATGTTGAGTTTGGCCAGGAGCTTGACTATGGTGTGCCGCCAGCCCCCAGTAGCGGGGTGGCTATGCCTCCACCGACTGGGGCACCTCCGGTTGCCCAGTCGACTAGCGCGCCCTATTACGTGGTTCTTCCGACCAGCTCTGGCAATCTAGGCACCTTGAGCAGTCAGGTGATTCAGCTCGGGACTCCCCCCGATCGCGTGCAGCAGCGCGAGTCTCCCCGGGGCCCCCACGTAGCCGTTGGTCCCTTTACCGATCGCGGTTTGGCCAACCGCTGGAATGACTTTTACCACGAGGCGGGCCTGGACAACAGCCGCGTCTTCTTCCAGCGATAGAATGCTGGCAACAGTAGAGACTCTGCCTTCGGTTTTGAAGGCCTGACCTATGAAATCTGCACCTCAGCCCGCCACAGCACCCGTCAATGGAGTGTGGGGCGGGCTTTTTGATGGATCGCTTGACCAAGTCGTGACCGCCGAGAAAATGCGGGCGATTGAGGGGCATCTGTTCACCGCCGGCATGCCCGTGGCGGCGCTAATGGAAAAGGTGGCAGGCCGCATCACCGCCTGGGTAATCCAACACTTTCCCCAGTCGCACTATCCACGGGTAGCCGTGGTGGCTGGGCCGGGGCACAACGGCGGCGATGCGCTGGTGGTGGCGCGAGAATTAGCGGCCCAGGGCTATGAGGTGCAAGTATGCAGCCCTGCCGATCGCCTGAAGCCGCTGACCGCTGACCATTTGCGGTTTGTAGAGTATTTGGGCATTCCAGTCGTAAAGTCGATGGCAGCACTGGCTCCCTGTGACCTGCTGATCGACGGGCTGTTTGGCTTTGGCCTAGAGCGCCCAATTGAAGGGGCGATCGCCGCTGTTGTCGCCGCCATCAATGAGAGCGACTGTCCGGTGGTCAGCATTGACCTGCCCTCCGGCCTGCACACCGATACAGGGGCGGTACTGGGAACGGCGGTGCGAGCCACCCACACCCTTTGCCTGGGCCTGTGGAAACGAGCCTTTTGCCAGGATCGGGCGCTGACGTACCTGGGCCAGTCTGATCTGATTGACTTCGATATTCCCTCCCAGGCCATAGCGGCAGAATTGGCGGCGGGGCCTCCGGTGCGGCGGGCAACGTTGACAACCATGCGAGCCAAACTGCCCCTGCCTCGGCAGCCCGACACCTACAAGTATCGGGTCGGGCATCTCCTGCTGGTGGCAGGATCACGGCCCTACGCCGGGGCAGCCCTGCTAACAGCATTGGGAGCTAGGGCCAGTGGGGTGGGCATGCTCACCCTGGCGGTACCCGAGTCGCTGCGGCTGATGGTGCTGGCCCAGATGCCCGAGGCGCTGGTGGTGGGATGCCCAGAGACTGATGATGGCGCGATCGCCCACCTGCCCGACGACCTGGATCTGGGCCGCTATGACGCGATCGCCTGCGGCCCCGGCCTCAGCCGTAGCGCCATGCCCGCCGTCCAGGCTGTTTTAGCCAGCGCTGTTCCCCTCCTGCTCGATGCCGACGGCCTCAACCTACTAGCCGAGCTGGGCTGCATAGATACGCTCTTGGGCCGAGCTGCCCCCACCGTTCTCACGCCCCACCGGGGCGAGTTTGAGCGGCTGTTTCCCGATCGGCTGGTAGCCAGTGAGGATGCCGGAGCGGTGGCCCTGGCGGCGGCGCAGCAAAGTGGTGCCGTGGTACTGCTAAAGGGAGCCTGTACGGCGATCGCCCATCCCCACGGCCCGCTATGGTACGTGCCCGAAAGTACCCCGGCCCTGGCCCGAGGCGGCAGCGGCGACGTGCTGACGGGTTTAATTGGCGGCCTGCTGGCCCAAACCGAGTCTGATGCAGCCGACCAGCCGCTCGATTTGGCGCTGGATGCGGCCCTGGTCGGGGCCTGGTGGCACGGTCAGGCGGCTCGTGCCGCCGCCGCCGATCGCACCGAACTGGGGGTAGACGCCACCCAACTGACCCAATACCTCAACCCGTTGCTGGCCCAAATGCTAGCCTGAGGAGCGTAATTGTTGGGTTACCAGCCTTGTTCTCCTTTGACCAAATGACGCTGCCCGAGGGCTTTCGCGAGGGCATTATGCTGCTGGCCTACCTGCTGGCGCTGATGTGGGCCCTGGCCGTAGTCGATTTTATGACCGGCAGGCGGATGCTCAACCAGCTCAGCATTCGGCCCCGCAGTCTGGCGGGGCTACCGGGCATTGCGATCGCCCCCCTGCTCCACGGCGGGTTTGGCCACCTGGCCGCCAACTCTGGCCCCCTGGCGATCTTAGGCACCGTGATTTTGCTTCAGGGCCTAGAGGTGCTGGGGTTAGTAACGGTATTTTGCTGGCTGTTCAGCGGCGTCGGCATTTGGCTGCTGGGTCGCCCCGGCACCCGCCACCTGGGGGCCAGCGGGGTGGTGTTTGGCTACCTGGGCTATATTCTGCTGCGGGGGTATTTTGAGCGCAGCCCAGGAGCGATCGCCGCAGCCGTTGTGGTTGGCCTGCTCTACGGCAGTGCTCTGTGGGGGCTGCTGCCGCTGCAGCAAGGCAAGTCGTGGGTGGGCCACGGGGCGGGGTTTGTGGCGGGCGCGATCGTCGCCCGCAAGCTGCCGATCATGCTGGAATGGGTGAGGTACAACTCAGGCTTTTAGGGACTCGCAAATTTATTCGGAGGTAGGTTGCTTCGCGTAGATTCCCCTTGCCACGGGAATGACAGGAATCTCCTTAGCGTTATGAAGAATGCAGGCTAGGGGAGATATCCTGTCTTACAGAAATCTCATCTGCCTCCCACCACCCCATCAGCCAAAATCGCAAATCCAAAATGCCCGAACCGCCCTCCCACTTCACCCCTGACGAGCTAGAGAGCTGGCGCTTTGGCCTGGCCCAGGCCAACCACAACAACATTCTCTGCCACTGCCGCGACTGCGATGAGACCTGGATGGCCTCCGACGATGAGAACCTGGTCTGCGCCTGCGGTAGCCGCCGAGTCGAGCACATCTCCTGCTGGCAGTTTCCCGACGGTTGATCGTCGCCTCACTCGTCGCCCAGGAGGGCTTGCAGGGTGCTGGGGTCGGCAATACCCCGGAGAATGGCGCTGACAATCATGGATTCATCTAGGTCAAGGGGATCGACCAGGAAGTCTTCATCGCTTGCTCAATGCCCGCCAGTTCTTGGACGATCGCAGTGGCTAGAGCCTGCACCTCCGGGTCAGAAAAAATGGTTGCCATAGCTGAAGGGGAAGATTTTACCTCAGCTAGCCAATCACGCTGGTTCTGGGTAAAAATGCAGGCTTTCTTTTGGTGGGCTCAGGAAAGAACCCGGAATAGGTTCAATCGTCCTTGACCCAGGTGTAGTAGCTAGGCTCGAACTCGACGTGTCTTTTGAAGTCGTGCACCATCTGAAATAGCTCGTCTGGGGAGGCGATTGGTCGCCCGCTGAATCAAAATTAGCAGGGGTTTCTTGCGCAGATTGGTAGGGCGATGGCCAAAGGCCGGTCAAAGACCATCGCACTTTGGGCATCGCGTAAACCGAGCATCGGAGTGCGGGTTGAGAAAAGTTTGTGCTCTGGGGATAAATACCAAACTGTCCTGGTTTCTTGCCCTGTTTCTTGGCCATCGGAGAATCTATTGCGCTATGGCACATCGATACAGCGTGCTGGGGAAATTGTGCTAGTTCTGCTTCGCTAACGCCGCCAAAAGAGGCGCAGGTTAAAGTCCTGTCTACTGAGTAGAGCTTCGAGCGAGCGAGCATGAGCTTACGCCAAAAATGCCACTAGCGCCTGCAGTTTCTCCCAGGCTGCTCCGCTAGCGAGAATCTCTTGGGCCAGGGCAATGCCTTTAGCCAGGGAGGCCTCTAGACTGTCTCCCCTCACTTTCTCGCCCACTTTGAGGGCTAGGGCCGCATTTAGGGCCACCACATCCCGCTGGGCCTCGGTGCCTTTGCCCTGCAATACAGCGGTCAGAATGGCGGTATTTTCCTCTACTTCGCCACCGCGCAGGGCACTCAGGGGAGCCATCGTCAGCCCTAGCGCCTGAGGATCAATCACAGCGCTGGTGACCTGGCCGTTTTCGACTACCGCCAGGTCGGTTTTGTCGCCCAGGCCCGCCTCATCGAGCCGCTCGCGCCCGTGCAGCACGATCGCCTGGGCAATGCCCAGCTGATTGAGCGCCTCGGCCATCGCCGGTACTACCGCTGCATCGTAAACGCCAATCACCTGGCCGGTGGGCTGTAGTGGATTGACCAACGGCCCCAGCAGGTTAAATACCGTGCGCACTTTCAGGGTGCTACGTAGGGGAGCCACCGCCTTCATGGCTGGGTGCCAGCCCCGCGCAAACAAAAACGTCACGCCTACGTCATCGAGCGCCGCTTTGACCTGTTCTGGCTCGGCCCCCAGGTTAACGCCCAGGGCTTCTAGCACATCGGCAGACCCCACCTTGCTAGAGGCCGAGCGGTTGCCGTGCTTAGCAACCCTCACCCCTGCCGCCGCCGCTACAAAGGCGACAGCGGTAGAAATATTAAAGGTGTGCGCTCCGTCGCCGCCGGTGCCGCAGGTATCAATACAGGGGGTGGGGTGGTAAATTTTGCCCTCGCCGCCCAGCGACTGGCCCTGCAACACCCGCGCCATACCCGCCAGTTCAGCCGCAGAAACGCCTTTGGCCTGTAGCGCTGCCAGCAGCCCGCCTGACACCACCTCAGGAATGTCTTCGCTGAGCCAGCCGCGCATCAGGGTTTCAGCCTGATCTTGGCTGAGCGATTCCCCCATGATCAGACGCTGTAATAGGGCCGACCAGTCTTGGGCAATGGCGGTGGGCATAGCTTGGGTCACGGCTTGGGCTCCTTAGGGTACAAATCTAGGTTTACATGTCACTGGAATAAGCTGAAATCAACCTTCGCAGATCGCCAGAAGCCTTGACCTACCGTAGGGTAGGGACTGCCCACCAGCCTTAATTCAGTGACTTCATTTAGGGTTAGTCCTCCTATTTTCGCCCAGAACGTCCCCTAGAGCGCGAACAGTAGGCCCAAGCTGCAAGTACATTTATCTGGCCATGTCTTTAAGGGGCTAGGGGGCTGGAATAGTGGGTTTATTTCAGTCCTGTACTAGCTGCCGCTGTCCAGGAACCTAGTTTCTAATTCTCCTGTCAAAGGATAGAAGCCTGAATCAGGCCGAGTCTCGTATGCTTAAACTACTCACCTTGGGAGAATGATCATGCCTACTCGTATGGCTGACGCGACCCTAGACTTGGCGGCGGTTTCCCCCGCTGTTGATCGCTACTTTGCAGGCTTCAATGCCGAAGATTACCGGGCTGTAGCCGCTCTGTTTGAGGCCGATGGGGTACTGCTAGCCCCATTTGAGGAGCCGATTGTAGGGCCTGAAGCGATCTATGTTTATCTGCAGGCCGAGGCGATTAACATGCGCGCTACGCCAGTGGAAGTAGAGACAACGCCTAACGCAGACGACACCCGGCAGGTGGTGGTCAAAGGGCGGGTGAAAACACTGCTGTTTACTGTCAACGTGCGGTGGACCTTCGTGATTGGGCCAGATGATACGCTGCAATCGACCGAAATCAAGCTGCTGGCCTCGCTGCAAGAACTCATGCAGATCGATCGGGGCGAAGAAGAGTAGGCAGCCTTTGAACGTTGGGTCGCACCCGTGCGCTGACGGGTGAATTATCTTCTCAAGCTAGGCGGCCTGGGGCATTTCGGTTTGCCCCCATGCCGCTGTCAGCAGCTACTTCAGCAATCCGGCGTCGAATAGGTGTCAGACTTCGGCCCCAGTACACGCCGGGGCGGCTAATCGGTGAACTCTCGGCTGAGGATGGCCGCCAACTCCGGCAGCAGGGTCGGTAAAATCAGGCTTTGGGCCAGGGGCATTTGCCCGTAGGTAAACCCATAGGCCGCTGGCCCCAGATAGGGCCGCAGCTGCTCTAGGGCGTAGGGGCTGCCGTAGACAATGACGCCCCGCAGCAAATCGGCCTTGCACAGGGCATCGAGCCAGGTGGTCGCCAGCTGCATGAGCGCAGCCGATCCTCGAAACGGATTACCCCGCACAAAGAGTTGTACCAAACTGGGCCGCAGGCGATCGCCCTGGGGCGACTGAATGCATCCTTGGGTATCGATCAGCTTGAGCTGGTAGTGGTGGCTCTGGGGCCAGGCGATCGCCGCCGCCGTGCGGTCTAAAAAGCGGCAGCCGACAATATCATCGACTAGCACCAGGTTGTCGCCGGGGGCGGCAGCCGTGCAGGGAGGCACCTGACCCTGCACCGTCATCGATGCGGTGAGGATGTCGGCGGCGAGGCGGCGAGTGGTGGGCTGAGCTAAGGCCTGGAGCTGCACGGGCGGTGGCGGCAGGTGCTCCCAAGCGTGGCCTGCCCCATCGGGCATGAGGGCCGGGGCTGCCTTTTGCTTGGCTCGCCACAGGCGTTCTACGCTGGTCAAAATTCGCTCTGGGGTCAGGCGGCCCCAATTCACCGCTTCGACCACAGCGGCGATTACCCCCTCGGGGTCACCGGGCATGAGCAGCACATCGGCCCCGGCTTCGACCGCCAGTACCGCGGCCTCGTAGGGGCCGTAGGCGTTGGTAATCGCCCCCATAATCAGGGCATCGGTGACAATCAGGCCGTCAAAGCCCAGCTGCTGGCGCAGCAGCTCGGTGAGAATGGGGGCCGAGAGCGTGGCCGGATGGTGAGCATCGAGAGTGGGGATGCGCAGGTGAGCGGTGATAATGGCGTCTGCCCCAGCGGCGATCGCCCGCTTAAACGGCACCAGTTCTAGACTGTGGAGGCGATCGCGATCGTGGGGCAGCACCGGCAGCTCCAGGTGCGAATCGATCGCCGTGTCGCCGTGGCCGGGAAAGTGTTTGGCGGCATTCAGCACCGGCTGGGTTTGGGTGCCGCGCAAAAAGGCCTGGGTGAGGGCGCAAACCCGCTCCAGGTCATCCCCAAAGGCCCGCACGTTAATCACCGGGTTGTCGGGGTTGTTGTTGATATCGACCGTGGGCCCCAGCACCCAGTTGAGGCCGATGGCCAGCGCCTCGGCGGCGGTGGCGGCCCCAAAGGCTTCGGCGTAGGCCACGGCAGCATCGAGGTCGCGATCGGCCACTGCCGAGAGCGCCATCGGTGGCGGAAACCAGGTCGCACCGCTGAAGCGCTGGCCCACACCCTCTTCCACGTCGGCGGCAATCAGCAGCGGAATGCGCGCCTGGCTCTGAAGCGTCTGGGTTTTGAGGCCCACCTCGGCGGCGCTGCCCCCCAGCAAAATGACGCCGCCGACGCCCAGCTCTTCCACATAGCGGGTGAGGGTGGCCTGGTCGGCTTCCCAGACGGGGTAGCGAATTTCGTGGTCAAACAGATGGCCTGAGGCCCGCACCACTACCATTTGAGCCACCTGCTCCGCCAGCGAAAGGCTGTCAGGAGCGGGTAGCCGGGCGGTGGCAATTGCCTGGCTCACTCTTCTTCCTCGGCAGAACCCGTGGGCACAGCTGGGTCGCTGTTCTCCAGGTCTGCTTCGGGTTCGTCAGATATGCCCTTTTCGGTTCGCTCCTGGCTGAGCTGGTTGATCAGCGACAGCACTCGGGTGCCGCGCTCTACGCCCAGGTCTTCTCTAAAGATAATCTCGGGGGTGCGTCGCAGCCGCAGCCGCTGGCCCAGTTCGCTGCGGACAAAGCCCGTAGCCGCCTGTAGCCCCTCCATGGTTTCGGCCCTGGCCTCGTCGGTGCCGTAGATGCTGACAAATACCTTGGCATGCTGCAAGTCGCCCGACACGTCCACGTCGGTAACGCTGACCATGCCCGCCCCCACCCGGTCGTCTTTGATGTCTAACATCACCATCTGGCTGATTTCGCGCTTAATTAGCGAAGCCACCCGCTCAACGCGACGATTGTTATTAGCCATTGTCTGAACTCCTGAACGTAGTGGCATTAACCCAGACCCAGCATGGCCCGCAGAGTAAAGGTGAGAAACAAGAACCCGGCCACTGCGGCACCCACTAGGGCGATCGCCGTCGAGGGTTTCTGCAAGAGCGGCACCAGGGGCTGCGCGGCGTTAAAGAACACGCCCAGCGTAAACGAAATAAAGTAGCGGGGATAGCGAGAAACGTTGTCAAAAAAATCTTTCATGGCGGCAGATTGGGGGGTAGGGGCTAGTACTCTCAGGCTGACGTTTAGGTACTATTCCTGAAAGCCAGGGAGCAGGGGGGCAAGCGCGCAGGGTGGCAAGCGAGGCGAAACAATGGGTATTTTTAGCCTTCGGTTCCCAGTGCTGGGGTCGAGGCGAGCTGGACCTTAACGCACAAACCCTGGGTTGCTCCTCGGTTCTTTCGTTTTACATCCTAACCCACGATAAAACGTCAGGATGAAACCCAGATCAGACGTTGCTGCCGGGCTGAGCTTTGCTATAGTTGGGGCATTCTTCAAAGAGTACATTTGATCTTAGGCGTTTTTGGGGCGTTTTTGTGACGGCGGCACTCTCGGCTTCTACCTCTCTCTACCCGCGTCCCTTTCTCAAGTGGGCCGGGGGCAAGGGACGCTTGCTCAGACAATACGAGCCGTTTTTGCCCCAGCGCATTGATACCTACTACGAGCCATTTTTAGGCGGTGGGGCGGTATTTTTTCACCTGGCGGGGCGGGCTAAGCAGGCCGTGCTGGGAGATATCAACCCTGAGCTGGTGAATGTTTACTGCTGCGTGCGCGACCAGGTCGAGCCCCTGATTCGCCACCTGTGGGATCACCAGCGCCGCCACAACCCCGACTATTACTACGAGGTGCGCCAGCGGCAGCAGCTGCGATCGCCGGTCGAGCGCGCCGCCCGGCTGATTTACCTGAACAAAACCTGCTACAACGGCCTCTACCGCGAAAACTCCCAGGGCCACTTCAATGTGCCGGTGGGCAAGTACAAAAAACCGGCTATCTGCGATCCATCGCTGCTGCGGGCGGCCTCGGCGGCGCTGCAAATTGCCGATATTCAGACCTTTTCGTTTGAGGTGCTGCTAAAGCGATCGCTTGCGCCCCGCGATTTTGTCTATTTTGATCCGCCCTACCACCCGATTAGTGCCACCAGCAGCTTTACCGGCTACAGCCGCTACGGCTTCACCACAGCCGATCAAGAACGGCTGGCGACGGTGTTTTGCGATCTGGCGACCCAGGGGCAGCGGGTGATGCTGTCTAACTCCGACTGCGAGTTTATTCGCGATCTGTACCAGGGGTTTGCGATGCACCCTATTCTGGCGGCGCGGGCGATCAATTCCCGTGCCGGATGCCGGGGCAAAATTGGAGAACTATTAATTACCGGCTGACCTAGCCGGGGATGGATGCCCTTGCCCTCACAAATGGGTTATTCAGAGAGATATGAACCCTATGCGATACAGAGGCTAGCCCCGTGACCACGACCCCGCCCCGCGCTCCCGATAACGACCAGACCCGCAAAACCTTTGAGGCGGTAACCCAGGTGGCGCAGGCCATTGTCACCGTGCTTGACAACATCACGGCCACCACCGGCAATGCTGTGTTGTCGAGGCTGCAGCCCTTTTTAGAGCCGATGACGGCTACTGTAGGCAGCGTGGTCGGCCCCATTGCCAGTCTGCCGTTTATTCAGTACGCCACGGCGATACCGGGAATGAGGGTGCTGCTGGCGGCGCTGGGCCAGGTGAATGTGCAAGAGGTGCGATCGCAGGTAGATGAGCTGCGATCGGAGTATCCCCTCGAAGATAAGCGCACCCTGGCCCAGCGAGTGATGGCCGAAACCGCCCTCAAAGCCGCAGGCGTGGGCCTGGCCACCAACTTTATACCGCCGGTAGCCTTTGCCCTCACCCTGGTCGATATTGGCGCGGTCGCCGCCCTCCAAGCCAGCATGATCTATCGCATTGCCACCATCTACGGCTACTCGCCCACCGACCACGATCGCCGGGGCGAAGTGCTGGCAATTTGGCTGCTGTCCTCGACCACCGCTGGCATGGTCAAATCGGGGCTGAGCATTGCGGAGCTAATTCCGGGCCTGGGAGCCGTGCTGGGCATCGCCACCGACGCATCGCTAGTCTATAGCGTGGGCTACTTTGCCTGCCGCTACTACGAAACCAAGCGATCGGCCCCCACTGAAATTATGGTGTAATCCCAAATCCAAATCGCATCACCCCGATTCCCCAACAGGCCAAACCGTAGGGGCAAACCGCGATCGCCCTGTTTACGAAATCCGATTTGGTCAACCCCGATTCATAATCAGGAACCCCGTAGGGGCGTAGCATGCTACGCCCCTACAAACCGGGGGTATTCAGGCAGAATTCGGGATTAGGTTAAAGGGGCTAGATCCACAGTTTTGCCTTGCATCTGCCCCCCTGTAACCTAATCCTGTTTTTCTCTCAAACCAGCAGATCAAACAGCCCGTCGTCGATTTCGTAGCCCAGCATCTGGGTCATAAACTTCAGCCGGGTGTAGTTGGTGATGTCTTGGGAGCGCAGCCAGCGGGCGATCGCAAAAATTTTCGCCATCATAAAAATTTCCAGCGCCTCAGGGTTGTAGCGAATGCCTTCGGTGGGGCTGAACTGGTGGGGCACCAGCATGGCGGCATAGCGGCCCAGTTCCCCTGCTTCCCAATCGAGTACTAGGGGCAGCCAGGGGTACCAGGTATCTAGGCGAATGAACCACAGCCGGACCTCCGGCAGTTCCGACAGCTCTCTGGGATCGGTGGGGTCGCGGCTGATATTGACCTCAAAGCGCAGGCCAATCTCCCCGTGGGGCGGCTTGCTCTCGGCCAGCAGGGGCTCGATCACCTCCCGCGCCGGGGCCAGATCTAGCGTTTGGAAATGAGACTCGTGCAGAGTAATGATGTGGGCCATGGGGCAATAACAGCTGGATGACAGGCGCTAATGCCTATTGTCGCAGAGGCCGTGCCATCATAGATAACGCTTTGGGCGGTGCCCCTCTGGCCACTCTGCCCCGAAGTCTGTTGTTGTAGTATTTCTGGCGGCGGCCCCATGTCTGATTCTCCTCTGCGCGTGTGCATTATTCTGGGCACCCGGCCCGAGGCCATTAAGCTAGCCCCGGTGATTCGCGCGTTTCAGCACGACCCGGCGACTCAAACCCAGGTGGTGCTCACGGGCCAGCATCGCGAAATGGTTGACCAGGTAATGGCCCTGTTTGACCTCAGGGCCGATGCCGACCTGGCCATTATGCAGCCGCAGCAAACCCTCACCGACATTACCTGTCGCAGCCTCCAGGGGTTAGAGGCTCACTTTCAGGCCCACCGCCCCGATTTAGTGATTGTGCAGGGCGATACCACCACCGCCTTTGCCGCCGCCCTGGCGGCCTTTTACCAAAAAATTCCGGTGGGTCATGTCGAAGCGGGTCTGCGCACCGACAACATTTATAGCCCCTACCCCGAGGAGGCCAACCGACGGCTCATTTCTCAGCTCACGACGCTGCACTTTGCTCCTACCACTACTGCTGTGGAGCATCTCAAAGCAGCCGGTGTGGTCGGCGAAATTCACCACACGGGCAATACCGTTATCGACGCGCTGCTGACGGTGGCGGGCCAACAGCCCGACTGCCCCATTGATGGCCTCGATTGGGACAACCACCGGGTGCTGCTGGCCACGGTTCACCGCCGCGAAAATTGGGGCGAACCGTTGCATGATATTGCGACCGGGTTTTTAACCGTGCTCAACGACCAGCCCGACACGGCCCTGCTGCTGCCCCTGCACCGCAACCCGGTTGTGCGCGACCCGCTGACCAAGCTGCTGGGCGATCATCCCCGTGTGTTTTTAAGTGAACCCCTCGACTACCGCCGCCTGGTAGGCGCAATGAGCCGCTGCCACCTGCTGCTCACCGACTCGGGCGGTCTACAAGAAGAGGCTCCTGGCCTGGGTAAGCCCGTGCTGGTGCTGCGCGATACCACCGAGCGCCCGGAAGCTGTAGAGGCGGGCACCGCCCGACTGATTGGGACGAGCGCCGAGGCGATTAGCCGCCATGCCCTAGAGCTGCTGACCGACGATGCCGCCTACGGGGCGATGGCCCGAGCTGTTAACCCCTTTGGCGACGGCCACGCTGCCGATCGCATTTTGGCCATTGTCAAAGCCCACAGCTGGGGCAAGGTGGCGGCCTAAGCGGGGATGCGATCGCAGGCAAGGCGTTGAGCCTTTCACCCATGGCAATTGTCATGGAAACTTGACAATTTAGCTTTGGCAGCACTCTATTCCGAGGTTTTTGTCAGGGCTTAATCACGTTTTTACACCTTGGGCGAGTCGTGCCCAAAGCCCGTGAACAGTCATGATCATCGGTTTTTACACAAAAGTAAGCCCCAAGCCCTGTGACCAATATCACAGATTGTTTTCCGCAGAATCACGGTGTTAGGTTAGCAAATCTCACACTTCACGAAAACTTGATACAGCTACATTAGAACGTGAACCGCTGGTCATCTACCCAGAGTTATGCCTTCTCCCCCTCCATTAGAAACACAGCAGTTTAACCGCGATGTGCAGTTTTTGCTCAAGCCCAATAATCCGCATGCGCGATCGCTGCTAGCGTTTATCAAGCGCACGATTCACCAGTTTGGGCTACAGGTTTACATCACCGAAATCGATATTTTTGTTGAAGCCTACCTGCGGGGAGTCAGGTATACCCAGCAAAATCAGGAGCACATTCATCAGCCCAAGGCGTGGATGCGGCGCACCGCCTACAACATTATTCGCGAGTGCAAGCGCGATCGCCTGCGCTACTCGGCGGTCGCCTTTGACGAACTCATGCATCAAGGGCCAGCGGAGGCCGACGGCACCGCCCCCGAAGCGATCAGTGATGAAGCCATTGGCAATGCCGTAAATGCTGTGCTACAAGCCCTGGAAGCGCTCTCACCGAGCGATCGCAACCTAATTCAGTGGAAAGTGGTAGAAGGCCTGACCTGGACTCAGGTGCAGGCCCGACTGGTGGCCGAGGGAGAAGACCGCGTTTCTCAAGCCACCCTGCGTAAGCGAGGCCAGCGCGCCCTGGAGCGTCTGCGGCGGGCTTACCACATTCTCAACGGCACCCCTGACTCCCAAAACCTCAACGATGACCTGTCGGATCATCCTGACTCTATGGACTTGGATTAGCCGTGTGGAGACTAACCGCCTGTTGTTGCTGAGGGCTACGACGGTCAAAAACTGACCCCGTCGCCGACCAAAACGACGAGTCATTTAGCAGAATAAGTACTTCGGATGGCTGAATCGCTACCGTTCATCAAGCCAGCAAAATTGTTCGCTAGGGAATACTAAATCAAAGTTGGAGAGTAAACTTGATTGAAACCCCAAGTGGATCCTTCAAAGTTGGATCGTTAACTTTTGTTTGATGTTTGGCCGCAGGAGTGCCCACGGCAGTTAACCGCCGTCTAAACACCGTCTAAATTTGGTGAAACCTGAACGTTACATGGCCAATATCGCTAGCTCTTCCGATGCCCTATTACCGGTTCGCGCTGGGAACATTGCCCAGCCAGTGCAAAACAGCTCAGAAAACACTCCAGAAAATTGCCCAGAACAAGCCTTTACGCTGACGTTTTGGGGCGTACGCGGCCACATTCCAGCCCCTGGCGCAGATACGGTGCGCTACGGTGGCAACACCGCCTGCGTAGAAGTACATGTGGGCGGCCAGCGGCTGATTTTTGACGGCGGTAGCGGGCTGCGAGTGCTGGGCTGTCATCTCATGCAGCAGGAACAGCCTGTGGAGGCTCATCTATTTTTCACCCACACCCAGTGGGACCGTATTCAGGGTTTTCCGTTTTTTGCGCCCGCCTTTGTGCCCGCGACCCAGCTCAATATCTACGGTGCCCCGGCCCTGAATGGAGCCTCTATCAAGCAGCGCCTGACGGAGCAAATGCTGCGACCTAATTTCTCTAAACCCCTGCAAACCATGGCTGCCACCATGACCTTTCACAATATTGCCGCTGGCGACTCTATTTCCTTTGGCGATGTAGTGGTAGAAACCTTGAGCCTTAACCGCCACACTAGCGCACTAGGCTATCGAGTGAGCTGGCAAGACCATGTGCTGGTCTACGCCACTGATACCGACCCCACCAAAACCAGCGTCGATCCCAATCTGTTGATGCTGTCGAGCGGGGCCGACGTTCTGATTTTGGACGGTACCTACGCCGATGCGGCCTACTCAGACCCCAAATCTGGGCTAGCGCCGTGGCATTTAGGTATTGAAGTAGCCCAGACGAGCCAGGTTAAGCATCTGGTGCTGTTTCACCACAACCCCTGCCACAGCGACGATTATCTTGATCAGCTAGAGCGTCAGGTGCAGACTAGCTTTGCGCCTGCTCGTTTGGCCCGCGAGGGCATGACCCTAGACCTGATTAAGGCCTAGCGGCGCAGTAGACTGTTACCCCGAATCTTTACAAACGTCTAAATGTTGCCCTCTAGGTGGGCTGAAGCAGGTCGCCGCGCACCCAGCCGGTGGTGCCATCGTAAATAACCTGGTACCAAATGAAGCCATCCTCTGGGTTGCCCACCCGATCTAGCACATCAACTACGGCGCGGCGGGGAGCGGTGCCCACAATGGTGCTGCCCAGGCGCGGACCCGATCGCAGCCGAGCGGCTTCGGCAGACAGCACCAGGGCTGGGGTACCGGGAGCAAAGTTGTTGCCGCGAAACTCACTGGTGCCAGAGGGTACTACCACCACAGCGTTAAAGCCCGGTTCTTGCAGCACGACACTGCCGTCAGCGGCGATAATTTCTAGCTCGGTTTCGCCCTGTACATTGATGCGGGCAAAGCGATCGGCCTCACCCCGAGTGGTGGTGTAAACGGTTTGGTCACGGGTGCTGGGCACTAGCTGGGCGGGTGCGCCCCGGACTTCTACGATATCGGTAACCTTGTTGTAAAGGTTCATAAACAGATCAGCACCGTTGCGGTAGACACGCACCGCCATCGTCGCAGTTTCAAAGTAGAGCACCGTTTCAACAATGCCTTCCTGCGCCAGCAGCGTGGTTTGCCCCCCTGTATTGTTAGGCGCTAGATCGGTAGGCGCTAGACCTGTGGGTGCTGCGGCCAAGACGGGGGCAGCCAGCAGGCCCAAAGCGGCGAGAGTCAGGCAAACTCGTTGAGAAACCCGGTTCATAGTACAGCGACCTGAAGTGACTAAGGTAACGGGGGCCAGGGCAGAATCGCCACGTCAGCGCCCCAGCGTAACCTTACTGCAAAATGCTAAAGCTGGGCGACTGGGCCAGGCGGGCGATTAGGCCAGGGGCATGGAGAGGCTGGTGGAACTAGCGATTTCGGCGGCGGCACCCCTGCCCCCGGCTGGATACAGCTGCACCCGCTGAGACGGGATCGTTACCCTGACCCGACTGCCCACCGGAATAGCGCTGGCCAAGGGTAGTCGAGCGTAGATTTGCTGCCCTGTGGGCGTTTGCAGGCAGTACTGGTACTCGCGGCCCAAAAACTGGCGATCGCGCACTACCGCCGCACCCCCAGCATCTTCTACCAGGGCAATGTCTTCCTGGCGCACCATCAGGTCAGCCTGGGAGGGCTGGGCTCCGCTAGTCTCGGCGCTAAAGCAGCCGACCTCGGTTTGCCAGCCTTGCGGGCTGGGCTGGGCCGGCAAAAAGTTGGCCTGGGTAACAAACTCGGCCACAAAGCGCGACGCGGGCTGGCCGTAGACCGCTTCTGGAACGTCGATCTGCTCCAGATGGCCCTGGTGCATGACAGCGACGCGATCGGCCAGGGCCAGGGCTTCTTCTTGATCGTGGGTGACAAACACCCCTGAAGCTCCCACCTGGCGCAAAATATCGCGCACCTCCTGGCGTAGGTAGAATCGTACCTGCACATCTAGGTTGCTGAAGGGCTCGTCGAGCAGAATAATCGCCGGACGAGGGGCCAGAGCGCGGGCCAGAGCCACACGCTGCTGCTGCCCCCCAGATAGTTCGTGGGGAAAGCGATGCTTGAGACCTTCGAGGCCGACTAGAGCGATCGCCTCCGTCGTGTGCTTAGTAATATCGGTCGGCGTTAGTGCCCCTGCCGCTTGCCGCCTACCTTTGCCCCCGCGCCGCTGTAGACCAAAGGCCACATTTTTTTCGACCGTCAGGTGCGGAAACAGCGCATAGTCCTGGAACACGATGCCCACATCGCGGCGTTCTGGCGGCAGCCAGGTAGCGCCACTCACCGGCTGCTGGCCAAAGTAAAGGGTGCCGCGATCGGGCCGTTCAAACCCAGCAATTAGCCTGAGCAACGTCGTTTTGCCGCAGCCCGATGGCCCCAGCAGCCCCAAAATTTCTCCCTCTCTCAAACTCAGGCTGACCTGGTCTACAGCCGGTAGTTGGTGCTGGGTGTAGCGTTTGGTAATGGCATCGAGACGAAGAATATCCGGTGGGGTCATAACCTGACAAAAAACAAAGAGGCGGCAGGGCCGCTAGCCGTGAAGCAGGGCGTAACGGCAGGGGCGTTATTGAAAATACTGTTCATTAACTATACCGTTCTCCGGGCACCCGCAGACCCACAGACGACAGGGTTTAGACTGCTAGCCCGGCTGTGCCGCTGCGCTTATTAAGATCAGGTGTCAATCGCTGCTGACCCTCACTACAGGCCTAATATTCAATGGCGGAAGTTTAGGAACTATTTCTGAAGGCTAGGGAGCCAAGCGGGCTAGAAAGGTAGGTATATTTCCGCCTTCGAGCCTTAGCTACGCCAGCTAGGCCATCTGTAGCGCTGTGGTAATCGTCCAGGCATCGACGAGCAGCAGCAGCAGGGTAAACCCCAGCAAAATGAAGTACATCCAGGGTTGGGCTAAGGGTTTGACATCCTGAGTGTCGATGCCCGTATAGGTTTCAACTAGCTTCACCAGACGCGCAAACCCGGCCACCCGCATGGGCAGCAGATAGGCCTGCTGATTGGCCCCGACAAAATAGTACACAATCCCTCCCTGGCCAGTCGATCGGGGCTTCAGGGTCTGGGCTTCGCTCCATGGTAGCCGCCAACCGCCGCAAAACAACCAGCGAATCCAGACCGGGTAGGTGACTCGAATGCCCTGGTCATCTATCTCGACCCGCTGGCCCAGTGCACCGTAGAGGCCCAACCCGCCCAGCCCAATGCCTACTGCCAGCAGCAGCGGAGATACTTCGGCCTGAGTGGCCTGAGCCAAAAAAGGCAGTGGCCCCATCAGGGCTAAATAGAGCAGCAGCAGCGTCAGCCGGATGAGCGGAGAAATGCGAAAGATCTGGCGATCGCCAGAGGCCAGGGTGGCCGAGGCTAGAGGCGAAGACTCAACCATAACCATCAATACTGTGATGAAAAAACGCGGCCCAAGACTAAGGAGCAACAGGGTACCTAGCGTCGCTCGTTCTTACCCATGAATTACCCGTGAATGCCCTTCAAGGCAGATACTTTTGCACCACCTGCCAGCCCGACAGACCGGCGGCGGCTAGTCCCAGTCCCAGCCCGCTATTGAGCCCCACATGCAGTGGACGCGCCCAGGGTCGCTCAGGGGCAATGCGGCTGGCGCTCCAGGCCGAAGCCAGCACCAGCGCTACCACCGACAGCCCAAACAGCAGATGGAAAGAATGGCCCAGACGGCCATATTCCCCTAGGGTGCCAACAACGCCAATGGCGAGCAGCACCAGAACCATCGTAACGATCGCTGTGCCCAGCCCTATATGCAGGGGCCGCAGCCAGGCCGAGCGTTTCTGCTGCCGAGACCGGGTGTAGTACAGCACGCCGCCCGTCATAGCCAGCAGCGCGTAGCCCGTAAGGGTAAGCCCCATCGACCAGGCGGCAATGCGCCACAGCCATAAAAATGAAGGTAGGTTCACCGTTCCCCCTTGATTAACACCATCGGCCTTGCCCTGGTGATATCAAGCAGGTACGTAACCGACCTTCAACGCCTATGAAGGCTAGCCGCCAAGACCAGGGTGACCGCGCTACTCTACAGTCTACTGACCCTTTGGCCTATCGAGCTAACCGCCGGACTAGCTGGCTGGTGAGGCCGCGATCGCTGGGGCTTGCTCTTCTAGGGAATCGCTGATCTGATTGGCCCCAAGCTCTGCACTTGAGGCCGAGTCAAAAGTCGCTGTCTCTGGGGCATCGACCTGCAGGCGATCGCAGGGAATGGTGTCAGATAAAATAGCGCTGGCCATCATGCCGGTATGAATCTCTAGAAGCGCTCTAGGAACGGTTTCAAAAAGCAACCGCTGCCCCGGAAAAACCACCCGCTCAAAGTACCAGTCGGGCACGTTTGTAATGCGAGCAATCTGGATTTTACTGGTGGCATTTACATAGCAGCAGAGAACTTGGCTCTGGCCATCGGAAGGAAGGGGATCAAGGATTTGTGCCATTGATGCTTTACGGCAATACTGCAAGAATCACTGGGCAAAGCCTAACACTTCGCGATCCCCAGCTGTTGTAAAGGCGACTACCAACCCCTACAACGCCGTCACTATTCACAACAATTAGACACATCGCTTCAAGCTATGCAACAGCTCTGACTTGAAGCCTTTTTCCCAGCTGTCCCAGCCCAATATCGACACGGGTGAAGTTTTGAACGCCCCTTCCTCAAGGCCAGCTCTAAAATTTCACTGTTTTTTTATACCATGCGGAGGGAGTTTTACGGCCATTCTGGCTGTAGATCATGCCCCTTGTGTAGCGCTGAAGCCCCTAAAGACTGGGCTGTGATAGTTGAACTAAATCTATAGCTGTGGCGGTTCCACCGGAGAGATTTATAGTTTTGCCCCACCCAAGCGAAGGGACGGTGTTATCGTGAAGATATGTATCAAGCCTGATAAGCATGCCTTTCTCTACCGCTAGCCAGGCCCGTGTGCTCTACGTGCGGCTGCCCTGTAATCCTATCTTTCCGGTTGGGGTGGTCTATCTGGCTGACCATGTGCACAAGCTGTTTCCTCAGCTAGAACAGCAAATTTTTGATTTGGGGGCGGTGCCACCCCTCGACTATGGCGCTGCTCTAGATCGCTGTATTGACGATTTTCGGCCCACCCTGCTGGTGTTTTCTTGGCGCGATATTCAAATTTTTGCCCCCGTGGGCGGTCGCGGCGGCAACCCGCTGCAAAATGCTTTTGAGTTTTTCTACGCCCGCAACCTGTTCTTAAAAGCCAGGGGTGCCCTGGGCGGCCTGCGGATGGCTACGACCTACCTGGCCGAACTCTGGCGCAACCAGGGCTTGATCAAGCGCGGCTTTAAGCGCGCCCGGCGCTACCACCAAAACATCACGACCGTGGTCGGCGGCGGTGCCGTGAGCGTTTTTTATGAGCAGCTCCACAACCGACTGCCCAAGGGCACGATTATTTCAGTGGGCGAGGGGGAAATGCTGCTAGAGCGCATCCTGCGAGGCGAAGATTTTTCTGACCAGCGCTGCTACATTGCTGGGGAGACCACACCGCGCGATCGCCTCATTCACGAAGAGCCCGCTCCGCTCGAAAAAACGGCCTGCAACTACGACTATATTGAGACGATCTGGCCCGAGTTTGACTACTATCTGCAAGACCAGGACTTTTATATTGGCGTGCAGACCAAGCGGGGCTGTCCCCACAACTGCTGCTACTGCATCTATACAGTAGTTGAGGGCAAGCAGGTGCGTATCAACCCTGCCGCAGAGGTGGTGGCCGAAATGCAGCAGCTCTACAAACGGGGCGTGCGCAACTTTTGGTTTACCGATGCCCAGTTCATCCCGGCCCGGCGGTTCATGCAGGATGCCGAGGAGCTGCTGGAAAAAATTCTCGCTGCTGGCATGACCGATATTCACTGGGCCGCCTACATTCGCGCCGACAACCTGACGCCCAAACTCTGCCAGCTAATGGCCGATACTGGCATGAACTACTTTGAGATCGGCATTACTAGCGGATCTCAGGAACTGGTGCGAAAAATGCGCATGGGCTATAACCTGCGCACGGTGCTGCAAAACTGCAAAGACCTCAAGGCTGCTGGGTTTAACGACCTGGTGTCGGTCAACTACTCGTTTAATGTGATTGACGAGCGGCCCGAAACCATTCGCCAGACCCTCGCCTACCATCGGGCACTGGAAGAGGTATTTGGCCGCGACAAGGTGGAGCCTGCCATTTTCTTCATTGGCCTACAGCCACACACCCACCTAGAACAGTACGCCTTCGACAAAAACATTCTCAAGCGCGACTACAACCCCCTGGATATTCATCTGCCCTGGGTGTCGAAGAAGCTGCTGTGGAACCCGGAGCCGCTGGGGTCGTTTTTGGGGCAGGTGTGCCTCGAAGCCTGGAAGCGCAACCCCGATGACTTTGGTCGCGAGGTGATGGATATTCTAGAAGAGCGCTTGGGATGCGCGCCTTTAGAAGATGCTTTGAGCGCCCCAATTGAGGCTGACCGCCGCCCCGTGGCTGCGTTATCATCCTGATACAGACGCTACAGTCAATTGAAACTATAGGGGATTGCAATGCTGGAGGGGTCGATATTAAAGCAGCTGGTGGATGGCCAGGCTGGGCCAGGTACCACGCCGCTCAACTATGGGGTGTACTACAAAAACACTTTGGTTGCCCTCTGCCACGCGCTTGAAGACTGTATTTTGACCTCTGGGTCTGCCCCGCTGGTGATTACGGCTTTTCAGCGAGGTAAGTGGTATTTAGAAGAGGCCGACCGCTATAGCGCGATCGCCGATCAGGCCAAGCAGATTGTGATCATGGCTGCTGCAGAAGCAGGCTTTCACGATCACCCCACCAGCCAGCGCGAGAATGTGGCCCTAGTCGATTTGGCCAGTGATGACCCGGTGGCCGAAGAGTGGCACCTGATGATTCTGTCTCCCGACTACACCGCGATGGTGCTGTGTCAGGAGCTATCGGTAGAAGACTATGGCGCAGCCGGGGTGCCTGAGCAAGACCTGGAGCGCAAGTTTTACGGCTTGTGGACCTTTGATTCTGCCCTGGTGAGCCAGACGATCGAGCTGGCGATCGCCCACATCGGCCACTACAACCCTGCCCTCCAAGTGCAGCTAGCCGACCATTTAGCTCTGCTCAAGCAGCAAAACCCCGCCCTCCACAGCGATGAACCGGCCACCGTCAGCCACACCGTGAGCCAGGTGGTGCATTACCTGCAAAACAGCCGCAACGACCTCAAGGGCAACCTCGCCTTTAGCCTGGTCGAAGACCTAGAGCAAAATCTGGTCTCGAACGAACTCCAGGCCTTTTTGCGCATGGCCCAGCTGGTTGACCTCAGCGACCCGGTTAACCCGCTGGCCGCCAGTGAAGTGGTGTCTTTGTTAGAAATGATGGGCCAGCTGCTCGATCTGCCCGCCTGGCAGCTGCAGCGGCTGCGGCTAGCCGGTATGCTGCACCGCATTGCCCCCGCCCCCGACCTGGCCTCCATCCCTAACGATGGGCCGAGCTGCCCGCTGACTCCAGAAGTACAGGCCCTGCGGCTCATGCCCCGCCTGCGGGCTGTAGCCGCCATCATTGCCCACCAGGGTGAACGCTGGGATGGCAGCGGCTATCCAGCGGGCCTAGCTGGGGATGCGGTACCGCTGGAGTCGCGTATGCTTAGCCTGGTGGCTAAATTTCAGCACCGGGCGGCCGCAGCTCGCCACGACCGAGGCCCTGATGTTGATAATATGGCTGTGCTGGGTGACGTTTTGGGTACCTGCCAGGCCGAAGCCGGTGAACAGTGGGATCCAAAACTGGTCGAAATACTGGGGCTGATGGTAATGGGCCTGCAGCAGGGCATGAGCTTGCCCACAATACCGACTAAAGTTACCTTGGGATCGGGGCTGTTAAACCCTGATGTCGCCGATCAAGCCTCGGTCTTTCCCGACTCTTCTGAACTGCTCTCTCGATAGTCTGTCTTGCAAACGCAACACCTGTAACCGCAACACCTGTAACCGCGCCCCCTGTAACCGTGACCCCAGTGCCCAGCGACTCTGTAGATATTGCCGCCCTGCGATCGGGCAAGCTCCGTCACCTGGCCGGGGCCAATCTAGAAGACGAAGATCTCTCTGGCGCTGATTTGGCTGGCGTTCAGCTAGCCGGGGCCAGCCTGGTGGGCACCGACTTGAGCCGGGCTTCCCTCGCCAAAGCCCACCTGGAAGGAGCCAACCTGATGGGGGCCAGCCTGGTGGGCACCGACCTGCGGGCCAATCTCTGGGGAGCCAACCTAATGCAGTGCGACCTCACCGGAGCCGACCTGCGCGGGGCCAACCTGCGCGGAGCCAATTTGATGGGTGCTCGCCTAGCTGGGGTCAGTTTAGTCGGGGCATTTTTAAGCGGCTGCAACCTGATGGGAGTCAACCTACAGGGCGTTGATCTGCGCGGGGCCGACCTGCGGGGGGCCAACCTCAGCGACACCAACCTCAAAGGGGCCGACCTTTCCCAGGCTGACCTGCAGGGGGCGCGCCTTGACAATGCAAATTTAGAAGAAGCTGACCTACGCCAGGCCAACCTGTCGGGGGCAGCGCTGGGCGGGGCCAATTTGCTCTGTGCCGACCTAACGGGTACCCAATTCGATGGCGTTAGCCTCACTGGAGTCTGCCTGATTGGCACCCGCCTAGACAAGTAAGCTGGCCGGTTAGAGCCAGCCCTCGGGGAAAGATCTATGAGCTTTGACCACAAGCCGAGAATTTTGTTTCTCTACGGTTCGCTGCGCGATCGCTCCTACAGTCGGCTGCTGGCCGAGGAAGCCGCCAGAATTATTCAGGGATTTGGGGCCGAGACCCGCTTCTTTCATCCCCACGATCTGCCGCTCCACAGCAGCGTGCCCGAGAGCCACCCCAAAGTGCAGGAACTGCGTGATTTGGTCACCTGGTCTGAGGGTCAGGTGTGGTCTAGCCCCGAGATGCACGGCAACGTGAGCGGCCTGCTCAAGCACCAGATCGACTGGGTTCCCCTGAGCATTGGCGCGGTGCGGCCCACTCAGGGCAAGACCCTAGCGGTGATGCAGGTGTGCGGCGGGTCACAGTCGTACAATGCGGTGAATACGCTGCGGGTGCTGGGCCGCTGGATGCGAATGTTTACGATTCCCAACCAGTCGTCGGTGCCTAAGGCCTACCAAGAATTCTATGACGACGGCACAATGAAGGAATCGCCCTACCGCGATCGCGTCGTCGACGTGATGGAAGAACTCTACAAATTTACCCTGCTGCTGCGCGATCAAGTCGATTACCTGACCGATCGCTACAGTGAACGTAAGGCTGAGACTGAACAACAAGCCAGCACTATCGTCAGCCAGTCTACTGGTATCGTCCCCAGCTAGTCTCCGTCCTTCTACACCCGTTCTATGCTATGGCTATACGCCAGTTTAGCGCTCTAGTTTTTGCCCGTAGCCGTGACCTGTGTCTGGAGCGCACCGGCCAGCGGTATAGCGCTGGCCTTCGTGCCGCGATCGCGCGATCCCTGGGGTCAGTCGTCCTGGCGCTTGCCGTCGCCTGCCAGCCCGTGGCCTTTTCAGGCAGCAGCGCTAGCGAGAAAATTGCCTTCGACCTCAGCACCCTCGATGAAAATGGCTTCTACGGCCCGCCCGGCGGCAAGCGATCGCTCGACTACGAGTTCTGCATTCCGACTGGCGACGCCTACGCCCAGGCGATAGGTGCGATCGACCCCTCCGCACAGCTATTTCCCCAACGTCGAGGCAGCATTGGCTGTGGCGAAGGCGAGGTGCTCGCGATCGGCAATACCAACCAGGCGAACTCCGAAACGATTTTGATCGAGCTTGCCAACCTAAAGTACATCGATCGCATCCAGCCGGTGGATTGGGAATAAAGGCGATGGCGAGACTAACCGCAGATGGGGCCACGGCATTGTCCCATCAGGCGCGGCAGCGGCGGCTAAAATCGACCAAAACTCCCCTTCAACCCTAAAAAACCGAAAATTTACAATGTTTAATTTCTAAACAGCCAATTGGCATCCGAAGCGCTACGGGTCTCGAAGGGCCATACACTAGGAAGAATTAGTCAGCGCAGCCATGGCGCTGTGGGTGTTTTGGGGTTTTAAGCGTGAGGTCAATGAAGTTTCGCTCGTTTGTTCGTCCCCTTGCCATTGCCGCTGGGCTGGTGCTGGTGCTGGGTTTGGGCCTGCTTGGCCGTCTCACCCTCAATACCCCGCTGTACCTGATTGAGCGCGGCGGTCAGGGGCAGCCGCTGGCGCTCCAGTTTGTGCCCAAACAGTCTACGGTAGTGGCCTCGGTGCTGGTGCGCCCCGATCGCCTCGCCGATCTGTGGGACTATTTGGCGGCCCCCCGCCTGCGCCAAGACACTCGCCACGACCAGGAACTGATTGAGCAGGCGCTGCTGGCCAATACCGGCCTCAGCTACAGCCGCGACATTCAGCCCTGGCTAGGAGAAGAGGTGACCGCCGCCCTGGTCACTCCCGACCTCGACCTTGACTCCGCTAACGGTACTACCCCCGGCTACCTGGTGGCGCTGGCCTGCAACGACAGCGCCGCTGCCCAGGCGGCCCTGGAGCTGTACTGGCAAAACCGCGCGATCGCAGGCAATGCCCTCACCTTTGAAGACTTTTCGGGCAACCGACTGATCTACGCCCGGCGAGGGGCACAGCAGCTGCCGGGCGTAGACACGGCCCAACTGGCCACAGCCCTGGTGGCCAACCGCTACGTGCTGGCGGCCAATCACCCCGACGTGCTGCGCCAGGCTCTAACCGCGGCCCAGTCGGGCGACCTCAACCTGCAGGCCGATCGCCGCTACAAAACCGCTCTGCGAGAGCTGCCCCAGACCCGCATCGGGCTGCTGGCCCTCAACCTGCCTGCCATCAATCGCTGGCTACACCCCGATCGAGACGACACCGTCACCCTGGGCCAGCTAGAGTCCGCCGACGATGAGGTGGGCTGGGGGCTGATGTCGTGGCAGATCACCCGCCAGGGGATGTTGGGCCATACTGCACTACTCGCGGCACAAGGGCACAGGCTGCATCCCCAGCGGGCTACGGCGGCGGATTGGGAAGCGATCGCGCCCTACCTGCCCGATTCTTTGGCGGTAACGGCCCTAGGGACTGACCTAGCGGCCCTGGGCCAGCGCCTAAAGCCGCTGCTGGCGCTGGCCTCTCCAGGTGATGGGGTGGCCCCATTAGCCCAGCTGATCGACGGAGCCTTAGGATCGGGGGCAGCGGAGCTATTACAAACTGGGGTCGATCGCGCCTACGGTGTAGGGCTGGCTACGGCTAGAGCCACCCCCCCCGACTGGCTGGTGGTCGCGCCCCAGAGCGCAGCGCTGAGCGAATCGCTAGCGGCTCTGACCGATCTGGCCCGGCAGCGGGGATTGGGCGTGGGGACTCTAGATCTAAGGGGCACTCCGGCGATCGCCTGGACCCGCCTGGGCCTGCCCCCCAGCCGGAGTTTACAGCCATTACAGGTGGTGGCGGAGGTGGCCGGGCTGCAGGCCCAGGCAGACCAATACGAGGTGCTGGCTACCTCTGTCGCTACGCTCGATGCCGTGGTTCACCCAGACGAACCCCGGCAGCAGCCGACCTGGTGGCAGCAGGTGGCGCAGCTTCCCGGCCCCAGTACCGGCTACGTACACATTGACTGGTCACAGGTGCAGGCTAGTTTAGTCGCCGCTGTGCCCCAGTGGCGGCTGTGGGGCGCAGCGGCGCAGCCCGCCCTCAAGCATCTACAGCAAATTACGCTGGTCAGCGGCGATCGCAGCGATTCAATACAGACCGGCCGCATTTTGGTTCAGCTCAGCAACCAGTGAAAGCTATGGCAGCCCTGGTCAATATTTCGCAGAAACAGCCATGAATTTTGCGCCCGGCAACTTTGAAATCGCCCCTCTACTGGCTACTCACCTGGCCGGTACCCCTCTCACCGCCGCCCAGCTTCAGCAGCTGCTAGTGTGGGAGCTGGCCGACCCTCGGCGGGCCGTCGCCTGGGGCATTACCCCCGCCAACGGAGTGGCCAAACTACAGGAACGCCTGGCCTGGCTGCACGCCCTCAGGCCGCACCACGACGCGTTGCCCCTGCCCCCCGGCCCGATCGATCGCTACCTAAACCTGTACTGGCAGCTGTGGCTCCCCCTGGCACTCACCCTCAAGCAGGCCCGCGACGAGCTCAATGCGCCGCTGATTCAGGGCGTGCTGGGTGGGCAGGGCACCGGCAAAACCACCCTAACCCTGATTTTGCGGCATCTGCTGGGGGTAATGGGATACCGGGCCGTGGGCCTCTCCATTGACGACCTCTACAAGACCTACCGCGATCGCCAGCAGCTGGTTCAGAACGACCCTCGGCTGCGGTGGCGGGGGCCGCCGGGCACCCACGATATTGACCTGGGGCTGGCTGCGGTCACCCACATTCGTTCAGCAGCAGCGGGGGAAGCGGTCGCCCTGCCCCGCTTTGATAAATCTCTGCACGGCGGCGAAGGCGATCGCACCGAACCCGAGCGGGTGCAAAATGTCGATATTTTGCTGTTTGAGGGCTGGTTTTTGGGGGCGCGACCGGTTGACCCTGGATGTTTTGACCACGCTCCAGCCCCTATCACCACCGGGGCAGACCGCCAGTTTGCTCGCGATATGAATGCTCAGCTAGCTACCTACCTGCCCCTGTGGGACTGTCTCGATCGCCTGATGGTGCTCTGCCCGGCAGACTACCGCCTGAGCAAACAGTGGCGCAAAGACGCTGAACACCAGATGAAAGCCCAGGGGAAAGACGGCATGAGTGACACCACCATCGATGAATTTGTGGAGTATTTCTGGCGGGCTCTGCATCCGGAGCTGTTTATTGCTCCCCTTACGCAGGATGGCGAACACGTTAACCTAGTGGTGGAAATTGAGCGCGATCGCACTCCCAGAGCCATTTATTCTCCGGCTCTAGCGCTTGCTGAGCCGTAGATATTAGGGACAGCAGATCCTAGGGGCAGCTGCCAAGTAAATTTTTAGTTTAGGATAGCGACTTTTATTATGAGTTCTAGCATTCAAGTTATCGAGCCTATCGGTATTTTAGACAGCACTAAAGCCGAAGAGTTTCGCCATCTGGCAGAGGATCTGCTGCAAAACGGAGCCGAAGTCATTTTGGTTGACCTTAAAGACGTTACGTTTATCGATAGTTCTGGCCTTGGCACCCTAGTCGTGCTGCTCAAAAAGATCCGGGGGCTAAATCGTACCTTTTGCATTTGTTCTATGAACGATCAGGTGCGAATGCTGTTTGAACTCACCAGCATGGATCGCGTCTTTGAGATCTACGAAGACCGCCAGGCCTTTGAATCCGCTAAGGTCAAAGTGTCTTAATTCCTTGGCAAAGCACTAAGTAGGTGGACGTAATTAAACGTAGTTCTGAGCGTCTGTAAGCCTTGATATTTCGTGGGTCAAGCACCGATTAGTTCAGGCTACCTACTTAGTCGAGGCTGACCATCATCAGCGACATATCGTCGCTGGCGACATCTCCCGCCTGGCGCTTAATTACCGTATCGAGAATGTGATCGACGCTTTTTTCGCGCTTGGCAACGGCTAGTAAATCGACAAAGGCATCGAGCCCAATGTACTGCTGGTTATTTTGCAGCACCTCATAGAGGCCGTCGCTAAATAGGTAGAGGCTGCTGTTAGGGGGAAGATGGCAGCGCTGCCACTGATATTTGGCATCGGGCAGCATACCCACCGGCATGCCGGGGGTGCGCAGGCGGGTGGTCGTCACCTGCTGGTTGCCGTCGATCGACACCAGTACCGCTGGGGGATGGCCCGCGCTAGCGTAGAGCAGCTGACGGTTGGCGCAGTTGAGCACGCCGTACCAGATAGTGAAATATTTTTGGTTTTGGTCGCTCATTTGAAAGGTTTCGTTGAGCGCTCGCAGCACCTTCTCGGGGCGGTAAAAGCTCACGTCGGGCAGCGACTGCGCTCGCAACACATTCAGCACCGAGGTCGACAGCAGCGCCGACCCCAGCCCGTGCCCCGACACATCGAGCAGGTACATGACCAGGTAGTCGGGGTCGAGCCAGTAGTAGTCGTAGCAGTCGCCACCTAGCTGTTGAGACGGCAAAAACCGAGACTGAATCGGTACCCGGCCCGTTTGATCGTTGGGCAGCAGCGATCGCACGTAGCCCTCGGCCTCGGCCATTTCGGCCTCCATGCGCTGCTTTTGCTGGCGCAGGTCTTGAGTCAGCTGGTAAATGCGCAACCCCGCCCGCACCCGCGCATTCAGCTCATTGATATCAACCGGCTTAGAGAGCAGATCGTCGGCCCCCATTTCCAGCCCCTTGACCCGGTCGGCGGTGCTGTAGCGGGCCGTCAGCAGCAGCAGCGAGGTAATCGAGAGCACCGGGTGGTGCTTGAGTGCCTGACAAATGGCCAAACCACCAACATCGCCCGGAATATTCCAGTCGCAGATAATCACCCCGGGCTGCAGCTTTTCGGCCAGGGCTAGCCCCTCGGCTCCGCTGCGGGCAGTGGTCACGCTGTAGCCCTGCTGCTTCAGGGCACTGACCAGAAACTGCTCCGTAGCGGCATCGTGCTCAATGATGAGGATGTCGATCATGCTGCGCTTTGGATCAAAGGATAAATCTAAATCGTAAAACTGTAAGGATATGGAGGGGCAGATGGGGGGGGCGATAAGCACAGGGTTTCTATAACCAACCCTGCTACCGCTAACCAGCGGCACGCACAGGTTTAGCGTAACCCTAAACCATGTCATCAAGTGGCTTCATGAAGTTCCTACGCAACTGTGCTGGCAGAACCCCTTCCCCAATGAACCCGATGAACCCAGGGAACTTTGAACCCAGAGTGCCTATCGGTGACCCCAGGCAGGCAGACAACTTTTTATGAAAGGTACAGTGAGCTACTGTGATCTCCGTGGGACTCTGTTAAGCATAATCAAGCCTAAGCACACTCAAGCCCGAAATAGTCAAGCCCGAACCGCTAGGTCGACCCGTTTATGGATACTTTGGTTATGGACGCTCCTGTAATGGATACGGCGGCTTGCTCGTTGCCCACGAGCTGCGTGGTGCCAGTTTATAAATCGCCCAAAGACTATCAGGCCTACCGGATTAGCCCCGGCGACAGCAACCGTTTGGCCCTGGTATTTGACCCCACTATTGCCAATATGTCGCTCACCTACTGCGTCGAAATTTTTGACATCGGTGGTAAAACGCCCCCCAACCGCCACCAGGTAGCCGTCGAAATGTTCTTCGTGCTCAAGGGCGAAGGCCTCGCCACCTGCGACGGCAAAACGGTTGCCATCCAAGCCGGTGACAGCATTTTGGTTCCCCCCAATGGTGTTCACGTGGTCGAGAATACCGGCCCATCCCGGCTCTATACCCTGTGCATTATGGTGCCCAACGAAGATTTTGCAGAGCTGATTCGCAGCGGCACCCCGGTCGAACTCGACGACGAAGACTTGGCCGTACTGGGGCGACACGATGCCCGCCAACCAATATCCCTAGCCCCGTAGGGTGGACACTGCCCACCAGCCCCTTATTCTCCCGCTCGATAACCCTTGCCCACGCCTGATTTTCTTGGCCCCTACCTCGTTTCACCAAGGCAGACGCTAACGCTAGAGCTGCCTCCCCCAGCCGCTCGATTTGGGGGAGCAGCCGAAGCGCAAAGCCCTGACTCCGTTCACCTCGACGCCGATGTGTACTACCCAGTGGGGGATGGGCCGTTTCCGGTGCTGCTAATGCGGCAGCCCTACGGACGTGCGATCGCCTCTACCGTGGTCTACGCCCACCCCACCTGGTACGCCAGCCACGGCTATATCGTGGTAATTCAAGACGTGCGGGGGCGGGGTACGTCTAGCGGCGAATTCGATTTATTTCGCCACGAAGCTAGTGACGGCTACGCCACGGTGCAGTGGGCCGCCGCTCTGCCCCAGAGCAGCGGGGCGGTGGGCATGTACGGCTTTTCGTACCAGGGCATGACTCAGCTGTATGCAGCCGAGCGGAAACCACCTGCGCTCAGGGCGATCGCCCCGGCTATGGTGGGCTATGACCTCTACGCCGATTGGGCCTACGAAAACGGTGCTCTACCGCTGCAAGTTGGCCTGGGCTGGGCGATTCAGCTGGCCGCCGAAACCGCTCGCCTCAAACGAGATGAAGCGGCCTACCAGGCCCTGCGCCATGCCGCCTCCGCTATACCCCTAGGGGATGCTAACCCCACTCGACCCCAGGTGCTCGAGACCTACGCCCCAGACTCGTTTTTTCACCAGTGGCTCGACCACCCCCAGCCTGACGACTACTGGCAGGAGTTACAGCCCGATTTGGCAGGGGTGGATTTGCCGATGCTGCACATCGGCGGCTGGTACGACCCCTATCTGCGCGGTGACCTGCGCCTGTACCAGCAGATGGTGACGCAGAATAATGCTCCCCAGGCGCTGTGGATTGGCCCGTGGGGGCACCTGCCCTGGGGCCGCCGGGTGGGAGCTGTCGACTTCGGGCCTGAGGCCGATAGCCCGATCGATCGCCTGCAGATTCGCTGGTTTGACCGATTTCTCAAAGACCAGCCCGAATCAACGGCCCCCGAGCCGCCGATTCAGCTGTTTGTGATGGGGGCAAATCAGTGGCAGGGGCGCGATCGCTGGCCCACAAACCCAGGTCAACCCTTCTACCTCACCAGCACCGGCCTGGCCGGACTGCGCTGGGACAACGGCATCCTTACCCCTGATTTCGCCCAAGTCGATCGCCTGTCTCAGTCCCACAATGGGCCTCACCAAGACGTGATTGTGCACGATCCCTGGCGACCGGTACCATCTCTAGGGGGTCACTGCGGTTTGCCGCCTGGCCCCTTTGACCGAGCCGCTATCGACAGCCGCACCGACGTACTCACCTATACGACCGATGTCTTGCCCGATGGGTTGGCGCTGGTTGGTGTACCTAGCATCACCCTATACTGCCAGGCCGATGCTCCTAGCTTTGATCTCAGCGTAGTGCTGTCTGAGCTGCACAGCGACGGTCGCGTGGTCAATCTCACCCAGGGCCACTGCCGAGTCGATCGCCCCGACCCATCTCAGCTCAATCCTCAAGCAGTCACGCTGTCTCTACACCCCACGGTCTGCACGCTGCACCCTGGCCACCGACTGCGGCTGAGCGTGGCGGCGGCCTGCTTTCCTGCCTATGCGGTCAACAGCGGCACCGGGGCTGGTTACGGCGATCGCCCCCAGATTGACCATCGCGTGATCACCCTCACGGTTGCCCACGGGGCTCAATACCCCTCCTGCATCCAACTGCCGAAGGATGAAAAGGCAGAGCGCGATCGCTAATTTTGTAGATAGGGTCATCAGATAGCGCGATCGCCACGACGGGCAAGACAGGGATAGTCAGCGAAAAAGCCTTCACCAATCACTAAAGGCTCTTCACCAAGGAAGCGTTGCGACAAAAACGTAAAGAATAAAAAAATCGGCTTCCCTAGGGAAGCCGACTCGGGTGATACTAAATATCTGTTGTTCTCTCAATCTGGAAGAAACCACCAAAAATCAAGCGCTTTTTGCAGCGCTAGAGGTCGGATAGTTTTCCGGTAGAGGGCTCTCATCTCCTCCGCTTCCCATTGTAACAACAAGTACAGTTTTTTATTAACACAATCTCCACTACTTGTGTGTTGGTTCGATAACTTAAGATAATGAGCAAATGTACTCAGCAGTTTCTCGGATCTCTCGACGGGACGCCTGAGTAGATGAGCCTTTGGGGCCGCAATGTAGCGTTGTCGGTATCAAGCATTGCCGCCGATAGTATAGCGATGGTTATACCCCTGATTCAAAACAGGGATCTTGTAGGGGCATTGCAGTGTGTCACGCGCTGTAAGGTTGTACCCTCCCCCAGCGACACAAGGTTATGCCCCCTGATTCATTCAGGGGGTTCTTTTTTTGGGGTGGGTGAGTTGCAGGGTTTGCACG